>NZ_JBEPLM010000002.1:0-783124 GCF_040545255.1 Mesorhizobium shonense
ATCGCGTCCCCCCATCGAAAGCTTGACCCAAGCACGGCGGTGCTCAGGTGCTCACGGCCGGATACGCACTCCTGCGGTCTTCACCGGATGGGTACTGTCCTTCAAGGTTGTCAGCTGCTGCTGTTGACAATGCTAGCGCCGTTCTCAATGCATTGTGGCTAGCCGATGATCCGGTTTTCAGCATCGAACATCTGCATCAGGTAGATGCAGGGGGATTTTCATAGTCAGCCGGCCGAGTGTACGAATATGCTCGAAGGCGCATCCTGACCGAATAGTTTTTTCACGCGTTCTTTGCCGAGTTTTTCATGCCGCCGGTTCATAGGGTTGTTGAGGCTCGTGCCGAAAGCCGCGATTGGTGCGCCAGGCTGCGCAAAATCGTCTCTCCAAACAGAAAACCGGCCATCAACGCATTGTGCGAATAGAACGCCGGCTTGCCAGAACGTGGTGGGATCGTTGGTGTCGCACATGATCTTGTACCAGTGACGCGCCCAGCTATCGCTCCGATAGGCAGCGCTCGCCGCCGCGTATGCTTTACCGGGCAGACCCGCTGTATGCTTATAATTCTCCAGTATCCGGTCGTTGCGATGGCTCTGGTTGCAGAATCCGGCAACCATAATCCCGCGCGCTATTTCGGCTGGCTCGGGCCGCGTGAGCTTTTCATCGACGTAAGATTCAAGCAATGACACCTGACCGCATTGCAGAGCGGAGAATACTTCCACCGCCATGGCCTGATCGGTAGCGGCGCCGTCAAGCCGCTTCATACGCAATGCGTCGAGCACCGGCGAGTTGCCACCCGTCCAAGCACTCATTGACCCAAGATCGATGCCGCTCTTGCCGAACGTGAAACGAACCAACGGGCGGCTATGAGCTGTTCGCTCAAAGAGCGCCGCACTCTTCTTCGCGTCAGTATCGGCAATCGCGCCAGCGAGAAGCAGAATGAGATTGTGCACGGCAGGGAGCTTGGCGTCACTAAGGTCCATGAAGAGGTTATACCATCGGACTGCAACTGCAGGATCGGCAGCGACGATCGCCGCAAATTGCTCTTGAGTCAGGTGGTCGAGAATGATGTGCGCCTTTGCTGCTGTGAGATCTCCCCTGAAAGCCAGGAACGCATCGTAATTGCGGTTTTGCCGCTCGCGGAATTCGTCGTTACTCTCCGAAAACCGCCTGAAAAAATCTTTTGGAGATGCCGGAGTCAATTCCCGCTCCGAAACAGAAAAGCGTACCGGCTCCTCGGAAGTTGCATCCTCTGCTTCCACTTCGATTTCGGGGGCAATCAATTCGTCCGGCAGGCCGGCGGCAAAGCTGATTGAAGCATCAATGCGGCGTGCGATTTCCAGCAGCGCGGGACCCTTGAGCATCGACGCTGCGCGCCCATAAAGACGCGGGGAGATCCGGTTCAGAACTTTGCTTCCATCGGCCAAATTCGCTTCCGCAGCTTCCAGCAATGCAAAGGAGCCGTACCAGCTCTCGAAACTATCTTTGCCCTCCACGCGGCTGCTTTCCCAGTCGCTCTCTGCGACAGCTTTTAGGAGATCTGGATGCTTGGAACGGGCAGCCAGGCCGAGCGCGCTGCCACGAAGCTGCTCCGACTTCGATGAAATCAATGCTGAGGCGAAGTTGCATGCCTTGTCCGAGAGGTCAGCGCCGGTTGCAGCCGCAATCTCAAGCAGGAGATGCTGCTCATGTTCCGCACCACGGGACAAAACGTCATCTACGAAACGGTCGAAGGTCTGCGCATCCGCCGCCTTAGTCTCATTGATCAGCTCAACAAGAAGTGGCTCGTCGTTCGTCGTTGCCAATAGAATTGCGATCTGCTCCACGACGTCAAGGAAGGGAAAGGCGACGATCAGTTCGTACTGCAGCATGATGCCTTCTTCCTTTGGCAGCCCTTGTGCATCGCCTGTCGCCCGTGCGGTTCTCCATTTTTCGACCAGCGCGCGCGCCAGTTCTTCCGTGACGAGTGCGCCGTGTTCGCGCAGCTCCAGCAGCCCTTGCCGAAGTGGCATGCCCGTTCGTTTCGCAACATCCTCTGCAAACTCACGATGCTTCTCGGTGGCATTGTCCGATGCAAACCGCGCCATGACTGGCCGATCCTTGACAAACGCGTGATCCTGCGGCGTTTGGCCCATACCCTGCCGAAGGGCGGTCGCATCAAGACTCCGATAGCGCTGGATGGTTTCGCCCAGGTCAGCCGGGACGGTTGCCAACGGATCGCAGGGTTCGATTATTTCTCCCGCACGACGAAATTCTGGCGGCAGTGGGTGGTCTTTGGTCAGTTCCTCATAGAGCGCGCTTGCCGTTCGATCGTCTTCCGGATTGCCCGTTGCACGTAGAACGCGTAGCCGTGCCCACTTGCCTGTTTTTGATACGGTATCAGCGGAAAGATCCTTGCAGGCCTGCAGCAATGCGGTACGCGTCTTCGACCAATCCCGGCGATTCAGGCCGATAAGGGCGAGGAAGTCCTTGGTTGGCACCTGGTAGCCACCGTTGAGAGCGTTGGCGAAACTCCAGTCGGTCAGGGCATCCGCGAAAGGCTCAAGGTCCTTGCCTGCCAGTAGTACAAACGCGAGCCGTGATAGCGCATCCAGTTCACCGTCTGTCTCAATCAGGCGACTCCGACGGCTTTTTTCCGCAGGAGAGAGAGCGGAGAGATTGTCGTCAATTTCCCGCTGCCGCTTTGCACGCTCTTGTGCAACTTTATCCTTAGAGTCGTGACGTGCACTGGTGTACATCCGGCGTTCCGGCAAAAGCGAGTATGCGCGCAGCCATCGCCGCACTTCATCTTTGACCTTTGCCCAGACTGCGCTCGATTTCGCGGCCTCAACTAGCGCGGCCTGTATCCAGTCAAAGTTTGGCTGATGCCCGCCCTGCAAGCTGAGTTCGCGGGCCGTCGCGGCGAGCGCCAGCGGTCTTGCCCTGGCGAAGCTGACCAGCGCAGAAAGGGCATCTGACGGCGGATTCTGAAGCTCGGAAAATCCCTTGATGAGCGCGCGCGCAATCTCCGGCGAATACTCATCGTCGTCAGCCGCGCATACCGTGATTGCCGCTATGACGGCGCTGGCCGTTTTGTCCAGCGCTTCGATTGGCTCAAGAACTTCCTTCAGAGCGTCGTCGAGGCTGCGATCGTTGCGCTCGGCTTTGCGCAGATTTTCGAGAATGGATAGCCCAAGGGCCAATGTCAGCCCTTCATCTCTAAGTTCGTATTTTTTTGGCTCTCCAGGGACAGCGCGATAGAAACGGCCTTCGCTTACGGCTGAAACTTCAGAATCGAAGATACGCAGATCGTCTCTAACCTGAGCGGTGGCCCGCTCCGATAGCGTTTTTGCTTGTCCGCGCAGATGCGCAATGAAATCGACGGAATGTTCGCCAAAGTCATCTTTGACGCCTGCCATGATGTGCTCGAACAGCAGGCGGTCGACATTGAGCTCTTCGAAGGCAGCGATGTCATCGCCGAAAACCTCAAGCGCAATTGAAAGAAGGCGCGGATTCCGCAGGAACTCCGCAACAGACGGATTAAGCTTGTTCACCGGGACATTGCGCCGTTTGAGTATCTGATCCCGTTCGGCCGTGCTCCATTTGGAAACTGTGACCTCTTTGGCTGGAAAAGTCAGAGCTTTCTTGACGCGAGTGCCGAAGTAGTGCGAACGCACCGTGAATATGACGAGCCCGCCACGCCGGTTCAGATAGGTGGCGAAATTGCTGATGATCCTGCCCCATGCCCGACCCGGGCGCTGATTGATCCCGTCAATGACAAGAACTAGACGCGGCCGTGACGGCTTGTCGTCGGTCTTCCAAGCCTTCAGTCGGCGCCGCCAGCGGATTGCGCTCTCTTCGCTTTTTACATCGCCTGTCTGGGCGATGAGCTTTGCGATCAGCAGCGCCTCTATATCGTCCTGTGTAGCCGCGTCGGAAAAATCGTCCGGCGTTGCAAACACTAGAAGCGGTTTCTCTAGCTGTGCGAGCCACGACTGGATGACGATCCATGACTTTCCGCAGCCTTCCTCGCCATGTACGCAGACAACGTCATCGTTCGGCGCGTCCGAGAAGTATGGGCTGAGAATATTGACCAGATCGTCGCGGCCCAAAACCGTGACCGCCGTATCGTTTGGTGCGAGGGGCTGGCCGAGTTCGCTGCGCGCCGCCGCCTTAGTTGATAGTGTCTCTTCGAACCATTCCGCGTTGGCTGCTTTTGCCATCGCCGTGGCCATCGCCGGCGCATCCAGATTTCTGCGAATCGCTTCTTCGTGGCGCGAGTACTGACCATCGGCCCGAATAGCAGGCAGTGCAGCAGATGCCTTCTTTCGCGCATCGTCCGATTTGAGATTGGCTTTCAGAAAATCATCGACCTTGCCGCCGCCCATTGCGAGCGCCACGGCTAGGCGAGGAAAATCAGAAGGAACCCAGTCCAGGATCTGCACGCTAATGCCTTCTTTGGCGCCGTCGGCACGCAGATCATCTGCAAGCTGGCTCGGGACCGTGCAGGTTGCGCCAAGCACCCAGACAAGATCGGCGTGGTCGTTATGTCGGACGAGATCGGGGATTTTCGAGAGAACGTCTTTTCGCGGCAGGTCGTTCGTGTAGAGCTTCCCCTCAAACGCCACTGCGCCTTCAAAGGCAGACTTGCCGTCTATCCCGCGCTGATAACCGCTACTGGCGAGCCTGAACGGAATGCCGGTAATTGCATTGAGGGTGACGGCGATCAGACCCTCGAAACCATCGTCACCCGTCGCCTTTAGCTCTGCCAGGGCGGCACTCAGATTTTCGATGTGCGTCTCAAGAACTGATGGCATTTTACCTTCTTCTTCTGGCGTTCTTACGGCTTCGCCAGCGGCAGCCTAGCGATGTGCGCATCGATCGATCGGGTGACATTTTCGGCATGCGGCAGGTGATTTAGCTTAACGCATAACGGCGTCTTAATGATAAGTTTTTGCGCATAAAGTTCGAGCGGACCTCGGTTTGAACGGAGATCAAGCGGGGAAAAGGTCAGGCAGCGCTCCACCTAATCGGGCCGATCAAGCTTAGCTGAGGCCAATCAGGCCGAGCAGCCTTTTCCAGAGCCGGGCCCACCAGCGGGATCTACGATTCAGGTCGCGGTAGTAGGCCTCACGTCGACCGTGGTCGGATTTGAGTGCTGCCACGGTTTGTGCGGCACTCATGGCGCGAAGCCATTCCACCCGGCCGTCTGTGATAAAATAGTGCGAGCGGCATGGCAGTTGCCCGCTGCCGATCGAGGGCCGAATGGTAGGCTTGCCGTTTCGCTCCTTGATTGTCCACCCGGCCGGACCGAGCGAGACCGGCACCTTGCTCCCGCAGCCGCATGCGCAGAGGTGCATGGCGATCTTGTACTCCTCGGAGACGTAAAGGACGCCCGGCTCCAGCACCGCGGGAACATAGTGGACCTTTGCCAGCCGGAACTCCGTCACGCTTCAGGCTCCACAAAGAGGCGTGGTAGGGCGGTGTTCATCAGCAGATGGTATGCCGGCAGCGCCTGCGCGTAAAACCCGCAATGCTGCTTGTAAGCGAGCATCGCCATGCTCGCGTTCAGGGCGTTCAGCTCGGCGATCTGGATGTTGGTGCGGTATTCGTTGCCGGGCGGGTCGGTCAGGGGCACCAGGCCTTTGGCTCGGATTTCTGACGCATTCTCCGGCTTCAGCAGGGTAGTGCGGATCATCCCGGCGAGTGCGCCGTTCTGGCGAACGAGCCCCATACCGACATCAACGAAGGGAATGCCGAGACGAATGAGAAGGTCGAAGATCTCTGCACGCGCCGTTCCGCTGTCAACGCACACGAACGCGAAGGTCACGCCCGCGAAATCGACCTCGCAACCGCTGTCGATGGCTTTCGTTTCTAGGCGTAGCCCCTTGCGGAAGTTCTCGTAGCGGGCTTGGTAGACCTCGGCCTTCGATTTGCCGAGCTCCTCCGCCAGAAGGCGACCGGGTGAGCGGAATGCATTGTGAACGTGGAAGGGCTTCGGGTCATATCCCCTGATTTCGAGGACGTTAGTCTTCACGAGGTAGTCTAAGACATAGGCGCCGGTCCCCCCTAAGCCGATGATGGCGGTGATCTCCGTGGCGAACTTGGCGGCGAGGTCGCCTATCAGGGCCCGGCTCGTCAGCGTGTCACGAAAATGGAAGACGCTTTCAGGGCCGGCGTCCTCGTCGACGTTGAACGTGAAGGGGTTGGCGTCGGGGTATTTGTGGATGGCGGGCCCCGAAAGGATCGACAGGTAGTGCTCGAACTTAACGAAAAAGTCCGGGAGGCCGCCGGGAGGCTTGTTGGAGAACGACCGCTGCACCACAACGTCGTTCTTTGCGAGCGTCACGGTGGCAGCACCGCCGCCAAGCATCGGAATAGGTTTTCCGTCAAGGCCATGGGGCACGCCGCCCGCAAAAAAGACCTGATGGTCCTCGGGTCGAACCCGCGTTCCGTCGATATCTTTGATGATGCTAACAATCGCACCCCAACATAGACCGCCCTCGGCGTCGAGGTACGCGATGTCCCTGGCGACAAGGTAATTGCTGTCGAGCCGGAGCGCGTAGCCCCGGTCGATCAGCTTTTGGATGTCGGGATTATGACTCGCTAGTTGGAAGAACATGGAAGTCCATTCCGTCCTTTGCTTTGACCGAGCCGCCCGGCGACAGCGTACCCTCCTTGGGCTTGTCGCCGCGGGTGTAGGTCACCGAGTAGACCGTCTGCGGATGCTGCGGGTAGGTCGGGTCGAAGTAGGTCACCACCTCCGCGTACGTCAGATCATCATTCTTCGGCACGGTATGAGGGGTGCCGTTCACCACAATGGTGATGGTCTTGTCGTGACCATCCTTCTTGTCGTCGTTCGTCATCTTAGGGTTCCTTCTGTTAGCCCTTGGGAGGGTAGGGGTCGTTGCCGTAGGAGTTGGAATCGCGGATCTGCCCGTTGGGCCGATGGATCACCACCTCGCTCTGCTGGTTGATGGCGATGTCGCGGGCGGCATCGATAGCGCTGGCCTGGGTAGGATGCAGCGACGTGGCCCGCTCATTGCCGGCACCCAGAACGGCCCATTGGCCATTACGCGGTACCACATGTTGATTTTTGCCCATTTCGATCTCCATTTAGTTGAGCGAATTTACAACATCGTAAAGATAAATCTTACGGACGCTTGCGTCAACTCCCCCATTATGGTTTTGTGGTGTATTATCGGACGGCGCGTCACAAACGGGGCGCGCCGCCATGATTCATGGAGAATGGTTGATGGTAGAATTGGCGGTAAAGCTTAAGCAGCTCAGGATGCGGAGCGGAAAGTCCCTCCAGGACGTTGCCGACGCAGTCGGCGCCTCCAAGGCGCACATCTGGGATCTTGAACGGGGTGCGAGCAAAAACCCGTCCCTGACGCTGCTGAAGAGCCTTGCCGACTACTACAAGATCGGCATCGCCGACCTCGTTGGCGAAAATCCGTCGGCCGAGCAGGAAGAGCCGGAGCTGGTGGCACTCTATCGCAATCTTAGAGAGCTTTCGCCGGCCGACCGTGAGACCATCCAGATCCTAATGGAGCGGCTGAAGGCGAGCCGCAACAAGCCATGAATATAAACCGCATCGACCTCGCCGACGCGGCCAGTCCTGAACGCCTTGTCCTCGAGATTCTAAAGCACGAGCCGACGCTGGCAATCCCCATACCGATCAAAGAGCTTTGCCTGCGCCTCGATATTCTTGAAATTGTGCCGCTTACGACAGATGGCTACGAGGGTGGCCTGCTCACCTCCTCGGACAAGTTCAACGGCACAATTCTCTTTAATGAGGCAAGCCCCAGGCCGCGGCGTCGGTTCACCATCGCCCACGAACTTGGGCACTTCCTCATGCCGTCGCACCTCCCGTCTTCAGACGGCCGGTTTCTCTGCAAGCTCCAGGACATGATGGCGCTCAAGGGCGGGGAAACCGACAAGCGCCTCAAAATGGAGGTGGAGGCCAATCGGTTTGCGTCGCAGATACTGATGCCACCGCCGAAATTCCGGGTAGATGCAGCTGCCAGCAAAGATCCGGAGCTCGGGCATCTGTGTTCGATCGCCAAGAAGTACGACGTCAGCAGAGAGGCGGCAGGCCGTGCTTACGTGCGGTTTCGCGACGAGCCCGTCGCTCTGGTGGTGACGCAGAACGGGAAAGTGCTGCGCGATTATCGGGATCCACTGAAGTTCCCCAATCTCTCTGCGGCACGTGGAAGAATGGTCTCCGACCATTCGCTGCTGCGCCGTCGCAAGCACGAAATGGGCGTTCCCAGTGCTATTGACGAAACTGACGCCGGCGTTTGGACCACAGTCGAGAGAGGCCGCAAGCCGGCTCCCCTTTACGAGCAGGTCCTGCTCCAGCGAGACGGCTTTGCGCTCATCATGCTGTCACGGGACGCAGTCTCCGGCGATGACGAGGAGGCGGACGACGAAGCGGAAATGACCTCGGCAGAGCGGCTCAAGCGCCGCCTGCATTCCGATCGATAAGTCACGACTTAGAAGAGGCATGCCACATGCAATCGAGAGCATCCCCGAAGGGGAGCAGGCGACTTGGCGAGCGCCTGAGACCGAGACTTTCTTACACAAATCCTTGCACATGAACCAGAAAAATGCCAAATAGCGCTTTGTAACAAGATGATTCAAAATTCGGTTTCCAAAACCGCACGTCGTAGGTTCGATAACAGTAGTAGATGAGAAACTTAAGAATCTAGTTAGACGCGCAGACCGATCAGCCCTATTCTATGGCCTGTTCCGTCCGCGCCGACAGATCGTGCTGCAGTTTGCGGATCTGATTGGGACTGTAACCACGGTGGAGCAAGAGCGCGGTCAGATAAAGTTCGATCGCATGGATCGCGCCGACAACCTGAACGGCGCGGGTAAGGGGCTTGCGGGTCGGCCTTGCTGAAGCAGTAGGTTTGCCGCTTTGCGGTACTCTTCCGGCAGTTCGTCAATCTGCTGCGGGGATGCCAACTCCCCCGGATATTTGCGTTCTTCGATCGCCACTTCCGTCGCCCCTTACCGTCTGCGGTAGTAACAGTCCCATCTCGCGGTAACGATATGTTCAGCCAATACCTGGGTACAGCCGTGGGAACCAGCGCTCTACGACGGTGATGGGCAACCCCAGGCGCACGGGTCCCTTTTCAGTATCCGACACCAGCACGCCGGCAGCGAGCAACTTGGAAAGGACCGTCCGCGCTTGGCGGTCTTGATAGCCGGTGAGGGCAGCAGCCTGTCCGCGGGGGTATTCGCCTGCCATCACGGCCTCGCGCAGCAACGGCCAGCTGCCTTTTAAGAGACGGCCAGCCCGAATCTCCTCGTTGACCCAGACCTCGATTCTGCCGAGGAGTTCGGCAGGTTCGAACAGGCCTTCCATAAACGTCACCTGATCAATGCAGGTGCGGAGGAAAAACGCGCAGAATTCCTCAAGCCCGCTGAGGGTAAGCGAGCCGCGGCCGTCCAAATCGCCACGACGCGGTTCGTCGGCGGCCTGCAGTCTGGCTTTGTATTCGCCGACTTGGCGGGCGAGCCCCCGGGCTACTGACCAGAGACTGGAGCCGACGTTGAGTTCGCACAGCCATGCGTAGGAAAACAACCTGGCGACACGGCCGTTGCCATCAAGGAAGGGGTGTATCCATACCAGCCGGTGGTGTGCTGCAGCGCAGCCGATGATCCTGCGCAGCCGTGTCAGATGCTTGGATTGATAGGCTTCAACAAAGCGCTTCAGGAAGTTCTCGATATCGTCAGGGTCGGGCGGTATGTGGAGACCGACTTGGACGTGATTTTTCCGCAGTTCGCCCGGAACGACCGGCAGTTTTGCGCCAGTGGCGGGGTTTGTTACCCACAGGAGTTCTTCAGGAAGTCTGCTGCAGAACTCCCGGTGAACCCAAAGCAGGAATTCGATGGAGACAACGGGTGCTGGTCCGGCACCTTCGTCGACGAGGCGCTGCACGTCGATATGGGCCTGAGCTTCAATTTGCAGGTTGCGGCGTTTGGCATCGTTCGCATAATCACCCTTGAGAGCGCGGTCGATGTCGATTGGGTGGGTATCGTGGCCTTCGATGAGGTTCGAGTAGTAGCAGTTCATTGCCCGGACGAGATTGCCGAGGCTGTCCCGTAGGACGGGATGGATACGACCACCGAGGCGGCTTGCCCTGTCCACCAATTCGGTGGCCAGTTCCTCGAGAACATGCTTATAATCCTCAGGAAGCAGCGGTTCCATAAGTGCTGTAGATGCCATTTTTTGCCGATCCTTTTGCCGGTCGAATCGTAGTCGGAACATAGAGATAAGGCAAACGGATAGATCGAACATTGCCGATATTTTTGCCGATTTGGGAAGCAGATCTATGCAGCTCCGTCGTATCCACCTTGGCCTAGTGCGGCGCTCCCCCTCCAGGAGATATCGATAAAGGTCGTTTCGTGTGGGGCTAACGTCCGACAATCGACAGCCATGATCACGGTTTAGTAACCGGCAAAAAAAGAGATCGGCTGGTATACAACAAGCTCGTTCGCAGGATGACCAGCGCCGGGTCTGTTCACCAGGTATCAGATTCCACGAGGTGGACCTGGTCCCCGGGCACAGTGGCCTGGCACGAAGATGCAGGCCGTAGGATGAATGCAAGAGACTTTCATGACGAAATCGTCGAGCCGACCCTCAAGGAATTTGACGCCGATTTCGGTAGCAGGCGGCGCGCCTTTCTTGCCGTTGCTGTCGTTGATTCTCTGGTTGCGCATATCTATGCGGAAGCGACGCAGAACAACATCGACCCATTCGACTTCCTCGGGGGGCGCTACGTTAGACGAAGCCAGAACTCGAATGGCAAAGTCGTCGAAAAAGATATCGACATCACAGACTTCGATGAAACAAACGGTCAAGGCGTCGTGTTCACGACAGCAGTGTCATCCGATCAGCGAAATGACAGCTACTTCCGCCAGCGGATTGCAGATGGTTGCGACGCATTTCGGCTCATCCGAGACCTAGCGAAGGCGAACAAGCATGCCGAACTTGTCAAGCACAAGCCGCTGGTTTCATCGTCGGATCAGGCGATTTCAAAGCCGATGGGTTATGGACTGGGCAGGTACGGAAAGGGGCGTTTTGGCGGTGTCCCACAGATGATGATCCGGCTCAATGCCCCCAGCAAAAACCCGACGACCGGAAAGGAAGAACCCGAGGAGGTCTATTTTGAACACGTGCTGCACGAAGCCTATTGCGTGGTAACTGATCTTCTAGGCGTGTTGGACCGGCGGCGAGGGCGTGAGCCGCGCGAATACGCTTGGCAGCCGCCAACGAACAGGAACTTTAACACCCCCATGCCAATCAAGATTGTTCCTCCACACCGTAGTGGGGCCGACATGAATGCCTTGGCGGATCGCCTGCTACCGTTGGCGGTAGTATGCATTCCATGCAAGCCCGATGTCAGCAAATGACCATTCCCGCCGTTTGCCGTAGGCAGGACTTTGGCGGGTAGGGCATCCGGACAGTCCGGTTTCCCGCTGGAACTTCATGAACCACGCCGTGGAGTTCGGCTTGCCGCGTGCCGTGGGTTGGATCTGGCGGACGATGCCGCTGTGCGCCCAATAGCCTTGTGGTTGGCAAGCGATGCCGGGTCAGCCAGGTAGGCGCGGAGCTTTTGCAGCGATGCGTCCTCTGGGGTCTGGTGCACGTCGGCGCGGAGCTCCCTGACGGCGAGGGCGGCGCCTTGTTTGGCGGCTTCGGTAAACAGTTCGCGCAACTGCGCGTTCGTCAATACCAGCGCTTGCAGGGCTTCCATGAATCTAGCTTTCATTGATGGATTGTCGCGGCTGGAACTCGCCGCCGGTCGATTGCCTCACGGTCCTCAAATGACGTCAAGCCCTATATGCTAAGCAGGGCACCCAGCCTTTCAGTGACCGGTCGCAAGGGATGACGAGGCCAAGGTCGTAGATCATGGTCGTTTCAAGGTTGCCCTTGTGGTCGACGTAGTGGGAGATCGCTTCATTCGACACCCTTGGTCGGTCAGCATCAGCGAAATCGCAATCCGCTTCAGGTCGTAGAGCTGGAAGTACGCCGGCACACCGGGAGGGCCTTGAACCGGTCGAGCCCCTTGCGGAAGTTACCGCGGCTGGGTCTGGTCGGTATGAGACGGGAATAGCAGCTTGCCCTCGGGCCAGCGGAGGCGTTGGGCCTGCACCACGGCGCGGAGACGTCCGGCGCCTGGCTCAGATGACTCTTGGATTGAACGAATCCCGATAACGCACCTCAAAACTGGAGAGAGCTGATTGCATCGAGTGATACCACTTTGGGATTTGCGAGATTTGCGTGCTCGAGCGCAGACAGTATTCGCGTGCGGTTCTGGCCATCTCCTCGAAATCACTGTAACCGACCGCAAGGTGATGCATCATTTCTGCAGCTTTGTCCTCGATGTCCGGCTCGTCGAGGACAACGCCATTAAGCCCATTTACGATCTGCCTCTTCAGACCAAAGGCGGACGATACTACGACGGGTTTGCCTCGGAACAGAGCCTCTGTTGCTGTAAGGCCGAAGCCCTCTTCGCGAGATAGCGCAAATACTCCATGGGCGTTCTGTTGCAGCCGGCCGACGATTTCCGCATTTGCGTCGTGGTCCTTCATCGAGATACAGACCAGATACACGCGCCGCCGCACTTCCTTCGACAATTGAGTGCATAATAGGACGCATTTCTCGAAATACTCCCGTCCTTCAGGATCGTCGGCAACATCCAAAGGATCCGGTCCCGCGATCACCAGACGTGTATCGTAGGCTTCCGCGAGCGCCGTTTTCACAAAGCGATCGTAAGCGGCGATAATCCGGTCAATACCTTTCAGTCCATCCCATCGCGATACATGAAGGAAATACCGTGAGCCGAGAATGTCCTGAAGGGAGGGGGTGGGCTCGAATTCTTGGCTGTTGAACGAAACCGAATGCTCTAGCGTCTGGCCCGCTGGCCCTTCATAATTACGGTTCTTGCTTGAAAATGGGCTGATGGATGGCGGGATGATATCTATGGGCAGATCAGTATCAAAGGCATATTCCTTGGCGCTTAGGACAATGCGTTGGAATTGATGGAGGTATTCGCCCAAGAATTCCCAGATTTTGTCGACTGTCGGGGTGCGCTTCGGATATCCGATGTGGCATCGCCAGATAGCCGGGTGCGGGTGAGATTCAAGGAACTTCGCAGCTGCAACAAGAGGCTGCGGATCATGAATTACCAGAAAGCCATCAGGCCTGATGATCCTTTCCAGCTCCGCAGCGCCTTTCTGCGATGCCTCAAGATAATGCGGGAGCAGATCATTCAAGCCTGCCACGTTGACGTCGTGAAGAGAATTATGAAGCGCTTTGGTGAATTGAAAAAATTGTTCTTCCTTCGGTTTAAAGATGAGCCAACGCACATTAAAACCAAGCTCCCGAAGTAGGCAAATGTGGTGTGGAAGCATTTCGGCCACCCCGCCGCCGAATGCGGTGGAATTTATGTGCCAAATACACCGGCTGCCGATCATGTTACGAGCTTCTCCGGACGAACGAAATAGTTCGTCGAGGAGTTCCTCATAATGGTTTCGCTCCGCCACGTAATGGGCAAGTACCGAGCCTTCTACCAGCACCTCATCAAAAAGTGAGGTGCGGGGTTTCGTTGATACTTTCATTCGTGGCCCCTCCCTTAGGTCTGTGGAGCAGGTTCAACTCAGCTGGTTTGAAAGGAAGCCTCGCCAAAGTTCTCTATCCAGTCCCTTGTGTCAGGATGACCTCTGGCATTGGGGCCGACGCCGACGCAGTCGCAGCCTGCCGCGATCGCCGCTTCAATTCCGGTGGGGGAATCCTCAAAAACCAAGCATCTTTTGCCGGCGATGCCCAGCATTCTCAACAGCGTTTGATAGGGTTGCGGATACGGCTTTCCCTGACTGACGTCCTCGGCTGCAATCATGATCCGCGGCCAGGAGAGTCCAGCCGCCTCAAGGCGGGCAAGGGCCGAAACCCGTGCCGAAGAGGTGACAATAGATCGCCTTTCTGCTGGGATAGAGCTATAGAACTCTACGGCGCCCTCGATCGGTTGCAACAGTCCCATCGCTTGAACTTCGTAATCCGCAATGCGATTTGCCTCGCGTTCTGGCGAGAGACCGGGCGCGATCGCCGCCACCAAATCGACGTCGCGGCGGGCGGCCGACATTCGCACCGCGTTATCCGGAGAGATCCGTTCCTCCCGTGCCCATCGACGGAGTGCGCTTTCGACCACAGCCTCCGAATCTACAAGGGTTCCGTCCAGATCGAAGGCTACGTGATCATAGTCGTCGAGGTGAACATTAACGGTTGCGGTTTTCCTGCGATTTTTCAAGGCTTTCCACCCCATATCAGCCCCAATGATGCTTATTGGAAAGGCCGGCTCTCTCTGTGGTGTGAAATGCCTCCGCGCACTATTCGACCATGGGCTGCGTCAGTGACCTGTGCAGTCATGTCTTCGTCCCAACGGTGTGCCGGCCGCATAGCGGCAAAAAATGCACCGTCCATGGAGCCAGAACCGAGCATCTAAATTGCGCCTTCACCGAGTGACATCGCCATTCGCCTGGCGTTGGCCATGATTGTGTGGGTCGGATTGCTGTTCCCGGCGAAGTTCATAACGGAGCCATCCATCACATGGATGTTGGTCAACCCATGGACCCTGCCGCAGCTGTCCACGACCGAGTTCCTCGGATCACTACCGGCGCGCATCGTGCCGTGCAGGTGGGAGCTGCCTTTTCCCGGGAAATATGGCTCTCGCTCGATGCGGAATGCGCGAAGGTGGCGCAGAATGTCATCCGCGCGGTCGGCGAGAAAATTCCTTCGTGCACGGTCATTTTCCGAGCTTCGGTATTCGAAACGGATATAAGGGGTACCATACTGGTCAGCGGCCTCGTCAAGCGCGACGCGGTTATGCGACCATGGCTCTTCTCCGGCTATGTAGTGTAGGCGCACAACGCCTACGTTCTCATTCGGCAAAGGGAAATTCGCTTCATAAATGAGCCCGCCAAATTTGCATGGCGCGCCGTTATGTTCGTAGAACTCATCGGTATAAACGGTCGAATGCGGTCCCCAGTGCGGAGCAAATGCATCGGAGCCCCCATCGGCTCGCTCCATGTAGCCGACGGAGTAGCCGCCAATCTTGAACGAGAGGCCGCGTCCAACGAGGCCGGATTCGTTTCCTATTCCCTTCGGTGCATGGTCACTCTTCGACCGGAGCATCAATGCCGCTGTTTGTATCGCGTTTGCGCAGACGATGACCCTTTCAATTGGGATCCTGATCAGTTCCGATGAGAGCGGCACATAGCACTCAAGGGCTCCTGCCCGACCGTCGTTCTGCATTTGGATCCGGTTGACGAAACAGCCGTATAGAACCGAGATTGTCCCTGGCAGGGCGGAGTCATCCAAAATGTTTCTTGCAAGCACTGATGCTCTCGCATCCGTAGGGCACGCCAGTTCATCGCAAGCCGAACAATTGATGCATCCCTTATTGGTCCCTGGCGGCCTGATTGCCAGTGGGATGGTTTTTGATCTTATGCCGAGTTCCTGCATTGCATTGGATAACATCAGCCCACGCGGACTGGCTGGATACGATGGAAACCCATTCGCGCCACTGATCTCCAAGAGGTGCTCGATCTCCAAATAGTAGGGCTCGAGCTCCTCGACGGTAATCGGCCAGTCAATCGCCATGTCAGTCGTAAGATATTGGGAAGCTGACAGATCTGCTTGTCGGTATCTGAACGTTATCGCGTTGTAGAACCCCATCCCCCCGCCGACGCAGCACGCTGTCCAGGGGTTGCCATCGGCGTGGCCATTGGAAGTGAGTGCCTTGCTGTAGGCCGCTTGATGAGGCCCGAGCATGGCGCCAGGACAAGCCGGGCCTCCATATTCCAGGACGGCCACATGGCATCCCTTTTCCGCAAGTGTCCGGGCGACGATCGATCCAGATGGCCCGGAGCCGATAACAACCGCATCGAAGTTTGTGTAATTACACACGTGCGCTGCAATGTGTCTGATGTCCGTCACGGGTAATAGTCTCCTGTGAGGTTTGTGGTAGCGGGCCAGCGGGCGGTGTTCGCGATTGACATCAGGAGGTGCTTTATACGGGCCGCGTAGTGGGGGGCGGCGATGGCTGCCGGGCCATTGGCTGGGTGGCGGCAGTTGACGAAGAGGCCGTCGTAGGTGGATGCATCCGGAAGAGTAGCGGCGGCGGCATTGGCGGGGTGACCATGAAACGTCTTCTCCGTTTCAGTGACGTGGTGCGGATGACAGCGCATTTACTGTGCCAACGAGAAACCGTTTTAACTCAATCCGATGCTTGTACTCTGGTAGTCGCATTTCCAACATTGTCGGACATTGGACTGTGCCAAACGTCAAGCGCTTGCGGGCTCGACCCGCCGTCAGGAATCATGGACACCGCAGTCTCAGCCTTCGTTCCGATACTCGTGTTTCTCCCCTTTTAGCGTAACGTCTGCTGGATGGTGATCCGGCGGTCGCTGGCGCCCACCGAAGTACCAAAGGATCGCTTGATAATATTAGATTACGCTAATCGTTGCGTAGCTACCGGAACGCACAGAGAACAAAAACCCTGTGGGACCGCCAGCCCTGCCGGGCCTCAGTTTCAGTTCATTGGAGGGTGCTCGCGGCTTTTTCCAAGGCTTTCGGCGGCCAGATCATCATGATCGACTCCTGTGTCAGCGTTCGCCAACATGCGGCCAGGGCAAAAAGGGGATGACGACGATGTTGCATGTTGCCGCGGCGGGCTCACGACCAAGGTCACGCGCTCGTCGAGGCCAAAGGCCGACCAGTCGATCTCGTCTTGACTGCCTGGCAGGCACATGACAGGAAGCCTGCCATGTGCAGCGCGCTCATCCGTCAGCTTGTCGAAAGCCAAGCCGCTAGAATTCAGCCGCCAGGCCAGCTCTAGCGGCAACGCGCCGGAGATCGCGCGGTCGGAATAGCTGTCGACGACCGTCCAGCTTTGCTTCTCGGCATGGAGGCGGCAGAGCCCCAATTGATCCTCGATCGAGGCGTCTCGCTGATTGTCCGATGAGTAGCGGGCGTAGAACGCGACCTTCTTGCGGCCGCCAGGGTTCAAGAAAGCCGCCGTCGTTTGAGCGGCGGTGCCGGCGGCCGGGACTCCGGCCTCTGGCAGTTCACGCGTGAGTCGCGAAGCAGGGCCTGGACGTCGGTTTGAGAAGGGCTCGATTTGTGGCCTTTGGGTTTATAAATGCGGTAAGGTATGAACTTGACTATGGTTTAGAAAATTCTTATAGTGTAAACCATGAGTGAAGAATTCCCAGGAAAGCTAAACCGCCTGCAACGCGAACTTCCCGAAGGACTGGTCGTGGATTCAGCATGGTTGAAGGAGCGCGGCTACTCCGCCCAGCTTTGCCGAAAATACGTCACTAACGGCTGGCTGGAGCGCCTGGCTCACGGCGTCTATCGCAAGCCCGGCGGAAAACTCCTATGGGAGCATGTCGTCATATCGCTGCAGACCCTGCTGATGAAACCGCTCCTTGTTGGCGGGGGCACGGCGCTGTCACTCCACGGATTTTCCCACTATCTCAGGCGGGAAGAGAAGGAGGTTCACCTCTATAGCCCCGACGAGGCGCCAACTTGGCTGAAAAAGCTCCCGCTGCAAATCACGTTCGTTTATCACAACAGCGAGGCCCTGTTTCGCAATGAGCCTATACACTTCGGGCTTACCAGTCTGGCGTGGAACCTCAAAGACGGCAGCCATATCAGCGACGACAATATCCACGGCGGCTCTTTCCGGGTCATGCCATGGGGCCAGTGGGAATGGCCGCTGACGCTTTCAACGCCTGAGCGCGCCGTCCTCGAAATGCTGGACGGGCTGCCCGGCCATGAGAGTTTCGACCAGGCCGACAAAATCATAGAAGGGCTCACCACCCTCAGCCCCCGGCGGCTGCAGAAGCTGCTCCTTGATTGCAAGAGCATCAAGGTTAAACGCCTGTTCTTCTTCTTCGCCGACCGCCACAATCACCCGTGGCGCAAGCACCTCAACAAAGAGGCCGTCGATCTCGGAACCGGCAAGCGGATGCTCGTGCCGGGCGGTCGCCTTGACCCCACCTACCTGATCACCGTGCCGGAGGAATTATATGCCGGTCAGTGAACAGTACCGCCAGCAGGTCGCCTTGCTAATCCAGACGCTCC
Organism: Mesorhizobium shonense; assembly: GCF_040545255.1. Taxonomy (NCBI): domain Bacteria; kingdom Pseudomonadati; phylum Pseudomonadota; class Alphaproteobacteria; order Hyphomicrobiales; family Phyllobacteriaceae; genus Mesorhizobium; species Mesorhizobium shonense. The sequence continues at coordinate 18,140 of NZ_JBEPLM010000002.1, forward strand.
CGGCTGTGGCCCAGGAGAAGGATTTCGCCCTCAAGGGCGGTACCGCCATCAATCTGTTCGTCCGCGATATGCCGCGCCTGTCGGTCGATATCGACCTGACCTTCCTGCCGGTTATGCCGCGGGATGAATCGCTGGCCGCCATTGAGGCTGCGCTTCTGCGGATCAAGATACGGATTGAGGACTCAGTCGCAGGCTCGCGCGTCTTTGAAAGCCGCCAGAACGACGGTAGCCTGACCCGCCTCGTCGTTCAGGACAGGAACCGTACGCAGATCAAAATCGAAGTCACGCCCGTTCTGCGCGGCTGTGTTTTTGCCCCGGAAATAAGGTCGGTGTCGGCAACCGTGGAAGATGAGTTCGGCTTCGCGGAGATTCAGGTGGTCTCGTTCGCGGACTTATATGCGGGTAAGACCATGGCGGCCCTCGACCGGCAGCACCCCCGCGACCTTTTCGATATCAGGGATTTGCTGGCCAACGAGGGGATCACCGACGATTTGCGCCAAGGGTTTATCGTCTATCTCATCAGCCATGGCCGCCCCATCGCTGAAGTCATCGCCTCCGGTCAGAAAGACATTGCGGCCGAGTATGAGAAGAACTTTGCCGGGATGACCGAGGAGGATGTACCGCTCGCCGAACTTCACGCCACGCGGGCGCAGCTTGTTGAAATCTTGATCGGCAGTATGCCCCAGGCGCATCGTGAATTTCTGGTCGGTTTCAAGAAGGGCAAGCCTGACTGGGAAAAGCTCGGATTGGCCGGCGCTGCGGAGCTGCCGGCGGTGAGATTCAAGCAGCAGAACCTTGATAGGTTGAGCGCGGAGGCGAGGGCGGTCTTAACTGAACGTCTGGCAACAGTATTGGGAATCGGTGATAAGTAATCACGTGGTCGCACTGGCCTGCGCCGCCGTCTGATGTGAAGCGAGCCCGAAATGCGGGCTCGGACTACGGCTGGGATGCCGGGCTGCCTGCGTTTGAGCGCTTCACGTTTTAACCTAATTTGGCCTTCGAAAAGGGGGGCAGTATGGATGTTCGCCTTCGTTTCCCCCTCGGAAACCCTATTGTGCTGGCCGATAGCTGGCCGCTTGAAGGCTATGGTGCCGTCATCGAGTTCGACCGCACGGGAGAACAGGCAACGGCTATTATCGTGACCTTCCGGGATCAGCCAGTGTCCCTGGCTCCCAAATTACGGCGACGCCTGAAAAGACGGAGAAGGCGCACATTCATATCCGTGGAGATTTCGAGACCCGCGCGTCTGCCATTGTGCGACGCCTCAGCGAATACATCAGGCTCGACGTACCCCGACATTCCACCGCGTTTGATCTCTGCTCGGTTGCAATGGTCGCAGCAGGCCCGAAAGCGTCGAGCCTTACCCCGGCTGCTGAACGCCCAATCCAGCGACCGAAAGGCTTGGGCGCCGGGCGATCTTCGGCCCCTGAAAATATTCCGAGATCGCGGTGCGCATGCAGGACCGGGTCCTCATTAGCTCGCTGACCTGATCAATCTGATGGCGCTGCTCCAGCATCTGCTCCCCGTCGAGCGCGAGTACCTGTGCTGTCTCCACCGTTTTCTCCGCCATGAAACGCAGCCTTGAGATATCGCGGCCGAGGCTCGAACCACTATGGAACATAACCGCCACGGAAGGCTTCCCGTCCCTTCCGGCGCGGCCGAATTCCTGCAGCTGTTCTTCGACCGATGCCGACTGCTGCCAATGGATCACGAGGCGGACGTTCGGGACGTCGAGGCCCATGCCAAAGGCCTTGGTGTAGATGATCTGGTCGACGACCGGCCTGCTTTGCCCATCATAGATCTCCTCCAGCTCTGGCCCCACGATCATATCGCTGGGCGGAAGGAGAGCCGTCCACCGCATCAATTGCCGACCGACAGCTTACTGCGCTTCCGTTATCGTTAGCGGACATTCAGGAATGTAACTCTGATCGGCTTCTCGGGAAAATTGGAAGAGACAGCCTTCAATGTTCTGACTCAGATCTGATAACGGTTCGTATCCTCTCGGGCGCCGTTACACGAGATAAGAATGGGGCCAACATCCCGCACTCAACAAGCCATTTCTCAATCCACTGGATTTGGGCAGCGGCATCCGTCCCTTCCTACGACGTCCCGCGCCAAACGTCCCGATTTAGCCGGTGGCGGCGCCATCTGAACTCAGGTAGTGCGAGCGAAAAAGCTCTTTGCCAGACTTAGCATCGACCGCTACAGCCGAGATAGATTTTTGTCGCTCATTTCAACCTCCGCCCATTCCAGGAATTGCGCATGCACTGCCATCGCCATTGAATTCGTCGCGCGCGTGCCTGGCGTATTTATTCTCATGGTTCGGTTCTGCTCGAAGCCTGCCTCGTCTTTGAATTTCATCTCAACGTTGATCGTCATTATTGCTCCTTGCTTCCTTGCATTCTCGAAATAGCGAGAGGCAATTTCAGGTTTGAACATTTGGTCGGCAAAGCTGTGGGCTATCCCGCCGGCCAGACCGACGGCGATTTCAGCGAGTTCCTTTGCCTTGTTCTGATGGTCCGGGTGCCAGGCGTCCTTTCGCTCCAGATTGCCATGAAAATAGAACCCCCTTTGCGCTACGAGGTATTCGATCATGGTCAGAGCGGTGGGATGCTGGGCGATCAATTGTTTGGCATTCGACCGCCGATGGATGGGGTCGGTATTGAAGTCATTCATTGCGGCCTCGACGATGGCCCGGAATTGATCGTTGCTGTGCATCGCCTGAACAAGCTGAACAGTCTTGAACTTTCCGCCCCCATAGAGCGCTTCGCAAAGCAAGAACGCATAGCGGAAGGCATCAATATACTCTTCAGCGATAAGCGCCTCGCGGGCGAGGCCCGCCATATGGGATACGAAAGAGGGGTCGTCGCCGCTCTCTCCTGCAAAAAAACGCCTAGGCAAGCATGCTGAAGGCGAAGCGCCGTTTGCGTGCTGCTTTGGAGACGTTGAACTTGCTGAGCTTGATCTCGTCGCGTTCCTGCTCGGTCTTACCGAGGAAAGTAACCTCGACGTTGTCGAGGCGAATGTCGAGTCCCTGATAGCCCGCCTCATTGCTGGCTAGGTTTACGGAGCCGATGCGGGATCTGCAATTTTCGTGGGGCGAGGCGCTCTGCGGCCGAACAATTCAGAAAGGAAAAGAGATTCGCCATGGTGAGCTCGCCGCACACTTGGTCATAGATGTACCTTCACTCCGGAGAAAGTCACGTCCCCTCTGAGGATAGGAGTCTGGCGTTCCAAGCAGCTGGATTCCGTGTGCCTTACGCGCCGCCGGTCTAACGTACTCGCGTCGGTCATACCGTTCGCACGTCAGTTCAGCCGGCCTTTGTCCCTAGGCCAAAAGCAACAGTTTGCTCCGGCGGCTCTCAGATTCTGCTCAGCTCTCATAGCACGTCAGTTTGTCGTCAGGTCAGCCAAGCTACGTTCCGCTCAAGGGAGCAATGGTTGTTAGGTGATGCTGAAGGTGATTGCGACCTCCCGACTGCGAGCGAAAGGTATTCGAGCGTCGGCCCGGCCAAGGGCCTGCTCGATTTACCGATCGGACAAGGTGCTTGCTTCAGAGCTCCCGGGTTCGGTGCCCTAGGCGCGCTTTGGGGTGAGCGGCGACCATGTTGGCTCGCCTGTCGTTGCTCCACACACTTTAGGCGATGCGTTGTTGCCTGGATCGGAGACGAAACATGACCAACATCGGCCGGACGGGAAGATCGCGCAGCGGAGACACTCCAGCCGGTGGCGCCCCGGACGGCAGGTCCCGCGCCGCATCAGGTCACGCCGCGGCAGAAGGCGGAAACGCGTTCAACTCGATTGTCGAGGGGATGCACCGCGAGCCGCAGGCTAGCGAAGCTTCCTCCAGCCGCGTCGCAGGCCGCGGTGATGATACCCCGCAGGACCGGTCCGCGCGCCCCGTTGGTCAACCACGACTTTTCGCTTCCGCATTGCGCGGAACGGGCATGACGCGGCGCCGTTTTCTTTTGGCGCGAGAAGGTGAAGCAAGTCAGGAAGAAAGCGCTTTGCGTTCTGACGGTGAGCCGGAACGCGGTGATCATGCAAGCGAAAGTTCTTACGCTCCGGTCCTGTCGCATCGACAGACCACGTCCGATAGGAACGCCGGGCCAGGAGAGCGACGTGCCGACGATGGCGTAGAAACCAACATCCGTCTTGGAAGCGAGCAGCGGTCTCATGGGCAAGGACGGCAAGCGGGTCCTTCGCGTTCGGATGCCGGATCGCGGCGCAGAGATGGCGTCACCGAAAGCTCACACACCTCCGCCCCGTCGCATGGTCGAAACCCATCCGGCATGGAGGCCGGGCCGCCACGCCGTGACGATGTAGGCGCGCGCGATAGCCGCCGCATGAAGTCCCAACGACTTGAAGAGTCGCAGCAGCAATCAGGCGCTTTGCGGGCCGAGGGCGGGCCCTCGCGCCAGGCGCAGCGGTCCGGACGCGCGAACACAGCCGGATTGCCACCGCATAGACAACCTGCCGATTTGCAAGTGGGACGGCATTCCGAAGCAGCCCCGCAGCGCGCGTCTCGCGCAATGTCGAGCAATCTGTTCAACAAGGCTCTCGATGACATCGGCCGAGCTCGGGACATCGTTCAATTCTCCTGTGCGGTGGTGCGCCATAGCGGCTTGCTGCGGGACCAGGAAGAGCAGGCAGCATTCCTGCAAGGAGCCGCTGTTCAATTCACTCGCCAGTTTCTGCCAAACTGGGAGCGGGATATCCGTGAAGGAGAATCGTTTGGATATGCGACCGTGTCCAACGCAGTCAGCCGCGAGCCTGGAGGCGAGGCGGGCATGCAGGCCTGCAGGGCCATGGCAGCCAAGGTATCGAGGTCTACCAGCGCCTTAAGCGACCTGGATCCCAGCGCGTTGCCACTGTTTTCCTTGTCGTTCGGTCGATATCCCCAACTGGCGGAATGCCGCGACGGCACAATCAGGATCGCCAAGTTCTGCAGCAACAACCGCGCAATGCTTCGCAAGCTGGACGCTCGCAACATCGCGCTGCTGGTGAACGGCTTCAGCAAGTGGCCTGACCAGCCAGGGTGTGGCGACGGCACTTTCGCAGTTGCTGGTGAGGTTCTTCGCCGCGCTGAGACGGAGGGATTTTCCCAATTCAGTCCGCAGAACCTGACCAATCTGGTCAATGGCTTCAGCAAATGGCCGAAACAAGCGGAGTGTCGGGACGCCACCAGCGCTATCGGCACCGAGGTGACGTACCTCGCGGACCGGGCCAATCGGCTTTCCGATTTCGAACCGCAGGGCCTGGCGAACTTGGTGAACGGTTTCAGCAAATGGCCGAGCCAGGCGAAGTGTCGGAAAGCCACTAGCGCTATCGGCACCGAAGTGACGCGCCTTGCAGGCCGAGCCAAGCGGCTCTCCGATTTTAGCCCGCAGGGCCTGTCGAACCTGGTCAATGGCTTCGGCAAGTACCCGGAAGAACAGGATTTGCGCCAAGCTGTGGCGGACATCGCCGCCGAGATCGTTGGCCGCGCCGGCAAGCTCAATAGATTTCCACATCAAGAGTTGGCCAATCTGGTGAACGGGTTCGGCAAATGGCCCGAAGAAATCGACATGCGCCATGCTACTGTTGCCATCGCCGGCGAGATCGTTGCGCGTGCCAAAGAGCTCGGCGGATTCACTGATCAACATCTGGCGAACCTGGCGAACGGTTTCAGCAAGTGGCCCGAACAGACGCGCGAGGCGACGGTTTCCATTGCGGGCGAGATCGTTACCCGAGCCGGCTCGCTCAACAGATTTGGGTATCAAGAGTTGGCCAACCTGGTGAACGGTTTCAGCAAGTGGCCTGACCAGCAGAAGACGAGCGAGGCGACCATTGCCATCGCAAGCGAGGTCGTTGCCCGAGCCGGAAAGCTCAAGGGATTTGCGAATCAAGAGTTGGCCGATCTGGTGAACGGTTTCAGCAAATGGCCGGAACAGGCAAGCACGCGCGAGGCGATGATTGCCATCGCCTCTGAGCTCAGTCGCGCCGCCAACCGATTGCGCGGTTTTCCTGGTCAGGAGCTGGCCTATCTGATCAATGGCTTCAGCAAGTGGCCGCAAGAGCCAGGCATGCGCCAGGCGGCGGTCGCCGTCGCCGGGGAGATCGCCTCCCATGCCGACAAAATCAAGGGATTTACCCATCAGCAGCTGGCCATACTGGTGAACGGTTTCAGCAAGTGGCCGCAGGAGGAGCGAAATCGGCAGGCCACGGCCGCCATCGGCGGCGAGGTCCTTCGCCGCGCCTATCACACAAATGTCGGGCTCTCCGACTTTGCTCCGCTGAGCCTGGCCAATTTGGTGAATGGCTTCAGCAAATGGCCGCAAGAGCCAGGCATGCGCCAGGCTGCAGTCGCCATGGCTGGGGAGATCGCTTCCCGCGTCGGCAAAATCAAGGAATTTAGTCATCAGCATCTGGCGGTCCTGGTGAACGGTTTCAGCAAGTGGCCGCAAGAGGAGCGCAATCGGCAGGCCACGGTCGCCATTGGCGAGGAGGTCCTTGGCCGCGCCGATCGCCCGGATGTCGGGCTCTCCGAATTTACGGCGCAGGATTTGGCGCTCCTGGTGAACGGCTTCGCCAAGTGGACCCAAGAGCCGGTGTGTTATCAGGCTCTGGTGGAGATCGCCCGCGGTCTCGGCCCCAAGGGCCGTCGCTTCGGCGCGTTCGCGACGCCACGGCTTGCGATGGTCGCGAATGGTCTGGCGCGCGGTATCCTGCAGGGCGAGGAAGCCGGGGAGGTGGCCGAACCCGCTATGCTGAAGGAGCGGGTGCATCAGCTGGCGCATTATCTTCACTATGCCGAGGACCGGCTGCAGCAGGCCGATGTCCTGGCCATCGCCAACATCTTCAAGGCCCTGAGCAAGGCGCAGTTGTCCGACGATCTGGGTGTGCTGGCAAAGCCGGGGCTGGACCGGCTAGAGGCGCTGCGCGCAACGCCCGCCTTCGAGCGCGACAACAATCTGGAGACCATGGGCAATCTGTGCGCCGCCCTGCTGCCGCTGGCGCGCAGCCCGCGGCCGGCGTTGCGCTGGTACCGCAGGCCGGCGCTGAACCTTCTCAACGCCATCCAGCCGGTGGTGGAGCGCAAGATCGAGGCGCATCTCGAGGCAGGCCAGGCCGAGCGCGACAGCGGCGCCAATGCAAGCCGCTGCCCGGCGCTATCGATCTATCAGGTGCTCAAGACCCGCGCCGTGCTGGAGAAGCTCTACCGGCGGCCCTATGTCGAGGGCGACAAGCTCGCCTTGCGGCGCCGCCAGGAAGAGCTGCACGCCAAGACCAGCCAGATCCTGGACAGCGCCCGCGCCCTCATCGAGGCCGACCTTTCCAACATGAGCTGGAACCTGATCGCCGAGATCGAGGCGGAGGGGCCGCTCGACGCGCTCGACACCTTCATGGCCCAGAACGCGCCGAGCGTCCAGGCCCAGCATGCCGCCGCCGTCTTCGATGTCCATGGCGTGCTTGAGGCCATGGACCACGAGCCGCGGCCGCCGCAAGGCGATGCCGGACTGATGCGGCTGCCGGTGGTCGACATGCAGGGGCGGCCGCTGGCCGGCGAAGCGGAGCTGCGCTATTCCATCTTCCACCGCCTGACCTCGGGGGCTGTCAGGGTGGTTGCGGTGCAGCTGCCGGGCAAGCCGAGCGCCTTCATGCTGGCGCGCACGCTCAGCGTCGAGGGCGTGCCCTACCGCATGGACCTGTTCGGCGGCAGCAAGCTGAAGGCGCCGCAAAAGTCCCTGGCCCAGCTTGCCGCCCGCCTGCCCGGCGCGGCCGACGAGGCCACCGGCGGCAAGCTTTTGGCGATCCCCTATGCCGACACGGCGCCGGGGACGGCCTTCGAGCAGCTGGCGCGGGCCTGGGCGCCGTTCAAGGAAGCCTATTACTACACCCAGCGCCGCGGCTTTGCCGCGCCGCCGGACATCCCCGGGCTTGGTCCGCACGACTATGCGCTCGAAGGCGCCTTCAGGCTGTCGCTCCTGCCCGACCGCCCGGCAGGGGCGGCGCATCCCTTCAGGCTCGCCGGGCCGGACGGCCCGATCGCCCTGCGGCCGCATGACGGCTGCGGCTTCATCAGGGCCTCGCTGGCCGAGCGCATGCCGGCCATCGCCCGGGCCGTCCGCCCGGACGGCGCCGCGCCGGTGCGTGTCTTTGGCCAGGGCAAGCGAGCCTCGGTGCCGGCCTCGGCCCTGCAGCATTATCCGCGCAACGCAGCGGTGGCCGAGGAGACGCGCGAGAAGGCCGAGGCCTGGCTCGGCAGCCGTGAGCAGCCGAGGCTGACGGCCGAGGAGCTGTTTCGGACCGTTACCTCTGGCCACATCGATGGCCCGGGCGCCGTCGCCGTGCCGTCCGGCGACGGACGCCTTTATGTGCCGACGCTCAAGAGCGAGACCTTGACCGCCGATGGCGGCGTGCTTGTCGGGCGCTCGCCCTACGACAAGCCGAACCTGCGCCCGTTCGCCGCCGGCCAGGTCAGGTCGGCGCGCGACGGCGACGCGACCGCGGCGTTCCTGGACCGGTGCGTGGCCTTCCAGTACAGCTTCAACGTCGCGCATAAGTCGGGGGAAAGGCTTGCCGTCGACGATCCGACCTTGTTTGCCAAGGGCATCCTGATCGTGGTGCCCGACCGGATGTGGCCGGCCGCCTTCGCCGAGCGTTCGGTGGTGATGTCGGCCGAGGACGTCAAGTGCCATTCGCACTGGCTCGAGGGCAAGGACCGGGTCAAGGCCGACACCGGGCTCGACTGCGTCGGCATCCTGCAGGCGACGGAGGTGTTCGCGCCCGGCTCGCTGGTTGCGGTGCCGAGCGCCGAACAAAAGAAGCTCGACGGCGATTTCGACGGCGATACCGTTGTCATCGTCGGCGACCGGCCCAGGCTCTACGAGCATGTGCGCCAGTTCGATCAGAAGGAGCAGGCGCGCGGCCTGGCCTCGCTGAAGCCGCCGAAGTCGCACACGCCGGCCATCGAGAACGGCAGCTACCAGTTCAGCCGCTCCCGGCAGATCCTGTCGGCCACCCAGCAGGTGCTGGAGACCTACAGCTGCCTGCAGCGCAACGTCCTGGCGCAGCCGCTTGAAGCGCAACGCTGGTTTGCCGAGCGTGCCGTCTTCGGCACCTACGAGGGCATTCACCATGAGCTCAGGGCCGACATCCGCGTCCAACTGCACGCAGACCGGCCGGACGGCCAGACCATGCTGGGGCTCCTCGAGAGGGCCAGGCAGGACGGCGAGGCGGCCCGGCATCCGGTGGCCCGCGAACTGGCCGCCTTGCTGGTCAGCGAGCTCGAGACCTGGGCCCACCAGGGCAATGAGGAGCAGCCCAACGGGGAGCAGCCCAAGGGCGAGCCGTTGGCGCGAGCCACGGCCTCGACCAGCGCAACTGCTGGCGTCAGCGCCGCCGCCGGCGCGCTGTTTCCCGAGCTCGCCGAATCCTATCCAGCGGCCGCCGACGCCAGGGAGCGCGTCGAGCTCCTGCTCAACCACTGCCGGGCGCGCATCGATCCGCGGCCCGACGGCTACAACCCGCACGATCTGCATGAAAGCGCCATCAACCTGTTGAGCGTCGGCATTAAGGTCGGCACCGACGCCTACAAGTCCGACACCGGGGCGCGGCTGTTCATGAAGAAGAGCGCCGATCTGCAGCGGCTCCTGCAACAGGTCCCGGGCCTGAAGCCGGCGCCCTATGTCAAGGCGCTGGCGGCAACGCTGCACCAGGGCCGCTTCGACGTCGACGCCAGCCTGGCGGATCTGAAGGACAATCCGACACTGGCGGCCTCGGTCATGGAGGCCTCGATCAAGCTTGCCGCCGCGAACGGCATCCTGCCCAGCCCCTTGGGCGTCGCGGCCGCCGACGACCCCGCCGCCACGATCACGCTGAGCCGCGAGCAGGCCCTGGAGCGCGCCAGCCGCGCAGCCCAGTGCGCCGCGGCGGAGGAAGGCGCCATCACCGAGACCGCGCAGGCGGTCGCCGCGCTTTTGCGGCAGGCCGGCATCGAGGTGACCCTGCCGCATCTCGAGCAGCGCCTGCGCGGGCGCGATTCGATGGCCGACGAGCTTACCGGCCAGAGCGTGAGCGCCGCGCCCGAGGCCCAGCTGCTCACCAATGCGGTGCGTCATGTCTTCGAGATCCCGGACGCGGCCCTGACGCGCGCCTTCAAGACGGCCGTGCTGGCCTTCGAGGAGCGCGGCTGCAGCGAGGTCGAGACCACCAACTGGTTCAGGATGCGCACGCCGCGCTTCCTCGCCATCCGCGCCGTGTTTAGCACCCCGCAGGCCTATCGCTTCGAGGTCGAGTTCCATACGCCGGCCAGCTACCGGGCCAAGCTCGCCAACCACGACCTCTACAAGCAGATCGACTGGCTGCGGCGCCACCCCGGGCCGGACGCCGAGCAAAAGGCCTACGAGCTCGTGCAGCGCGTGCAGGACAGATGCCTCGAGGTCGCCATTCCCCCCGACGCCTCCAGCATCCCCCACTGGGGCTCGGCGGGCCACAGCCGGTCGCGGACGGCTGGGGCCTCCAGGTTGGCCACCGCCGACCGGGCAAGCCAGCCCGCGGCCGCCCGCTCGCCGCAGGCCGGCGCGATCATAGCCGCCCTCGGCATGCGCCCGGTCGTGCTGGTCGGCATGCCGAGCAGCGGCAAGTCGACCATCGGCCGCGAGCTTGCCGGCAAGCTGGGGGTGAAGTTTGTCGACACCGACAAGGAAATCGTGCGCAAGCACGGCAATCTGAGCGATCTGTTCGCGCGCCGGGGCGAGGCCCACTTCAGACAGCTGGAGGCCGAAGAGCTCGCCAAGCAGCTGGAGAAGGGGCCGATCGTCATCGCAACCGGCGGCGGCGGCTTCATCGAGCCCAACAATCGAGCCCTGATCCGCGAGAAGGCGGTATCGATCTGGCTCGACACCAACCCGCAAGTGATCCGCAGGCGCCTCAGGAACGACACCAGCCGGCCGCTGCTGCAAGGCCCCGACGGCGAGCAGAAGGTAAGCCGCATGTTCGACGAGCGCCGGCCGCTCTACCAACTGGCTGATATCACGGTGGTCCCGCCTTCCGCAAAGGACAAGGAGAACGCCGAGCCTTGCGTGAAGGCGCTCCACGCCTACCTGTGCGGCGGCGAGGACGCAGCCGCACAGACCCTTGCCAACGAGACCCCTGCTAACGAGACACATGCCAACGAGGCGCCTGCTCCTGAGCCGCCTGCCGCTGCCGAGACGCTCGCCGCTGCCGAGACCCTCCCCACTGCCGGGACATCAGCCATCTCCGACGCTCCCGGCATCGCAGTCGACGTGCCACCTGGCGTTCGGCCGACCGAGCGCCAGGCAGCCGGGCTTCCCCCGGCAGCCGCTGCAGCGCATCGGCTGGCGCTTGGCGCCACCCAATGGCTCCTGGACGACCATATCACGGCCGATTACGCCCTGCTTGGCGAGGCCTTGCACGGGGCCAGTCCCGACATCGCCGCCCGGATCCGATTGGTCGAGCCTTCGGTGACCCATCTGTTGCGCATGACCGAAGACGAGGCCGAAGCGGCCGCCATCTTCCACGGCATCGCCGGCGGCGGGGGCAATTTGGCGGACGCCAGGACCAACTTCGTGTTCCTTCCCCTCAACAATGCCGCGCTTGGCGAGCAGGGCACCCATTGGTCGCTGCTGTTTGTCGATCTGCGCGGCTCCCAGCCGCTCGCCTATCATTACGACTCCTCAGCCAGCCAAAACAGCGCGCTGGCACAAGAGCTCGCCGCAAAGCTGGGCGCCCGCTTGAAGCCGGTGCTGATGGCTCAGCAGGACAACAACTATGATTGCGGCGTCTTCGTCCTCGACGCCACCCGGGCGTTGACCGCACGCCTGGCTGAAGCCGAACCGCCCACCGGCCGGCCGCTCCACCTCGACACCCTCGTCGCCGACCGCCAGGCCTTGCTGGGCCGCCTCAGGCCGCTTATCGGCTCCGGTCCATGAAGCTTGCTGCAACGGTCGTGGCACCGCTTCAATCGCCATCATCCGCTGGTCAACCAGGCCGGAGTGTCGGCGAGACGGTTCGGTGTGGAAATCATGTCCGTTCTTGTTGCTCGCCGGCAACTCCCCGGTGAACACAAGATGACGACGTTGGCTGAACTGGCGACTCTAAACATTACAGCGCTGCGCTCCAGTCTGGAGCTCAATACCCCTGATACCGCAAGCGCTATGCCACCTTGGGATTTTGTCCCGGTCTCAGGCTCCCCGAGCTAAGGGGGTTGAACGAGAAAGCATCGTGCCCTGCTCGCAGAGTCGCCTCGACAGGCTGTGGATCTTGTAATCGAGCGCAGCGGTTTCCACCGACTTGCCGTGCTCTACTCTTTGCCGAAGGCCGGCACGCGGCCGAGCGATCTCATACGCATCGCATGTCCGCCCCACATGCTGGTTTCTGATGCCACACTGCCTTGCGATTTCGGTCATCGGTTTCGGCGGGACCAGATCGTAGAACTCGGCCCGCGTCATTCTCAGTACGTATCTTCCTCTCGTATAATCGCCAGCAACGTGAGCCAGCCTCTCGGCAAATTTAGACGCGCCTTGCCTTACCCACCTAAATGAAGATTTCGCGGATGCGCTCGGGTCGCGCCATCCATCAAAATGGAACGACACGGCGTAGAGGAATATCCGCCCTAATTTTTCTTACCCCAGGTAGCCTGGAAAGGACTTCCCGGTGGATCTCTTCGTAGCCCCGGATGTCCTTTACGCAGACGTATAGAAGGTAATCCGTCTTGCCGCTCACCGCATAGCATTCTTCGATTTCAGGATGCTTTCGCAGAGAATTTTCGAAGCGCTCGACCGTGTGTGAGCTAATGGCCTCCAACTCGATCCGGACCGGGATTTTGCTACCGGTTGTCAAATTTCTCTCTCCGGTTTTTCCAACTTAAACACCTCATGGAGTCAGCCGCGGTTTCAGTGGGATCGAGCCGCGGTGAGAAAACCGCCGTGCGGGGTTGACCCACGCTTTCTGTTCGAACCCAAACTGCCGACGACAGAATGTTCGCGCTTTCCAGCCGACCATCTCCCTTTGAAGTTGCGCGAAGACCCCCGTATAGCCAGGCCTACACCTGGCTTGCAAGTCGCCCGACGATTGCCCGCGCAAACACGTCGTACCTAGCACAAGTCACAATCCGCGAATTCACGTCGAATGAGGACGTTGTCGCGGGGGCGAATATTCCCTTTGGCCATCGGGGCGCACAGATGACGGCCCGGATTGCGGGAATGGGGGCGCAATTTCATCTCGCGCCTGGCTGCAACCTCCTCGGATCATGAATACAATCGCCCTATTGAGAACGAGGGGCCAAAAGCGTAGCGATGGATGACCAGCCAGGGGCAATTCCAAGAAAACTGAGCAAGGTTTTCCGTCCGCGGCGTTCCGCTGAAGGGGTGACGTGGTCATGAAATGACCTGCTGACCACCTCGACATCAGCGTGCCGCGGCTCCAGCGAGCCGATCGCCGATATCGCCAGAGGCGACCAGCGGTCCCGTCTGATCCGAGCTGCTCGCAGCGTCGGCGACGAAGGCCTTGGCACAGATTGCCAAAATGTTTGATTTGGCCAGCACTGTTGCCGCGTGTCTTGATGTCGCCATTGGCCGGGCTTCGGGGCGGTCGCGCTTCGCCAATCCTGTCGACGTCGGTAAGCCATCGCCCACATTCGCAGATCCTACTCGCGTTATCAGATCGCCCGCGATTGCCACCACGCCGCAGCGGCCCGGGCGGCGGCCTTGTTTCGTAAGCGGGCTTCGCCGCGCCGCGGTTCCTCCTTCAATCGCTCCACTCACACCGAACTCGATGCTGCCAGAGGCAAAATCCTGCGGCTCTGACGATGCCTGTTCATGATCGGGACCGGCTGCCGTCATCCTGCTGACCGACCTGGAACCGGCGCAGATCGTCCGCTGACGCCGTGTCCGGCGACCGGCCCAAGGAAGGTCGCGAACCCGGGCGTCTCCTGACGGGGCTGGCGCGGGGTCATCTCGTCGATCAACCGCTGCTGAAGCGGACCGGCCGCAAGGGGTCGGGCCTGCTACCTGTAAGCACCAGAGCAGCCCCGGTAGGAGGCAGCACCCGCTTGGTGATGCTCGCGCTTAGATCGAGGCTAACACGCCGATTTAGTCTAGCCAGCCGATGCGCGCAAAGGGTAGGGGACCTATCCGCCACCGCCGCCCAGATAATAGGCGATACCGCACCAGCTATGCTGGCCCCGGTTCGGGAGCGTGAACGGCAACGTGCCGAACCACCGCTCCCTTACAATCGCATCGGCCAACGCTGGGGATGAAACCCGACAATGTCCGACAACCGACATGGTCCGTTTGGGTGCTGATGCGTTGCCGGGAAGTCATTTCTGCTTGGCACGTTCCATGCTTACCCGATCTATCGAACGCGTGGCGTACCAAGGAGCAAAACAGATTCATGACGATGTTCGCTGCAAACCCCGGCGGCTGGGTTTCCAAGACCCTGTTGGTAACCATCCTAGCCTTCACCGGGATCAGGTCGCCAATGGCCGGCGAAAAGTCTCCATCCGATTTCCTGCTCCGCAATGGCATGGAAGTGGTGGTCATTCCTGACCATCGCGCGCCGATCGTCACCCACATGGTCTGGTACAAGGTCGGCAGTGCCGACGAGCCGCCCGGCAAATCCGGCATCGCCCATTTCTTCGAGCATCTGATGTTCAAGGCAACCGCCCATCACGCCGCCGGCGAGCTCGATCGCACGGTGTCCGAGATCGGCGGCTCCAAGAATGCCTTTACCTACTATGACTACACCGCTTTCCACGAGACGGTGCCGCCCTCGGCGCTCGAGCAGATGATGGGTTTTGAGGCCGACCGTATGCGCAACCTCATCCTCACCGATGACGTCGTCAAAACCGAGCGCGACGTGATCCTGGAGGAGCGCCGCTCGCGCATCGACAGTAATCCGCAGGCGGTGCTCGAAGAGGAGATCGATGCCACGCTCTGGCAGAATCAGCCCTACCGAATTTCGGTAATCGGCTGGATGCAGGAAATGGAACAGCTCAACCGAGAGGACGCTAAGGCGTTTTACGACGTCTACTACCACCCAAACAACGCGGTTCTGGTGGTGGCGGGCGACGTCGAACCGAATGCGGTGAAGGCGATGGCCGAACGCACCTTCGGCAAGATCGCGCGCGGGCCGGATCTGCCGCCGCGCATCCGCCCGGCGGAGCCCGAGCAGAATACCAGGCGCACGGTGACGCTCACCGACGCGCGCGTCTCGGTGCCGAGCTTTTCGACGCAATGGGTCGTGCCGTCCTATCGCACGGCCAAGGAAGGCGAAGCCGAGGCGCTCGACCTGCTGGCGGAGATCCTGGGCGGCGACAACCGCAGCCGCCTTTACCAGCAGCTTGTGGTCGAGCAGGGTATCGCTTCCACTGCCGGCGCCTATTTCCAGAGCACCATGCTCGACAACACCAACTTCACCGTCTATGGCGCGCCGCGCGGCGATGCCAAGCTCGCCGATGTCGAAGCGGCCGTCGACGCCGAGATCGCCCGCATCGTCAAGGATGGCGTGACCGGCGACGAGTTGGAGCGCGCCAAGACCCGCTATGTGCGCTCGATGATCTTTGCCCGCGACAAGCAGAAAGACATGGCCAATATGTATGGCTCGACGCTCGCCACCGGCGGCAATGTGAAGGACGTCGAGGAAAGGCCCGAGCGCATCCGCAAGGTCACCGCCGAGCAGGTGAAGCAAGTGGCCGCCCGCTACCTAATGCTCGACCATTCGACCACCGGCTATCTCTTGCCGCAGCAACAGGTGGGGAATTGATGATGACCCTTGCCCTTGAACGGATGAGCAGCGTTCCTTCCCCTGAAAAGCGAGAAGGAAAGGTCTGCCGCGCCATCGCCACCGTGTGCTTTGCCCTGTTCTTCCTGCAGCTGCCGGCGCTTGACGCGCGCGCCGAGATGAACATCCAGGAGGTCAAGTCGAAGAAGGGCGTCACCGCCTGGCTGGTTGAGGACCATTCGATCCCGCTGATAGCCATCCGCTTCGTTTTCGATAGCGGCAGCGCCCAGGACCCCGCCGGCAAGGAGGGTCTGGTCAATCTGATGACCGGCCTGTTTGACGAGGGCGCCGGCGGCCTCGACAGCGAAGCCTTCCAGCAGAAGCTCGACGATGCCGGCGCCGAGATGAGCTTCCAGGCGGCGCGCGATGGCACCTACGGCTCGATGCGCATGCTGTCGGAGGAGAAAGACGGGGCCTTCGAGCTGCTGAAGCTGGCGGTCAACAGCCCGCGCTTCGACCAGGCGCCGATCGACCGCATCCGCAGCCAGATTCTCTCCGGCATCCTCGCTAACGAGCGCGATCCCAACACGGTGGCGCAGCAGCGTTGGCTGCGCGCCATCTATGGCAAGCACCCCTATGCGCGGCCGGGCGAGGGCACCAAGGAGAGCTTGGCCACCATCACCGCCTCCGACATCAAGACTTTCCACAAGGCCAGTTTCGCCCGCCGCGGCCTGCATGTGGCTGTTGTCGGCGACATCGACGCCGCGACGCTGAGCGGCAAGCTGGACGAAGTATTCGGCGACCTGCCGCAGGCGGATACGCTCGCCCCCGTGGCCGACGTCACGCCCAGGCTCGGCCAGCAGTTGGAGGTGAATTACGACCTGCCGCAGACCACGCTGCAGCTCGCCTGGCCCGGGGTGAAGCGCAGCTCGCCCGACTTCTACGCCGCCGTGCTGATGAACGAGATCCTCGGCGGCTCGACGTTCACCTCGCGGCTCTTCGAAGAAGTGCGCGAGAAGCGCGGTCTCGCCTACGGCGTCAGCTCCCGTCTGATCGACCATGAGCATTCCAATGCGCTGGTGGTGGCGACCGCGACACGCTCCGACCGCGCCGCCGAGACGCTTGCCATCGTGCGCAAGGTGGTGAAGGAGATGGCCGGGAAGGGGCCGACCGAGGAGGAGCTCGCGGCGACTAAGAAATACCTGATCGGCTCGTTTGCGATTAACCACCTCAAGTCTTCAGATTCGATTGCGGCGACACTGGTCGGGCTGCAGCGCGACAATTTCGCCATGGACTATATCAAAAATCGCGCTGCGCTGATCGAAGCGGTATCTCTGGAGGATGTTAGGACGGAGGCTAGGAAGCTTCTGTCGGCCGATCCGACCGTCATGATCGTCGGGCCGCCGCTCACCGATATTAAAGGATGAGCGGCAGCTTCCATGCTGGTTAGCAAGGCACCCAATCGCTTGAGCTTGCATCGCCTATTTCCTCGCGCTAATGCCGCGTCTTTCTGTCTCGGCGTAGCTTACGAAAAAAATGCGGCGCACGCGACCCTCGAGGCCCGCAAAGATAAGTCAAGTTGTGGCGTCTGGAGTCACATCGTAGATCGGCCACTGATTGACAACGGATTGCTTACAACGGAGGCCATAGCCGTCCCGACGTCGCCTTGCCACGGAGCATTGACTGACTTTGAGCTTCTGAGCGCGCTGATTCCTTCCCAGGGAATTGATGCTTTGCCCGGCCGTTGCAATTGTCCGAAACTTGCCCTAGCACCTGGAGGCTCGGTCGTCTCAGTCATGAGACAGGCGGCCGGCGACGACCCTGCCGCCCATGACTCTGAGCCGTAATGAAGCCTTGGCGCGTGGCAGGCTCGAAGCCCGGCGCGCCGAAAGGGAAGATAGCGCGATCACCGGGGCTCCCCACCAGGTTGCCGAGCTTCTGCGGCAGGCCGGCAATCGAGGCGAAGATGCCGCATCTTGAGCAGCGGTTGCGCGGGCGCGATTCGATGGCCGACGGGCTCACCGGCCAAAGCGTGAGCGCAGCGTCCGGGATCTCGAAGAGATGGCGCACGGCATTGGTGACCAGCTGGGCCTCGCGGGCTCGGCATTGTCAACGGAACCGCCAAGTTCGTCTCCAGCGGCGCCGTCGGCGTGCTGTGGAGTGCCGTATCACCCACGTTTGGCTTTGGCGTCGCAGCCGCCATGATGGTTCTCGGCACGCTTGCCAGGTTTCGACTGTCCATTTCCGCAAGAGTCTCGGCGATGCCACATGGTTCATCATGGCCGGCGGAGTCATCAATTTTCTCGAGGGCCTGCATAACGCGGGGTTTCTGCCTACGCTCCTGCGCATTTATTGACTTTGCCAACACGTTCTTCAAAGCACAGCGCACAACGCTTGCTCGAGTTGAATTCTCCGTCGCCAAGGCCAAATTCTATGAGCGCCATCGGGGTCAGTTCAACGAGCGCCAAGAAAAAGGTCGTCGCTCGAATGTTCCGTAAAGGCATCGCCAGTTTCAAGGGCAGTCTTAGCGCCGAGAACTATATCGCCATCACCCAGGCGTCGCGCGCCACGGCGACAAGGGACCTGTAGGATCTGGTTGGCAAGGGGGCGCTGACAAGAACCGGTGAACTGCGACACACACGTTGCATGCTGAACATTCGTGACAATCGTGCGCAGATCCCATCAGCGAATGACTAAGTCTGTACCAGCGCGCGGCGGTCGAGCGCCAGCGACAGCACTGCTACGGCGACCGCCACGAGCGCCAACGCAGCGCCCACCAGCGGCAGGTTGGCATAGGACATGCCCCAGGAGATGGCCAGGCCGCCGATCCAGGCGCCGCTGGCGTTGCCGACATTGAAGGCGCCCTGGTTGAGCGTCGCGGCCAGGTTCGGTCCTTCGGACGCCGCTTCGACCACCCGGATCTGCAGCGGCGGCACGACGATAAAGATTAGCACACCCCACAGGAAGACGCTGGCGACGGCGACCGCGGCAATCGCACCGAGCTTGGCGAAAACGACGAACAGCAGAGCCATGGCGAGCAGCGTGGCGATCACTGTCGGCATCAGCTTCCAATCGGCCAGCCTGCCGCCGATGATGTTGCCGATGGTCATGCCGGCGCCGAACAGCAAAAGCACCCATGTGACGGTCGCCCTCGACAGGCCGGAGACGTCGGTGAGATATGGCTTGATGTAGGTGAAAAAGGCGAACAGGCTGGCGGAGGCGAGCGAGGCGATCAGCATCGCCAGCCAGACCTGCAGCTTGCCAAGGACACGGAGTTCGCCGAGCAGACCGCCGCCGCTCGGCTCCGCGACATCCGACGGCACCAGCCAGGCGATGGCCGCGACCGAGATCAGGCCAATGCCGACGACGGCGAGGAAGGTGGCGCGCCAGCCGAAGGCTTCGCCCAGCGCCGTGCCCGCGGGAACCCCCAGGATGTTGGCGAGCGTCAGGCCGGCGAACATCAGGGCGATGGCGCTCGCCCGCTTGTTGCGCGGTACGAGGCTCGCCGCAACCACGGATCCGATGCCGAAGAAGGCGCCGTGGCCGAAAGCGGTGAAGACCCGCGCCGCCATCAGCAGCCAGTAGTTCGGCGCGACGGCGCAGAAGAGATTGCCGATGACGAACAGCGTGGCGAGGCCGACCAGCACCGGCTTGCGCGGCAGGCGCGCGGTTGCCATGGCGACGATCGGCGCGCCGAGGACGACGCCCAGCGCATAGCCGGTGACCAGCAGGCCGGCCGACGGGATCGACACCCCGAGATCGGCGGCGACCTCCGGCAGCAGGCCCATGATGACGAATTCTGTGGTGCCGATGCAGAAGGATGCAATGGCAAGCGCTAGGATCGGCAGCGGCATGGGATGTCCCTGCTGAAACGGTCCAAGACCGAGATTGTCTGGACGGCCGCGATGCACGAACTCCACCATAACAACACTGGAATCAGAAGAAGGAGAGCGGCCCTTTTTCGAAGAGAGGCCGGGCTGTTGAGGCGGGCGGCGTCTGAGCGATGATCGTCAACAGGACTGTTCTGGCTCGGGCGACCTGACGTTTCTCTCTCATGGGCAACTGTGGAGGAGACGAAAACATGGTGAGCTGGCGATGCCAATTGCCTCTGCGCAAGCTGAGGAAATCTTGGCGAGAACTCC
This sequence comes from Mesorhizobium shonense, assembly GCF_040545255.1. Taxonomy (NCBI): domain Bacteria; kingdom Pseudomonadati; phylum Pseudomonadota; class Alphaproteobacteria; order Hyphomicrobiales; family Phyllobacteriaceae; genus Mesorhizobium; species Mesorhizobium shonense. The sequence continues at coordinate 38,008 of NZ_JBEPLM010000002.1, forward strand.
GGCGGCTTTTTTCCGATACCAGTTGGCCACGGCGTCACATGCCTGCGGCCGCGAGCACGGTTCGGTATGGAAATCATGTCTGTTCTTGCTGCTCGCCGGGAACCCGCCGGTGAACACAGGATGACGAGGTTGGCTGAACTGGCGACTTTAAACATAGCGCTGCGCTCCAGTCTGGAGCTCAATGCCCCTGATGCTGCGAGCAAGCGCTATGCCACTTTGGGATTTTGTCCGCGTCTCAGGCTCTCCGAGCCATAGGCGTTGAACGAGAAAAGTTCGTGCCCTGCTCGCCCAGTCGCCTCGACAGGCTTCGGTCAGGTCACGCTCGCTTTCCTTAACAAGGGAGCTGTTTGCCACGTCTATTGAGAGACTCTGTGCACCAGGGTATGAGGGTATGGGGCAATTCTAGTTTCGTAGAGACTGGGGGGCGCGTCTGGACCTCAAGGAACGAGATGGCGCCGTTGCACCGCTATGGTGTCACGAAGCAGCGGAATAATTGGCTGTCCCTTTGACGCGGCCACGCCGGCAAGGCATCAGCCATATTTTGCAGACCCCGCGCGTCATCACATTGCAATCGCCACCACGCCCCACCTGCCCACAGACGGCGAAGCCAGGCCTTCGCGTGCTGCGTTTCCTCGTTCAATCGCCACCTTCTGCCCCCGTCTGAAGCAAAATCGTGCGGCTCTGACATGGATCAGGGCAAACAGGCCGCGACTGCGTGATTAATGCGCTGCGGATTGACGTCCGCCGGAATTTCCAGATCGGGTTTTGCGATGAAATTTGGCACAGAGATCGTCCTTCTAGGCCTTTTTGCTTTTGGCGCCCTCGTAGCCGCCGGCTTCGGGGTGGATGAACCATTTCGCCAGCACATGTGGGTTTTGTTCTTCGCCGTGGCTGGCTTCAACGCGATGCTGATGCGCAACACCGACTTCAAGCCGGCAGTTCCAATCGACCCCGCAGCTTACATGGATGGACCAATCCGCTATGGGGCCATCGCCACGGTTTTCTGGGGTGTCATCGGCATGCTGGTCGGCGTAGTCATCGCGCTTCAGCTTGCATTCCCTCACCTCAACATCGAGCCCTGGTTCAATTTCGGCCGGCTGAGGCCGCTTCATACCTCCGGTGTGATCTTCGCTTTTGGCGGCAATGCGCTTCTGTGCACATCCATGTATGTCGTGCAGCGCACGTCCCGCGCCAGGCTGTTTGGCGGCAATCTCGCCTGGTTCGTTTTCTGGGGCTACCAACTGTTCATCGTCATGGCCGCGACCGGCTATCTGCTGGGCATCACCGAAGGCCGCGAATACGCCGAGCCTGAGTGGTACGTCGACATCTGGCTGACAATCGTGTGGGTCGCGTACCTGGTCCTTTTCCTCGGCACCATCCTGAAGCGCAAGGAACCGCATATCTACGTCGCCAACTGGTTCTACCTGTCCTTCATCATCACCATTGCGATGCTGCATGTGGTGAACAACCTGTCGATGCCCGTTTCTTTCCTGGGGTCCAAGAGCTACTCCGCCTTCTCGGGCGTTCAGGATGCTCTGACGCAATGGTGGTACGGCCACAATGCGGTCGGCTTCTTTCTAACGGCCGGCTTCCTCGGCATGATGTATTACTTCGTGCCCAAGCAGGCGAACCGGCCGGTCTACTCCTACCGCCTGTCGATCATCCATTTCTGGGCGCTGATCTTCCTCTATATTTGGGCCGGGCCGCACCATCTCCACTACACCGCCCTGCCAGACTGGGCACAGACGCTCGGCATGGTGTTCTCGATCATGCTGTGGATGCCTTCCTGGGGCGGCATGATCAACGGCCTGATGACGCTCTCCGGCGCTTGGGACAAGCTCCGCACCGATCCCATTATCCGCATGATGGTCGCGGCCGTCGCGTTCTACGGCATGTCGACCTTTGAAGGACCTATTATGTCGATCAAGACTGTCAATTCGCTCTCGCATTATACGGATTGGACAATCGGCCACGTGCACTCCGGCGCGCTCGGCTGGGTCGGCATGATCTCGTTCGGCGCGATCTACTACATGGTGCCGAAACTCTGGAATCGAGAGCGTCTCTACTCGCTGCGCCTCGTCACCTGGCACTTCTGGTTGGCGACCCTTGGCATCGTCGTCTACGCCGCCGCGATGTGGGTTTCCGGCATCATGCAGGGCCTGATGTGGCGCGAGTACGACGAGCAAGGGTTCCTCGTCTACACCTTCGCCGAAACGGTCGCCGCCATGCATCCTTACTACATCATGCGCGCCGCCGGCGGCGCCATGTACCTCTCCGGTGCACTGATCATGGCTTGGAACATCGCAATGACCATCTTTGGCTACCAACGTGAAGAGGACCCGATGCCGCGCTCTATCGCCGCCCTTCAGCCTGCGCGATCAGGAGCCAGAAAATGGGCTTGATGGACAAGCACGCGCTGATCGAGAAGAACGCCACGCTGCTTCTCGTCGGCTCCCTGCTGGTCGTGACAGTCGGCGGCATCGTCGAGATCGCGCCGCTGTTCTATCTCGACAACACGATCGAGAAGGTGGAGGGCATGCGCCCGTACTCGCCGCTCGAGCTCGCCGGCCGCAACATCTATGTGCGCGAGGGATGCTACCTCTGCCACAGCCAGATGATCAGGCCGTTCCGAGACGAGGTGGAGCGCTACGGGCATTACAGCCTGGCGGCCGAGTCGATGTACGACCATCCGTTCCAGTGGGGATCCAAGCGCACCGGGCCGGACCTCGCACGCGTCGGCGACCGCTACTCCAACAGCTGGCATGTCCAGCATCTCACGGACCCGCGTTCCGTGGTGCCGGAATCCATCATGCCGAGCTACGCTTTTCTGAAGGATAGGCCGATCGAGGTGAAGGACTTCTCCATGCACCTCGCCGCCAATCGGCGCGTCGGTGTCCCCTACACCCACGACCTGGTCGTGCAAGCCAACGCCGACCTGCTGGCGCAGGCCGACCCCAATGCCGACACGTCCGGCCTGGAGAAGCGCTATCCGAGGGCCAAAGTCGGCGACTTCGACGGTGATCCACAACAAGTCACCGAAATGGATGCTCTGGTCGCCTATCTACAGATGCTCGGCACCCTCGTCGATTTCAAGAACTACGACGAAGCCGTTGGCTACCGCTGAGGAGAGCAAACCGATGGAATACAACATGATGCGCGAGTTTGCCGACAGCTGTGGCCTGCTTGCCATGGTGCTCTTCTTTGCTGGATGCGTTGCCTTCGCGCTCCGACCGAACGGTCGCAGTCAGGCTCATGAAGCCGCACACATCCCCTTCAAAGACGACTGATCATGAGCACGCAGTATATCGATGATATGTCGGGCATCTCAACCACCGGTCATGAGTGGGACGGCATCAGGGAACTCAACAACCCCCTTCCGCGGTGGTGGGTGATCACCTTCTACGTCACCATCGCCTGGGCAATCGGCTACACCATAGCTTATCCGGCTTGGCCGATGCTGAGCTCCGCCACCAGGGGCGTTCTGGGCTTCTCCAGCCGCAACGATGTCAAGAACGAGATGGCTGCGGCCGAAGCCGCCAAGGCCAAATATGTCGCGGCCGTGGGATCGAAAACCATCTCCGAGATCGCTGCCGACGAGGCGTTGCGCGAGTTTGCTGTCGCCGCAGGCGGTGCTGCATTCAAGGTCAACTGCGTGCAATGCCACGGATCCGGCGCGCAAGGTTCGAAAGGATTTCCGAACCTCAACGATGACGATTGGCTGTGGGGAGGCAAGACGGAGCAGATCCAGCAGACGATCACGCATGGCATTCGTTTCACCGCGGATGGTGACACCCGCCAATCGGAGATGCCTGCCTTCGTCGATGTGCTCAAGCCCGTACAGATCGCCCAGGTTAGCGCTTTCGTTGCCAGCCTTTCGGGGGCCGTCAAGGACAAGAGCCTGATTGAGCCCGGCGCCAAGGTCTTCGCGGAAAACTGCGCTGTCTGCCATGGTGAGAACGCAAAGGGCAACCGGGACCTCGGAGCACCTAATCTGACGGATGCGATCTGGCTCTATGAACCAGGCGAGGCCGCGATTGCCGCCCAGGTGCGAGCTCCGAAACAAGGCGTGATGCCAGCGTGGATCGAGCGCCTCGGCGAGATCAAGGTCAAGGAACTTGCAGTCTATGTCCATTCGCTTGGCGGCGGAGAATAGGCGGCGGCCTATTCTCGGCCCTCCCCCCGCCAAGCGACGAGGCCCGGCGCGAGCCGGGCCTCGACCGCGTTGCGGCAGTCCGCGATTGAACTTCCTCAACGCGACGCTGCCCGCCATGCGGCAAGGGTCGCCCGACCATCGGCCAAAGCCCGTGGTCGAGTGTCGGCCGCGAATATCGTCGCTGGTCACCGGAGCTTCTCGTGCTTGATAACAAGCAGATAAAATGGCTTGAAGCCGAAGCGGTCAACTCCGCCACGACACGCCAGCCGCTCTACGCGGCGCGCAAGAAGATTTTCCCGAAACGCGCATCCGGCCGTTTCCGCCAGTTCAAATGGCTGGTGATGGCGATCACGCTCGGCATCTACTACCTGACGCCCTGGCTGCGCTGGGACCGCGGCCCCTTCGCTCCCGACCAGGCCGTTCTCCTCGATCTGGCGAACCGTCGTTTCTATTTCTTCTTCATCGAGATCTGGCCGCAGGAATTCTACTACGTCGCCGGCCTTCTCATGATGGCAGGCGTCGGTCTTTTCCTGATCACGTCGACCGTCGGGCGAGCCTGGTGCGGCTATACCTGCCCGCAGACCGTCTGGGTCGACTTGTTCCTTGTCGTGGAGCGCGCGATCGAAGGCGATCGCAATGCCCGCATGAAGCTGGATGCCGCTCCCTGGAGCGCGCGGAAGCTCTTCCTGCGCATATCCAAGCATGCCATATGGCTCGTCATCGCAGTTGCCACGGGCGGCGCCTGGATCTTCTACTTCGCCGACGCGCCGACGCTGCTCAGTGAAGTGGCCACCGGCACGGCCGCGCCCGTCGCCTATGTCACGATCGCCGTCCTGACCGGCACCACCTATGTGTTCGGCGGACTGATGCGCGAGCAGGTCTGCACCTACATGTGCCCGTGGCCGCGCATCCAGGCCGCCATGCTCGACGAGAATTCGTTGACCGTGACGTACAACGACTGGCGCGGCGAGCCGCGTTCGCGCCATGCCAAGAAGGCGTTAGCCGCCGGCCAGCCGGTCGGCGACTGCGTCGACTGCAAGGCCTGTGTCGCGGTCTGCCCGATGGGGGTCGACATTCGCGATGGCCAGCAGCTCGAATGCATCACCTGCGCGCTGTGCATAGACGCCTGCGACAACATCATGGACAAGCTCGGCCGCGAACACGGGCTGATCTCCTACGCGACGCTTTCCGACTACAACACTAACATAGCCATAGCGACGGCAGGGGGCACCCGCCCGATCGATCCCACTCTCATTCGGACCGCCGGCGGCGCTTTCTCCGAGAAACTGACGCATTTCCACCTTCGCAAGCTCTCTCGTCCGCGCACCTATGTCTACATGGGCTTGTTGTCACTGGTCGGCATCGGACTGCTCTTTTCACTGATGACCCGCAGCCGGCTCGGGGTGAACGTGCTTCACGACCGCAACCCACAATTCGTGACGCTGTCCGATGGATCAATCCGCAACGGTTACACTGTGAAGCTGCTAAACATGATCCCTGAGCCGCGAACCATAGTCGTCACGATGAAGGGACTGGAAGGCGCGCAAATGATCCTCGTTGGCTCTGACCAGCCCGCAGGCCGTTCATTCGCTATCCCGGTCGAACCCGACCGCCTCAAAACTTTGAAAATCTTCGTGCGCCAGCCCGCCAATCAGCTCCGGGGCCAGACACAGACCTTCACGTTCGTCGCAAACGACCAGGCCGGTTTGGAGTCGGACCGATACACCGCCACCTTCAACGCGCCGGAGACGACCAGGTGAGAACCAAAACAGAGCAACCTCGCGAATTCACCGGCCGGCACATGCTTCTCATCATCTCGGCCTTTTTCAGCGTGGTTGTCAGCGTTAATGCATTGATGGCGACGCTTGCCAGTACAAGCTGGACCGGGCTCATCGTCGAAAACGCCTATGTGGCGAGCCAGCAATTCAACAAGAACGCGGATGAAGGCCGCGCTCAAGCGGCACTTGGCTGGAAGAGCCAGTTGACGATTGTCGGTGGCGAGGTTCGCTACAGCCTCGCGGATGCGGCTGGCAAGCCTGTCGCATTGCATGGCGTCAAGGTGCTGTTTCGTCATCCCGCCTACGAAGCCGAGGACTACTCCATCACTTTAGCCCTTGCCTCCGGTCACGAATACGCGGCCCGGCATACGCCCCGCAATGGCGTCTGGATCGCTGAGGTGGACGCGGACGCAGGTCTTGCGAAGCCCTATCGGGAAGTCCGCCGAGTCATCGTTTCCAATGGGGCGTTGCAATGAGTTGCTGTGCACCTGGCGCCGAGATGGTTCCGGACCCAGGCAGGGTGACGCCGGACCTGCCCTCAAACCAGGAAATCAGGCTGGCAAGCCGCCGTCTTGGCGACGGCATCGTTCAGTCGGACTTGTCGGTCCCGACGGTCCACTGCGGAGCCTGCATCCAGGCGATCGAGGCAGCACTCGCAAAACTCGACCGCGTCGAGGGCGCGCGCGTCAACCTATCGACGAAACGGGTGTCGGTGCAATGGCGCGAAGGTGAGGTGCCGCCGATCATAGCCACGCTCGAAGGACTGGGTCATCCGGCGCACCTCTTCGAAACCGACGACGACGAGAAGGACGGGATACTTTCGGAGTTGGTCCGGGCAGTCGCCGTCGCAGGCTTCGCGGCGGGCAATATCATGCTGCTTTCAGTCTCTGTCTGGTCGGGCGCTGAAGGGCCGACCCGCGATCTGTTCCACTGGGTCTCGGCGCTGATCGCCATTCCCGCGCTTGCATTCGGCGGCGGCATCTTCTTCCGGTCGGCCTGGAATGCGCTGCGACATGGCCGCATGAACATGGACGTCCCGATCGCTGTCGGAGTTTCGCTCGGCTATGCGATGAGCCTCTACGAGACAGTCATTCATGGCGAGCATGCCTATTTCGACGCGTCGGTATCGCTGCTGTTCTTTCTGCTGATCGGCCGGACGCTGGACCACCTGCTACGCGAGCAGGCCCGAACCGCCGTCAAGGGCCTGTCCCGGCTGGCTGCCCGCGGTGCCATGGTCTTGCGCGGCAACGGCGCACGCGACTATCTGCCGGTCGGCGAGATCGAACCGGGCATGCGTGTGTTGATCGCCGCTGGCGAACGGATACCCGTCGACGGCAGGATCGTTCAAGGCGCGTCGGACATTGATTGCTCACTGGTCTCGGGCGAGAGCACGCCGCTAGCTGCCGAGGCGGGAGAACTGGTCCAGGCCGGCATGCTCAACCTGACCGGCCCGCTGACTGTCGAGGCGATCGCAGCCGCCAAGGATTCCTTCCTGGCGGAAACGGTCCGTCTGCTGGAGGCGGCCGAGGGCGGCCGCGCCCACTATCGCCGGATCGCAGACCGCGTTGCCGTGCTTTATGCGCCGGTGGTACACCTGACGGCGTTCGCGACGTTTCTTGGCTGGATGGCCGCCAGTGGAGACTGGCACAGGGCGATGACGATCGCCATCGCCGTCCTGATCATAACCTGCCCCTGCGCACTCGGCCTTGCCGTGCCCATCGTCCAGGTTGTCGCCGCGCGACGACTGTTCGACAACGGCATCATGGTCAAGGAGGGGTCGGCCTTGGAACGCCTGGCGGCGATCGACACGGCGGTCTTCGATAAGACGGGCACTCTGACGCTGGGAAAACCCCGGCTCGTCAACAGGTCGTCTATCGATCCGGCCATACTGGCCATCGCCGCCGCGATGGGCGCGCATTCCCGCCATCCGCTTTCGCAGGCGCTCGCCGGCCTCGCGAGCCCGGCCGGGCAGCCGACGTTCAATGAAATGAGAGAGCATCCGGGTTTTGGCATCGAAGCGACTGCCGCGGGCAGCACCTGGCGCTTGGGCAGGCGGGGATGGGCTGGCGGCAAGTGTCGGATCGGTGCCGAAAGAAAAACCGGTGTGACGGTGCTGACCCGAAACGGAAGGCTCGTCGCATCCTTCGAATTCGAGGACGCCTTGCGGGCGGATTCGGACACGGCGATTGCGCAGTTGAAACATGCCGGACTTACGGTGGAAATGTTGTCCGGCGATACGGTCGCCGCATGCGCCGTAGTCGCCGACGCGCTAAAGCTCGACCGTTTTACCCCCGCTCTCGTGCCCTCGGGAAAGGTCCAGCGGATCAGGCAGCTGACCAATGATGGTCACCGGGTCTTGATGGTCGGCGATGGCCTGAACGACACGCCCGCGCTGGGCGCGGCGCATGTCTCGATCGCTCCGGCCACCGCCGCCGACATTGGCCGCAACGCTGCGGATTTCGTATTCCTTCGCGAGAGCCTATGGGCAGTACCCCTTGCCTTGGACGTCTCGCGGAGGGCGGGTCGATTGGTCCGCCAGAACATCGCCATCGCGATCGTCTATAATGCGATTGCCGTGCCAATCGCTATTCTTGGACACGTCACTCCGCTGATCGCCGCCATCGCCATGTCCGCCTCGTCGCTGCTTGTCATTGGAAACGCGCTGCGCCTGCAAGGCTTTGCGCCTACCACGGTTGCTTCGGCAACGCGCGCGGGCATCCGCGCATGGGTGCAGCCCTCATGACGGCGCTCGTCTACCTCGTACCAGCAGCGCTGTTCCTTGGCGCGCTTGGGCTATCCGGCTTTCTATGGGCCTTGAGGAGTGGTCAATACGAGGATCTCCACGGGGCCGCTGAGCGCATCCTCATCGACTGGGACGACAAGCTGGAACGCTGACCAGATCACTGTGCCGGCAATTGTACGGATCGCGGTGGTCAGCCGGGTCGACTTGGTCGGGGCAAGACTACCAAGGCTCCCACAGCGAGCTCGCCAAGCGACGTTCGATTAGTCCTACCGCTCGAAAGCCTTGTCACACGTTCCTTCGTGCAGGCGGCTGACGTGACAAAGTACCTGGCATGGCAGACAGGAGCGTCCGATGTTTGGTTAGAAATGCTGCCGAGCCGATGCGACTGGCGCGAAAAACGGATCAGCCAAGATTAATTTTGCCGGACATACGCCGGAGGGGCGCCCGTCATTCCAGGATGACGTGACCACATGGCCGACATTTTCTTGGGCCGTTGACCAGTCGAGCATAAAACCCGCCGCTGTCGGCTTTGCCGCGTCTGGCTGATCCAGATCAAGGTTATCTTCTGACCGGCGTGGTTACGTCGACCAATCCTTCAAGGGAGAATGCATGTCTAACGGACAGTGTGGTCGTTACCTTCAACGAACCGCGGTGGTGAGAATCCCCCTTGCTGGCTGGCAATCTGCCTGGCTCGGCCCGCGGTCCCATCGGCTGCGTTTCTGGCTGCATCCTTCGTTGCAGATTTATGCGCATTCTTGTGTCCAGTGGCTTGAGGCAATGCGGCGCACACTCGCAGCCAGGGCAACCGGTTCACGGATTGCGGCTCAACGCAACCAGCATCCCACCCAGATAGCCGACGCGATGGCAGCGCGCTGATGGCCGGCTGCGACAACAGTTTCGACATCATCGTCGCCGGAGCCGGGCCGGTCGGACTTTCCTTCGCCGCATCGCTTGCAAAGAGCGATCTCAAAGTGGCGGTGGTTGAGCAGCAGGCCCTCGAAAGTTTGGCGAAGCCGCCTTTCGATGGTCGCGAGATCGCTTTGACCTTCGCCTCGATCAGCATCCTTCGCGAGCTCGGCGCCTGGGACGCCATCTCCGCTGGTCACAAGTCACCAGTGCAAGGCGCGCGCGTGCTCAACGGATCGAGCCCTTTCGCTCTGTGTTTCAATCCTCCAAGAGGATCTGCAGAACCACTCGGTTTTCTTGTCCCAAATTGTCGGATCCGCGATGCCCTGTTCAAGATCATCCGCTCGCCCCACCGTGTCCAGCTGCTATGCGGCCACTCGGTCGTTGGTGTAACCAACAGCCGCAAAGGGGCGGTCGTAAAGCTTTCCGACGGCAGGCGGTTAACCGCTCGGCTTTTCGTTGCAGCAGATTCGCGTCTGTCGCGAACGCGCGACCTGCTCGGCATCGCCGCCGACATCAATCGGCTTGGCAGCTCGATGGTGATTTGTCGGGTCAGGCACGAGCGCGCCCACCATCAGCTCGCAATCGAATGGTTCGATCACCATCAGACGATAGCGATCTTGCCGCTGATGGAGGGCGAGTCGTCATTGCTTCTCACATTGCGCGCAAACGAGGCCAATAAACTTCTTGCTTTAGACGACGATCTGTTCCTGATCGAATTGACGGACCGGTGTCGAGGGCGCCTCGGAAAAATGACCCTCGCAAGCAAACGCCATATCTATCCGCTGGTCACGACCTGGGCGCACAGCTTCTGGGCTCCCAGCGCCGCACTGGTCGGCGACGCTGCCGTCGGCATGCACCCGGTAACCGCCCATGGCTTCAACATCGGCCTGGGCGGCCAAAAGCGACTCGCCCACGGAATACTGACGGCTATTCGCAATGGTCACGACATTGCCGACCCCGACATGTTGCGCAGATACGAGAGCCGGCTGCGCTTGACGGCGGCACCTCTGTATCACGCTACCAATCTACTCGTCGGGATCTACTCAAACGAGCACCCGGCGGCCCGATTTGCAAGACATGCGGGGCTTCGCTTGGGTCAATATCTTCCGTTCGTCCGGCACGGCATTGCGAACGTGCTTGGGCGATGAAGAAGCTGCCAGTGGATTTCGGCTATCGCGGCAGATGGATTGCCAGGTGCGCTGCGACGTTCCCCCCGAGAAAGTTCCTGTCCCTGGCGCGCGATTCGGCGGGGATTTCCGGCTGGAGTCTTCGTTCCCGAGTTCGTGGGTGACATTTTCGTCGGCCCCGAGGTCGCGCTGGCTGAAGGAAACGGGGCCTCCGCCGGATCTTGCCCCAGCCTGCATCGCCGTATGCTGGCACAAATGCTCCCGTCCGCAGGATAGGCGAAGCGCTCTGGTCCACATCTCACCACTGGCACCGCCCCCATTGTCGGACTGCCGTGTCTTTTTTCTTGTCGGAACGCCAGTCAGCCCGCGAACAATTCCCTGTAGCCTGTCGTCACCATCCAGTTCGCCCGATCGAGATGGCTGCGGGCCGCATTGCGGGCGCGTTCCGGTTCGCGTTCGGGATCGATGCCGAGGATCAGCTGCGCCATTTCCTCGTAACTGGCACCGTCGGCGGCGGCGTCCAGGAACCGCATATAGGTCGTAAAATGCTCTTTGTCGTAAGCCGTGAGGCTATCTGACCAGGGAACTTCGTCTTGCATTTCGATGTCCAAGTGGCTTTGTGCGAGTTCGGCTTCCGGGCGCGTCTTCCACGATCCCAGATGTGTTTTGAGCGGCTCACTATAACGAATAGGAACGATCGTTCCTAGAACGATAGTTCCGGGTCTGGTCCGTATATCGCCATGGACCTCAAAGAGGTGATGGCGATCAACATGCGTCGCGTGCGCCATCATCAGGACCTGACGCAGGAGGAATTGGCGGCTCTCGCGCAGCTCAGCATGCGTTATGTGGGCTCAATCGAGCGCGGCCGCGTCTCCGCGAGCGTAAGTGTCCTGGGTCGGCTCGCAAAAGCTCTTAATGTTGATCCTTGCGAATTGATCAAGCCGCCCCGGTGATCAAGGAATCCATATTTCCCGTCGGCATGACTCGTTAGATGGCGGCGCTCAACCCCTTGAACTGAACGGCGCCTGCGCGCAGACGGCGCTCACCGGACGCTCGGGAAATCGAGCCTGCTCGGCGATGCGGTCGGCCCGATGGCCGCGTCAGGCGTTTTCCGGCGTGACAGCAAAAGGCCAATATCGTTGAGGGGTTCGACAGCCAGGAATGATCGTGGCCGATTGTTTATTGTCGCTTCGAAGTTCCGAAATCGTTAAACAATGATGTAACGAAAGTTTCACAAGACTAGCTTTTATTGTTAGTTCTATCGTGTAATGTGTTTGTGATCTGGAGGAAGATTGTAAAACATATTTGGCCGGCTACGTTATTGATCCCGGGTCGGCAACCGGATTCATAACTATGATAAGAGATGTGACCGTAACCGCGAACTCTAACAATGGAACTCGCCAAGCATCGACCGCATCGGCGTTGCGGACTCTGGTATGTTCGAATGAAATCGCTTTCCTTATGGAAGCCCACGACGCCCTGTCGGCGTCGGTCGCGGAGGCCGCCGGCTTTCGAGGTCTGTGGGCCTCAGGACTGTCGATCTCGTCCTGCCTGGGCTATCGCGATGCGAACGAAGCGTCGTGGACTGAGATCGTCGATGCTGTTCACAGAATCGTTGAGGCCACGCAAATACCTGTTCTTGTCGACGGCGACAGCGGATTCGGGAATTTCAACAACGCGCGCCTGTTCGCGCGCAAGCTGCACCAACGCGGGGCGGCCGGTGTCTGCGTCGAGGATAAGAGCTTCCCAAAAAAGAACTCGTTTGTCGCAGACCGGCACTCACTCGCTGAGATCGGTGAGTTCTGCGGACGTCTGCAGGCTATTCGGGACCACGTGCCGGATCCGGAATTTGTTGTGGTCGCGCGGATCGAGGCACTCATCGCGGGGCATGGTCAGGATGAGGCGCTGACGCGGGCACATGCTTATGCTGACGCGGGTGCCGACGCGATCTTGATCCATTCGCGCAAACCAGACGCAGCGGAAATTCTCGCCTTCAGCCGCGCCTGGAGGAACCGTCTTCCGGTAGTGATCGTCCCGACGAAATATTACCGCGCGCCGGTCGCGCAATACAGAGCGGCACAAATCTCAACCGTGATTTGGGCGAACCATAATATGCGTGCCGCGATCTCGGCCATGCGCCAGGTTTGCGACCGCATCATCCGCGAAGAGAGCACCGCCGGGATCGAGCGCGACGTTGCGACGCTCGAAGACCTCTTTGATCTGCTGAAATATCAAGAGCTGTCCGCGGCCGAACAAAAATATCTGCCGCAAATTGCGAGCGGTGCCCGATAAACGGGCCTGACTTCCCAAATCAAGGCAAGGAGGCGCCGATGCTTGCTCGACGCACAGGCTCGTTCGGTTCATCTGGAACCGCCGCGGCGCGGGCCGCCGCAAGACAGGCAGCCCACAGCCGCCAAGAGGTGATCGACCTGACCGCTGGCGAGATCTGGAGCGAGCTCGCTCCGACCATTCGCGAAGGCGCGATCAATGCTATCGACAACGGCGTCAATCGTTACACCGATACGATCGGCATGATGGAATTGCGCGAGGCGCTGGCGCGCAAGGTCTCCTTCGATACGGGTCAAACCTGGAAAGCCGACGAGATCGCGGTAACGACAGGCGCCAAGCAAGCGCTCTTCAATACGACCATGGTGCTACTGAATCCAGGTGACGAGGTCATTATCCCTTGTCCCTACTGGACGACGTTCTCGGCCCAGGTCCTAATTGCAGGTGGCAAGCCGGTTTTCGTCGACACGCGTTCCAACGCCTACGTCCCGCGGATCCAGGATATCGCTGCGGCATTGACCGAAAAGACCCGTGCCATCGTCGTCAATACGCCCGCCAACCCGTCGGGTGCGGTCTACGATTTCGATACGCTGACGGCGATCGCCCGACTGGCGATCAACCGTGACCTGTGGGTCATTTTCGATGAATGCTATGCCAACTTCGTCTACGGCCATCATGCCCATTACCCGATTGTCTCGGTTGTGCCCGAAGTCAGGTCTCGAACAATTGTCGTCAACGGATTCAGCAAGTCGCTGGCCCTGACGGGTTGGCGGATCGGCTATCTGGCGGCTCCCAAGGAAGTGGTTGATGCCGTCAGGGCCTTGCAGTCCCATACCACCTCAAATCCCAATGTGATCGCCCAACATGCGGTGCTGGCTCACCTCGAGCGGGGAGACGGCCGCCACGAGAGCAAGCTGGCCTTGCAGCTGGCAAGTTCCAGACAGATCGGTCTCAGCATCCTCTCCTCATTGAGGCGGATCCCCGCGCCTCGGGCGCAGGGCGGCATTTATTTTTATCTTGATCTTTCCAAGTTGCGACCCGCATCCAAGAATGGTCGGGCGAGCGCCGATGACGTTGTGACCTCGCTCCTTGCCGACGCCGGCGTCGCAGCTGTATCCGGCACCGCCTTCGGCGACCCCCTCGGTCTGCGCCTGTCCTATGGAATTCCTCCCGAAGAACTCGAAACCGGGCTAACCCGGCTGGTTGATGTCCTCAACAGCTGGAAATGACACCACGAAGAAAGGGGGATCGACATGCCTGTCGCCGCGCCCAAGAAAGCCGTCATTCTCGCCGCCGGAATGGGCTCACGTCTGCGCCCGCTGACCGATCTGCGGCCGAAGCCCCTGATCGAAGTCAACGGCACATCGATCCTGCACAATGCGCTGCGAAACCTCGCAGCAATCGGCGTGGAAGAGGTCATAGTCGTCGTCGGCTACCGCAAAGACGCTATTCAATACGCATGCGGCAACCGCTTCCACGGCGTCGAGATCACGTATGTGGAGTCAACGGTTTTCGACCGCACCGGCAGCGCCTATTCGCTTTGGCTAGCCCGCGATATACTGCTTTCGGGGGATTGCTATCTTCTCGAAGGCGACGTCTTCTTCGAAGAGGATGCACTCCATCGTCTTAATATTGTCGATGCCGCCGACGTTGCCGCCGTTGTAACGTTCGACGCTACGATGCAAGGGTCTGCGGCGGTGCTTTCGGCGAGCGGATTGATCTCGACTTTCCGCACAAAGCAGACCGCGGCAGATCTTGCCGAAAGCGGGCCCAAGCTCTTCAAGACAATGAATCTTCTGCGTTTGGCCGCGTCTACCCTCACGGACCTCATCGTTCCCGCGCTCGACGAGGTCATAGGCTCAGGTGCTACGCAGGCTCACATAGAGGAACTTCTTGCCTATCTCGTGGAAAGGCGCGGGCTCCAACTGGCCGCGGCCCGTTGCGATGGCGTGAAATGGTGCGAGATCGACAGTGCCGAGGATCTTAACAGCGCGCACAGCATCTTTGCTGATGCCGCGCAGCCGCTCCACCCCGCCTGGGCGTAGCACCTGCGATAATCAGCGAGGGAGGTCTCGATGATCCGCCTGCTTGTCGATCCAGCAAATGCAATGACCGCCATGGGCCTCGCACTCTCCTGGATCGGCATCGATCTCTCGATCGCCGGGTTTCCGGAGATCGGCGTGGCAATCGTTTTGTGGGCGCTCTTGGCTGATCATTTCGACGGCGTCGTCGCGCGGCGAATGCGCGGCAGCCGTTCGGCGGAAACGGCAGAGGTCGGCAAGAATTTGGACTCACTCGCCGATCTCGTCAGCGCTGGAATTTTTCCAGCCGTGACCCTGATCGTCGTCGGGCACGGATCGCCACTGTGCGTTGTTTCTGGAGCCGTTCTCGTCGTCGCCAGCGCCTTGCGGCTGAGTTTCTTCAACGTGGTCGGGTCTCCGGCAGGGCGGTTCGTCGGAGTGCCGACCAGCTGGGTCATGCCGGTGACGGCGATTGTGTTCTTGCTTCGTCCCACTCTCCCCGAAAGTATTTTCGCGAAGCTGTTCGCATTCCTCCTCATCCTGCTCGCCATTCTCCACGTCTCGCCGGTCCGTGTGCCTAAAACCGCGGGCTCCATGTATTTGGTCGTGACGGCGTTTTGCGTCGTTGCATCCGCGACGCTCGCATTTCGGGGCGCGTCTTGAGGCCGGCGGGAAGTGCCGCGAGCACGGCAGGCCGACATACCCTTTGTGTCCGGGCGACCGTGCTCAGCCGTTGCGGCAGGCCGACGAACGGCTGAACAATCGATAAGCCATGTCACATCGCGCTTTGTTTCTTCGTTCGTCCATCGCCAATGTTGCATGATGCAACTTCGCGTTTGGCGCTGTCGTTCCCGAGGTCGCTCGCCGGTACGTTCGCAAACCACGACAGCCACGACTTCAAGCTTCTTGCCCCTTGTCGGCACCCACGAAAACCAGGGAGCGCCTCATGAGCCGTCCGCGAACCAGCGCAATCGATCTTTCCACCGCGCTGCCGCCGTGCCCATCTTTTCTGGGAGAGGCTTTGTCTCGATCCCTCGTCGAACTGGCCTCGCAATCGCAGCTCCACTGGCGGATCCGGAAAAATCGGCCCGGTGGAGAGGAACGGGATCGCGAGATCGGCTCCATATGGATAAAGCCGCGCGTCGGTGAGATCCTCCCCGCGGATCGCATCCTGGTGACCAACGGCACCCAAAACGCGCTCGTCGTCATACTGCGGCACTTGTGCAAACCGGGTGACGTCATTGTGGCCGAAAAGCTGGCCTATCTCCTGATACGTCCGATAGCCTTGTCGCTCGGCCTTATCGTAATCGGTGTCGAAATGGACGAGGAAGGGGTCGAGCCGGCCGCGCTCGAGGCTCTATGTCGGCGAGCCAGCCCCAAACTTCTCTACTGCACCCCGACAGTCCAGAATCCCACCACGGCAGTCATGTCACAAAGTCGGCGAACCGAAATTGTCCGCGTGGCACGAGCGCACAACATTGCGATCATAGAAGACGATGTGCTCGGCCGTCTCCATCCAGAAGCACCGCCATCACTGTACGCCCACGCCCCGGATACCACCTGGTACATTATGAGCGTTTCCAAGTGCTTCGCGATGGGCCTCAGATTGGCCTATCTGGCGATACCCGAGGGCCGAGCGGCGGCAGATGTATTGAGGCCGCATCTAAGGTCGTCGTCGATGTTTGCCAACTCTTTGTCCTGCGAGCTCGTTGCGCATTGGGTCGAATGGGGCGACGCTGGGCAAATCGTCGACACCGCGCGTGTCGAAGTCACGGCAAGGCAACAATTGGCCCTGCAGCATCTTGGCCGATCCGGCGCCAAAACCGTGCCGGGGGCTTTGCACTTGTGGATAGAACTGCCTGCCAATGCGAGCTGTGACGCAGTCGTCGAAGCCGCTCTGGCGGCTGGCGTCCAGATTAGATCCGCCAGGGTCTTTTCGGTGGACGATCAGCCACCTCCCAATGCGATCCGCGTGGCGATTACAGGTCCCCAGGATCACGCGCAGCTTCATGCCGGTTTGTCGATCGTTGCGGAAATCCTTTCCGCCCATCTCTCACACGACCCACCATGAAGACGGATGCAGTGATCCATCAAGAAAAGGAATACCGGAAATGAGCACAACAGACCGTCAAATAATGAGCACCGCGCCTGCGGATCTGTTTGCGGGAGCCGCTTACTATTTTGCCCGCTACCAAGCAGAATATCCGGCCGCGATGTTCGATTTCTTGACACAAAATTACCTTTCTGGCCGAGAGCCGGCGATCTTGCTCGATCTTGGCTGTGGAACGGGCCAGATCAGCGTTCCGCTTGCTCGATTTGCCGATGAAGTCATCGCCGTGGACCCCGATCAAGGTATGATCGATGAGGCACGCCAATACGCCGCCAGGTCCGGCGCTCGGAACGTCTGCTTCGTGACCGCAAAATCCGAGGAGCTTGGCTTGGACATCGGCCCGTTTTCACTGGTCACGATAGCGGGCGCGTTCCATTGGATGGATCGGGAGCGGGTCCTGAAGCACCTTGAGAAGGTGGCGGCGCACGACTGTGCTATCGCTGTCATTTCGAGGCACCGTTCGAACTGCTCACCCGATGATTGGTGGTTGGAACAACTCGCCTATACCGAGGCTTTCTGGGGCGGCTTCTTTCCGGCGGGGAGGGAAGGTATCCGACCTGCCTTGAAGGAATCGAATGGTGTCATCCTTGCCCGTTCTGCCTTCAGCGACATTCAGGACAAAAGCTTTCCTTACGAGCATCATTGGGATCTGGATTCGCTCGTCGGCTATATCTTGTCCACATCCAAGGCTTGCCCTGGGGTACTCGGCGACCGACGGCCGGTATTCGAGGACGGCTTGCGGTCCCGACTCTCGGCGGTGTCGCCCACCGGGACGTTCATCGAGCGCGGCGTCGCTTCTTTGCTCTTCGCAGCGCGGCCATAACGAGCAGTGTCTCGCCGTATATGGCGCGCATCATCTCAACCTCGTTCAGCATGTCGCGCCGAGGCTTGGCGGGACATGCTGAAAGGCTGACATCATGCAGAAACCGCTTCCAGCTTATATGGCGACTGCTTCAAACGACCAAGGAACTCACGAGCGCCATAGCTCAACATATGGTTCGCATGATCATAAACGAGCCGAACGCCTTTATCCACGAAGGACCCCACGTCGCTGTGGTTGACGAGCGTGCCGCAGACCTTGCCTGCGTCCACTATCGTTTTGATCGCACGGTCGACGACTTCGGCAACGACTTGCGGCTTGTTGCCTTGCTGCCATTCGTAGGTGATGGGCTGAGCGCCGATCGTGAGGGCTAGGTCCCCAGGAGCAACCAGATAGGCGTCGACGCCTTCGACGGCCATGATTTGCGGCAAGTTGTTGACTGCCTCGATGGTCTCAATCATCAGGATAAGCAACCGGTCCTGGTGATCGAATGGCGCGGAGAACTTGAACCGGTCCACGATGCTCTGCGCTACTTTCGCGTCCGACACCAGCGGGATCATCAGACCATCGACGCCGCATTCGAGATACTTGGTCACCATCCATGGCGAGGGATCTTCCGGCCGCAGGATCGAAACGATTCCCGACAGACTCGAAGCGCGCGCCATCTCTTCCACCCGTTCCGGGCCGGCCGAACCGTGTTCACAGTCGATGAGGACGGCATCGAACCCGCATTCAGCCAATTTTTCAACTAGGCTGGGCGACGGATGACTGGAGTGTACCAGGGTGCCGAAGCCCCCGGAGCGGAGTTTTTCTTTTAGCGCGCGAGAGGCCGACAAGTCACGCTTTAGGAATGATGCCATTGGATATCACCTTTGATCGAGGAGTGGTTGGGGTCAGGGTCGGTCAATGCAGCGGCAGCAAATCGGAGACGTCACGTCCCATCTGCTCCAGTGCCTGCTTGGGCGCGGCTTTCAGCAAAACCACCGACGCCAAGTGGTTCTTTATCACGGTGGTGATCTTGACGGAGTTCTCGCCTGGGAACGCTTCCCAGGGTCCCATCACCGACAACGCCGGGATCAGCGCCTGGATGTTGGGACGCGATGCATAATATTGCCGGAGCGCTTCGGTGCTGAGCGCGAGATCGTTGGCCGGGAGATAAGCCGTGCGCGTCGCCACGATCGTCTGCCCCGCGACACCTGAAGCGAATTTCATGAACTCCCATGCCTTTTGTCGCTGCTCCGGATCCTTGGAGAACATGATGCTGATGGGTCCGGCGGCGGGCAGGTGACCGGCTTCATTCGCAACCGGGAACGGCCGCATCGCAATTTGAAACTGTCCTTCGGCGCGTTTGGCGATAGCCGCGTAACTGCTGCTTGACGTACACAGGATGCCGATCTGGCCCGCGGAAAATGCCTGTCGTGCCTGATCGCGTGACATGTCCGCTCGCGCTTGTCCGCATGCGCCGAAATCCCGCAAGATTCCAAGAGCGGCGAGCCCTTCGGGCCCGACAAATCCGACGTTGTGTTCGTCATCGGCCAAGATGCGGCCGCCAAACCCATTCAAGAGGCAATGGAACGTCCAGTTGCCGCCGTTGTCGTACTCCATAAACGCGCCCACGACCTGGCCTTTGCCCATGGCATCGAGTTTGCGGCCCAGCGCCGTGATTGCTTCCCAGGAGTCCGGCGGCTCGCTGACGCCAATTCGCTTCAAGAGGTCGAGATTATAGAGGATCACCGGCATCGAGACCGCAAAGCCAAGGCCATGCATGCTTGCTCCAAAGCGGCCGATTCGTGTCACGGCCGGTGAGAAACTTTGTCCCCAACCGGCTTCGTTGCGCTGGTAATCATCCAGGCTCTGCGCAAGCTTTCTGTCGGCGAATACACGAAGACAGTTCGGGCTGATGAACAGGACGTCCGGCAGTTCCCCAACCATTGCCGAGCGCAGCACGGTGGTGATGGCGGTCTCATCCTCTCGAATCGAGGTGTCTATGTTCAACGCAACGTCATGTCCCGCCTGATAGGCAGCTCCCAGCGCGGAATACATGTCGGCGAATATGGAGGGGAGCGCGACTACGCGCAGCGCATCCGAGGGCGCCGCGCGCGCGACAGACCCCGTGGTAAGGAAGATGGATGATGAACCGGCGAGAAAATGGCGCCGCGTGATTTCGAACATTGGTTGATCCTCATTGTATTTGTGAGCTGCGTTCATTTCACCGACCCACCAGTCATTCCCTCCACGAACCACTTCTGCGCGGCCAGGAATGCGATGAGCAAAGGGGCGACGACCAGTGTCGATGCGGCCATCAATGGGCCGTAGTCATTCCCGGCCTCTTCGTTCTTGAAGGCCATGATCCCGAGCGGCGCAGGCATCAGGTTGCCGTCGCGCACTGCAATCAGCGGCCAGAAAAGATCGTTCCAGTGAGCGACAACCGAGAAGATGGAAAACGCGATGACGGCAGGCAGCGCCATCGGCACCATGATTTTCCAGACGATGGCAAGTTCGCTCAGGCCATCAAGCCGAGCCGCGTGAACAATGTCGTTCGGGATCTTCTTGAAGAATTGGCGGAAGAGAAAAATACCGAACGGCGAGACGACGTATGGAATAACCAGGGCCAAGTACGTGTTCAGGATGTCGAGTTTGTAGCAGAGGATGAACAAGGGAAGCGACAGCACCTGGTGCGGCAGAAGCAGCCCGACCAGAACCATGGCGAAAATGAAATCGCGACCCCAGAACTTGAGCTTGGCCAGAGCGTAAGCCGCCGGCGCGCACACGAGAATTTGTGCTGCCAGGATCAGAGCGCAGACAAGGAGGCCGTTGCCCATGTACCGCGGCAGAGGCACCGAAGTGATCGCCTTGGCGTAATTGTCGACACCATAAAAATGTGCCGGAAGGACCGAGAAGGTCGCCCGAAAAATCTCATTAGGCGATTTGAGCGACAGGCTGACCATCCAAACGAAGGGTACGAGAATGAATGCGGACGTGAGAACCAGCACGCCGTGGCGCAGGATGGCGGCCGCAGGAGGAAGGCGGATCGCGCTCATTGATAGTGTACCCGTTTGTCCATGCGACCCGCCTGGAGCAGGGTCAGCGCCATGACGATTGCGAGAAAGACGATGGCGACCGCGGCGCCATAGCCCGCACGCAAATATTCAAAACTTTCCCGGTAGATCGTGTAGAGCAGCATTTCGGAGGAGTGGCCCGGGCCGCCTTGGGTCAGGATCTGGACCGTGTCGAAGGTTTCGAAAGCTCTAAGCGCCACAACGATGACGACGAACATTGACACCGGTCCAAGCATTGGAATGGTGACGGTCCGCAGGCGATCGAGCCAGTGATCGGCCCCGTCAACATCAGCGGCGTCGTATAAATCGAGCGGGATCGATTTCAGCCCCGCCATGAAGAGCACCATGGCGTAACCGAGATTCTGCCAGATGCCGATAACGGCGAGAACAGGCAGGGCCGTCGTTTCGTCGCGCAGCCAGTTGGCGACAGGTAAACCAAGGGCCGCGAAGCTGTGGTTAACCAGGCCAATGGTGGGATGGAGCAAGGCCTCCCACGAGATCGCCATTGCAGTTGCCGTGGCCATGAAGGGCAAAAAATGAACTGCTCGATAAAGAGCGCGGCACGAATGGCTGCTCTCTATGAGCAGCGCGATCAAAAGTCCTGCAAGGACGGTTCCCGGAACAACCATCACTGCATAGACGACAGTATTGATCAGCGACGCTCGAAAACCCTCGTCAAAGATGACTTCGCGGAAGTTTGCGAGGCCGACGAAGGAAAGCGAGCTGGCGCCGAACTGCCAGTCGCTGAACGCTATGACAAAGACGCCGATAACCGGCAGGAAGAACAGAACGACCAGAAAGACGAGAGCGGGCGCAATCAGTGCCCAACCCCACATTGCCTCATGCAACGAGTGTCTTCGTGGCAGCGAGACGCGCGACGATAGCTTCCGCGCGACCCCTTCCGCAGGCTGGGCAAGCCGACTGACAACAGGCAGGCTTGCGCTCATCAGGCCCATTCCCTGACTGGCGTGGACGAGTGAGCGCGCGAGACGTCTCGCGCACGAACCCGACGACCGTCGCGGTCGAAGACGAGCAGCTGGTCCGATCTGACTGAGACATGCAGCGTCTGTCCGGCGACAATATGGGGTGCGCGCTCGGCGGAGAGCCTGGCTATCAACGGTTGCCGGAGGCCGGACGGGTCGAAATAAACGAACAAATCGGAGCCCATATGCTCGACCATGCGTACCGAGCCGGTGATCACCCCCGGGCCGGAATGTTCAGCAAACTGGAAAGCCTCTGGGCGGATGCCGACAGTGAATTTGGACCCCGGCGCTATCTCGCAAGCAACCGGAAGGGCGCAGCCCGCAAGATCGACCAAGCCAGGTTCGCGCATTGTTGCGCCCACCATGTTGATCTTTGGCGATCCGAGGAACTCAGCCACGCGTATGTCGTTCGGGTTGGCATAGATCTCCTGGGGCGGAGCAACTTGCAACATCTCGCCGTCGCGCATCACAACGACACGATCGGACAGCGTCATCGCTTCCGCCTGGTCGTGCGTCACATAGACAAATGTCACCCCAAGGCGCCTGTGCAGGTCCTTGATCTCGGCACGCATTTGGACCCTCAGCTTGGCGTCGAGATTGCTGAGCGGCTCGTCCATCAAAAACACGGCAGGATGGCGCACCATGGCGCGACCGACCGCCACCCGCTGACGTTGTCCGCCGGACAGTTGTCCCGGTTTGCGATTGAGCAGATGCGCAATTCCCAGCGCTTCGGCGGTGCGAGAAACCTCCATCTCGATCCCGCTTATCACCGGCCCGGAGCCTGGTAGCCATCGGCCGATGAGTGGCAGGCGCTGCGCGCGGCTCAGTCGTCGCATTCGCAACGGCAGGGCGATGTTCGCGGCGACACTCATATGCGGGTAAAGCGCATAGGATTGGAACACCATCGCCACGTCGCGACGCTTCGGGCGTACTCCATCCACCACACGACCGCCAATCTCGATGCTGCCCATGTCCTGGACCTCGAGCCCGGCCAGTATGCGCAACAATGTCGATTTTCCGCATCCCGACGGGCCGAGCAGGGTCAGGAACTCGCCATCCGCAATCGAGAGCGAAACGTCATGCAGCACCCTTGTGGCCCCGAACGACTTGTGAATATTTCTTATGGTAATCCCACTCACGCGGCGGCCTCCTCATTCCTCACGGAAGCGACGACACGGCCAACTGACCTCGTCGCCGCGCACCTCGGATGGCAAAGGACGCAGCGCTCAAGCGGTCTGATAGACCAGCTGTCAAACGTGCCCAACGCAAGACGATTGGGTAACCTGCGCCAGATTTGATGGCGATATGCAATGCGAGCTGTTCGCTCACGTTGCACAAAGCAATAAGTAAGAAAGCCAAACTATTGAGCGGAAATGTCATGCACCCATCCTGGGCCGGAACTCATGGCGACGCGGTACCGCTGTGACACGACAGTCCGGTGACAAATATCGAATAATGTGATGGATGGTCCCAGTTTGGAGATGAATTGCCGTAACGGGATCTGCCCTCCAACTATTTTTCCGGAGCTACCGATGACGAGCGAAGACGAAGCAGTGCCTTTGAACGCAATCCGTGCTTTCGTAACGATCGTGCGCGAAGGAAGCCTGACGCGGGCAGCTAACGCATTAGGCACGACGCAGAGCTCGGTCAGCCGCTACCTAGCCGTTCTGGAAGGATATCTCGGGACAGACTTGATGGAACGGCGGGGCAGGCGAAGCGAACTAACCGAGTTTGGAAGATTATTCGCCAACACTGTCTCGGAGCCGCTCGATACAGTGTGCTTCACCGCTCAAAGAATGCGGCGGCGGACTCGGCCGAACGCCAACCGGATTGTCGTGCGCACATCGCTTTCGACTTTTGCCTATTCATTCTTGATCCCAAATCTTCAGGCATTCTCCACCGAAATGGGCGGCGTGATGGTTGACGTGATCAGTTCGCTTTCGCTGCCGACATCCACCGACGATTTCGACATCTTGATCACACGCGACCTTTCGGTCGTCGAACCTGCCGATCATTGGGAAATCTATAATGAGCAACTCGTGTGCGTGGGCTCTCCAAATCACATAGCAGGCAAGAGTCTTTCGGTCGTTCGCTCAATGCCGATGATCAACGTCACATCTCGTCCCGACATACTCCCCACCTGGCTGAGAGGGATGAATCTGACGTCAAGGGATATCAAGTCGGGCGCGCGATACGATCACAATTACCTTGCGCTGCCTGCCGTCATGACAGGAAAAAGCCTTCTGGTAGCGCCCGAGATCATCGTCAGTGACCTGGTGCGCACTGGCGCTTTGAATGTGGTGCCGGGATCGCTTACGCCAAGCGGAATGCAATACCGGGCCTATGCGGTCGACCGCTCCGACAATCCCGAACTCGCTCGCGCCTTTTGCCGGTGGTTGGCTCGACTGTGTAAGAAGGCGGCGATTTCGGAGGCTCGTTAACATCGCATTCGGCTATGGAAAGGTCTCAAAAATCGATCAATGCGTTTGATTGCGAATGACGTCGCCGAATAGAGGAGGCAGTCATTCGATCATTCGTCGATTCCAGAGGCGCGCAAGATGCTGCAAACTGGTCAAAGCCCCAAGCACATCTGCGGAGCCTCCATGCTGACGAGCAGGGCATCTCTGCGAGCCCATATCTGCGCCGGCCGTCTAGCCCACGTCATGGCGGCGCACAGTCCCTTGTCGGCAATCCTGGCCGAGGAAGCAGGCTTTGACGGCATCTGGGCCTCCGGTTTCGAACTTTCCGCTCTTTATGGACTGCCCGATGCAAGCCTTGTCTCCATGACGCGGCACCTCGACATGGTCCGTTCGATGGCCGAGCAGTCATCGCTGCCGATCATAGCTGATATCGACACCGGCTTCGGCAACGCCATCAACGTGATCTACGCCATCCAGCAATACGAGCGTGCGGGCGCCGCCGCGGTCGTCATTGAAGACAAGGCCTTTCCAAAGGTCACGAGCCTGCTGGCAGATGGTCGCCAGGAACTCATCCGGACCGAGGAATTCGCGGGAAAAATTCGGGCGGCCGTTGCCACGCGCGCAGACGCGGACTTCCTCGTCATTGCGCGCACCGAAGCGCTGATTGCCGAACTGGGTGAAGCCGAGGCCTTGAAGCGGGCCAAGTCGTATGAAGAAGCTGGCGCCGACATGATCTTGATCCACTCCAAGCGCAAGATGCCCGACGAGGTGGAAAGTTTTGTACGAGCATGGCGCGGCGAAGCTCCGATAGTCATCGTGCCGACGGCCTATCCGGAAATGAACGAGTCGCGCATCCGCGCGCTCGGCAAGATTGCGATGGTGATCTATGGCAATCATGCCATTCGGGCAGCGGTCACCGCCATGAAGGACGTCTTTGCCCGCATCCGCGCCGACGGCGGTATTCACCGCATCGACCCCGAAATCGTGCCCGTGGAGGAAATCTTCCGACTGCAGAAAATGGACGCTGTCAAAGCGAACGAGAATCGGTTTCTGTGGTGACCTCACCAGGGCTACCTTCAAAACGCGGACCATCGAAAACAGGTCTGAGGATGACCTCCTGATGCAGCCAGGTTCGTCCGTTTCTGCATCTTCGGTGTCGGGTTCGAGGTGCCGAGCTCATTTCGGTTTTCAGTTCGCAATGCGGGCGCTGGGCCTTAGGCGCCCGCGTGTCTCTCGCGGCAACGATTTTTCGATACCATGGCGTGCGGCCGAGTTTTGTTGTCTTTCCATCCATGGAGCTCAGGCTGCTGCATGGTTCGGGCGCCACCATCGTGCGAGCAGGCGCCGCTTGGCCAGCTGCTTTTCGCGCAAGGTATGCGTCGCAAGGCGCCCTATGGCAAATGAGGAAATGGAGGTTTCGCCGAATTGGAAATTTTCGAAAGGCTTGAAACGTTGATCGATGCGCCGGGCGCGGAAACGGTCAATGAGGCACGCTCAATGCTGCGTCAGTTCGAGTCGGTCGTGACTGCCGACGCGATCCACCAATTCTTGCTGGATCTGATGACCTTGGTGTTTGTGGTGGACGCTGCTCCTCAAAATTATCACGCGTCGGTGCGCAAGCTCGTCAAGGTCCGGCTGGCAATGCTCAAAATGCTTGGCGAAGCCTCGGCGTGAGCATCGGCCAAGCAAGCCTGTCTTGTGGCGCAAGCGCTGTCAGCCGGATGGCGAAACGGCTGAAAATCTGTCGCGGTTGCACGTTGAATGGCGCGTGCCGCGGATCCGGTGCTCATCGCCTGTCGGTTCGAATTGGATGCTGAAGAGACTCGAATCGCTGTTCTCGTTGGAATGCCAGCCGGAAGGTGACGGACTGGCGATCGCGTAACGCTCCGTGCCGGCGAACTTGGCCACGTCACCTTGGCAAGCTGCCCGCCGGCTTCCGCGACTCCGAATGCCGCGCGGCGGAAGGGTCTGGGGACGATTAGGCATGCAATTTGTCTTCGAGACCTTCCTGGAGCAGCTTTCGGAAAGCGTCGATGAGACGGATTTCCGCAACGCGATGGCGCGTGCTGCCGCGGCATTCGATCTCGTCAAATTCGCCTATCTGTGCCTGCCGCCACAGGCGCCGGGAAAGCCAAGGCTGATCTCGAACTATCCACCACGCTGGACCGCTCATTACCTGAGCAACCATTATCACGCCATCGATCCGGTGATCGCGCGGGCGCAGGGCGGCCAATGCCCGTTTCTGTGGGGACTTCACTACAGCCGAACCGGCCTGTCGGATTTCGAGCAGAAGCTCTTCGACGAGGCGGCCGCGTTCGGCATCCGCTGCGGTTTGACCATCCCGATCCTCGACAAGCGGGGCAACGTCGCCGCCATGAGCTTTGCCGCCGACGGGCTCAGTCCGGCCCTCCTGCGGGTGACCGAGCGCTACCAAGAGGCATTTCGCTTCATGGCGACTTGCTTTCATATCTGCGTCCGCCGCAAGCTCTCGGCCGATCGGGTGGTCAACGGCGTGCAGCTGACGCCGCGCGAATATGAATGCCTGGAATGGGCCGCGCAGGGCAAATCCGCACGCGACATCGCCTCGATTGTTGGCATCAGGCGCCGCACCGCCTCCTTTCACCTGGAGAACGCCAGGAAGAAGCTTGGGCTGCGCACCCGCGTGCAGGCCGTGGCACAATTCTCAGCCGCCAGAACGGGTCTCGGCTGACCAGGCACCTGTACTGCTGTACAGGCTGCTTCGGCCTGACGCTTGGCCTCCAATGGCAGGGTCAATCCTGCCAGGAGGCCGATAATCATGCTGCAGCTCATTGCTCCCGAATGGTACGGCGACTTCGCCGACGAGCTCCACGAAATGCACCGTCTGCGCCACCGTGTCTTCAAGGAGCGGCTGGACTGGGACGTCGACACCAGCGGCGGCTACGAGATCGATCGCTTCGACGAGCTGAAACCCCACTATCTGCTGCTGCGCGGCTCAATTGGCAGCGTCGACGGCTGCGTGCGCCTGCTTGCCTCGACCGGACCGACCATGCTTGGCGATATCTTTCCGGCCCTACTGGAGGGGCAGCCGACGCCGCAGGATCCAAGAATCTGGGAAAGCAGCCGTTTCGCGCTCGACCTGCCGCCCTCGGCCGCCAAGGGGGCAGGCGGCATCGCCGCCGGTACCTACGCGCTATTCGCAGGCATGATCGAGTTCGGCATGTGGCGAGGTCTGAGCCGCATCGTCACCGTCACCGACCTGCGCATGGAGCGCATCCTGCGCCGGGCCGATTGGCCGCTCGAGCGGCTCGGCGAGCCGCGCGCGATCGGCCCCACCAAAGCCCTGGCCGGCTACCTCGAGGTCTCAAGCGAGCGCCTCGATGCCGTTCGCCGCAATGGCGGTCTTGCCGGTCCGGTGCTGTGGGCGCCGGTCAACCCACGAGGCCGCATGACGGCTTCGCTTCATGCTTCGGGCGGAGATGCCTGATGAGCCTGCCAGAACCTGAAGCCGACCGGCCGGACTGGCGCGATGAGCGGTCCTATGACTACACCCTTGAGCTGACGCGGCGCGGCTGGGCCTGGGAATTCCTGCGGCGCAATCCGGCCTTCCGGCATGCTCTGTCCCACGCATTGGAACGGGCGAGGTCCGTCGATCAGCGGCCGTCGCTCGACGTCATTGCCTTCTCCGCCGACCTGTCGCGCTGGGGGCTTTTGTTTCGCGTCTTCGATGCACCGTGACGCAGCCACGTTCTGGTGTCCGAGCCGATGCGCTCAGGTGTTGCCGGTCGTCGCCGAACCGGTGTCGCCGGCGATGCCGGCGTTCGAACCGGCGCGTCTGCCCTGCCGTGCGAGTGTGCTCAGGCTGGTTGACGGCTCTGAGCATCTCCTGCTGCACAGCGCCGGCCGGCAGCTTCAGCTCGCCGTTTCGGGGCAGAGTATCCTCGGCCCCGTTCGGCTGCGCACCGATGCGGTCTGGCCGGCCGGTGAGTGGCGGCAACGCCTCTGGGCGCTTAAATGCCTCAATAGTCTCGTTGCAGGGGGACGGTTGCCGAAAAGACTGTTTCCGCCGGAAGCGCGCGGTCGTCGCCTGCGCTTTGTTCTGCGGGCTCTTGACGGCTCAGTTGCGGGCGCCTCGTACCGAGACATCGCCGAAGCGCTGATTGGTCAGACACGTGTCCGGGCCGACTGGACGGATCCTCGCGACCATTTGCGCGATCGCATCCGACGCGCCGTGACACGGGCTCGCGTGCTCATGAATGGCGGCTATCTCGACTTTCTTGCCTGACGTGTCTCGCGCCGTACAAATGCGTCAGCTGGTGAACAGCTCCCTGTAGCCCGTCGTCACCATCCAGTTCGCCCGGTCGAGATGGCTGTGGGCCGCATTGCGGGCGCGTTCTGGTTCGCGCTCCGGATCGATGCCGAGGATCAGAACGGCCATCTCCTCGTAGCTGGCGTCATCGTTGGCGGCATCCAGGAAGCGCATATAGATGGTGAAGTGCTCCTTGTCGTAAGCCGTGAGGCTGTCCGACCATGGCGCTTCGTCCGCTACCGAGCCTGATCCGCTGACTTCTCACGCATGGACATGCGTCAGTTGGTCGGTCGGAATGTGATAAGGATCAGGCTGAAGAAAGGTCTGACGCAGGAACAGCTCGCCGAAGTTTCCGGCTTCAGCAGCAGTATATCAGCGGTCTGGAGAGGGCCGCCGCAATCCGTCGATCGTCACCATCTATGAACTGGCGTTGGCGCTTGGCGTCAGCCACATGGATCTGGTTCGTCCCGACAAATAATCGGTCTCTGCGCGCCAATTGCTGGGCACCTGCGCGCCTGAAGGCGCGCATCGGGTGCTCGTGAACCGAGCCCGCTTGTCTTCGCGTCGCTCAGGCGGTCTCGGCCATTCGGCTTCGCCCCCTGGCGCGGGCAGCCCTTGCGGGCTGTGCCGGTCGCCGCCCCAGGGGCGGCGTTGTTTTTTGATTTGGCCTTCCCGGCGGCGCGGTGTGGGCGGCTCTCCCTTCTAGGCCCGCCGCGGCGGCCCGCAACCCTTCGCTCGCGCTCCGGGTCCTCCACTTGCGTTCCGGTCCTTCGGATGCAGGCCACCTCTGACGGCGGGCCTTTCCGGTCGTTTTTCGCCGCCCACCCCGCTTTGCGGGGAAGGGCGCGGCGAGATTGGCGAGCGGAGATTTGATCATGCGCAAGACCGGCAAACATAGCGCTAGCGGAGAAGTTGGCGGCAAGAGCAGCGAGCCGCTTAAGCGCAGCCTCTATTCCGAGATCACAGACCGCATCATCGCCGATCTGGAGCGGGGTTGCGTGCCGTGGGTGAAGCCTTGGGGCTGCGCCAAGGCCAGCCTTGGCCTGCCGAAGAATGCCGCCACCGGGCGCGGCTATTCCGGCATCAACATCCTGATCCTGTGGGGCGCGGTCATCGAACACGGCTATGCCGGCCAGAACTGGCTCACCTTCCGGCAGGCGCTTTCCCTTGGCGGCAATGTCCGCAAAGGCGAGCACGGCACGACCATCGTGCATGCCGATCGCTTCATCCCGAAAAACGAGAAGGAACGCGCCAAGGCGGAAGATACCGAGCCGCAGGCGGTGCCGTTTCTCAAGCGCTTCACCGTCTTCAATGTCGCGCAGTGCGAAGGCCTGCCCGACGAGCTTTACAGCCAGCCCGAGCCGCTGCCCGAACGCCACATCATCCCGCATGCCGAGGCGCTTGTTCGCAAAACCGGTGCCGATATCCGCATCGGCGGCGACCGCGCCTTTTACATGCCGTCAGCTGACTTTGTTCAACTGCCGCCGCAACCGGCCTTCTTCGAGCAGATCAACTATTACCGAACCTGCTTCCACGAGCTTGGCCACTGGACCGGGCACCCAACGCGGCTTGCGCGTGACTTTTCCGGCTCGTTCGGCACCAAGGCCTATGCGCGCGAGGAACTGGTCGCCGAGCTTACGGCTGCCTTTACCTGCTCGAGCCTCGGCATCGAGCCGACCGTGCGTCACGCCGACTATATCGCCTCATGGCTCGAGGTGCTGCGCGAGGACAACCGCGCAATTTTCCGCGCTGCCAGCCTTGCCTCGAAAGCCGCCGATTTCCTGCTGGCTTTCCAGACGGATGCCGAAACCAAGATGCGGGAAGGGATCGCGGCATGAGCGCTCCTGATCCCGTTGCGCCGCAGAGCGAGCCGACGCCGAAAGGCGAGCAGATGCTCGATTTCGGCCTCTTCGATGAAGCCAAACGAAACCAGCTCGACCTGTTCCGAGCCAGTTCGACCTGTTCTGACAAGGAAGCTCTGCCATGATCCTGATCACCGACGAATTGCGCGCCCGCCTGCTCACCAATGGTGCCGCCGAAATCGAAACCGACCATGTCCCGGTCGTCAAACTGTTCAATCCGGTCGGCGCCGCGACTTGGCTTCTGAGCGAACTCGACGCCGACGGCGACACGCTGTTCGGGCTTTGCGATCTCGGCTTCGGCTTGCCCGAACTGGGCAGCGTCAGCCTCGCCGAACTGAAAGCCGTCAAGGGACCGCTTGGCCTCGGCATCGAGCGCGATCTCTATTTTCGTGCGCGGTTTCCCCTCTCGGTCTATGCCGAAGCCGCCCGTATTGCCGGCCACATTACCGAGGCCGAGCCGCTTTTGCGGCAGGCCGCCGCCGCCCGCGAAATCCCCACTCCCGAGCTTCCGCCAGACCGGGCGGAATGATCGCGCCGCCAGGCGCAAACATCCCGCCGCTCGGCCTGCGGCCTCGCGGTGGGCTTTTAAAAGCCCAGACAAAGGAGAAAGACCCATGCAGCTTGCCCATGTTTCCATCGACCAGTTGAGCGTTTCCGCCATTAACATGCGTCATTCAAAGCGCGCGCCAGACATATCCGACATCCTGCCGTCGGTCAGGGCGCGCGGCGTGCTCGTGCCGCTTCTGATCCGGCCCAATGGCACGCCGGACAGCTTCGAAATCGTCGCCGGGCGGCGGCGCTATTTCGCAGCCAAGACGGTCGCTGACGAGCGCGGCGAGGCCGAACCGCTGCCCTGCGCCATCATGGAAGAAGGGGACGACGCCGATGCGCTGGAGGCTTCGCTCATCGAGAACATCGCCCGCCTCGACCCTGATGAAGTGGCGCAGTGGGAGACCTTTACGCGCCTGATCAAGGAGGGGAGGGGGATCGCCGACATTGCCGCCACCTTCGGCCTCACCGAGCCTCAGGTGAAGCGCATCCTGGCGCTCGGCGACCTGTTGCCGAAGATACGCGAAGCCTATCGCCGCGAGGAGATCGACACCGAAACCGTGCGGCATCTTACCATGGCTTCCAAGGCGCAGCAGAAGGACTGGCTCGCACTCTTTTGCGATCCCGACAGCCGAGCCCCGCGCGGCTGGCAATTGAAGCAATGGCTGTTCGGCGGCCAGTCGATTTCGACCAAGGTGGCGCTGTTTCCAATCGAGGACTATCCCGGCCTGATCGTCTCCGACCTGTTCGGCGAGGACAGCTATTTCGCCGATGCCGACCTGTTCTGGCAAAAGCAGAACGAGGCCATCGCAGCCAAGCGCGACGCCTATATCGAAGCCGGCTGGCCCGAGGTGGTCGCGCTCGAACCGGGCCAGTATTTCCATTCGTGGGACTACGAAAAGACGCCCAAGAAGAAGGGCGGCAAGGTGATCATCACCGTCTCGCAGCGCGGCGAGGTGGAATGTCATGAGGGCTACCTGTCGCGCAAGGAAGCCCGCCGCGCCCGCGCACAAGGCGAGGCTGATGAGGAAGTCGAACCGCCTGCCAACCCGTCGCGTCCCGAGTTGAGCGGCCCGATGCAGAACTATGTCGATCTGCACCGTCACGCCGCGGTGCGCACCGCCTTGCTCGATCATACGGGCGTCGCGCTGCGCCTGATGGTGGCGCATGCGATTGTCGGCTCCAGCCTGTGGACGGTACGTCCCGAGCCGCAGCGCGCGGCCAACGAAACGGTGGCCGCCAGCATCGCCGCTTGTAAGGCCGAAGCCGTCTTCGGTGAGAAGCAACGCGAGGTTCTGACCCTGCTCGGTTCTGTCGATGAGGATGGTCCGGTGACCGGTGGCAACGGCGACGACTTTGCGCTGGCCAGCGTCTTCGCCCGTCTGCTGGCACTCCCAGACGACGATGTCCTGCGCGTTCTGGCGCTGGTCATGGCCGAGACGCTTTGCACGGGCAGCGCGATTGTCGAAGCGCTCGGCAATCATCTTGGCCTCGACATGCGCGGCCATTGGCAGGCCGACGATGCCTTCTTCGAGCTGTTGCGCGACAGGCAAGTCGCCACCGAAATCCTCGCCGATGTCGGCGGCAGGCTCGTCGCCGATGGCAATGCTTCGCAGAAGGTGAAGACGCAAAAGAAGATCATTCGCGACTTCCTTTGCGGCGAGAACGGCAGGCAAAAAGTCGACGGCTGGCTGCCGCGCTGGATGGCATTCCCGGTGTCGAGCTATACGAACCGTGGCGGTTTGCGCACCGCCGATCAGTGGGCGAAGGTCCAGACGCTGTTCGTGTCACGATGATTCTCGCATGGCGGGCGGCGACGTTTTCTGGCGTCGCCGCTCGCGCCAACCGGGCAGCATCTATCGCTCGGCAAAGTCTCCTGTAGACCGCAGCGCCGGTCCGGTTTCAGCCGCGCGCACCGGCCGACACAATTTCGAAGACACCCGGCCCGGTGGTGGCAATCTGGCGCTTTCTGCCTGGCACGGTAGCGCTGGCACGGTGCTGGAGCGTCCGCAAACCTGTCCTCGGCTAACTCCTGCCTGGCTACCGCGACCGCGTCTTCGCGACATCTCCAATGCTTGGCACCCAGGACCATTCCCCTGCCGCTGGCTTGATGACCTATGGGCGGATCCGGCCCGCCCGAAACCCTCGGCCAGCAGCTTTTTTCCCCGCCGCCTGCGGCGGCTCCTCGCGCCCGCTTCGCTTCAAAAAAGCTGCCCGCTCGGGTCCTGCGCTGCCGCTGCGGCCCTGCGGGTTCAGCCGGCCCAGACGCGCCCATCACGGTCCGCCATCGCAGGGGAATGGTCCCAGGCGACAAGCAAAAGGAGACTTTCAAATGACCGCGATCGGATACGTTACCAAGCAGGACAATGGCAGCTACAAGGGCCAGCTCAAGACGCTCAGCGTCCGCGCCGAGATCGCCATCGTGCCCAACCAGTCAAAGAGCGTCGATACCCATCCCGACTTTAGGGTGCTCACGCAAGGCGTCGAGGTCGGTGCCGGCTGGATCAGGATCGGCGAGGCATCCGGCAAGGATTATGTGAGTCTGTCGATCGCAGCACCGGAGTTCGGCCCGAGAAAACTCTACGCCAATCTCGGCCGCGCCGCCGGCCAGGATGACGACGACACCTTCGCCATCATCTGGAACCCGGCCGACTGACGCAACAGGCCCCCCGCGCCACCGGCGCGGGGGCTCTTTCAGCCGAACTGAGCCAGCCCGCAGGGGCGGCGAAAACTCCCGACCGACTCTTCGCCCGTCCCGCAAGCGCTCTCGCTCGCCGATCCTCGCCGCAGTCTCCAATCGGCAAACGAGGATCATCATGGACGACGAAAACGAACGCGCCGCCCGCGCCAAGAAGGGCAGTCCGTTCCTCAACACCGCGCAGGCCGCCTTCTATATCGGGCTGTCGCAACGCACCTTGGAAAAGATGCGGCTCAAGGGCCACGGCCCAAAGTTCCGCAAGCACGGCCGCTTCGTCCGCTACCACATAGACGAGCTCGACGATTGGTCGAAAGGCCAGCCGAAGGCCTCCGACGCCGATGA
Source organism: Mesorhizobium shonense (assembly GCF_040545255.1). Taxonomy (NCBI): domain Bacteria; kingdom Pseudomonadati; phylum Pseudomonadota; class Alphaproteobacteria; order Hyphomicrobiales; family Phyllobacteriaceae; genus Mesorhizobium; species Mesorhizobium shonense. The sequence continues at coordinate 72,156 of NZ_JBEPLM010000002.1, forward strand.
CAATCGCCGAGGCCGGCCATGAACGCGCGGCCTTCTCTTCATCTGATCGGCAGCCGTTTGCGGCGAGTTCGCGCGCGCAAGACGCTTGCCGCGGCAATCATCGGCCTTGGCCTGATCGGCTTCACCGCTTTCGTCAAGCCGACGCCCGTACTGGTCTGGAATGCATCGGCCAGCGCGCCAATCGGACTCTATGGCCTTGGCCTTGGTGCCGCTCGCGCCGGCGATTTCGTGCTTGTCCGCTTGCCCAAAATGGCCGCTCACCTCGCCGACCAGCGCGGCTATCTGCCTCGCAACGTGCCGCTGGTGAAGCGTATCGCCGCACTGCCGCACGAGCATGTCTGCGCCTTCAATGACGCCATCATCATTGGCGGCAAGATCGTGACACGCCGCGTTCCGGTCGACACGCAAGGCCGAACCTTGCCTTGGTGGAACGGATGCCGCGCGCTCTCGAGCAACGAGGTTTTCCTGATCAATGGCGAGGCTCCCGGCTCCTTCGACAGCCGGTATTTCGGGCCGGTACCGGCCGCCAATATCGTTGGGAGGCTCGTGCCGCTATGGACCGAGTGACCCTCCTGATCTTGGGCATGGTGTCGATTGCACCATGCGCCTGTTCCGCCGCGACCGGCGCACAGCCGGCCGTCATCTCCCAAGGTCCGCAGCTGACAAGATGGCAAGAGTTCGTTGCCGAGGCAAGCCAGCGCTTCAGTGTTCCACAGTCCTGGATCTATGCCGTCATGAATGCCGAAAGCCGTGGGCAGACCATGCTCAACGGTCGGCCGATCACTTCACGAGCCGGTGCGATTGGGCTGATGCAGGTGATGCCCGACACCTATGAGGAACTGCACGTCGAGCATGATCTCGGAGCCGATCCGCACGATCCGCGCGACAATATTCTGGCCGGTACAGCCTATCTGCGCGCCATGTATGATCGCTTCGGCTTCCCTGGGCTGTTCGCAGCCTACAACGGCGGACCGGTTCGATATGAGGCGCATCTGGAACGCGGGAAGCCGCTGCCGAGAGAGACAGTTTTGTATCTCGAACAGCTTAAGGCGGCGGGCGTTTCGGCGGCCGACATGGATCAGTTCAAGGGCAAATCTCGGCCGCCAAAAGCGCCGAAAATCTCGTTGGGGCGCGAATTGTTTTTCCTGAGGGATGGCGTTTCGGCGGGCGGTTCGAGGGGCGGAATTCTGGTGCCGCTCGGGTCTCAGCCAGGTGGGCCAGCGCGGCCGGACGGCAGATGAGGGCAAAGTGCCGCGGCGGGGCGGGGTTAGGGGCTGGGTTGAGGGAAGGCAAGATAAAGGTACCGCCTCCGAGAGGCGGTCAAGTCTTTGTCTGCACATCGTTTTCACCGGAGGCTGCCAGCGGCACCAAGAGGCTATGACGCGCAAGCCGCTGATTTTGTTGCAGTGTTTCGGGAGGCTTGTATGACGGATGAGGAGTTCAGGCCAAAGCTCGGAAAAATCGGATCGCGCGGCTCGAAGGCAGGAAAACGCTTCGCCGGGCAGGTCCGAGCTGCGATCAACAGAGCCGGGGGCCAGCATCGGCACGGCGGTCGCTTCACGGGAAGCCGAGCTGGGCGAGGCGGAGCGGCCGCCGCGCTGCTGAAATCACGCGATCGCTACGCGGCCTTTCGGCAGCGACGGATTGTGGTCAAGGCGCGAGTGGTCAAGCTGGCCGGCAAGGGTTCGGACGGAGCGCGTGCGCACCTGCGCTACCTCCAGCGCGACGGCGTCACGCGCGAAGGCGAGCCTGGCGAGCTTTACGGTGCCGACAATGATCGCGTCGACGGCAAGGAGTTTATCGATCGTGCCGATGGTGACCGGCATCAGTTTCGTTTCATTGTCGCAGCCGAAGACGGCATTGAGTACAGCGATCTCAAACCACTCACGCGGCGTCTGATGGCGCAGATGGAAGAAGACCTGGGCACGAAGCTCGACTGGGTTGCCGTCGACCATTTCAACACTGGCCATCCCCATACACACATCATTGTCCGCGGCAAGGATGATCGCGACGAGAATCTCGTCATCGCGCGCGACTACATCTCCTCTGGTTTGCGAGAGCGGGCGGCTGAGCTGGTTAGCCTCGATCTCGGCCCGCGCACCGATCTCGAGATCGAGCAGCGCCTGCGCCGGGAGATGGAGCAGGAACGCTTCACCAGCATTGACCGGCAGCTGCTGCGCATGCGCGATAGCGAAGGACTTGTTGCGCCGCACGGACGGGATGCTTTTCGCCAGACACTGTATCAGGGCAGGCTGCGCAAGCTTGAACGAATGGGTCTTGCAGCGGAGGTCGGCTACGGCCACTGGCTACTGGACGATGCGGTCGAAGCGACACTGCGTCGGCTGGCCGAGCGCGGCGATATCATCAAGACCATGCACTGCGAACTGACCGGCAAGGGACTCGCGCGCAGTGCCGCCGATTGTTTGGTCTACGATGCGGGACAGAATACCGAAGCTGTGGTCGGCCGCGTTGTCGCACGAGGGCTGAGCGACGAGATCAATGACAGGCACTATCTCATCGTCGACGGCGTGGACGGCAAAAGCCACTACATCGACGTCGGCAGAGGCGAGGCCACCGAGCCGACGCCTGACGGCTGCATCGTTCGTGTCACGCCGCGGAGCACGGAACCCAGACAAGTTGACCGGAGCATTGTCGGGATCGCTGCCGCCCATGACGGACGATACACGGTCGACATTCACTTGAAGCATGATCCATCGGCCACAGAGCGATTTGCGGAAGCGCATGTGCGGCGACTGGAGGCGATCCGACGAGCCACCGCCGGCGTTGAGCGCGAACCGGACGGCACCTGGATTATTGCACCCGATCATCTCCAGCGTGTCTCCGATTACGAGCGCCAGCGGGCGAGAGCGGAGCCCGTTGTTCTCGACAAGCTCTCGTCGCTTCCTCTGGAGAACCAAGTCGGTTTCGATGGCGCCACCTGGCTGGACAGCGAGGTGGTTTCCGAAACGCCGAAGACCTTGCGCAACGCCGGATTTGGCCGCGAGTTACGAGAGGCGCAGGCCCGCCGGCGGCAGTGGCTGATTGCGCAGGGGCTCGCGAACGAAGAGCAGGGCCGGATGGTCTACCGCGCTGGCATGATTTCGATTCTGCGACAACGTGAGCTGAACCGGATCGCCAGTCAGCTGTCGAGTGAACTGGGGCTCTCCTATTTCGAAGCGAAACCTGGAGATCGGTTGGAAGGTAAGATGCTCCGATCGGTCGAGCTCGCCAGCGGGAAATATGCAGTCATCGAGAAATCGCGTGAGTTCACGCTTGCGCCATGGCGACCGGTGCTGGATCGCCACATTGGGAAGGAGGTCTCCGGAGTCGTGGGTGGGGAGGGGATTTCTTGGTCCATCGGCCGGCAAAGGAGCGGGCCAAGCGTATCCTAGCACTGTGGCGACTGGGGCACATTGCGCTGAGCCGTTGCAAGGTTTTGGATCGCGTCGGGTGGACAGCCATGCCCCGATGCGCCCGGCCTTGTTTGCGTGACTTCGAGCCTCCCAGTCAGTAGCCTGTATTATCGTGTGAAGTCTCGGTCGTTGATGCTTGTTTTACATCTGCCGGGTGACATATCTCTGAGTGCAAACAGACCCATACGGCCGATTCGCCTTCTAAAACCATGGGAAGGCGTATCGGGGTTTTTCGTGGAAACATCTTGCCCGAATATGGGCGTGGTTGAAACGACAATGCGGCAGATCGACAAATCGCGGCCCAGAATAGAACTTGACTGAAACGTTGAACCTAGTGCATTGGGCATCGGAATTGCTCGGGGGGGCAAATGAGCGTAAGTTTTCACAATCCGGATCAGTACATGGCGTCCCTGCGTACCATCATTGCGCAAGGACGCAAACGCGTGGGACTACTCGTGGGAGCCGGCGCACCCGCGGGCATGGCGCGCGAAGACGGATCTAGGCCCTTGATCCCAGCCGTGGCTGGACTAACCGACAAAGTCCTGACAGCGATTGGACCCGTCTACGGCCAGCAGATTGCTGGACTGAAAAGCGGGTTGTTGAAGCACGACATTGAGACGATCCTATCGCGTGTCCGGGCGCTTGGCGATGTGATCGGCACCACCAAGGTCTATGATCTTGACGGTGATGGATATCGCCAGATGGCACAGGCCATCTGCATCGAAATTGGCAAGATCGTGCAAGTACGCCTGCCGAATACGACCACTCCCTATTCAGAATTGGTAAGCTGGATAACCGGCGCTCCTCGCAGTCACCCGGTGGAGATTTTTACCACAAACTATGACCTGCTGTTCGAGGAGGCGTTTGAAAGGGCGCGCGCGCCCTATTTCGACGGCTTCACTGGTGCACGTGAAGCCTTCTTCGATCCGGCCTCAGTCTCAGGCGATCAGCTTTCGAACCGGTGGACCAGGCTTTGGAAGATCCATGGTTCTCTGGGTTGGAAGGCCAACGCCCAAGGGGAAGTCGTGCGCACCGGCCAGACGGATGCTACCCACCTGATCTACCCCGAGCATTTGAAATACGACCAGACTCAGAAAGCTCCCTACTCATCTTTGCTCGACCGGTTGCGGGCTTTTCTCGCAACAGAGGATACTTTGCTCGTATCCATCGGTTTTTCCTACGCCGACGCACACATCTCGGCCCGCGTTGATGAGGCTTTGGCCGCCAATCCTTCCGCAAGCGTGTTCGCATTCCAATTTCAGACTCTGGACAAAGAAATCAACGCTGTTGAGCTTGCGTCGAGGCGATCCAATTTCAGCGTTTATGCTCGCGACAAAGCGGTAATAAGCGGGATTGCCGCCGAATGGCAGGCACCTGGCGAACTGCCAACAAAGGATTGGGGCCCAATCCGCGCCAGTTACTGGTCTGCTCCGGCAGCTGGTGGGTCCTCTGAATTTAGGCTAGGCGCTATCGAGGATTTCGCCCGCTTTTTTGCGAACTCGCGTTCACCGCAGGCTTTTGCCGCAGCCGCGATCCCAACTGCGCCGGTACTGGCACCATGACGGCTCCAACCTTCCTTGGGCGAGTCGGCAGCATTGCTGGTTCGACGGTAAGTGTTCGACAATCCGAATCTGTCGCCTCCGGAATAGCGATTATTGCGGGTCGCAGCTACCGCGTGGCCCAAGTCGGCAGCTTTGTTCGGATTCCACAAGGTTATCACGACCTTTACGGCGTGATTTCCGAGGTTGGCGCCCAGGCGACACCGGAAGCGTTTGCGGACGCTCGTCAGCGCGGGGAAAGTTGGATGACGGTCCAGCTCGTCGGCGAGATTGTTGAGACCAGTTTCGAGCGCGGCATCAGCCAATACCCAGGTGTGAACGACGAGGTGCACCTGGTCACCGAAGATGATCTCGGCCGCATCTATGGTGCTTTGGACGCAGGACAGATCACGATTGGTCGGTTGGCTGGGGCGGAAAGCATTCCGGTGCGCATCGATCTCGACCGGCTGGTGACGCGACACAGTGCGGTACTCGGTTCGACCGGCTCGGGCAAGTCGACAACCGTTTCGAGTTTGCTGCGCTCGATCTGCAAAGCTGCTGACGGAAAACTCAGCTTGAGCGCACGCATTCTTCTGCTCGACATACACGGCGAATACGGTGATGCGCTGAAATCCGTTGCGAGAGTGTTTCGTGTCAATCCCTCCAAGGACGAGCAGCCGCTGCACATTCCTTATTGGGCTTTGGACCCCGAAACGCTGCTCGACTTTTTGATGGGCCCGATGAGCGAGGCTGCTTACACCGGTGTCCTGGAAAAGATCCAAGCTGCTAAGCTCTCGGTTGCCTCCGGCGTGCCGGGCGTGGACGTCAACGCGTTGACAATCAATACGCCACTACCCTTCAGTCTGAAGCAGTTGTGGTACGAGCTTGTCGATCCAGAATATAAGACCTGGGCGGACAAGGAGCGCACGAAGCCCGCACTTGACGAAGCCGGCGACCCAACAACGCTTAAGCCTCCGAAATATCAAGTTCCAGGTGTCGGTAGTGCGGCGCCATTTATCAATCAGACAAATGTACTGGGGATTCGAAGGCAACTGACGCAACTGCGATCGCGTCTTCTCGATCGCCAGTACGACTTCATGTTGCATCCAGGTTCCTGGGAGCCTGGGCTGGATGGCAAGTCCGAGAAGGATCTGCCCGAACTTCTTGAGGCTTGGTTTGGCCACGACAAACCCATTACCGTTCTTGACCTGTCCGGCGTTCCGAGCCAAGTCCTGCTGAGGCTCATAGGGGGTATCCTCAATATTACCTACGAGGCTCTTTTTTGGGGTCGAAACCTCCCTGAGGGCGGGCGTAGTCGACCAGAGCTTGTCGTCATGGAGGAAGCCCATCGCTACCTCGGGAAAGATCTCGACAACCCCGCGCGCGCTATGGTTCAGCGCATTGTCAAGGAAGGCCGCAAGTTTGGGGTGGGGGCAATGATCGTGAGCCAGAGACCATCAGAGATCGACGAGACAATTCTTTCGCAGTGTGGGACGCTGATAGCGCTTCGTCTCTCCAACAGCGCCGATCAGACGAGAGTACGTGCAGCGCTGCCCGATAGCTTGGGCGGACTTGTGGAAACGCTGCCCGTACTTCGAACCGGAGAAGCAATAATCATGGGCGAAGCAGCACGCCTTCCAATACGATGCCGCATCAACTTGCCCCCAGATGGCGAACGGCCAAACAGCGAGGATCCCAAGGTGACCGAAGTTTGGGCGGCCACGCGCGTCGGCGAAGACTATGGACGGCTAGCGGCGGCATGGCGATCTCAAGACCCAAAATGGGGTCAAGTCAAAAAGCCGGAGAAAGTCTAGTGGATCGCCAGGCAGCAAATTCAACCACGATTGCCTCGTTCGGGTACGATCCGATAATCGAAGTGCTTGAAGTCGAATTCCATAAGAGTGGCGTGTATCAGTATTTCAATGTTCCAGCGTCCGTCTTTGAGCAATTCCTTGCAGCTCCTTCGCATGGCGTATTTCTAAATACATACATAAAAGGGCAATATCCGTTCGAGAAAGCCTAGCCTTGTAGATTTATTTTAGAAGTCGACGCGAACGGCGATACAGCAGCGAGATCCTCCCAGGACGTGACCTTCTTATGGTACTGACGTGGCATCGATTCCGCGGCAGGATTAAATAAAGTCTTCCGCTATGTCACGACGCCCGAGAAAGACGTGATGCATGAACGATCCCATCCTTCATTGCCCAAACTGCAATTGCGAAATCAAACTGACTGAGTCTCTCGCGGCACCGATTGTGGCGGCCACAAGAGCCCAATATGAAAAGCGTCTTTCCGACAAGGAAGCCGAGGTCGCTGCTCGTGAAAGGGCAGCAAGGGAGCAGCTGACGAAGGCCGAGCGCGCGAAGGCCGGACTGGAGGAGCAAGTAACCGCCAGGTTGGCGGCTGAACGCGAACGTATTGCAGCGGCCGAAGCCCACAGGGCACGACAATTGCTTGGTGTCGAACTCGCGGTCAAGGACAAGGAGCTGTCTGATGCACGAGAGGTTCTGAGGGAACGCGAAGCCAAGCTGGCAGTGGCGCAGGCTGCCCAAGCCGATGTGCTTAAAAAGCAGCGTGAACTCGACGACGCCCAGCGCGAGCTTGAGCTTACGGTCGAAAGGAAGGTGCAGGCCTCGCTTGCCGACGTGCGCTCGAAGGCCAAGCAGGATGCCGAAGAAGGCCTTAGACTAACGCTGATCGAGAAGGAGGAGCAGATCGCCGGCATGATGCGGCAGATCGAAGATCTGAAACGCAGGGGACAACAGGGATCTCAACAGCTGCAAGGCGAGGCCCTAGAGCTCGAGCTGGAGGCGTTGCTGCGGGCGCGCTTCCCGGCTGACAGCATCGAGCCCGTCGCCAAGGGGGAGTCCGGCGGCGACGTGATGCAAAGGGTTGCCGGACCTGGTGGGCTGGTTTCAGGTTCCATTTTGTGGGAGTCGAAACGTACCAAAAACTGGAGCGACGGCTGGTTGCCCAAGCTTCGGGAGGACCAGCGACGGGCCAAAGCAGAAATAGCGGTCCTGGTCTCCGACGTTCTGCCGAAACCTGTGGAAGCTTTCGATCAGCTCGACGGGGTTTGGGTCGTGGAACGTCGCTGCGCGGTTCCCATCGCCATTGCACTTCGACAGATGCTGATTGAGCTGCAGACTTCGAAACAGGTCCAGGAAGGTCAGCAAACCAAGATGGAGCTGCTTTACAGCTACCTGACGGGATCGCGCTTCAGGCACCGTATCGAGGCAATTGTCGAGAAGTTTGGCGACATGCAGGCGGATCTGTCTCGCGAGAAGAAAGCCACGATTCGCCTTTGGGCAAAGCGCGAAGCTCAAATCCAAAGCGTTATTGAAGCTACGGTCGGAATGTATGGCGATATGCAAGGGATTGCCGGGCGCGCAATGGCGGAAATTCCTACAATCGAGATTCCGTTGATAGACACGGCGCCTGCAGATCAGGGTGACTTAGGGGTCTAGCCCGGCGCTCTTCATGGCCTTGAACAACTTTGTGCCTCTGGCGTTAGGGGCGGATTAGCCGCGTATGTCCTGCCGCAAAGGCCAGCGACTTTCGGGCGATCTCATTTAGGGCCACGACATCGGGCCACGAGACGGCTGTGCCATCGTGCACAAGCCTGCTGCGCTTGTCGTAAAGAGCGACAGCATCGCGTCCCCGGGACTGCGGGTCGGCGTCTTCGAAGGCCTCGAATACGTTGAAAACAAAACGTCGGATCGAACTGCGAAACGATTCTTTGCGCCAATGCTGAGACGACTTACGCAAGTCTGCCAGCGCCTCGACTACGTCAGTTGTCGCTGTTGCGGCGTTCACTTGCAGGTTGATCTGTCTCACTACCATATCGATGATTGCAGTGCATTCTGCGCGCAACGAGGCCGGGTCCGCCAACATTTCGAGGATGGTGGTGAGCCCTATAAAACGGGCATTGGCGCTACTTTCGAAATTGATAGACGCGAAAATCTCCAGTGCACTCTGTAGGCGTCTTTCGAGATCCGGCTGCATCAATCTCTCGATTCGACTTCCCTCGTTGAGCGCTTGAACCAACAGCGTTTCGCTTTCTTGATGCTGAAAGCCAGCGGTTGCGCGGGTGAGATTCAAATTACTACCAGCAGGATAGAGGGTAGGAAACCGACCATCGACCAGCATTTCACCGCCATGCCGGAACCGTTTGTTCTCGCACATCACGCTGATGTTCATCTGGAGTGCCGCCCACAGGAGACATCTGGTCACCTTGTCGAAGATGACTTGGGCGCAGTGCTCTTCCAACGCCTTGACTACCAAATATGTCCCGGTGCCATCGATCCTGATCTCAATCGCATGGCCATCAAAGAGCTGCTGGCGGGGGGCGTCTTTGAAGAGCCCTTGTGCCGAGGGAAACGTGATTGGTATGAGAAGATCGTAAAGGGGCATCCGAAAAGCGCGGCGAAGTGCGACAGCAACGAAGATACTGACGTTACGCAACGTTTATCATCTGTCGAATATCCATGCCATAACGGTCGCTCGGCGGCAGCGTTGACGTGGTTGCAGGTTAAGCCATGGCGTTGAAGAGCAATTTTTCCACCGTCGAGCCTAGTGGGGTTCGATTGCATGCATGTAGTACATTTCGTGAACTTTCAAAATGATTAGAATTGGCGCCGAAATACAGTTGAGTGCATCCGATTTGGTCGGACATCTGAACTGCGGCCACCTCACCGCGCTCGATCGTCTCGTCGCCGATGGCGCGCTCAAGAAGCCTTATGTCGAGGACCCGTTTCTGGAAATTCTCCAACAGCGCGGCGCCCAGCACGAAGCGGCCTTCATCGATCATCTGCGCGCCTCCGGGTTCGCGGTGACCGTCATCGACGGAAAAGGGGTTGATGGGCATGCCGTTGCAGCAACGCTGGATGCCATGCGGGCCGGCGCCCCTTTCATTGTCCAGGCTGCCCTGCGGGCTGCGCCATTCGCGGGGCGCGCCGACATCCTGCGCCGCATCAAAGTGCCGAGCAAGCTCGGCGCCTGGTCCTACGAAGTGATCGACACCAAGCTCGCCCGCGAAACGAAAGGCGGAACGGTCCTGCAGCTATGCCTCTATTCCGATCTTCTCGCCGAGGCGCAGGGCCAGGCGCCGGAGTTCGCATATGTCGTGCCGCCAGTGACCGACTTTGCGCCGGAACGCTTTCGCCTCAGCGACTACGCGGCCTATTTCCGCTATGTCAGAGGCCGGCTCCAGGGCGCAGTCGGCGCCGATGACGATACCTATCCGGAGCCGGTGCCATATTGCGATATCTGCCGCTGGCGCGGGGACTGCGACAAGCGCCGGCGCGAGGATGATCATCTTTCGCTCGTCGCCGGCATCAGCGCGATCCAGCGAAGCGAACTAGAGCGCCGCGGCATCGCCACGATGGCGGCGCTCGGCGAGCTACCGTTGCCTTTGCCGTGGAAGCCGGACCGGGGCGCGGCATCCTCCTATGTACGGATCCGTGAGCAGGCACGAATTCAGGTCATGGGTCGCACAGCCCAGACCTTGTTGCATGAGAGGCTCCCGGTAGAGTCCGGGTTCGGCCTGTGCCGGCTGCCAGAGCCGGACGACGCGGACGTCTTCTTCGATCTGGAAGGTGACCCCTTTGTCGGCAAAAGCGGGCGGGAATATCTGTTCGGCTATGCCTTCAAGGCCGCTTCGGGCGAGATGAGCTATGTCGGTGACTGGTGTTTCACGCCGGCAGAAGAGAAGGCGGCGTTCGAACGTTTCGTCGACTTCGTGACCGAGCGCCGCAAACGTCATCCCAATCTGCACGTCTATCACTATGCGCCCTATGAACCGGGCGCTCTCAAGCGGCTCATGGGACGCTATGCCACCCGCGAAGAACAAGTCGATGGCTTGTTGCGCGGCCAGATCCTGGTCGATCTTTACGGGATAGTTCGCCATGCTGTGCGTGCAAGTGTCGAGAGCTATTCGATCAAGAAGCTGGAGCCCCTCTTCGGCTTTGTCCGGGCGGTCGCGCTCCAGGATGCAAATCGCGCGCTCAACAAGGTGCAGGCCTGCCTCGAGCTCGGCGATCCGGCCGGCATCGCGCAAGCCGATCGCGAGCTGGTGACTGGTTACAACAAGGACGATTGCCTCTCGACGGCCAGCCTCCGTGACTGGCTCGAGGCGCTTCGCGCGGACGCTGAAGGCGGGGGCGAGATCATTGCGCGTCCGATCCCCGTGCCCGAGGAGGCCACGCCTGAGATCACCGCGTGGCAGGCCCGAATTGAAGCCCTGGTGGCGCGTCTGATGAATGGCATCCCGGTCGATCCGGCTCAACGAACGGCGGTCGAGCACGCGCAATCTCTCCTTGCCAATATTCTCGATTGGCACCGTCGGGAGAAGAAAGCCACCTGGTGGGAGTATTTCCGGCTGGCCGGCCTTTCGGTCGAGGAGCTGTTCGACGAGCGGGTGGCAATCTCTGGCCTGACCTTCAGGCAGGCCGTCGGTGGGACCGCCAAGGCGCCGGTTCACCGCTATCACTTTCCCGCGCAGGAAGCAGAATTCCGGGGCGGAGAGGATTTGCGCAGCGTTGGCGGCGAAAAATTCGGCAAGGTGATGGCGGTCGATCTCGAGAACCGGCTGATCGACATCAAGAAGCGCGGCGACACCGCTGATGTTCATCCCGATGCGGTGTTCGAGCACGCCGATGTCGACAGCAAGGTGCTGGCGGAATCGCTGGTCAGGATCGGTGGGCATGTCGCAGAGCATGGCATGGCAGGCCCCGGACCATTCAAGGCGGCACGCGATCTTCTGCAACGCCTGCCGCCGGATGTCGGCGGCGCTCCGTTGCGGAGGCCCAATGAGACGATTGCGGCGGCCGCATGCCGCCTGGTGAAGGTGCTTGGCGGCGTATTGCCCATCCAGGGGCCGCCCGGCGCCGGCAAGACCTATACCGGCGCGCGGATGATCCTCGAGCTGGTCCGGGCAGGGCTGCGCGTGGGAGTCACCGCCAACAGCCACAAGGTCATTCGCAACCTGCTCGACGCTGCGATCGAAGAGGCACGGCAGCAAGGATTTGACCTTCGGTGCATGTACAAAGTGGCCGAGAAAACGGAAGATACCGCCCATATCTCGTTTTCGACCGACAATGCCGAAGTGCTGGGCGCCGTGGGGAAAGGTGCGCATGTCATCGCTGGGACCGGTTGGATGTGGTCGCGCCCGGATGCTATCGGCGCCGTCGACGTCCTGTTCATCGATGAGGCCGCGCAGATGTCGCTCGCCAATGTGCTTGCGATCTCGCCCGCCGCGACAAGTCTCGTCCTGCTTGGCGACCCACAACAGCTCGAGCAGCCGATGCAGGGCTCGCATCCGGAAGGCGCCGACGTCTCGGCCCTCGAGCATCTGTTGGCTGGACGCCAGACGATAGGCGAGGGGGAGGGGTTGTTCCTTGACCAGACCTGGCGTCTGCATCCTTCGGTCTGCGCCTATACCTCGGAGCTCTTCTACGAAGGCAGGCTGCATCCACGCCCCGGCCTGGAGAACCAGTCCATCCTGGTAGATGGTCCGTTCGGCGGTGCCGGCCTGCGCTACATTCCCGTGCCTCATGCCGGCAACCAGAGCGTAAGCCCCCAGGAAGCGGACCGCGTCGCCAAAGTCGTTGAGGAAATCCTGGACGCGGGCGCGCGCTGGAGGGACCGTGAAGGGGTGGAAGCTCCGCTCAAGCTGGAAGATATCCTCATCATCGCCCCCTACAACGCCCAGGTGTTCGAGATCCAGGACCGGCTGCCGGGCACCCGCGTCGGGACCGTGGATAAGTTCCAGGGGCAGGAAGCGCCCATCGTCATCTATTCGGTAACCACCTCGAGCTACGCCGATGCGCCACGGGGCATGGAATTCCTCTACAGCGCGAACAGGCTCAACGTGGCGACGTCGCGGGCGAAATGCCTTTGCATCGTCGTTGCAAGCCCGGACGTCTTCGAGCCCGACTGCCGGACGCCACGGCAGATGCAACTGGCCAACGCGTTCTGCCGGTACGTGGAAATGGCCACGGTGGTACAGAGCTAACTTGCACGAACCTCCATGCTGAGGGTTCAGAATTCGCGCAATATAGCCGGGTCCCTGCGGGCGTGCGAAGCGATTGCAGCAGTGAAGAGGTCGACAGGTTGGACCAGGGCGCCCCGCGGCCGAACGACAGCTTACCTGTGCCTGAACACGGAAGGCTGACCGCCCTGTTAGACATTCAGTCGGGACGGTTGACGCATGATAATCGTGGGAGCCTACGAATAGTCCTACACATTGGTACCCAAGCCTATGGGTCGGTTAAAACACGTCGTTCCATTCCTTACCTAATCCGTGCCGGTGCAGACCTATCTGCGGAGTTTATCTGGACCTGCGAGCCACTTTCCGACGAGTCTAGTGTCCTCATGGCTGAACCTCCCGAATGACGATTGTCCACTCGCAGGTATGGTGCTGGCGCTACTTTTGGATGGTGCCTGGTGAGATACGGAACTTAGAAGCACTTGCGTAAAAAGAACTTTTGCACGATCCTTCGCACGGATCAAAGGGAGGGGCTTATGGGCGTTGAAGAAAAATTGCGAGTGCTCGCAGATCGCATTAAGACGCATTCCAGTGCAATGCTTACCGAAGAAGCCTTAAAAACGGCCATAGTGCTGCCCTTTCTTGCGGCTTTGGATTATGACGTTTTCAATCCTGACGAGGTCATTCCAGAATTTTGTGCCGACGCCGTAGGCAAGAAGGGCGAGAAAGTGGACTATGCGATCAAGATTGACGGCGAAATCCGTATACTTGTTGAATGTAAACCTATCACCACGGTGCTTGATCGCGTTCATCTCGCTCAATTGTACAGGTATTTTTCAGTCACCAACGCAAAGTTCGCTATCCTAACAAATGGTCGTTCTTTTCATTTCCACACCGATTTGGTTGCGCCAAACAAGCTTGATGACCTCCCTTTTCTGACTTTTGATCTTTCCGATTTGCAAGGTCAGCTAACGTCGGAGTTGAAGAAATTCGCCAAAGCTGAGTTCAACGTTGATGGGATCCTTCAATCGGCACATCGATTGAAGTACACATCAGCGATTAAGAAGGAAATCGGAGGCATTATGGAGAACCCACCTGAGGACTTTGTGCGGATGGTGACCGGGGGACTCTATCAGGGACGGTTTACGGCCCAGGTGAAAGAACAGTTCACGCCGATGGTCAAGGCTGCTTTTCGTGAAATCGTGCGGGAATCGGTTCAGTCGCGCCTTTCTACAGCTTTGGCTGAGACGGCCGATTCGGAGATCGGCGACGGACCGAATGATGAAGATGAGGTTGTGACGACTGAGGAAGAGCGCGAAGGCTTTATGATCGTACGCGCGATTGTTCGTGATGTCTTGAAACCCGCTAGGATCGTTATGCGGGATCAGAAAAGTTATTGTGGCATCTTAGTCGATAACAATAACCGAAAGCCTCTCGCTAGGCTATGGTTCAACAGGTCAGTCAAATACCTTGGCCTTTTCGACGGCGAGAAGGAAGAGAAAGCCAAAATCGACACGCTCGACGAAATCTATGAATATGCCGATCGTTTGCGAAATACCGCCAAAGAATATCTTGACGGTGCGATCGCGTCGCCATCAACTTAGCGATGCGCGTCGAATGCGTCTAACCCAAAATCTGGACGAACTTGAGCGGCTCGTTTGCGAATTTTTTGACTTGCCGCGTGAAAACGGCACCGCTAGCAAAGGCCCTCGCAGGGGACTCCATCTTTATCGCGGTCGAGGTTGCTGCCCCACGAGCAATTGTCGAGGTACCATCGAGCCTCGTCGCAAGAGCTAATTTGGGAACAGTACTGCCGTGGCTCGCATGAATAGCCGTTTTGTGCGACTTGGCGAGGCAGTAGCATCAGCATGATCTGCCACATTCCCAAGGCCCCTGAAAGGCTCCGACCCACATGCCGATTTTTGCCGCCTCGCGCTCCGTCTGCTGCGCAGAAAATGTGCCTTTGCTGTAGCGCGGCCAATCCAGAGCCTGACCGTGCTCGACTATCCTGACGCTATCGGCGCGCCGGCAATCCTCGACAAATCGGTGATATCGATCCCACGTCACGAAGGTGCATTGCGCCGGCCTGGAGGCTGCCAGGAAGCCATCCAGAGCCTCCGCTGAGGGCCCGCCGCATGGATAGTCATAGTCATATCCTTTGGCGTCGCTGCAATATTGCTTGCTCTCCGGGGCGTCTATGCCATCGAAGCGAATCGGCTGGGCATGAATCTCGATTGTATCGCCATCTATAACTGAGGCGACACCAGTGATCGGACTCTGGCTTTGACCCGAACCAGTTCGAAGCTCAGACATCCGGAATTCGGTCGCTGTACTGCAATTGCCGATTGAGTGACTAAGGCGACAGCAGCAGCCACCGTCACGACCGCGGGCCGCAGCGGCACGCTTGCCCGACATCGAGCGCGCGTTCGCCCGGCAGCACTGAGCTTGCGCCACTGATGCGAGCGATTGTTGTGTCGAGATTTTTCCAAACCTTCCCCCATTAGGAGAATGCCACAAAATTTCGTCAGGGTCTAGTTTAGGCAATCCAAAGGTGTGCTGAGCCAGCGAGTCTGGTCCCAAATGCACTCATAAACAGAGACCAAAGACCGCGCCATTTTTTTCCCGCCGGCATAACGTCCCCCGCAATCTCACTTCGCATTGGACGCAGCAACGGAATAGAGAATGTTCGCTAGCCCGTATAGAGGTCATTAACAAACGGTGCCGAAATAACATTTGCGATATCCCCCTTCAAGCATTTACGTTTGTAGCGCATGAGCGCACGGGCAAGGCAGTTGGATCCCGCTTTTCCCAGCCCGGGTCCTCATGCCGATCCAGGTTTGGCCCGTCCAACTGGAAGTCGAATTTAGGGTGGCATTTTTTTACTTGGGGGCGTCGTTCGAAGACGCCAGCCTCGGGGGAGCGCGTGAATAATTCTTCCTATTCTAAGCCTCGTTGGCTTAGAGACCTGACACGGTTTCTGTCGCTAAAAAGCCAGTTCGTTCTTACTGGCAATATTAGGGACTTGCAGGCATCGGAGGTCGAGGCCGGCGTTGTCGCCGCCGTCCCTCTTTTGCATTGCCTAGAGCGCGAGCTGAAGGGCTGCGGCTATGAGGACGTCATCTCATTCCGGCCGTTCTCTGGGTTTAGCCTGCCAAACGGAGGAACCGGAGATGAGCTGCAGGCTGCAATGGCAAGGTCCGGACTAGGTTCGGAGAATCCGCCGGGCGCTGGAGTTGAGGTGCTTGCGGCGGCGCTTGACGGGTTTGTTAAGTCCAGGGAAAAGCCAAGCGCGCTGGTAATTGATTTTGCGTCGCGATTGGTGAACCGCAGTGATGTGCTGGCGCCAGCAGAGCATATGTTATTCTCACGCGCGCAGGTGGCGTCCCACACGGCCTCAACACGGCCTGCAGGCGACGAGCGAAAGCCATTTTTCAACACAGTCATCTGGATGGCAGATCGTGAATCGGATCTCCCTGACTTTCTGACGGTAGACAATCCGAGAATCCGGCATATCGTAGTCTCGCCGCCCGACAGCATGACCCGCAAGACTCTGGCCGGCACTCTTCTCCACAGCCTGCCCGGGGCCCGAGAGACGCCATCAAGCGAACTCGAAACAGCTGTCGATACATTCGTTGGTCTTACGGACGGCCTGCTGCTGATGGACATGAGCGCCATCGCGCAACTAAGCAGGATTGAAGGCTTGCGGGTATCTGAGATCGGTGACGCCGTTAGACGATATAAAGTCGGCGTGACTGAGGATCCGTGGCGCCGTCTCGACCGAAAGAAAATCGCGAGTGGCGACGAATTTATTGCTTCTCGCCTCAAAGGCCAGAACCACGCGGTCGTCCACATGCTCGATATCATCAAGCGAGCTGTCACCGGTATTGGGCGCACAGGATCCGGCAACCGACCACGCGGAGTGGCCTTCCTTGCTGGCCCCACTGGCGTGGGCAAGACGGAACTTGCGAAGACGGTGACCAGTCTGCTCTTTGGAGACGAATCCGCGTACATCCGCTTCGACATGTCAGAATTTAGTGCCGAGCACGCCGACCAGCGGCTGATCGGTGCGCCGCCCGGCTACGTCGGCTACGACGTCGGCGGAGAGCTAACGAATGCTATCCGCGAAAAGCCATTTAGTGTCGTGCTTTTCGACGAGATCGAGAAAGCTCATCCGCGAATCCTCGACAAGTTCCTCCAGGTTCTGGACGATGGTGTTCTGACTTCGGGCAGAGGCGATCGTGTCTACTTTTCAGAGTCAGTCATTCTCTTCACGTCAAATCTCGGCATTTACAAAACTGACGCGACCGGACAAAGGGTCGCCAGCGTATCGCTGGACGAACCTTACGAGACCGTTGCAGCGAAGGTTCGCGAAGAAATCGAACGACATTTCAAGCTGGTTCTAAATCGGCCAGAAATTCTAAACCGCATCGGCCGAAACATCATCGTTTTCGACTTCATCCGGCGTCCCGTTGCCGAGCAGATCTTTGATCAGATTGTTTCAGGGCTACTCGAGCATACCAAGTCATTGGGGTGCGCCGTCACCGTAAGCGAAGACGCCTATTCTGCGCTACGCGAGCTGTGTTTGCAGGACCTTACAAATGGCGGCCGTGGCATCAGAAACATGGTTGAAGCCCACTTGGCGAATCCTTTGTCACGGGCTCTTTTCGATGCCGATGTCGTAGGCGGCTCGTTTGAGATCACTGAAATAGAGCATGGCGCCGTCACATCGGTGAAGCTTAGTGAAAGCGGTAGCCAAGCATGACAACGCCCCTTGCTCTGTCACGGCTTCATTTCCCAGTCACAACGCTGGGGCCCGGATCTCGCATCGGCATCTGGTTTCAGGGCTGTTCGATCCGCTGTGCCGGCTGCATCTCTGCCGACACCTGGGCTCAAAAAAGGGGCATGACGACTGTCGAGGAGGTTGTGGAGACAGTCGCGCGATGGATTCCGCACGCAAACGGCATCACAATTTCGGGCGGGGAACCCTTCGAGCAGCCCGGCGCGTTGGAGACTCTGCTGCGGGCGATCCGAAAGGCCTCGCAATTGGATGTCCTGGTCTATTCAGGATTCCCCGTCGAGAATCTCGAACATCATCTCCGCAACATGGATGGGCTGATAGATGCCCTCATCTCCGACCCTTATGAGATCGGTTCAACCCAGACCCTTGCCCTGAGGGGGAGCGATAATCAGCGTCTTCATCTTTTGACAGAATTGGGGAAGGCACGCCTTGCCTCATATGAACGACCAGTCCGCCGAGACGAAAGAAGGCTCGATATGATGGTCGATCTATCCGGGGAGATCTGGATGGCAGGCATTCCCGGAAACGAAGATCTCAATCGCCTGGCCCGTCTAATGGCCAGCCAAGGGCACCATATCCAGACGAGCCAAGACCGTTCGAATAGAGCAAGCCATGATTAGATTTTGCCCCAACTGCAACACTGAGCGCCCGTTGAGCGAAATCTTCTGCCAGGGGCAGCTATCAGATGGCTCTACCTGCAACTGGGATCTTTCGTTGACACCGATCCGCGAACGCGGACACGGGCACGATGCTGCGCCGACCTTACCAACTGAGAAGTCCGTTTCGAGACGCTGCCCGAACGGGCACGAAGTGTCGGAGGGCGATCTAATTTGCGTAGTTTGCGGCGCCGAAGTCAGAGAGGCCGAAGCGGAGCAAAGGTCCTTGGAGGACACCGCGACCTCAGAAGCGGGGCCCGTTTCGATTCATGTCCCTACCGAGATCGCAGGCTGGACCATCGAGCGAAGGCTGCCGTCGCCTATGGCGGTGTGCGAACGGTTCTTCGTGTCACAAGCCCACAAAGGGCGATCAGGCATCTTGTCGTTATTTGTTGATGGCTCAGAGCCCGATGTTTCGGTGTACGACGCAATCAGGAGTATGCCGCACGATCACCTTCCCGAGATTTATGAGGTGGGCCGCTGGGAAGACAGGACCTATGAGATCAGCGAGGACATCAAAGGCGGAACACTGGAGGACACGAAGCCTGATCGGCGAGACCTTGAGGCTGTTCGGAGCGTCGTCTTTGAAATCGGCAAGGCGCTCGGGTCATTTTCACAATCTGGATTGCGACATCGCGACATAAGGCCAGCCAATATACTTGTGAGGAGTGCCGATCCGCTAGACCTGGTTGTGATAGGCTTCGGCTCGGCGAGGCTCTCCGATTACGATCTCGATGTGGTCGCGCCTCTAGAAACCACTCGCTATATGGCTCCGGAAACTATCGCCGGCGGCGTAGCTGCTGCGTCCGATTGGTGGAGCCTCGGGATTGTCGTGCTCGAGATTGTCACGGGCGGCGAATGCTTCCAAGGTGTCAACGAACAAGCGTTCCTGATCCATGTACTAACAAACGGTGTTGAGATACCCGACGACGTCGATTTAGCCATCGGCCAGCTACTCAGGGGGCTGCTCGCTCGGGACCACCGGACCAGATGGCAATGGCAAGAAGTTAGAGCCTGGCTTGACGGCAATCATGTCGAACTACCTCCTGAGGCTGTGCGTAGCATCGATACGGACGGCGATGCAGGGATCAACCTTGGCGGCAAGAGTTTTAGAAAAGCCTTCGCTTATGCCCTTGCCGCGGCGCAACCGACCAATTGGGACGAAGCACGGAACCAGGCGGCGCGAGGCATGATCGCCGCGTGGGCTGAAGACGCCGGCTTCGATCCGTCGATGCAGTCTGCGATCCGACGCCTCAGTCATGTCGAGGGACTTTCCGAGGACCTCAGGCTGTCTTTGGCGCTCAAGGTGCTCCACCCCGCGATGCCGCTCGTTGTCAAAGGTAACATCGTCACGCCCGGGTGGCTTCTCGATCACCCGCAGGAGGGAACGGAGCTCATATTTGGACCGGCTACCGACTTTCTCGGACGCCTTGGTGCAGAAGAATGGCTTCGGCGTCTAAGACTGAGAGGTGAATCGGTTCGGTCAAAGGCACAGCAGTTCGGGATCGCGCTCGATGAGGAAGAGCTGCAGATTCATCTGCTGTCCACGTCTAAAGCGCGGCTGGGTGCCCTGTTGGAGGACCGACGGCGAATCCTACCTGACACGGAACATCCAGGCCTCGTTTCTCTGATTGAGCGGCGCCAGACCACGGAAGAGGATCTCATCCTGCTCCTGTCCGCGGAAGTTTCCCAATTCAGGTCGGTCGACGAGATTGTGGGTCGGGCTCAGGAAGAAGCGCGTCGAGTAGGCGTGGCAGCGCTTGATGAAGGCGAACTGCGTCAACTGTTAGGCAATACCCGGCGCGATCTCCACAGGATGATAGACGAACGTCTCGAAGGCTTCGCAAGATGCGGCATTGAGCGTGTCGACGAATGGGCAGACCGCTTCCGACTCGACCGCCGAATAGCAATTGAGAGGGCGATAGTGCTGCTCTCGATTCCCACGCAAAACTGGAGAGAACCGCCAAAGCAGGCGTACGTGGCGACGTTGCTGGATTATTTCTCGAAGAAAGTGACGGGCAGCATTCTTCGAGGGCCACTAACGCGTATGGTCATCGGGAAGACGACTCCACGTGTGGACCTCGTCGAGCTCGGGACCGAGAGAAGGTCGGCGGCAGCGCTTCTCGACCATCTCCTGGCCAGAACCGAGAGAACTGAGGAGCTAGATCCGGCTGCCTTCGCGGCATCAGAGACTCTGGAGCGCAGACTGCGCGCTCTGCATGCGCATGCGACGCTATACAAGCGAGACACGGGCATAGATGGGCTTTACCTTGGCTTCCCCTTCCTGCTTCACCGAGATGACCGAACCAGGACGAAGATAGCGCCAATCCTTTTGTGGCCTGTCAAAGTCATTCCGGAGGTCGGTAATCGCGGGCATGCATCGGTCGTCTTCGACCGGGACCGTGAGGAGGTTCGCCTGAACCCTGCCTTCGAAGGAATGATTGGCATCGAGGCTGCGCGCCGTTGGCAAGACGCCGCCAAGGATCTCCTCGGTCGCGCCACTCTCACCGCGGCCGACGTTGTTGATGGCTTTGGCAGCCTGGCTGAACCCATAGGCCGAACGCTAGATCGCCTGCCCGGTAAGGACGCCCAAGCCGATTTCGGCAGACCACTTATCTCTTGCTCTGCCGTTTTTTTCCATCTCGCCTACATGGGCCAAGCCATTGCCGAAGACCTGCGGCAGTTGAAGAGCAAAGAGTTGACAGGTTGTGGACTGGAAACAGCTCTGAAGGTCACTGAAACGGAACTCAATCTGGCATCCAGAGCCAATGTTCCAGAAGCGGACCGGTACTTCACTGTTGACAGTGATCCCTCGCAGGAGGCTGCAGTTCTTGAAGCCCGCAATGCTCCTGGCCTCCTTATCGAGGGTCCGCCAGGAACGGGGAAAAGTCAGACCATCGTTAACATGGTCGCAGACGCCATTGGCAGGAAGAAGAGCTTGTTGGTGATCTGCCAGAAGCAGGCTGCTCTTGAGGTCGTCAAGAAAAGACTCGTGGCTGAGGGGCTTGATGACCGCCTCGTTATGGTTACCGACATGAACGGCGATCGAGAGCCAATGCTTAGGGCAATTCGAGACCAGCTAGAAAGCCGGCGGGGCACATTTTCCACCCAGGCGTGGCGTCGCGATCGTCAGATCTTGGCCCAGCGGATTGAGTCCATTGAAGGTGAGCTCGACAAGCATCACGTTGCGTTGCATGCGGAAGATGCACAAACCGGACTGACCTACCGCACTATCCTCGGGGAGCTGATAAAAATAGAGAGAGGACACCCTCCGTTGAATGTCCCTGCGCTGCGTAGGTCTCTCGCAGCGCTGGTGCCGGCGGAGACCTCTGCGATCGAAGAGACGTGTGGCCCGCATGTGCGTTACTGGCTTCCCAGTGACTTCGAAGACAGTCCCCTCGGGGTGCTGAAGATCTTCAACCCAGATCCCGCCAATGTTGAGGCGTTTAGAGAAGATCTGGTTGCGTTCGTGAGGAGTGAGGCAGAGCGGATCAATGTTCTAGGTCGGACTGGTAAGGCGTGCCCCCTGATCGATCCGGAGCCATACCGCAGTTGGCACGCGGGGCACGACGCCGACTTTCTCGGGCTCACAGAAGAGCGACGCAGTGAACTCGTTCGTTGGTATAAGCTTTTCAACCGGGATCCCGATGCGTCGAGCCCAGCTTCACAACTGGTCAAGCGGCTCGAGCAGCTGGCTAGAAAGCTCCATGCGATTGCAGGGCCGCCCCCACCTCTTGGATATGTCAAACGGGCAATCGCTCTTTCCGACGCAGAACTTTCTGATTCGATCGACCTAGCCACCGCCGTTACCGCGGAGCCGTCTTCCCTCGGCCGGATAAATCCTTTCCGCTGGATGCGAGCTAGAAAGCTGCGAGCGCTTCTCACGACGCTCGGCGTCAACCCCGACGAACCGCGGATATTCCTCGAAGCGGTTCTTTGGGAGCGCAACCTGCGACCAGTTAGGCGAGAACTTGCTTCCGCGCTTACCGAGATTCAAGAACAAAGCTCCGTGCAACCGGAGCTGGATCCTGCTCATCTCGGTCGACTTGCGAGCGATCGGGCGTTGTCCGTTTCCAATGCACAGAAACTTGCTGATGTTGCCCGGACGTATCCCGAACCGACCAGGATGGAAGCCACTCTCAAGGCCGGAACTTTGTCAGCCTTCGAGAGCCTCAGGGATAGCATCGAGCAGGCATTCGAACGGTACGAGGCAAAGCAGTTCAGCCGGGCGGCCGTTGGCAATCTGGCGCAGTGGTTTGAGGAGAAATGGATTGCAGATAGGGGCCACGCAATCGATATCGATCAAACAAATGCATCTGCAATCGAGCCAATAATCCGGACATTGGCGAAATTGGAGCCCTACCAACGCTTCAGGCTGCGCCTGAGTGCATTGTCCTCGGAGGCGCTCGAAATCTTCCGGCTGCTGCGACCGAAGTCGCAAGAGCTAGCAGCGCTGGCTCCCGAGCAGCTTGAGGAACAGGTGCGTAGGATCATAAGGCGCGAGGCACTGTTAGCCTGGAAGTCACGCCTCGAGGCTGACCATCCGGTGCTTCTATACGAAGCGGCAGAATTGAAGAGCAAGGTTCGCTCTCTCGCTGATGCTGAACAGTCAATGCGTCGCGCCAACCGACAGATGTTGATCAACGGCATAGACTTCGCGCGGGTTGCGCCTGACCGGGAATGGGAGCCGATTACAAGGTTGCGAGGCCAGCGAGCTCAGCGGCTGCGAGAGTTCCTGGAGAAAGGGGCGGATCTCGGCCTCATGGAACTGCGGCCCGTGTGGCTCATGAATCCGGACGTCGCGAGTAGGGTCTTGCCGCTTCGTAGGGGCATGTTCGATATCGTCATTTATGACGAAGCCTCGCAGATGCCTGTTGAATATGCACTCCCGACGCTGTTCCGGGGGCAAGTGGTTATCGTCAGCGGTGACGAGAAGCAGATGCCGCCGACAGCGTTCTTCTCTAGTAAGGTCGAGAATGATGAGGCTGACGTGTTCGACGGCGAGGAGCCGGAGGAGAACGCCACTGAAGCCGAACGCGAGACCTACGAAGAGACATGGAACCGCCGAGAGATTAAAGATTGTCCTGACCTGCTGCAGCTCGCTAAGGCAGTGCTACCCACTACCACCCTGCAGATCCACTACCGATCCGAGTACCGTGAACTAATAGGCTTCTCGAATGCGTCTTTCTACGCAAACCGGCTCAACGTACCAGTAAGGCATCCAGATGAAGAAATACGCAGAGCCCGTCCGATCGAAGTAATAAGAGTCGATGGCCAGTATCACGAGCAGACGAATAGAACTGAGGCGCAGAAAGTCGTCGAAGTTCTTGCGGCGGTCTGGAAGACCGGCGAACGCCTTCCGACGACGGGCGTTGTCACCTTCAATCGAAAACAGGCCGACCTAATCGAGGAGGTGCTCGACGATGCGGCCGAGAATGATGAATGGTTCCGTGGCATCCTCGCCAAGGAGAGAGATCGCGTTGAGAAGGGTGAGGACGTCGGATTCTTCGTGAAGAACGTGGAAAATGTTCAGGGCGATGAACGTGACTACATAATCTTCTCGTCAACCTTCGGGCGAAACGCCCAGGGCAGCTTCCGTAGAAATTTTGGCGTGCTTGGGCAGAAGGGTGGGGAGCGGCGTCTCAATGTGGCCGTTACCCGCGCAAAATCCAAGGTGATGATGATAACTTCGATGCCTATTCCCGAGGTATCGGATATGTTGGCGAGCCGGAGGCGCCCCTCTATTCCGCGTGACTATCTCCAAGGTTACATGGAATATGCGCGGGTGGTCTCGAGCGGCGAGTTCGAAGCTGGGCGGACACTTCTCGGACGTATGGTTTCAGAACGAAGTGGGTTTCAAGATAGAAGCGAAGGTGATCTCGATGGTTTTGCAGAGTCTGTCTTTGAATACGTTTCCAGTCTCGGTGTCACCGCTCACGCCGTAGGCGATGGAAGCGCCTTCGGCATAGACATTGCAATCGAGAACCCGCGAACTGGGCTCTATGGCATCGGAATTGAGTGCGATGCCCCTCGACACCGAATTCTTGCAAGCGCCCGTGCAAGGGAGATTTGGCGCCCAGCCGTCTTGCGGCGGGCAATCCCTCAGATCCATCGCGTGTCTTCCCATGGCTGGTATCACACAGGGGAAGAAGAGCGGTTACGGCTCAAGGCGGCAATTGAAGGTGCGTTGTATAGGGAGGCGGCGGAATGAGCGGCCCGAAGGTGGTACGAATTGTCACTCGCGAGGAACTGGTTGCCATCTGCGAAGGTCAGATCGCAGCTCTAGAGGCGATGGTTGGCTACTGGGAAAGTTTCGGCGAGAGAAACAACTGCCTCGACAACCCGGAGGTCGAGCTCACTCGCGATCGCGTGAGGGCGATGCGAATGCTGCTCGCTGGCGACAACTTTGGGGAGGTCCAGAAGCGCGTTCCGGCTGAGATGTCCTTCCTGAAGTCTGACATGGACCGGCGCATGCAGGCAGCCGCCGACGCGGCCGCAGCCGCTCGGAAAAGAGCGGTCCAATTAAGGCGCTCAGCAGAGACACTCGCGAGAGTACTACGGGACAAAGGGTTGCCGGTCCCTGACGAGCTTTCAACTCCGTCTCGGCACTCGGACGAGGTCCTTCATAGAGCGATAAGCGCTGCCTTTGCCGAATTGGCCCCCGCTAATGCAGATGCCGGCATATCCGATCGACAGCGCGCGCTCGCCGGTTCACTTGGAGTTGGGGAAGAACGCACGACCCTCTCCGCCTGGCTCGAAGCGCAAAGCGGGGATTTTATGGACGACCCCCTCCTTGCCGCACTCGATCGGAAGCTAGACGAGTTGCGCATTTTCGATCCGGAAGCTGTTACCAGCTTCGCTGCACGCTTAGACGCGGTCGCTGCAGAAAGTGGCACTCGCCGCGGCCTGTTGGCTGACAGCCTCATGATAGATCTCGCGGCAGCGCGGCGCGAAGCCGTGCAGAAGATTGAGATCAGGAGCGAGCTGGAGGGAGTTCGTGCCGAATTCGCTGCAATTGGAGGTCAGGTCGCGAGGGACCAAATTCATGCGATTGAGCAAGCGCTAGTTCCAGGGAAAGCGACAGATGAGCTAATGACCGCATTGGACGAAGCGACGTCAACCCTTGAAGCTCTCAGGACTGAACAAGCCATCGCTCTTCGCAGGCAAGCGATGCTGGAGGGATTGGCGGAGCTGGGCTATGAAGTGAAGCAAGGAATGGAGACTGCTTGGGTGGAGCACGGTCGGGTGGTGCTGCGAAACTCGAAGTCGCCAGCCTACGGCGTCGAACTCGGGGGAAATCCTGAAAGCCTTCTGCAGATCAGGACCGTAGCGTTCGACGAACCTCATCGAGTGAGTGATAGAAAGGGCGACGCTGACGCCGAGACGGCGTTTTGCGCGGACTTCGAAAGTCTTCAAAAACGCTTAGCCACGAGCGGTGGAAAGCTGTCATTAATTAAGGCCCTGGGAATTGGCGCGACGCCTGTGAAGACGGTAGCAGCTATGGACTCTGCGTCTCAACCGGCATCCATAGGTATCCTCCACAGTTCGGGACTCGCAAGAAGGTGACTGCCCTTGAAAGGAGCGTACCTCCAGGGATGCTTTCACTTGCACCTCGATAAACGGGCGGTGTTGTAGAGGCCTAATTGCGCCCTCAGCGTAGTTCGTCGTAGCTCCCGTGTCTTCGAGTTTGCATCGCTTGGCGCGATGATTGATCCGTCTGTTGGAACAGCGGAGCAGCGGAGCAAACCAATGACTCCTACAAAACTACTCATTGGACAGATCGCCATCGTGTTTGCAATCGCGATTCTTGGGGTCTGGGCGGCAACGCAATGGTGCGCCCATATGCTCGGCTATCAGCCGCGTCTTGGCGTGCCATGGTTCGTCGTGGCCGACTGGCCGATCTACAAGCCGTGGAAACTGTTTGAATGGTGGTTCCATTTCGATGCCTACGCGCCCGAGATATTTGATCAGGCAGGCGCGCTGGCCGGCGCCAGCGGGTTCGTGGGCTGCGCAGCCGCGATCGCTGGCTCGCTTTGGCGCGCGCGGCAAATAGGGCTGGTCACCACCTACGGCTCCTCGCGATGGGCCACGACGCTAGAGATCGAGAAGGCAAGTATGTTTCTGCCGGCCGGCGTTTTCCTCGGCAAGTTGAAGGATCGCTATCTTCGTCACGACGGACCGGAGCATGTGATGGCGTTTGCGCCGACACGTTCGGGCAAAGGCGTCGGGCTGGTCGTTCCAACGCTCCTTTCCTGGACCGGCTCGGCCGTCATTCACGACATCAAGGGCGAGAACTGGCAGCTGACCTCTGGCTGGCGATCGAAATTTTCGCATTGTCTTCTGTTCAATCCGACCGAAGGGCGATCGGCGCGCTACAATCCGCTGCTGGAAGTGCGCAAGGGCCCGAATGAGGTCCGCGATGTCCAGAACATCGCCGACATTCTTGTCGACCCGGAAGGTGCACTGGAGCGACGAAGCCATTGGGAGAAGACGAGTCATTCTCTGTTAGTCGGCGCCATCTTGCATGTGCTTTACGCCGAAGAGGAAAAGACGCTCGCTCGCGTCGCCACCTTCCTGTCGGACCCGCAACGCTCATTTGCCGCGACACTGCAGCGCATGATGGCGACGAACCACCTCGGCACAGCGGACATGCCTTACGTCCATCCCGTCGTGGCCTCGGCTGCCCGTGAGGTGCTGAATAAGTCCGAGAACGAGCGTTCAGGCGTTCTGTCGACTGCCATGTCGTTTCTCGGTCTCTATCGCGATCCGACGGTGGCTGCGGCAACATCGGCGTGCGACTGGCGCATTGCCGACCTTATGGATGGCGAGCGGCCAATGTCGCTTTATTTGGTCGTGCCGCCATCCGACATTTCTCGCACCAAGCCGCTGGTTAGGCTGGTGCTCAATCAGATCGGCCGCCGGTTGACCGAGCGCCTCGAGGGCGATCCAAAGAAGAGCCGCAAACATCAGCTGCTGATGATGCTGGACGAGTTTCCGGCCCTTGGCCGCCTCGACTTCTTCGAGACCGCACTCGCCTTCATGGCCGGTTACGGCATTCGCGCCTATCTGATCGCACAATCCTTGAACCAGATTTCCAAGGCTTATGGCGAGAACAACGCCATTCTCGACAATTGCCATGTTCGCATTGCTTTTTCCTCCAACGACGAGCGTACCGCTAAGCGCATCTCGGACGCGCTCGGCACTGCGACAGAATTGAGGTCCATGCGCAACTATGCCGGTCATCGGCTGGCGCCCTGGCTTTCGCACGTCATGGTCAGCCGACAGGAGACCGCCAGACCGCTGTTGACTCCCGGTGAAGTGATGCAGTTGCCCCAAACCGATGAGTTGGTACTGGTTTCGGGGTTGCCTCCGATCCGCGCCAAGAAACTACGCTATTATCAGGATCAGAATTTCACCGAACGGGTGCTGCCTGCGCCGGTGTTGTGCGACGGTCCTTACGCTGACTGTCCTGCGCCACGCCCGGACGATTGGACTGGACAGGTACGTGCTGTCGATCGCCGTCTTGCTGCCGACGACGAAAGCGCCGGCGTGACAATCGAAGACGAAGGAGGCGTCGAGCAGCAGCGCCATCCCGGTTTGCCCGAAGAACAAACCGTCGTCGCCACCGAGCCGGATCAGAGCGATCTGTTCGACTCCACTGACGATGATAGCGGGGCGGTCGCCGACAAGCGCGTCATGGACCGTATTTCTACCGCGGCGCGTGCCTACGGCATCAACGAGGGCAGGGGCAACGATAAGGACATCGTGCCCGGCTTCTGAATGCCCCCTAAAGCCAAAGCGTATCTCAGCGTAGATAACGACCATAAGCGATTTCGAGCGTCTGGCCGATGCTTGTTCCCGTCGCCGGCGCAACGCCGGCCTGTCGAGAACAAGCCGCATGAAGCCCCACCGCATTCGTCATCAGTTTCTGCTCGAGCCCGAGTTGAGCGAGAAGCTGGACAACCTCAGTCGCGATCCCTCGACCACCAAATCGGCGGTCGTTGCGAAGGCCGTCGAAGCCTTCATCGAGCGGCGTGGCGAGAACGAGCTCGACCGGCGCTATGGTGTGAGGCTTGACCGTCTTTCCCGTGACCTCGGTCATGTCAGGCGCGATGCAGAGATGATCCTTGAGAGCCTGGCGCTCTTCATCCGCTTTTCGATCACGCTCCATGCTCATACGCCGGTCCCGGACAAGGCAACGCAGGCGATTGCCCAGGAGCGTTTCGACAAATTCGTCGAGCAGGTCGGCCGGCAGATCGCTTCTGGGAAAAGCTCGCTTGGCAAAGATCATGGCGTGGGAGGCGAAGGATGAGCTCTCATCCCGAGGCCGACCATCGCCGTCGCGCGATGCTGCGCACCGCCATGGGCCCAGCGATCACCGAGGCGCTCGCCGATCCTTTGGTCATCGAGGTGATGGTCAATCCCGATGGCGCGCTGCGTCTCGACCGGCTGGGAGAAGGCCGCGTCGATACCGGCCTGCATATGCATCCATCAGAGGCGGAACGCATCATCCGTCTGGTCGCCTCCTATGTGCGCGCAGAGGCGCATGCCGATAATCCGATTGTCAGCGCCGAACTGCCATCGGGCGAACGCTTCGAGGGTTTGCTACCGCCGGTCGTTTTGGCGCCGTGCTTTGCGATCCGCAAGCCGGCGGCAAAGCTCTACACGCTGACCAACTATGTCGCCGACCGGATCATGCAGCCGCTGCAAGCCGATGCGCTCAGGAAAGCGGTGCGCGAGCGGCGCAACATTCTAGTCGCCGGCGGCACCTCGTCGGGCAAGACGACGCTTGCCAATGCGCTGCTGGCGGAAGTCGCCGAATGCGACGAGCGGGTGATCCTGATTGAGGACACGCGCGAACTGCAATGCGCGGCGAAGGACTGCGTTGCCTTGCGGACGAGGCGAGGCTCGGTCACGCTTGCCGATCTAGTGCGTTCGACCCTGCGTCTCAGGCCCGACCGGATCATTGTCGGAGAGGTGAGGGGCTCGGAAGCACTCGACATGCTGAAGGCCTGGAACACCGGGCACCCCGGCGGCATCGCCACGGTTCACGCCAACTCGGCACGCTCTGCCCTCTATCGGATTGAGCAACTCGCTCAGGAAGCGGTCGTCACTGTTCCGCGCCGGCTCATCGCCGATGCAGTCGACCTGATCGTCTTCATCGTCGGGCGCGGATCATCGCGCCGCATCGACGCGATCGCCGAGGTCACCGGCCTCGACGGCACCGGCGATTACGCCGTCACCCCGCTCACGCTCCCAAAACTCCAGCAGCTCTGAAAGGTCACTTCATGCGCAAGAAGCTTCGCTTTCTTTCGTCTACCGCGCTCGCGTTTCTTCTCACGGCCCCGGCTTACGCGGCGGGCTCCGGCATGCCCTGGGAACAGCCGCTGCAGCAGATTCTGGAGTCGGTGCAGGGACCGGTCGCCAAGATCGTCGCGGTGATCATCATCATCACGACCGGGTTGACCCTTGCCTTTGGTGACACGGCAGGCGGCTTCCGCCGGCTGATCCAGATCGTCTTTGGCCTCTCGATCGCCTTCGCGGCGTCGAGCTTCTTCCTGTCCTTCTTCTCCTTCGGCGGCGGGGCGCTCGTCTGATGGCCACCGGAGAACAGCATATCGAAGGCTTCGAGGTGCCGGTCCACCGGGCATTGACGGAGCCGATCCTGCTGGGCGGCGCGCCGCGAGCGGTGGCGATCCTCAATGGCACGGTCGCCGCGGCGATAGGCCTTGGCCTGCAGCAGTGGATTGCAGGGCTGGTGCTCTGGATCGCAGGTCACACGCTCGCGGTCTTTGCCGCCCGCCGCGATCCGGACTTCGCCAGCGTGCTTGTCCGCCACCTTCGGCTGAGGGGGTGGCTTGCATGCTGAACCTTTCGGAATACCGAAGCAAAACCGACCGGCTTGCCGACCATCTGCCTTGGGCTGCACTCGTCGCGCCGGGCATCGTGCTCAACAAGGACGGCAGCTTTCAGCGGACGCTGCGGTTCCGTGGCCCCGATCTCGAAAGCGCGACGGAAGCCGAGCTCATCGGCATTTGCGCACGAGCCAATAATGCGCTCAGACGCATTGGCTCCGGCTGGGCATTGTTCTTCGAGGCTGAGCGCATTGAAGCGTTAGGCTATCCGAACTCGCATTTTCCCGACGCAGCCTCATGGCTGGTCGATGAAGAACGGCGCGCGGCTTTCGAGGGCAAGGTAGCGCACTATGAGAGCCGCTATCATCTGACCTTGCTCTTCATGCCGCCGCCTGACAGCCAGGCGAGGGCGGAAAGCGCGCTCGTCGACTCCCTCCCTTCAGAAGGCGAAAGAGACTGGAACTCCGAACTGGCGCGGTTTCGCAACGAGACCGACCGCGTTCTAGATCTCCTGTCGGGCTTCATGCCCGAAGTGCGTGGGCTCGACGATGCCGAAACGCTGACCTACCTGCATGGCACAATCTCGACCAGTCGCCATCCGGTCGCCGTGCCGGAAACGCCGATCTATCTCGACGGCGTCTTGGTCGACGCGCCGCTCACCGGCGGGCTGGAGCCGATGCTGGGCGACCAGCATCTGCGAACCCTCACCATCCTCGGATTCCCGAACCTCACCCGGCCCGGAATGCTAGACGCGCTCAACCATCAGGATTTCGCCTATCGCTGGATGACGCGCTTCATTCCGCTCGACAAGACGGAAGCGACGAAGACGCTGACGCGACTGCGCCGGCAGTGGTTTGCCAAGCGCAAGTCGATCGTGGCCATCCTGCGCGAGGTTATCACCAACGAACCCGTTCCGCTCGTCGACAGCGATGCCGACAACAAGGCGCTCGATGCCGACGAAGCCCTTCAGGCGTTGGGCTGCGATCATGTCGGCTTCGGCTATCTCACCACGACCGTGACGATATGGGACGGTGATCGCCAAGCCGCCGGAGAGAAACTTCGCGCGCTCGAGCGCATCGTCAACGGGCTCGGCTTCATCACGATTCGTGAAAGCGTCAACGCGGTCGAGGCTTGGCTAGGCTCGTTGCCTGGTCATGTCTATGCCAATGTTCGCCAGCCGCTCGTTCACACACTGAACCTTGCACACCTCATGCCGCTTTCGTCGGCGTGGGCCGGTCCGGCGTCGAACCAGCATCTCGCAAAGATCACCCTCACAGAGGCCCCACCGCTTCTCTTCGCCGAGACCAGCGGGTCGACTCCGTTCCGACTTTCCACCCATGTCGACGATGTCGGCCACATGCTGATCGTCGGTCCGACCGGCGCCGGCAAGTCGGTTCTGCTTGCCCTGATTGCTCTGCAGTTTCGACGCTACGCCGGCGCGCAGATCTATGTCTTCGACAAAGGCAATTCGGCTCGCGCAGCAACCCTTGCCATGGGTGGCGAACACCATGCGCTGGGGGCTGCAGGCGCGCTTGCCTTTCAGCCGCTGCGCAGTATCGGCGATGAGACCACCCGCAGCTGGGCGGCCAAATGGATCGCCGGCCTCATTGCTCATGAGAACGTCACCGTCACGCCTGAGGTGAAGGAGGCGATCTGGTCGGCGCTTACCAGCCTGGCAACCGCGCCGGCACAGGAACGCACGCTGACAGGTCTGTCGGTCCTGCTTCAGTCCAATGCGCTGAAGTCTGCCTTGATGCCCTACACGCTCGACGGCCCATTCGGCCGGCTGCTCGATGCCGATGACGATCGCCTGGCCTTGTCGGATGTCCAGTGTTTCGAGACTGAGGAGCTGATGCATCAGGGCAGCGCCGTGCTGCCGGTGCTCACCTATCTCTTCCATCGTCTCGAGGAGCGGTTCGACGGACGGCCGACGCTGCTCATTCTCGACGAGGCTTGGGTCTACCTCGACAACGCGCTTTTTGCTGCCCGAATAAGGGAATGGTTGAAGGTGCTCCGAAAGCGGAATGTCTCGGTGATCTTTGCCACGCAATCGCTTGCCGACATCGCAGGCTCAACAATTGCGCCCGCAATCATCGAGAGCTGCCCGCAGCGCATCCTTCTTCCCAATGATCGTGCCGTGGAGCCGCAGGCGCGGGCAGCGTATGAGCGCTTTGGCCTGAACGAGCGGCAGATCGAACTGGTCGCCCGCGCCACACCGAAGCGGCAGTACTATCTGCAATCGCGCCGCGGCAATCGCCTCTTCGAGCTGGGCTTGGGCCCCATCACACTCGCGCTTTGCGGCGCCTCCGATCCAGCCAGCCAGACCCTGATCGACAGGATCCTGTCCGAGCACGGGCAGCACGGCTTTGCTTCTCACTTTCTGAATGCGCGCGGCCTCGATTGGGCCGCCGAGCTTCTCCGCCAATTCCCCCAACCAGACATGGAGCAATCGTCATGATGCGGCGCCGTCTTCTCTCCGGCCTGATCACTCTTTCCCTGATCGCCAAGCCGCTGGCCGACTATGTGCAGCCAGCCTACGCCCTGATCGTCTTCGATCCCTCGAACTATGCGCAGAACGTTCTGACTGCAGCGCGGTCGCTGGAGCAGATCAACAACCAGATCCAGTCGCTTCAGAACCAGGCGACCATGCTGCAAAACATGGCGCGCAACCTTCAGAGCCTGGATTTTTCCTCGGTCGGCCAACTCACCGGTGCGCTCCATCGCATCGATGGGCTGATGGACCAGGCGAGCGGCCTGAGTCTTGATCTCGATAAGCTTCAAGACCAGTGGCGCCAGCAATATCCGGAAAGCTACGACGCCACGATCAAGGTCAGCGATGTGGCGGGCGCCGCTCGCGAGCGGTGGCAGAGCGCCATGCAAGCATTCCGCCAGACCATGGGTGTCCAGTCTCAAATCGTCGCGAATGTCCGCGGTGACGGCGACCTGCTTGCCGATCTCGTCACCCGCAGCCAAGGCGCGGCCGGTGCGCTTCAGGCAAGCCAGGCCACCAATCAGCTGATCGCGCTTTCGACTAAGCAGCAGATGCAAATCCAGACGCTGCTCGCGACGCAGTTTCGGGCTGAGGCCGAGGATGCAGCCCGCAAGGCGCAGTCCGAGGAAGCCGCCCGCCAGACGACGAAGCGCTTCCTGGGTAGCGCCATGGCCTATCCCGGCAACTGATCACTAGCTCTTCAACATGAGGGAGGTGGCGGCGTGAACGACCTGGGGGTCATCGACCGTTTTATGGAGACCTTCATCCGCTATATCGACAGCGGGTTTGGTCTGCTCTCCGGCGACGTCGCCTTCCTCACCACCACCCTGATCGGCATCGACATCACGCTTGCCGGCCTGGCGTGGGCGCTAGGCGGCGAAGCCAACATTTTCGGTCGGCTCATCCGCAAGGTGCTCTATGTCGGCGTCTTCGCCTTCATCCTGAACAATTTCAAGAACCTCGCCGACATCATCTATCGGTCGTTTGCCGGCCTTGGCATCAACGCGTCTTCCGGCAATCTCTCCGCCGACAATCTCCTACATCCAGGCCGCATTGCCTCCACGGGTTTCGAGGGCGCCTGGCCGCTGCTCGATCAGGCGAGCCAGCTGCTCGGCTTCCCCGAAATCTTCGGAAATGCGCTCACCATCTTCGTGCTGCTCGTGGCCTGGTTCCTGGTCATCATCGCCTTCTTCATTCTCTCCATCCAGCTCTTCATCACCATCCTCGAGTTTAAGCTTACCACGTTGGCGGGCTTCGTTCTGGTTCCCTTCGCGCTCTGGAATCGCTCGTCGTTTCTGGCCGAGCGCGTGCTCGGCAATGTGATCTCCTCCGGTATCAAGGTGATGGTGCTCGCCGTCATCGTGGGCATCGGTTCCACACTCTTCGGCGAGTTCGCATCCGCGCTGCAAGGCAAGGAGCCGGATCTGGCCGCCGCCATGTCTCAGGTGCTCGGCGCGCTGGCGCTGCTTGGTCTCGGCATCTTCGGACCAGGGATCGCTTCGGGCCTGGTTTCTGGCGCGCCGCAGCTTGGCGCCGGCGCGGCGCTAGGAACGACCGTAGCAGCGGCCGGCGCATCGCTTGTCGCCGGGGGCGCGGCGTTTGCTGGCGCGCGCATGGCAAGGGGCGGCGGGCTCGCCGCCATCAGAGCCGGCACGACCATGGGGTCGGCAGCTTCCTCGGCGTGGCAGTTGGGACGTGCAACGTCGCCTGACTCCGGTCTGTCCGGTGTGGCTGCTGGAATGCAGGGTGTGGCGGGCGCCGCCGGCGGCGCTGCGATGCGAGCAGCACGATCGGCCGCGGGAAACTTCAGGCGCAGCGTCGATGCCGGGCGCGAAGCTGCATGGACAGCGACCGGCGGTGCGCCGACCGCGTCAATGACCGGAACTCCAGCCGGTACGGTCCCTAATACCGCGCCCAATTGGGCAAGGCGGTTGCGTTCCGAACAGACCGCTCGTGCTCATCGCCACGCCGCGGTGCAGGCAGTCCGTGACGGTGACAGGCCGGGCGGCAGCGCCAATCCATCTCTGACCGACAAGGAAGACTAGATGCTCTTCAAACGACCCGTTCAACGCTACGGAAAAATACCCGAGCCAATCACGCCGTATCAGAGGGCCGGCCAGCTCTGGGACGAGCGCATCGGTTCATCTCGAGTGCAGGCCAGGAACTGGCGGCTCATGGCTATCGGCTGCCTGGTTTTAGCGACCGGGCTGTCCGGCGCACTCGTATGGCAGTCGATGCAAAGTCGCGTCGTGCCTTACGTTGTGGAGGTCGATCGCTTCGGTGAGGCGCGCGCCGTAGCCCCGGCGACCCAGGACTACGAGCCCTCGGATGCCCAGATCGCCTGGCATCTCGGCCGTTTCGTCCAAAATGTCCGTTCTGTCTCAACCGATCCGGTGTTGGTGCGGCAGAACTGGCTGGCGGCATACGACTTTGCCACCGACCGCGCGGCGCTGTTCCTCAATGAGTTCGCAAAGGCCAACGACCCTTTCGGCCAGATCGGCACGCGCAGTGTGTCGGTGCAGGTAACCAGCGTGGTCAGGGCTTCCGAGAGTTCGTTCCAGATCAAATGGACCGAGCAGGTTTTTGAGCGCGGCAGCCTGGCCAGCACGACGCGCTGGACGGCGATCCTAACCATCGTGATCCGCCCGCCAAGCAATACAGACCAACTGCGCAACAACCCGCTCGGCGTCTTCGTCAACGCCATCGACTGGTCGCGTGAGCTCGATAGCGCCGCGCCAACATCCCTTTCCCCGAAGGAGCCCGATAATGACAAATAGAGCCCCATCGTACCGTGCCATCCTGGTCTTGTCCGCGTCAGCAGCCGTCCTTCCCGCTTGTGCGTCTAAGCCGGTGCCGGCGCCGGATATTTCCTATGACGCCGCCGAATTCGAACCGGCTGTGATCGAGAAGGCGCCGGAGAAGCCGGTCAAGATCGTCGAGGTGCCAAAGCCGTTGCCGCTCCCGGGCCAGTTGCAGGCTGAGCCTGGCAAGGCCGCCGAAGACAAGCGCTCTCCCGAAGACCGTGTCGCCGATGCCAATAAGGCAGCGACGCAGCAACCCACCAGGTATGGCTATGTCAACGCGGTTCAGGTTTACCCCTTCAGCGATGGCGCGCTTTATCAGCTCTATGCCGCGCCAGAGCGCGTCACCGATATCGCTCTACAGCCGGGCGAGAAACTGACAGCCGTGTCGGCCGGCGACACGGTGCGCTGGGTCATTGGCGATACCGTGAGCGGCACCGGTGACAATCAGCGCACCCATGTGCTGGTCAAACCCTTCGCGCCGGGGCTTACCACCAACCTGGTGATCACTACGGAACGACGGACCTATCATCTACAGCTTCAAAGCACCGAGAAGACCGCCATGGCGGCGATCTCCTGGACATACAGCGAAGACCAGATCATCGCGCTGCGCCAGCGTAACATTCGGGCCGAGGCTACCATGCCGGTGGCATCGAACGTCGCACTCGAGAATATTCGCTTCCGCTATTCGATCACCGGCGACACACCGCCCTGGAGGCCGACGCGTGCCTTCGACGACGGCAGCAAAGTCTATATCGAATTCCCGCGCCGCATCGATCAGGGCGAGGCGCCCCCACTCTTCATCGTCGGTCCCGACGGCGACAGTCAGCTCGTCAACTATCGGATGCGCGGCAACTACTACATCGTCGACCGTCTCTTCGCCGCTGCCGAATTGCGCCTGGGCAGCAAACAGCAGCAGGTTGTGCGCATCACCAGGACCGACGGCCGGCAACCGCCGCGGCGGATCTCGCTGTTTTCTCGTTTCGGCAGGTGAGGGCAGCGCTCATGACTGACACGTCCCATTCCACCGCTCCGCCTAAGCTCGATCCCGAGCAGCTGCAACTGCGAGCCTCGCCGCGCCGCGCTGTGCGATTCAGGCGCGGCGTGATCGTCGCGATCGCGGCGCTCGGTTCCGGCGCCATATTCGGCGTCAGCATGATGGCACTTCAAGGACCGGCATGGCGCATTAAAGGCCAGGTGGAAGACCGTTATAATACCGAGCGCAAGCCAGCCGCCGACGGGCTCGATAGCCTGCCCAAGGACTATTCTAGAATCAAGCCGAAGGCTCCCGTGCTTGGGCCACCACTGCCGGGCGATCTCGGCCGCCCAATCCTCGAGCGGCAGCGCCAGCTCGGCATTGCGTCGGGGCAGGAGGTTTCCGCCGAGGAGCAACGGCTCGCCCAACAGGCAATTTCGGCACGCGAATCGCAAGTCTTCTTCCGCATCGACAACCGACCCAAACAAAAGGAGTTGGCCGACGCTGGACAAGGTGCACAGCAGCCATTCGAGGCACTTCCACAATCCGATGCCAGACATGCGCTGGCTTCAATTGCGCCAGCCGAGGGAGACCAGAACAACCAACAGCGCAAGCTCGATTTTGTCAGCCAGCGTGACACAAACGGGATCTACAATCCGCATACGTTGCAGACGCCGGTTTCGCCCTATCAGCTGATGGCCGGCAGCGTAATCGCGGCAAGCCTCATCACCGGCATCAATTCCGATTTGCCTGGTCTAGTCGTCGCGCAGATCACCGAGAATGTGCACGACACAGTCACCGGCAGCACCT
The DNA here is from genome assembly GCF_040545255.1 of Mesorhizobium shonense. Taxonomy (NCBI): domain Bacteria; kingdom Pseudomonadati; phylum Pseudomonadota; class Alphaproteobacteria; order Hyphomicrobiales; family Phyllobacteriaceae; genus Mesorhizobium; species Mesorhizobium shonense. The sequence goes on from NZ_JBEPLM010000002.1 coordinate 109,481, forward strand.
TGCTGATACCGCAGGGCTCACGGTTGATCGGAACCTATGACAGCGTCGTCGCCTTTGGGCAAAAGCGTGCGCTGCTGGTCTGGCAGCGCATTATGTTGCCCGACGGCTCGTCAGTCGAAATCGACAATCTGCCGGCGACCGACGCTGCTGGCTATGCGGGCCTTGAGGATAAGGTGGATTTCCACACCTGGCAGTTGATCAAGGGTGTTGCGTTAGCCACGCTGCTGGGTGTCGGCACCGAGCTGAGCTTCGGGGAAAACGAAAGCGACCTGGTAAAAGCGATTCGGCAATCCACTCAGCAGAACGTCAGCCAAGCCGGCCAACGCATCACCGAAAAGAACCTTAACATTCAACCGACCATCACCGTGCGCCCCGGCTGGCCGCTGCGTGTCATTGTGCACAAGGATCTCGTGCTCCGGCCGTACGCGAATTGAATTGGGGGCTCATGGCAAACCTGAAATTAGGAAAGCTTCCGGACCGGACGCCTTCCAAGATCACCATCACCGTTAGCGCTGACTTGAGCCAAGCGCTCAACGACTATGCCGCGCTTTACCGTCAGACCTATGGCGAGTCGGAAACGGTGGCTGAACTCATCCCATTCATACTGTCGGAGTTCCTAGAAAGTGACCGAGCATTTGCCAAGGCCAGAAAGGAAGGCCTGCCGCGCGTCGGCGCATCGGAGAAGCCGCGACGGCAATCAGCTTCAACGCTGGACGACACATAGCGCGGGGTACTCGGGCTAGTCCGGCTAAAGATACAGCAGAGGATTGCAGCACTAGGAACTCTGCTGAAGATAACGACGCCGATAGCGAGCCGCTCTAATGGCCCCTCGCGGAGTGACTCAGCGGAGACGCGTGTTTGAGTTGCGAGAAAACCGCAAACCAAAAGCGATAGTCGCGGTCGCGCCCATCAAAATGAGCCGTCAATGCGCAATGAGCTGCGGCAGTCGTCGCGTCCGGCCCATAGACATCGAGAGCTGCTTTGGCCGCCTCATCCGGGTCCGAAAAATCCCAAAGCGACAGACTGCCACGATCTGCTGGATCGGCGCTGTCACGATCACGCTGATTCCCTGGCACACCAAGACCTCCGGTTGGCCACCACTCAGGCTTTCGCCTTGCGTTTCGCAGCAGGTTTTTTGGCAGGAGCAGACTTTCTTCCCAAACCTAACGATTTCGCCAGCGCTGATCGGGTGGCCGAATAGTTTGGAGCGACCATGGGGTAGTCCTTCGCCAGTCCCCACTTCGCCCGGTATTCATCGGGCGTCATTCCATGCCGAGTTGCTAGATGGCGCTTAAGCGACTTATATTTCTGACCGTCTTCGAGGCTGATGATGTAGTCCGGGTACACGGACCTCTTGGGATTAACTGCTGGCTTTGGGGAAGGTGCTTCTACTGGAGTTGCCTGGCCAATATTAGACAATGCCGAATTAACGCTGGCGATCAAATCCGGAAGTCCAGACACGGGGACTGCATTCTTTTGGACATAAGCGGAAACGATATCTGCGGTAAGTTCGATCAGATTATTGCCGGCTTCTTCGGGCATGTCAGGCTCCAGAGTCACAATCTATACTCTCATAGCCCTCAATCCAGCGACGTGCAACGCACCGGCAGGCTAGATCTGTGTCTGATCAAATAGAGCTAGGCGGCAGCCGATAAAAGCGCATCGTAATAGCGTCGGCTCTCGTTTCAACCATGACGTCATGCACAAACTTCCGTTTTGCAACACGCCGGACGCACGGCAGGCCCGACTCGTCGTAGGTCTCCAGCTTGATCAGGAAGTCTTCCCCGAAGTCAACATAGACAGGGCACGCGGCATCAAGCCAAGTTCGTGTGGGCCTCACCCAGCCGGACTGATGATGGCCGCGATACGTGCGGTGCACCTCGTCCTCAATCTCCATAATGGAATGAATCCAACCGGATTTAACTTCGGCCTTCCGTCGCGCCTGGACAGTCTACCAGATATTCGCTCCACCGGAAGAACATGCCAGCGTTCGCCCCGTTTATGTGGCGCTGGGCCTTGGACCATATGACGTCCTGTGCGACGTCTGAGGTGGGTTCCGGGCGGAAGAACAAGCAGGACGATCGCTAAAAGGGCCTGCGGAACTCCCTTGGTAAGGGAGTATGCTACCACTGCATGGCGCCGATTTTCTCCGCAGCGCCAACGGATTGCTCATTTGCCACTATTGTGATTGGTGTAAGCTTCTAGGTGTTTAGTCTCCTGTCGGAACCCACGATGCGACGTCACGATCATATCGCCAGGTCGGCATCGGGCCGCCCGGAGCTGCAGGATAGCCATCGATGCAAATCTCAGCATGGGAGCGCTCCGCCGCGATCCCTTCCGCATGGCGCTTCGCATCAGAAAAATCGGCGAAGAAGCCGCCCGTTAGATCCGGCTGGCTATCGATGGTTACGACGTAGCGCATCTCCGACCCCTTTCACTCCTGACGCCGCGGGGTCCAGCCCCGGATGTGGCCAAGCAGCTTCTGAACCTCGGCTGTAGTCATGCCAGCACGGGACCAATTGTCGGAATCCTTCCATCTGGCGTACGAAACCGGCCGATGCGTTTTGCCGCTGTAGGCCTCCATTGGCACGGGCTGCCCCGGATCTGGATCCTCATGGTCTTTGAAGAATTCGTCCAGGATATAATCGGGCCGCTCGATGCATGACCGTACGCCAATCCGCACCTGGTCGAACTTGCCATTGCGCATGCGTTCGAAAATGCGCCGGACATATTCTTCCGCGTCGACTAGGCCGGACAGCACTGTGGCGACAGTAGCGTCACGAGGCAATGTAAGGGGATTGTTTGCCATCATGCCGATAACGATGTCCGCTGCACAATGACGGGCAAGAGCAGTCTATCTCTGCTTTATGAGCATGCCGCCGGCGGCTTTGATGCCTGCCTCGATGCCCTGCAGGAATGGAGTAGTGTTGCCAGGGTTGCCCGGTTCTCCGGGTGTTCCTGGCATGCCAACGTGAATGCCTTTGACCAGTCGATATCCGACTTCGAAACCTTGGCTAAACGTACCGTTGATCGCCGACATGCTGCCCTTCCATTTGCAAAGAGATGACTGAGGCTTAGCCCTCGAAATGCACGCATCCGCCGCCGAACGAAGCGATCCTGATGAGGTCGTTTGTCGGCCTGCCGTTCATACCTCGCAAGACAATCCTGCACCCCTTATCTTTGGCAAATGACGCCATCTTCACGAGATCGTCAGTGCTCCGGCCTGCCGCGTCCAGCGTGAAGCCACCCCCAAACGAAGCGATCTGGACCAAGTCATTGGTAGGGCGCCCTGTGAAATTCGACATGAAAATTCTCTCCCTTTGGCCGACTCACATGTATCGTCGCAGGATGGATATGCAGGGCGAATGGTTCGCGCCAGCCGCGCGATTAGTCGCTCCACCGAATCTTACTGCCGCTCAGGTGCCTTGTGTCGGGGGCGAACTGCAGTTTTGCTAGGATAAACGTCATGCAGCCAAAGAGCGACATTCATCTCCGAAATTTCATTCAGCAATTGAAGCATGACGGACGCTATCTTCTGGCACCGGCGCACTTGCCCTCACTGGATGCGGAACCCAAGCCCCTGCTGGAGCTGGGAATCGGAAAATATGACGTTGAGATAAAGGAAGCTTGGCAGATCGGAGCATCCCGATGTCGTCGTTCTTGATCTCGACGATCCGCCGATCATTCCTCTTGAACAACCTGACGCTCCGGTAATCGAGACGTTGCAAAAAAAGGCTGAGCAGCAAAACAGCAGGGATAGAAAGGCTTAGACCTTCGGATAATTTCCAAGAGCAGGAGAGTTGGGCAGTTGCCCTAAACGACTTTCTAGCGATGCGACGTATCTTCCCGTTTCTACCGACCAGTTGAAAAACACCGCTGTGTCGGGCGTGATGTCATCGCCGAAAGCACCCTCCGGAATTTGCAGAGGTACGGGTGAGAATCCCTGACAGGGTGAAGCGGTGACGGCTGGGCCGTCGGTTTGTCTGCCGCGCGCGAAGGTCGCGCGCTTGAACCCTTCTAGTCCAGCTTACACCGACACCGGGGCCGTTTCCCAATAGCCTCAGTTCCTCCGGCGCGCTCCATTTGGGCTGACGCCTCCGAGCGCTGCCCCGCAACGGTGAGGCTTTGGCGGCCCCACCGTTCGGTCGATTATGACTTGAAAGATTCCATGCGGCGAATCTGATAAAAGAAAAAATCAGGGGGCTATAAAATGAAGATCGATACAACCGACACGTTGCGTATGGTTCAGAACAAAGAACGCCGAAAGTGAAGCCTACAGACGGCAGCTTCACATATGGCTCGGAGCCGGTTCAGCAGGTGGCGCAATATCCATGGCTTCGCTAGCCGCCAGCTTACGTGACCCGGCCTATGTGTTTCACTTTCTCACGCCCTCCTTTTGGTCATTTCTGATTGGTGTCGTCGCGGCGGGCTCCAGCCTATTCTTCCTTGCTCTTCGCGCGGATGAACAGGGCGAGCATTTCGCTACATCGCACAACCGAGATCAGATTAACGAAGCGATCAGAGCGATGCCCGAAGTGGTCGCCTCTCCCAAGCGGCTCGCCGATGAAGCAAACCAAGGGCGCAATGAGCTGATTAGACAGTCGCACGAAAAGCATGCAAGAGCGCAACGCGCTTGGGCGCGGAGCCAGCGGTACAAGGTCGGTTGGGCGGCAAGCCTTACAATATCCGCCCTTGCTTTCGTTCTGGGGTACGCCTGGCCACTTGCTCAACTCAGCTTTTTTGGAGCAAAGCTTTTGCCTTAAAGGCTGGCTGAGGCCGAAAAAAGATAGCTTTTATATACGCTTAGTGTGAAGGGCGCAGCCGAGCAATGTCCTAGGCTGCGTGCAACAAGCGGCGCTTAAGGCGTGTCCCCGCAACCAACCTACTTGCAACCTTATACCCTCCGCGTCGTTCTGCGGCGGACGTAGTAGCGGCTTTTGGCTAAGGCGGTAATCTCCGTTAGAAGAATTGCTCATTTACGCTTGGCTGCGCCAACACCGACTAGCGCCAACATTTTCAAGCCGTTTCTACGATGCTGCCGAACCTCGTCACTCGGGCCATTTTATTCTCTTCAATCCAGTCGATCCTATCTCCAAGTGAGCTCGAGAGGATCGCGATATGGTCAACACTCAGAGCGAGATTGAGAGCCGCCGGCCTTTGCACTGTCCGAGCTTGGTGATCCCTGCAGGGCATGGATCAGGTATAGGCTCTGGGCAGACGGTGCTGCGCGCTGACCGATCGCATGGTTCGCCTACGGGAGAGGGACCTTGCGCACCTCGCGAGGGCGTAGCTGCTTTCTTCCATCCATCGGTTGCGGAACTCGAACGCTGTCTAGCCGTGGCCGCCTATTTGGTTGTCCGCCATGGGGATGTCTACGTCCCAACGTTCGAGCGTCTCGAGTACGAGGTCGAACAAGCGCGGCGGCAGTTCGGAAACCGGGAACGGGCGCAGCGCGTGCTAGCCAAGCTGATGAAAGATGGGGTTAGACACGCCGGGGGCGCTAAGACAGCCTTCGAGATAGCCGAAAAATGACAGAGTCGAGCTCGCAACGTCCATCAGATAAGTGCGGGTGGGGTAAACGCGATCTTCTGCAGCCATTCGCGCTTCTGCGCCAGGGACGGTCCGGCTCCGTATTTCGGCCGCATCCATTTGTGGCCCATCAAGGTGGCGACTACTTTCTCGGGCGCCTCAACTGCCGTTAGCCGATCTTCGAAGGTGTGCCGCAGGCTATAAAGACTATGCTCCGATGTAGGCAGGAGTTTCTTGTTGGTGAGCATCTTATTGACGAGCGCGGAAAGCGAGGCTGCCTTGTCGCGATATCGAGGGAAACCCTCTGGATGGAGCTTCATCGCCTCCAGCGCGCAGCCTACTAGGGGGATGTCACGAGCTGAATGATCAGTCTTCAGCCGACGCCCGTTGGGACGCACCTGTATGTGCGGGATCTCGTGATCGAGGCGGATTGTTTCCGTGGTGAGGTTTGCCGCTTCAGAGAGCCTGAGTCCGGTATCGGCAATTAGATAAACAAGATGGCGCGCCTCGTCGTTCAACCCATTCAGCGCGCCTTCCGCCAGAATCTGTCCCTGTACGAACTCCGCTGTGAACGCCGCCCGTTGACCCGCGACGGCACCGGAGAGACGCAATTGGTGGAAAACCGGCTCCAGTTTGAGCTGATGGGTGAGGTCCACGACGCGCAGCATCTTGGAGATGTGACCGATGTCCTTGTTGGCTGTAGCGATATCGAGACCGCCCCCGACGATCCGCTTCTGCCACCACTCACGGAAAGCGACTGCGTCATCGCGGGTCAGGCGAGCGATCTCTTTGTCGCCAATGACGCCGATACAGTTTGCGATCGCGCGCTTCTTGGGGTTCCGCCACTTCTTAATCTGGTTTGGCGACATCGCCAGCAGGTTCTGTTGTTCAATCGCCTCGAACTCCTTGAGAAGCCCGCTCAGGCGCAGCGCCGGCCGCTGCTCACCGCCCATCACCGCGGAGACGTCCGTTGCGTTATCGACGGCATTTCTATCGAGAAGCAGCTTCATGCGGGCTATGAGTTCGTCCAGCGGCCCCGCCGCCAGTTCCTCATTGGTTCGATAGGCCAGCCCGAACGATCGTGCGCGCTTCCTCGCTGCCTCGAAACGCAGAACTGCCTCTGCGGACTGGCCATCGCCCAGTTTGCGCCAATAGGTCTCGAGCTCCGCCCCGAGGCTTCGCACGGCATCGCGAGCCCTTACACCACGCGGATCGTCAGCAACTGCGACCCCAGTGGAAATACGCACCAACCCACGGCGGTCGAACGACGAGAATTCCTTCGGCACCCGACGCACGAGGTACCAGATGCCATCCCGCTTATGCGGGCGGGGCGCTGTCGATCGCCGCATTAGCTTGCTCTAATGTTACACAGTTTGTTACACAGAATGAGATATGTTTCGATGCCGGGCAGTCAAGGGCTATAACGAAGATTTTGAAAATAAACGGTTTTTATGGAAGTTAGCTGGCGGAGAGAGCGGGATTCGAACCCGCGTTACGGTTTCCCGTAAACACACTTTCCAGGCGTGCGCCTTCAACCACTCGGCCACCTCTCCGTCCTTGCACTCTCGCGCCGGCCGGTTTCGCCGCGCGGGTTGGGGAGATGCACCTCCCTCGGGAAGTCCTCGGCGGACTATTTGGGGTGCCTTCAACCGGCGGGCAACCCTTCCCAGCACCTCTAGCCGTCTAGGCAAAACAGGCGCGGGGCTCATCTAGTCGATCCTAAGGCGAATGCCAAGCCATAAAGGCGGTGCAAAGGCTTTTGCCGTTGATGGCTCGAAGGCGGGCTCGATAAAGCGCTGCCGACCTTCGAATGATGTGCACAGGGCGGGCCGCAGCCTCAGCTGCGCTTGACTTCGGCCTTTGCCACCTGTCGACTGACTGAAATATTCGTTTTTGCGCAATTGCGGATGGAAAACCGCTGCGCGCGTTTTGGGCTTTGCGAGGGGCATCGTCCTGACATGACATCGATCCACCAGCAACCCGCGGGCCGGCCGGACAGCGGGCTTACCTTCATCCCGGTGGCGTGGCTGATCGTCGTCATGGGCCTGTCGGCCTACGGCCTGATCTCGAGCTGGCGGCTGATCGGCGACTTCAACCTGCCGGAAAGCGTGCTCTTCCTGATCTATGGCGGGCTGGCCGGCGGCCTTGTCACCATTTTGTGGGGGCTTTATCTGCTTAGCCTCGCCTTCAACCGGTCGGCGCGGTTTCCCCGCCATTACACCATCTGGCAGGTGGCGATCATCCTGTGGCTCATCGTGCGCCAGGCTTACACGCTTCTGATGCCCGACTTCGTCTTCTCCGCAGAAGCGCTGGGCTTCACGGCCGCCGAGATCGCCATCGGCCTGCTTTGCATCTACCTGTTGCGGCATGGCGCCGGCGCCGAGACCGTCTATGCCAATCCCGAGACCGAACGCCCGCCACTGCTGGTCTCGCTCGTTGCCGCGCTGCTCGGCATCATCCTTGGCGGCGCCAGCGGCGCCTGCGCCGGCTTCTTTGCCGGTTCGCTGATCGCCGACGCCACCCATATGAGCTGCTTCGAGGGCGCCTGCGGGTTTTTCGCCGCTTTCATCGGCCTCGCAGGCCTGATCGTCGGAGCCATCGCCGGCGGAATCTTCGCCATCTGGCGGGTCAACCGGCGCAAAACGGCAAAAACAGTCTAACCTCAAAATCACGTGTCGCGATTGCGTGGCGATTGCGCTCGCTCTATGTCGGTTGCGGGCAGACGGGAGCATTCCCGGGGAGTGCGTTGGATGTTGCGTTTCATCTTTCGGCTGGCGGCTATGATTGCGTTGTCGATTTCCGTCATCATGGCGGTGATCGACACCACGCGCTCGGTGGCGGCGTCGGCGCTCGTCATGACACCGCTCAACACGAGCTGGCTGGCGGTATCGCCCGACACCCGCGCCGCCTTCGAGACCTATGTGCGCGCCAAGGCCAGTCCGCTGGTCTGGGACGGTGCCATCGCCTGGGTGCTCGGCCAGCCTGGGTTCGCGGTGTTCGCCGTGCTGGCGTTCCTGCTCTACGCCCTCGGCTACCGGCGTCGACGCCACGAATTCGCCCCGACCAACTGACGCGGACGTTTCGCTCCGCCCGGAAACGGGCAGGCCGGCCGCTTTTTCCAACAGGTCAAAATTCCACGTGAATTTTGTTTCGGGCCGTGCCAGATTGGCCACCAGCGGGGAGGGGCATACACTTCCTGCATGACGTCGTGTGCCTGCCGGAGAACCGGGCGGGAATGCGGTGCAACGGAAAAAATAACCGACAGGGTGTGGATCACATGAAACGTATCGTTCTCGGCCTCCTGGCCGCAACTGCAATGGTTCTTCCGGCTTTCGCCGCGGATGTCCAGCCGGCCATTCTCTACGATCTCGGCGGCAAGTTCGACAAATCCTTCAACGAGGCCGCCTTTCACGGCGCCGAGAAATTCAAGGCCGAAACCGGCGTCGCTTACGTCGAATTCGAGGTTTCCAACGCCTCGCAGCGCGAGCAGGCGCTGCGCCGCTTCGCCGAGGACGGCCGCAACCCGATCGTCATGGCCGGCTTTGCCTGGGAGGATGCGCTGAAGAAGGTCGCGGCCGAATATACCGACCTCAACTTCGCCATCATCGACGATGCCGTCGACCTGCCCAATGTCCGCTCGCTGGTATTTAAGGAAAATGAGGGCTCCTACCTCGTCGGCATCCTGGCGGCGATGGCGTCGAAGTCGAAAAAGGTCGGCTTCGTCGGCGGCATGGACATTCCGCTGATCCGCAAGTTCGAATGCGGCTATGTCGGCGGCGCCAAGTCGGCTGGCGCCACCGACGTCATCCAGAACATGACCGGCGACACGCCGGCCGCCTGGAACGACCCGGCCAAGGGCGGCGAGATCGCCAAGACGCAGATCGACCAGGGCGCCGATGTGGTCTACGCCGCCGCCGGCGGCACCGGTGTCGGCGTGCTGCAGGCCGCGGCCGATGCCGGCAAGCTCGGCATCGGCGTCGATTCCAACCAGAACGGCCTGCAGCCCGGCAAGGTGCTGACCTCGATGATGAAGCGCGTCGACGTTGCCGTCTACAACGCCTTCATGGACGGCAAGAACGGCACCTTCAAGGGCGGCGTCCAGAATCTAGGCCTCAAGGAAGGCGGCGTCGACTATGCCATGGACGACAACAACAAGGCGCTGGTGACCGACGAGATGAAGGCGGCCGTCGAAAAGGCCAAGGCCGACATCATCGCCGGCAAGGTCGAGGTGCACGACTACACCGCCGACAACAAGTGCCCGTATTGATCGGCAACTGAACCAAGGTTTTTGGACCGCCGGGCGAAGTCCCGGCGGTTTTATTTTGGGCGAGCGCGATGCTACCGATTATCGAAGCAATGGCCGAGCCTGACGTCGAGGCCATCGCAAGGCTGCGCCTGGCTGCCTTCTTCGGAGGGACGGCCCGGACGCTCGAAGAGGACATCGCGGGGCTTGGCGGACTGGTCGCGGGCGACGGGTTCGAGGCGGCCTTCGTCGCTCGCCTCGGCGATGCGCCGATCGGCAGTTGCCTGTTCGTCCGCAACGAGATCGATCCGGCGCATGATCTGACGCCCTGGCTCGCCGGGCTTGTCGTGGACGAGAATTATCGGGGTCGGGGTATCGGCGTGGCGCTTCTCAAGGCCGTTGAGGCCCATGCGGCCTCCGTCGGCGTGGACAAGCTCTATCTCTACACTTGGCAGGCACGACGCTTCTACGAGGCCCTTGGCTGGACTGCGGTCGAGACCTTTGAGCAGGGCGACGAACCGATGGTGCTGATGGAGCGATCTCTATAGGGTGCCGGCGAGATAGCCGAGCGCAAACGCCGCCAAGAGCGCCATCGCGATGACAAATCCAAGCCGACCGCCCAGGGAATGCAGGCCGACACCGTAAGGCTTGCGCTCAAGCCGGTGGATCACGATCGGCTGCGGTTTCGCCTCTCCGTCCGTCAAGCCGGCAAGTCGCATCTGCGGCAGTTCGCCGAGGCGGCGCTGGACGAGCTGCCAACGTTGGTCCGAAGCGGCATTCGACGCTCCCGCCGGCTCCAGGGCGCGCATACGTTCGGCGAGCCGTAGCACCGCGCCGCGAAAGGCGGGATCGATCTCAAGGTCGCGCTCGGCGCGGGCGCGCTCCCGCTCATCCATCAGGCCAAAGACATAGTCGCCGGCCCTTGCGATGCGGTCTCCTTCACTGGGCATGACCGTTCTCCCCAATGCTCGCTCACCCCGTGCTTGCTCACCAGTGCGGCGGCTTGGTCACCGGCACGTCGGGCGCTGCCTGCTCCTCCAGGGCCAGGAACCGGTCGGTCAGGGCGGCGAGCTTGCGTTCCATGCGCTCGATCACCTTCCACTGCTCGGCGATCTGGCCGGACAGCTCCTCGATCGTCTTTTCCTGCTCGGCGGCGCGGATTTCCAGCCTCGTCAGCCGGTCGTCAGGTCTGGTCATTCAAAACCCGGGTTCTGTGAATGTGAAGCTCTCGGCCACCTTCGAAATTGACAAGCGCGCGGGGATTTGTCGAGAGTGAATGACGTTCCGTGCCAATTGGCATGGGCGGGGCATCATGCTAGGCATTTTGACCAAGCGATAAAAAAACTGAGTGGGACAGGCTGCATGGCGCAAGCCGCAATCGAGCTCATAGGCATCAACAAGAGTTTTGGCGCCGTGCGCGCCAACCGCGACATCAACCTGGAAGTCGCGCGCGGCACCATCCACGGCATTGTCGGCGAAAACGGCGCCGGCAAGTCGACGCTGATGTCGATCCTCTATGGCTTCTACCAGGCCGACAGCGGCGAGATCCGCGTCGGCGGCAAGCCGGTGTCGATCAACACCTCCAACGACGCCATCGCGCTCGGCATCGGCATGGTGCATCAGCACTTCATGCTGGTCGACAATTTCACGGTGCTGGAAAACGTCATTCTCGGCGCCGAGAGCGATGCGCTGTTGAAGAAAAGCATCGCCAAGGCGCGCTCCGAGCTCGAGCGGCTGGAGCGCGAATACGGCCTCGAGGTCGATCCCGACGCCATCATAGAGGAGCTGCCGGTCGGCCTGCAGCAGCGCGTCGAAATCCTCAAGGCGCTCTATCGCGGCGCCGAGATCCTGATCCTCGACGAGCCGACGGGCGTGCTCACGCCGGCCGAGGCGGACCATCTGTTCCGCATCCTCAAGCAATTGAAGGAGCAGGGAAAAACGGTGGTGCTGATCACCCACAAGCTGCGCGAGATCATGGCCATCACCGACACGGTCTCGGTCATGCGCCAGGGAACCATGGTGGCCACCAGGGTGACGAAGGAAACCACGGTCGGCGAATTGGCCGAGCTGATGGTCGGGCGGCGCGTGCTCTTGCGGGTCGAGAAGGGCCAGTCGGAAGCCGGCGCCGTGAAGCTCTCGGTCAAGAACCTGACGGTCAAGGATTCACGCGGCGTCACCATGGTCGACGACGTCTCCTTCGACCTGCGCGGCGGCGAGATCGTCGGCATCGCCGGCGTGGCCGGCAACGGCCAGTCGGAGCTGCTCGAGGCGATTTCCGGTATCCGGCACGCCGTCTCGGGTGAAGTCATGCTCGAAGGCAAGCCGGTCGACCTGACCGGCAAGGCCGACCCAGGCGAGTTGCGCGACCGGGGTCTCGCCCATGTGCCGGAGGACCGCCACCATGTCGGGCTGGTGCTCGCCTTCGAGGAGAACGAGAATTCGATCCTCGGCTATCACGACGACGAGCGCTACCTGAAGGGACCGTTCCTCAACGTCGATGCCATCCGCAACGACGCCAAGGACAAGATCGGCAAATACGACATCCGTCCGGCCGACTGCAGGCTGAGGACGGCCAATTTCTCCGGCGGCAACCAGCAGAAGATCGTGCTGGCGCGGGAGATGGAGCAGGATCCCGGCGTGCTGATCGTCGGCCAGCCGACGCGTGGCGTCGATGTCGGCGCCATCGAATTCATCCACAAGCGGCTGATCGCCATGCGCGACCAGGGCAAGGCCGTGCTGGTGGTGTCGGTCGAGCTCGACGAGATCCGTTCGCTCTCCGACCGCATCCTGGTGATGTTTGCCGGCCGCATCGTCGGCGAACGGGGGCCGGAGGCGACCGAAGGCGAGCTTGGCCTCTTGATGGCCGGTGTCGAGCACCAGGAGGCCGCCGAATGAGCACGCCTTACGCAAAACTGCCGGCCTGGGCCGATTACGGACTGATCCCGCTGATCAATCTTTCGGTGGCCTTCATCGTCGCCGGCTTCGTCGTCATGCTGGTCGGGGAAAATCCGTTCCGCGCCGCCGTCATCCTGGTCGAGGGCGCTTTCGGCAAGGGCACGGGCATCGCCTTCACCTTGTTCTATGCCACCACCTTCATCTTTACCGGTCTGTCGGTGGCGGTGGCGGCGCATTGCAGCCTGTTCAACATCGGCACCGAGGGCCAGGCCTATATCGGCGGCCTCGGCATCGCGCTCGTTTGCCTGAGCTTCGACAGCGTGCTGCCCTGGTGGGCGATCTTTCCGATGGCGATCGTCGCCGCGGCGGTGTTCGGCGCGCTCTGGGGTTTCATCCCCGCCTATCTGCAGGCCAAGCGCGGCTCGCACATCGTCATCACCACCATCATGTTCAACTTCATCGCCGCCTCGGTGATGGTCTATCTGCTGGTCGGCCCGCTGAAGCCGGCAGGATCGCAGGCGCCGCAGACACGCAATTTCCTCGCCGGCGCGGAATTGCCGAAGCTCAACTGGATCATCGAATTGTTCGGCGCCAAGATCCGCTCGGCGCCGCTCAACATCTGCTTCCTGCTGGCGCTGGCGATGGCGTTCCTGGTCTGGCTGCTGATCTGGCGCACCAGGCTCGGCTACGAGATGCGCACCTATGGCCATAGCCCGAAGGCGGCGCGCTATGCCGGCATTTCGGAAACCCGCATCATCATAACCGCGATGATGATCTCGGGCGCGCTGGCCGGCATGATGGCGCTCAATCCGGTGATGGGCGACCAGCACAATGTGGCGATCGATTTCGTCTCGGGCGCCGGCTATGTCGGCATTGCGGTGGCGCTGATGGGCAGGCTGCATCCGGTCGGCATCGTGCTGGCGGCGATCCTGTTCGGCATGCTCTACCAGGGCGGCGCCGAGCTTGCCTTCGAGATGCCGGCGATCAGCCGCGACATGATCGTCATCATTCAAGGGTTGGTGATCCTGTTCGCCGGCGCGCTGGAGCATATGTTCAGGCCTTACATCCAGGCGCTGTTCGCCTCGTTCAGTCCGAAATCGGTCGGCATGCAGGCGGTCAAGGGGAGGGGGGCCTGAGATGGACACGTTCAACGCAATCGTCCAGGTTCTGGACTCCACCATCCGCCTCTCGGTGCCGCTGCTGCTTGCTTGTCTCGCCGGCCTTTATTCCGAGCGGGCCGGCATCTTCGACATCGGCCTCGAAGGCAAGATGCTGGTCGGCGCTTTCGCCGGCGCTGCGGCGGCCTCCGTCTTCCATTCGGCCTTCATCGGCCTCGGCATGGCCATCCTGATCTCGGTCGCCTTCGCCATGGTGCACGGCTTCGCCTCGATCACGCATCGCGGCAACCAGATCGTCTCCGGCGTCGCCATCAACTTCGTCGCCGCCGGCTCGACCATCATCCTCGGCCAGGCCTGGTTCCAGCAAGGCGGCCGTACGCCGGCGCTGCAGCCGGGCGAGCGGTTCGAGGCGATCGCCTGGCCCGGCGCCGAAGCCGTCCGCGACGTGCCGATTCTCGGGCCGATCTATGCCGAGCTGATCTCCGGTCATTCGATCCTGGTCTACTTCGCCTTCGCGATGGTGCCGTTCACCTGGTGGGTGCTGTTTCGCACCCGCTTCGGCCTCAGGATGCGCGCCGTGGGCGAAAACCCGGCCGCCGTCGACACGGCCGGCATCTCGGTCGCCTGGCTGCGCTACCGCGCGCTGATCTGCACCGGCGTGCTGACCGGCGTGGCCGGGGCGTATCTTTCCATGGTGCAGAATGGCGGCTTCGTGAAGGACATGACCGCGGGCAAGGGCTACATCGCGCTGGCCGCGTTGATCTTCGCCAAGTGGAAGCCGGTCAACGCCATGTTCGCCTGCCTTTTGTTCGGCTTCCTCGACGCGGCGGCGATCCGCCTGCAGGGCTCGCCGCTGCCGGTCATCGGAAAGGTGCCGGTGCAGTTCATGCAGGCGCTGCCCTATGTGCTCACCGTCATCCTGCTCGCCGGCTTCATCGGCAAGGCGATCCCGCCGCGCGCCGGCGGCGTGCCCTACGTCAAGGAACGCTGAGGCTCGGGTAGCTTCGGCAACCGGCATTGAACAAGATCGTGGGAGAGAAGAACTGAATGTCGCATGATCTGTTCGAGGCGGCGAAGACGGCGATGGCCAAGGCCTATGCGCCCTATTCCAAGTTTCCCGTCGGCGCGGCGCTGCGCACCGAGGACGGGCGCGTCTTCACCGGCGCCAACATCGAGGTGGCCTCCTATCCCGAGGGCTGGTGCGCCGAGACCACGGCGCTCGGTCACTACGTCATGGGCGGCGGCGGCAAGATCACCGAGATCGCGGTGATCGCCGAGCGCATGGCCAAATGCTCGCCCTGCGGCGGCTGCCGGCAGAGGCTGGCGGAATTCTGCCGGCCGGAGACAAAGCTCTATCTCTGCGACAATACCGGCGTGGTCGAGACGGTCACCATGGGCGACATGCTGCCTTACGGCTTCAGGGGCGACATCTTGAAATGAAGAGCGGTTTGAAATGAAGAGCGGGTTGAAATGAAGGAAGCGCTGGATCATCTGGTCGAGAAGCTGGACGGGCTGGCCCCGACCGCGGCGCTTGTTCTGGGTTCCGGCCTCGGCGGGCTGGTCGACCAGGTCGAGGACGCGAGGCGCATTTCCTATGCGGAGCTGCCGGGCTTCCCGCGCAGCGGCGTTTCCGGCCATGCCGGCGAGGTGGTGGCGGGGCATTTCGCCGGTACGCCGGTGCTGATGCTCTCCGGCCGCGCGCATTACTACGAGCACGGCAACGCGGCCGCGATGCGCCCGGCACTGGAGGTGCTTGCCGGCATCGGCATCTCGCATCTCATCCTCACCAACGCCGCCGGCTCGGTCGAGCCGGACATGGGGCCGGGCTCGGTGATGCTGATCACCGACCACATCAACTTCTCCGGCTCCAACCCGCTGATCGGCGAGCCGAGCGACCGCCGCTTCGTCGGTCTCACCGAGGCCTATGATGCCGGCCTGCGCAAGGCGATCGAGAAGGCGGCGAAGGAGACCGGCACGGCGCTGCACAAGGGCGTCTATATGTGGTTTTCCGGCCCGTGTTTCGAAACGCCGGCCGAGATCCGCATGGCGCGCGTCATGGGCGCCAACGCGATCGGCATGTCGACGGTGCCGGAAGTCATCCTTGCCCGCTTCCTCGGCCTCAGGGTCGCCGCCTGCTCGGTCATCACCAACCTCGCGGCCGGCATGACCGGGGCGGAACTCTCGCACCAGGAAACCAAGGACATGGCGCCGGTCGGCGGCGCGCGGCTGGCGACGATCCTGCGGCGCGTCTTCGAGCAAGGCTTGCCGGAAAGCTGATGCTCCCCCAGGAAATCATCCGCCGCAAGCGCGACGGCCACAAGCTCTCGGCGGCCGAGATCGCGGCCTTCATCGAGGGGATAACGGCCGGCACGCTGTCGGAGGGCCAGATCGGCGCCTTCGCCATGGCCGTGTTCCTCAAAGGCATGAGCCGCGAGGAGGCGGTGGCGCTGACCACCGCCATGCGCGATTCCGGCGATGTGCTCGACTGGTCCGATCTGCCGGGCCCGGTCACCGACAAGCATTCGACGGGCGGCGTGGGCGACAACGTCTCGCTGATGCTGGCGCCGATCGTCGCCGCCTGCGGCGCCTATGTGCCGATGATCTCCGGCCGCGGTCTCGGCCATACCGGCGGCACGCTCGACAAGATGGATGCCATCCCCGGCTATACCAGCCAACCGGATGTGGCGCGTTTGCGCAAGACGGTGCTGGAAACCGGCTGCGCCATCATCGGCCAGACCGCCGACCTGGCGCCGGCGGACCGCCGGCTCTATGCCATCCGCGACGTGACGGGGACGGTCGAGTCGGTGCCGCTGATCACGGCCTCGATCCTGTCGAAGAAGCTCGCCGCCGGGCTCGGGTCGCTGGTGCTCGACGTCAAGGTCGGCAACGGCGCCTTCATGGAGAAGTCGCGCGATGCGGTCGCCCTGGCGAACAGCCTGGTCGAGGTCGCCAATGGCGCGGACCTGAAAGCGTCGGCGCTGGTGACCGGCATGAACGAGCCGCTCGCCTCGGCCGCCGGAAATGCGGTCGAGGTGAAGAACGCCGTCGATTTCCTGACCGGCCGTTTCCGCGACCGCCGGCTGGAGGACGTGACGCTGGCGCTGGCCGCCGAAATGCTGCAGTCGGCGGGGATTGCCTCGTCCAACCAGGACGGGATCAGGCGCGCCGCCGAGACGCTTGCCGGCGGCCGCGCGGCGGCGGTTTTCGCGCGCATGGTGACGGCGCTCGGCGGTCCGGCCGACTTCGTCGAGAACCCGGAAAAATATCTTCCCAAGGCGCGGGTCGAATTGGCGGTGGACGCGGCGGCGGACGGCTTCGTCGCCGGCATCGCGACGCGCGACATCGGGCTAGCCGTCGTTGCCCTCGGCGGCGGGCGCACCCGTCCGGACGACAGGATCGATCACGCCGTGGGCCTGACCAGCCTGTTGCCGGTCGGTGCCGAGGTGCGTGCGGGCGAGCCGCTGGCGCTGGTCCACGCGCGGACCGAGGCGGACGCCGAGGCAGCCGCCGCCGCGGTGCGTTCCGCCTATTCGATCGGCGCCTCGAAGCCGCCCGCCGAGAAGACGGTGCTCAGGCGGATCCTGCCGCTTTAGGATGTGTTGATATTCACGTGATGCCGGCCTGCGAACGGCGGCTTCCTGCGCTTCCGGTGCTCACGTACTTCAAGCACGCTCCGCTCCGGCCTTCGCCGGCCGAAGCTCTCATAAGTGTCTCCGCTCTATGAAGGCTACGGCCGGCGTAGGCCGGTTCTCGGAAACCACCGTTCTCGGCTCGGCCTGACCTGAATCTCAACACACCCTAGGCAGGGGGCAATTCCTACTGCACGAGCAGCAGCGCGCCGTTCTGGACTTCGTATTTCTGCAGCCGCTGCAGGAAGCTCATGCCGATCAGGTTGGTTTGCAGCGCCCGGTCGTCGAGCACCACCGCCTGGACGTTGTCGACGGAGATCTTGCCGATCTGCAGATGGTCGACGGTCACCACCGCGGCCTTGATGGCACCGTTCGCGGTGTTCACCTGGTGACTGAAATCCGACTGGTTGAGCGAGATGCCGATCCGGCGCGCCGTCGATGTGTTGATGGCGACCAGCGTCGCACCGGTGTCGATCATGCCATCGATCTGACGGCCGTTGAGCTTGAAAGCGGAGGTGAAATGACCGCGCTCGTCGGCATTGACCAGCACCTGGCGGCCGAGCGGCATCGGCGTCGCCGGCTTGGCCGGAACCGAGGCAAGTTTGACGTCCGGCTGGACCTCCGGGGCCGCCGGCTTCGAGGCGACCGCCGATCTCAGCAGGCTTTCGACCATCCGCGGGTTCGACTGGTAGACGATCGGGATCGATGCCGAGCTTCCGACAAAGACACCAAGGAGGAGAAGCTTGCGCAGCATGGATCGACCTTCGTGAAGGTTCGATCCTTAAGCCGACATGGTGTTTTCAGCTTTAACGGGCGCCGGAACCGTGGTCTTTGCGTAAACAAGCGGTAAAGAAAACGCTCACTTGGTCCCGTACATGCGGTCGCCGGCGTCGCCAAGGCCAGGCATGATATAGCCCTTTTCGTTTAGCTGGCGATCGATCGAGGCGGTGAAGATCGGGACATCCGGATGTGCCTTGGTGAAGCGCTCGATGCCTTCGGGCGCCGCCAACAGGCAGAGGAAGCGGATGTTGGTGGCGCCGCGCCCCTTCAGCTTGTCGATCGCCGCAATCGCGGAATTCGCCGTCGCCAGCATCGGGTCGACGACGATCACCAGACGGTCGGCAAGGTCGCTCGGCGCCTTGAAGAAATACTCGATCGCCTCCAGCGTCTCGTGGTCGCGGTAGAGGCCGATATGGGCGACGCGCGCCGCCGGCACCAGGTCGAGCAGGCCTTCGAGCAGGCCGTTGCCGGCCCGCAGCACCGAGGCGAAAACCAGCTTCTTGCCCTCCAGCGTCGGCGCTTCCATTTCCTCGATCGGCGTCTCGATGGTGGTTGTGGTCAGTTCGAGATTGCGGGTGACCTCATAGCCCAGAAGCAACGAGATCTCGCGCAGCAGCCGCCGGAAGCCGGCCGTCGAGGTTTCCTTCTTGCGCATGATGGTCAGCTTGTGCTGGACAAGGGGGTGGTCGACGACGGTGACGCCCTGCATGATGTGCTCCGACTGGTTCGCAGTGGGTAGTGAATAGTGAGTAGTGAATAGTGAGCCGATTTGCGAGTCCCTGACTGAGGGAAAGCGCCAACCTTCAACCGCGCGATGCGCACCCCGCCAAATCAATCACTGCCGACTACTCACTACTTCCTACTCACCGCACCTTCACGTCCAACCGGCCTAGCAGCATCGCCTTGGTCTTCCGGTCGACGAAGGCCGCTTCGATGGCCGTTCTGGTGACGGCGGTGAGCGCCTTGTCGTCCATCGCGAAATGCTCGGCGGCAATGTCGTATTCGCGCTTCAGCGAGGTCCAGAAATAGGGCGGATCGTCGGAGTTGAGCGTCATCTTGCAGCCGGCGGCGCGCAATGCCGGGAAAGGATGGTCGGCGAAACTGTCGAACACTTTGAGCGCAATGTTGGAGCCGGGGCAGCATTCCAGCACCACGCCCTCGGCGGCAATGCGGCGAACGAGGTCGGGGTTCTCGATGGCGCGCACGCCATGGCCGATGCGCGACGGGCGGATATGGTCGAGCGCTGCCTTGACACTTTCCCAGCCCATCAATTCGCCGGCGTGGATGGTGATGCCGAGGCCTGCCTCTCGCGCGATCTCGAATGCCCGCACATAGTCCTCGAAATCGCCGATGCGCTCGTCGCCGGCAACGCCGAAGCCGGTCACCAGCGGATGGCGGCAGCGCGCCGCGAAGCGTGCCGCCTGCTCGATCGCCTCGACGCCGACATGACGCACGCCGGTGACGATCATGCGGCCTTCGATGCCGGTCCTTGCCTTGGCGCGGACCATGCCTTCGCCAAGCGCGTCCGTGTAGGCCTTGGGCGAGAGACCGGCCTTCCTGGCATGATCCGGCGAGGTGAAGACCTCGGAATAGATGGCGCCGTCGCGGGCGAGGCTGGTGAGATAATGATCGGTCAGCCGGGCGTAGTCCTCCTCGGTGCGGAACAGGTCGGAGGCAAAGTCATAGGCCGCGAGGAAAGAGCTGAAATCGTGCCAGACGAAGGAACCGTCCTGGATATAGGGCGAGGGGTCCTTGCCGTATCTGCGGGCCTGGCTGACGACAAGGTCGGGCGCCGCTGCCCCTTCGATGTGGCAGTGCAATTCGGCTTTCAAAATCATGCGGCCATCCCGTCCGGTATTTTGTCCTCGCGCCGATTCCGGGCGGAAAATCATGCGAGATCCTGCCCGAACCCGTCTCCAAGGCGCGGCCGAAAACCGCGCCTTGGACAATAGCGCCAGCCCCATCGATCGGCTATGGTCCCGCCGGTTTTATGGCGGATCAAAATAATGTCAGTTGAGAGAACCACGGCCGCGGGCGGCATGGAAACCTCCTATGGTTTCAGGAGGGTGGGCGCAGGCGACAAGCAGTCCCTGGTCAACGATGTCTTCCATAAGGTGGCCAATCGATACGACCTCATGAACGATCTGATGTCGGGCGGGTTGCACCGGTTATGGAAGGACGCGATGGTCGCCTGGCTCAATCCGCCAAAGCGGTCGGGCTGGAAGGTGCTCGACGTCGCCGGCGGCACGGGCGACATCGCCTTCCGCATCATCGAGGCCAGCCACCGCCACGCGCACGCCACGGTGCTCGACATCAACGGCTCGATGCTCGAAGTCGGCCGCGACAGGGCCGAGAAGAAAAACCTCCAGGAAAACACCGATTTCGTCGAGGCCAATGCCGAGGCGCTGCCCTTCGAGGACGACATTTTCGACGCCTATACGATCGCATTCGGTATCCGCAACGTGCCGCGCATCGATGTGGCTCTGAGCGAGGCTTTTCGCGTGCTGAGGCGCGGCGGGCGGTTCCTTTGCCTGGAATTTTCCGAGGTCGACATGCCGCTGCTCGACAAGGCCTACGAGGCCTGGTCCTTCAACGCCATTCCCAGAATCGGCAGGGCGGTGACCGGCGACGGCGAACCCTATTCCTACCTGGTGGAATCGATCCGCAAATTCCCCAACCAGCAGAATTTTGCCGCCATGATCACGCGGGCAGGGTTCGATCGCGTCACTTTCCGCAACTATTCGGGCGGCATCGCCGCGCTTCATTCGGGCTGGAAGCTTTGAGGCAAGCGCAGCGATGACCACCGTCGGCGCTGGTTTCAGGCTCATGCGAGCCGGCTGGGTGCTGGTCCGCGAGGGCGTCGTCGCGGCGCTGCCCGGCGAAGAGCTTTCCGGCATGCCAAAGCTCGGCTGGCAGCTGGCGCGCGTGCTTACCCGCCGCCGCGCGAGAAAGCATCTGCGCGGCGACCGGCTGGCGCAGGCGGTGGTGCGGTTGGGCCCATCCTACGTCAAGCTCGGCCAGTTCCTCGCGACGCGACCCGACGTCGTCGGCAACGACATGGCGGTCGACCTCGCCCTGCTGCAGGACAAGATGCACACCTTCCCGAAGGCGGAGGCGATCGCGGCGATCGAGGCCTCGCTCGGGCGCAGGATCGACGATCTCTATGCCAGCCTTGGCGAGCCGGTGGCGGCCGCTTCGATCGCCCAGGTGCACAGCGCCGAAGTCGTTCGCGACGGAATGATTTCGCGTGTGGCGGTGAAGGTGATCCGGCCGGGGGTGCGTCGCCACTTCTTCCACGATCTCGAAAGTTATTTCCTCGCCGCCCGCCTGCAGGAAAAATACATCCCTTCGTCACGTCGCCTGCGTCCGGTCGAGGTGACCGAGACGCTGGCGCAGACCACCAAGATCGAGATGGATATGCGGCTCGAGGCGGCGGCATTTTCCGAGCTCGGCGAGAACACCAAGGACGATCCGGGCTTCCGCGTGCCCGCTGTCGACTGGGAAAGGACCGGTCGCGATGTAATCACCATGGAGTGGATCGACGGCGTCAAGATGAACGATCTCGCCGGCCTTGCCGCCGCCGGCCACGACCTCAAGGCGATCGCCGCCAACCTCATCCAGTCGTTCCTCAGGCACACACTGCGTGACGGCTTCTTCCATGCCGACATGCATCCCGGCAACCTTTTCGTAGAGCCGGACGGCACCATCGTTGCTGTCGATCTCGGCATCGCCGGCCGGCTCGGAAAGAAGGAGCGGCGCTTTCTCGCCGAGATCCTCTACGGCTTCATCGTGCGTGACTACCGCCGCGTCGCCGAGGTGCATTTCGAGGCCGGCTACGTGCCGCGCCGGCACAATGTCTCGGCCTTCGCGCAGGCGATCCGCGCCATCGGCGAGCCGATCCACGGCCAGTCGGCCGAGACCATCTCGATGGCCAAGCTTCTGACGCTGTTGTTCGAAGTCACCGACCTTTTCGACATGGCGACACGGACCGAACTGGTGCTGCTGCAGAAGACGATGGTGGTGGTCGAGGGTGTCGCCCGCACGCTCGATCCGGCCTTCAACATGTGGAAGACGTCGGAGCCCGTGGTCAGCGACTGGATCGCCAGCAATCTCGGCCCGCGCGGAATGCTTGGCGACGCACGCGACGCCGGCAAGGCGCTGGTGGCTTTGGCGAGGCAGGCGCCGGATATTGCGGCCCGCACCGAGCGGCTGTCGCGCGAGATCGACCTGATGGCCGAGCATGGCCTTCGCTTCGACGAGGCGACCGCGCACGCCATCGGCAAGGCCGAGGCGCGCCATACGCGCTCAGGCCGCATGGCGCTGTGGGTGATCGCACTGACGCTGATCTACATTGCGTGGAAGCTGCTCTGACTGCTTGCAGTGCTAGCTCCCCGTTTGCTAGCATTGCAGGCAACAATGCCTTTGGCCATCGACGGCTAGGAGCGGGATCATGGGCACGATTACTGTCCGTAATCTAGCGGACGACGTGAAGCAGAGATTGCGCGAGCGTGCGGCAGCGCGCGGCGTCTCGATGGAAGAAGAGGCGCGCGACATCCTTGGCAAAACCGTTCTGCCCGCAGGAGCGGCGACCGCGCCCGAGGGCGAGACTCTTTACGCGACCATCCGAAGCGTAGTCGAGCCGCATGGCGGTTTTGACATTGCGCGGCGCGACCAAGCTTTGGGGGGGCGCATAACCCTCTCGGGCAAGCGCATCCTGCTCATCATCGGCGGCGGCATCGCCGCCTATAAATCGCTCGACCTGATCCGGCGCCTGCGCGAGCGCGGCGCTTCAGTCCGGGCGGTGATGACGGCCGCCGCGCAGGAGTTCGTCACCACGTTGTCGGTCGGCGCGCTTTCAGCCGACCACGTGTTCACTGATCTTTTCGATCGCAATGACGAGCATGATGTCGGCCATATAAGGCTGTCGCGCGAGGCAGATCTGCTGGTCGTGGCGCCGGCCACCGCCGATCTGCTGGCGAAACTCGCCAACGGCCATGCCAATGACCTTGCCTCGACGGTGCTCCTGGCCACCGACAAGAAGGTGCTGATGGCGCCGGCGATGAACCCGAAAATGTGGTCGCACCCAGCGACGCGCCGCAACCGGACAACGCTGCAGAAGGATGGCATCGCCTTTGTCGGCCCGGCCAAAGGCGAGATGGCGGAAAGCAACGAGGCCGGCGAGGGCCGCATGGCCGAGCCGCTGGAGATCGTGGCCGCGATCGAGATCATGCTCGACGAGAAGCCGAAGCCGCTTGCCGGCCGCAGGATCATCGTCACCTCGGGGCCGACGCATGAGCCGATCGACCCGGTGCGCTACATCGCCAACCGCTCCTCCGGCAAGCAGGGCCATGCGATCGCGGCGGCGCTGGCGAAGCTTGGCGCCGACGTCCGGCTCGTATCCGGGCCGGTCAACATCGCCGATCCGGCCGGGGTTACGACCACGCATGTCGAGACCGCGGCCGAGATGAAGGACGTGGTCGAGCACCTTTTGCCGGCGGACGCTGCAGTTTTCGTTGCCGCGGTCGCCGACTGGCGCACGGCCAATGCGGCCGGCGAGAAGATCAAGAAGGTGGCGGGCGAGGGGCCGCCGTCGCTCAAAATGGTCGAGAATCCCGACATCCTCGCGGGAGTCGGCCATCACAAGCAGCGGCCGGGCCTCGTCATCGGCTTCGCCGCCGAGACGCAGGATCTCATCAGCAACGCCGAGGCGAAGCTGAAGAAAAAGGGCGCCGATTTCATCGTCGCAAACGATGTCTCGCACGAGAGCGGTATCGGCCCGTCCGGCGTGATGGGCGGCGACCGCAACAAGGTGCGCATCGTCTCGCGCTCCGGCGTCGAGGAATGGCCGGAGATGGGCAAGGACGAGGTGGCGGCGCGGCTTGCCGCCTTGATTGCCGAGCGGCTGAAGACGATCGTGGTCTAAAGCGCGTCGCGATCTTTCAGATTCGCTCCGTGCGCTTTAGGCTTTTGATTTTACGCATGTCTTTGTCCCGAAACCGGTCCCACTTTCGGGAGACATGCTTTAGCCGGTCGCTTGCTGGGGCCGGAGAGCCGGCAACGCGATCCGCAGCGCGGCGATGCAGCCCAGGACCCCAAGCGGCACGAAGGCCAGGAACAGCCAGCCGGCCACGCCCGCGGCCGCTTCGCGGTTCAGGCCTTCGGAAAAACCGCTGGCGTTGGCGACGATGCCGGCAAGGGCTGCGCCCACCGCATAGCCGATGCGCTGCATGGTCGGCACGGCGGCCGACGCGATCGTCTGCTCGCCCTCGCGGGCCGAGGCGACGATGACGCGTGTGAGGAACGGCCAGCAGACGCCGAAACCGCCGCCCTGCAGCAGGGCGCAGAACAGGATCAGCGGGATCGAGCCCGACGGGATGGTGTAGGCGAAGCCGGCGAGGCCGGAGGCGATCATCAGCGCGCCGATGACGATGATCAGCCGTTCGCGTTCCAGCGGCGCATTGGCGATGAGGATCGACAGGATCGACCAGGCGATCGATTCGGCGGCAATGAAGTAGCCGGTGGTCAGGATCGGGATGCCGTGAAGCGTGGTCAGAAGCAGCGGCCCGTAGATGGTGAAGGTGCAGGTGGCCACCGAGAATGCCGCAACCATGGTCATGCCGCTGCCAAGCGGCGAGCGCCATGAGAACAAAGGCGACGGGAAGAGGCGCGAGCGCGGCCTCAGCGCATCGATGCGGAAGAACAGCGCCAGGCCGATCAGGCCGACGAGGAGCAGCAGCGACGAGCGCAGCAAGGCAATGTCGACGCCGGCGGCGGCGATCAGCACCACGCTGATGGCGAGACAGGCAAGTGCGGCATAGGGGAAGGGCGGCGCAGTGCCGTTGCCCGCCTGCGGCTTCGTCGCCTCGGGCGTGTCGAGCACGATGAAGCTTGCCAGCGCCATCGCCGCGCCGCCGAACGTGAAGACGCCGAAGGCCCAGCGCCACGACAGGAACTCGGTCATAACAGCGCCGAGCATCGGTCCGCTGAAGGCGGCGACGCCCCAGATGGCCGACATGATGCCGAAGAGCTGCGGCCAGATGTTGCGTGCAAACAGGCGCTCGACCGAGACGAAGGCCAGCGACACCAGCGCGCCGCCACCGAGGCCCTCGACCAGGCGCCCGGCGAGGAACACAGGCATGGAAGGCGCCGCGGCGCAGATCAGCGCCCCGGCCGCGTAGAGGAGGGCGGCGACCATCATGTTGGAGCGCAGCGCGACATAGCTCACCAGCCGGCCGGCCGCCGCACCCGCGACAATGGCGCCGAGCTCATAGATGGCCAGCGACCAGCCGACCAGTTGCACGCCGGCCAGATCGCCGACCATGGCCGGCATCACCGTCGCCACCATCGTCTCGTTGGTGGCATGCAGCAGGATGCCCAGGCTGATGAAGCAGAAGCGCGCCAGGTCGCCGCTTGCCCACAGCGTCCGCCAATCCACCTTGTTACGGGCCACCCTGTTGCGGGCCACCTTGTTGCCGCCCGCCTTGTTGCCGCTTGCTGCCGTCACGCCGATCTCCCTGATGCCATTCGCATCCTCATTCGCGTTTGAAGGAGGCGCCAGATCCAGTTCGGCATGGCTTGTAGAACCTCAAGCGAGGTTGAGCTCAAGAGGCTTTTTTCAGCGATATCGCGGCTGCGCACAGAGTCGCGAATTCAAGCACAAGCGATCAGCGCGCCAAAAAGAATACGGCCCGGAACGAGTGTCCCGAGCCGCATCCGTTCTGACCGAACGGCCGATCGAAAGCTTCACTTGTAGGAGTGGACGAGGTCCAGCGAGGCCACGGTGACGGCCAGATTGACGCCAGTCTGGGCCTGGACGCTGAGCGGCTCCAGCATGAAGGCGCCGTCCAGGCCGCCGACCAGGAGATTGGCGCCGCCGCCGGTCACGACGCTCGCCTCGGCGTTGACGCCGTAATAGCTGCCGGCGAGATCGCCCGCGTCATGGCTGCGGGTTGCGGCGAGAACCGTCCAGACAAGCTGGCCCTGATGCGTCTGGCCGACATCGACGCCCAGCTTGGAGATCATGCCCGTGTAGATCTCGGCCGGACCGTGATGGGAGGGGCGGAAGACGCAGGAGACGCCTTTGTTGGAGGTGATAACATAGCCGGTACCCCCGTCGATGGTGCAATCGAGCGTGCCGAGCCGGAGCGTGCCGGCGTTGACTGGAGAAGCGAGGACCGTGGCGGCAAGCGCGGCGGCGGCACAGGCAAGTGTTTTGATCATTGGAAAGGTCCTTTCGCGAAAATTGGCCTCGGTTAACGGTCGAGGTGCGTGGAGCGTTCCGCTGAAAACTTGGCGCGAGCGTGGCAAGGGATGACGCATTGCGCCGGGCGGTTAACGGATCGCAACCGGCGTCTCAGCGCCGCAACACTGCGATCGCCGGCGACGACCGGGAGCGTGCCGCACATCCAGCGTCAGCCTCCGATCAGCTGGCGCTGCCGGAGGTGCGCGACAGGCCGTCCTTGGCCGGCTGGTAGTTCGGGTCGAGGTGGACAGCCTCACGGTAGGACTTGGCTGCCCTTACCTTGTCGCCGCGCTTTTCATAGATCAGCGCCTGGTTGGCCCAGGCCTCCGCGTTCTTGCCGTCGAGCTTGATGGCCATGTTGAAATCGGAGAAGGCGTTGTCCTCGTCGCCGGTCGCCAGATAGGAGAGGCCGCGGCCGTTGTAGGGCTCGGCGGCGTCCGGCGCCAGCGAGATCGCGGTCGAGAAATCCTCGATGGCGAATTTGTGCTGGCCCTGGCTCTGATAGATCAGGCCGCGATTGTGGTAGGCGCGGGCGTCGGTCGTATCGAGCTGGATCGCCTTCTGGAAGTCGTTGAAGGCATCCTGGGTGCGGCCACCCTTGCGGTAGAGATTGCCGCGGCCGATATAGGCGGCGTCGTAATTCGCGTTGATCTGGATCGAGCGGTTGTAGTCGGCAAGCGCTGCTTGCTGGTTGCCGAGGAAGCGTTGGATGAGCGCCCGGTTCGAATAGGCCTGGTAGAAATTCGGGTTGAGCTGGATCGCCGTGTCGAAGTCCTTCAGCGCCGCCTGGTACTGGCCGCCACGGCCGTAGGCCGAGCCGCGCACATTGTAGCCTTCGGGATCCTGCGGGTTACGCTGGATGACCGCCGATAGCGAGGAGATGTTCTCGGTCGACCCTTGCGCCTTGTCGATTGAGCTGAATTCGCCAGTCGGGGTCGTCTGGCATGCTGCGAGCGTCAGGCCCGAAAGCAGGGCCGCCGTCAGGGCGAAGCCGCGAAAAGCGGTTCTGCGCTCCACGGAAATTGCGTTCATCTTTGTCCTCACTGCCGCGGCGCCGTCAGTCCGTTCCCTCTCCGAACCGGCTCGAATGCATAAACAAAAAGGTGGCGGCGATTCCGCATCGCGCCACCCTCGGTATCCTTCGAAAAGGACGAAAAATTGGCGTTATGAGCGCGGCGAGCGCGATGCGCCGGCAGCACCAGCCGGAGCCGGGCGCGGGGTCATCGGCAGCAGGCCTTCGCGCTGAGCGCGCTTGCGGGCCAGCTTGCGGGCGCGGCGCACGGCTTCAGCCTTTTCACGGGCACGCTTCTCGGACGGCTTCTCGTAGTGACCGCGCATCTTCATTTCGCGGAAAATACCTTCGCGCTGCATCTTCTTCTTCAGCGCGCGAAGCGCCTGATCAACGTTGTTGTCGCGGACGAGTACCTGCACGTGCAATCCTGTCTTCCGGTTTGAAATCAATAAGGCAAACGACCATAGCCATTGTGCCTCCGCGGCGGGTTGCACCGCGAATTGTGGCGGCTGATAGCAGAATCAGGCCGTGCTGTCCACCGTTGATTGCAGGAAACCGCGATCAAAAGCCGATGCGCTGCGCCCGCCTGCCCGGCGCTCATGCCGTTGCCAAATGGAGACGGGCGAAATCCTCGAAAAACTCGCCATAGTCGCAGGTGATTTCCTCGCCCGCCGCAATGTCGCGGATGGCGGTGGCGCCGCCATATTGCGAGAAATCCGTGTTCGGCCGCTCGGAATGGTTCATGAAGCGGCCATTGTCGACCTCATAGACCATGAAACCGGGCTTGTCGGGGCTCGGATAGGCGTAGCGGTCGAGCAGTTCCCTGAGATGCGGCGGCGCCGCCTCGTATTTCTCCATCGGGATCAGCCGATCGAAATCCGGGTCGAGCCGCCAGATCGAGGCGCCCTTCCTGACCGGTTCGGCGGCGAAAACACCGACGCCTTCGATGGCGCTCTTGGCGACATAGGTTTTGATCAGCAGCATCGGTCCGGTCCGTTTTTGACGGGAAACCAAATCGTCAAATCGGACCGGAATGCAAGGCCGCATCGCAATATTTCAGCGGATGAGGATGGCTGCCTGCGGGCCAACCGGATCATGTCCGGTTGATCGACACGCCGCCATCGGCAAACAGCGCCGTGCCGGTGGTGAAGCTCGAGGCGTCGGAGGCGAGGTAGAGCGCCGAACGGGCGATCTCTTCCGGCTGGGCCACACGCTTTAAGGCATGCAGGTTTTCGACGAATGTCCGCGATTCGGGCGTCTTGAATGTCGCCGCAGGCGTGTCGGTGCCGCCCGGCAGGAGCGCGTTGACGCGAATGGCTTGCGGGCCATATTCGGCAGCGAGCACCTGCGTCAATCCGATCAGGCCGGCCTTGCTCGCCGCGTAGCTCGTCATGCCGGGCATGCCGACCGTGTGGCCGACAAAGGTGGATGTGAAGATCAGCGAGCCGCCACCCCGCTCGATCATTGCCGGCACCTGGTATTTCGCGCCGAGAAACGCGCTTGTCAGATTGGTGTCGAGCGTCTCGCGCCATCCCTCCAGCGACAGGTCGGAAATCGATCCCATCTGGCCGACGGCGCCGACATTGTTGAAGGCGATGTCGAGACCGCCGAGCCTGTCAACCGCCAGATCGACGAGGGCTTTTGCGTACGCTTCCTCCCTAACGTCGCCAGCAAGGGCGACAGCAGTGCCATTGGCGTCCTCGATCTCGGCAACCAGCATATCCAGCTCAGCCCGGCGGCGCGCCGCGACGACGAGGCTGGCGCCTTGCTCGGCGAACAGCCTGGCGGTGGCGCGGCCGATGCCGGAACTGGCCCCGGTGACGATGGCGACTTTGTTGGTGAGCGCGAACATTTTTCCTCATCCTTCCTCTGTGCCGGTCTTGCCGGCGGGCGGATGCTGGTCGCAAATGAGGATGGTCGCGGCCACCCGAAACCCGCAAAGACCGCTGTTGCCCTACTGCCGCAACAGCCAATTCAGTCGGTCCGGCGAGAAGGCGTAGCTGAGGGCAATCAGCAGAGCCATGACAATGCCCGTAGCCGTATGACCGGCCAGATAGAATCCAGCGGCGCCGCCGAACAGTATGACAAGTTCCAGCACCAGCCTGACGGCGCCTGACACCGGCACCGGGGCCCGGCCCGATCGGCTAGGATCATCGAGCACGGCGAAGGTGCCCCATAACACAGCAGCGATGAGCGGCAGGGCGATGGCGAGAACCCAGCGCCAGAACTCGACCGGAAAGCTCCAGCCGGCCATGCCAAGACCAAGCAATGCTGCAAGTTCCAGCAGAAAGCGCAGGGTCAGATTCCACCAGGCGTTACCCATCATCATCCTCCAGCGTCACGCGACAGGAAGTGTCGCCGAAGACAGCCACGGAAGCCAGATCGGATGCATCATTTTGACCGCGGCGCAAAACGGCAAGCGCCGTCGCAAACAGCGCAAGGATGGCAGCGCGGTTTCGCTAGTGATACACCTCCCGTGACGGGCGGACGACATCCGCGATTTTTGGCGCGAGGCTATAACGTGAAGAAATACTCGGTATTCGCCATTGCCCGCGAGGCGATGCGCGGCCACAAGGGCTGGGAAGAGCAGTGGACCTCGCCCGAGCCGAAGAAGGAATACGACGTCATCATCGTGGGCGCCGGCGGCCATGGCCTGGCGACCGCCTATTATCTGGCGACCGAGCACGGCATCACCAATGTCGCGGTGCTGGAGAAGGGCTGGCTCGGCGGCGGCAACACCGGCCGCAACACCACCATCATCCGCTCCAACTACCTCTATGACGAGAGCGCCGGCATCTACGACCATGCGCTGAAGCTGTGGGATGGGCTCAGCCAGGAGCTCAACTACAATGTCATGTATTCGGCGCGCGGCGTCATGATGCTGGCGCACAACGTCCATGACGTGCAGGTGTTCAAGCGCCACATCCATGCCAACCGGCTCAACGGCATCGACAATGAGTGGCTGACGCCGGAGCAGGCGAAGGAATTCTGCCCGCCGCTCAACATCGCCAAGGAGGCGCGCTACCCGGTGATGGGCGCCGCGCTGCAGCGGCGCGGCGGCACGGCGCGGCACGATGCGGTCGCCTGGGGCTATGCGCGCGGCGCCTCGGCGCGCGGCGTGCACATCATCCAGAATTGCGAGGTCACCGGCGTCAAGCGCGCGGCCAATGGCGCCGTCACCGGCGTCGAGACGACGCGCGGTTTCATCGGCGCCAAGAAGGTCGGCGTTGTCGCCGCCGGTCATTCGTCGGTGATCATGGATATGGCCGGCGTGCGCATGCCGCTCGAAAGCTATCCGCTGCAGGCGCTGGTGTCGGAGCCGGTCAAGCCGGTGGTGCCTTGCGTGATCATGTCGAACACGGTGCACGCCTATATCTCGCAGTCCGACAAGGGCGAGCTGGTCATCGGCGCCGGCACCGACCAGTATATCTCCTATTCGCAGACCGGCGGCCTGCACATATTGCAGCATACGCTCGACGCCATCTGCGAGATGTTCCCGATCTTCACCCGCATGAAGATGCTGCGCTCCTGGGGCGGCATCGTCGACGTGACGCCAGACCGCTCGCCGATCCTGGCCAAGACGCCTGTCAAGGGCCTCTACGTCAATTGCGGCTGGGGCACGGGCGGCTTCAAGGCGACACCGGGATCGGGCAACGTCTTCGCGCACACAATCGCGAAGGATGATCCGCACCCGATCAATGCGCCCTTTACGCTCGAGCGCTTCCGCACCGGCCGTCTCATCGACGAAGCGGCCGCGGCCGCGGTGGCGCACTGAGCACCGGCAATGACGCGCAAGACCCACACCATGCTTTTCGGATTGGGCCTACTGGGCGTCACGATGCTGTTCACGCTCTTGGTGGTCAGGGAGATTTTGGTTCGAATGGTCGGGTACGAGGCCAACGGAGTCGATCCCGTCATGTTGGCCATGTTTGCAATTGTCGGGGTACCAACTGCCTTCTGCGTGTGGGCGTTTGCCATACCGAAAATGCTCGAAAGAACTTTCTCCGGACCTCGAACACAGGCGGATGTCGATCGAGCCAAAGCGATTTTGCGTCCGATAGGATTGCTTGTTGAAGACCGCCCTTCCGAAGGAAATGTCGTGACCAACCGTGGCAGGCATGACGGCTCTGCGCGTGGCGGTTCGACCGAATCAAAGAAAGTCGATTGATGCTTCTCATCCGCTGTCCCTATTGCGAGGAAGAGCGCCCGGAACTCGAGTTCCGCAATGCCGGCGAGGCGCATATCGCGCGCCCGACCAACATTGCCGCCGAGAGCGACGACGATTTCGAGAAATTCTTCTTCATCCGCTCGAACCCGAAAGGCGTCATCTATGAGCGCTGGCGGCACATCCACGGCTGCGCGCGCTTCTTCAACGCCGTGCGCGATACCGTCACCGACAAGTTCGTCATGACCTACAAGGCCGGCGAGCCGAAGCCCGCGAAGTTGCCTGGAGCCTCGAAATGAACGCCGCCTTCCGCATCTCCGGCGCCGGGCGCCTGAAGCAGGCCAAGACCGCCTCCTTCAGCTTCGACGGCAAGTCGTATATCGGCATCGAGGGCGACACGCTCGCCTCGGCGCTGCTTGCCAACGGCGTGCATCTGGTCGGCCGTTCCTTCAAATACCACCGGCCGCGCGGCTTCCTGTCGGCCGGCGCGGAAGAGCCGAACGCGCTGGTTCAGATCGTTCGCGACGACGCGCGCAAGACGCCGAATGTGCGGGCGACCGTGCAGGAGCTCTATGACGGCCTCACTGCCCATTCGCAGAACCGCTGGCCCTCGCTCGCCTTCGACGTCGGCGCGGTCAACGACATGGCCTCACCGCTGTTCTCGGCCGGTTTCTACTACAAGACGTTCATGTGGCCGAAGTCGGCCTGGAAGAGCCTCTACGAGCCGAAGATCCGCGCCGCGGCCGGGCTTGGCGTTTCTCCGGACCGGCCGGACCCTGACCATTATGCCGCGCGCTACGCGCATTGCGAGGTGCTGGTGCTGGGCGGCGGTGCTGCCGGCATTGCCTCAGCACTTGCCGCTGCCGAAACCGGTGTCAGGGTGATCCTCGCCGACGAGCAGGCCGAATTCGGCGGCAGCCTGCGCTTCGAGAGCGGCGCAAAAATAGACGGCGAGAACGGCTATGCCTGGGCTCAAAGTGCGATCGCCAAGCTGAAGGCGATGGACAATGTCCGCGTGCTGCCGCGCACGACCGCTTTTGGGTATTACGCGCAGAATTTTGTCGGCCTGGTCGAGCGGGTCAGCGACCATCTCAAGGCTCCTGGCCGGGAGATGGCGCGCGAGCGCCTGTGGCAGGTCCGCGCCAAGCGCGTAGTGCTCGCGACCGGCGCCATCGAGCGGCACATGGTGTTCGCCAACAACGACCGTCCGGGCGTCATGCTGGCATCGGCCGCGCGCACCTATCTCAACCACTATGGCGTCGCCGTCGGTAGGAATGTCGGCATCTATACGGCGAACGACTCGGCTTACGCGGCCGCGATCGACCTGAAGAAGGCCGGCGTCAATGTCGCGGCAATCGTCGACCTGCGCGACAATCCGTCCGGCCCGGTGATCGACGAGGCGAGAGGCCTCGGCATCGAGATCAATTTCGGCCGCGCGGTGGTCAGCGCCGGCGGCAAGCTGCGCGTCTCGTCGATGACCGTGCAGCCGAAGACCGGCGGCGGCGAGCGCACGATTCCCGTCGATGCCATCCTGATGTCGGCGGGATGGACGCCGTCGGTGCATCTCTTCTCGCAGTCGCGCGGCAAGGTCGCCTTCAACGAGGAGACGCGGCGCTTCGTGCCGGGAACCTATGCGCAGGACTGCGTCTCGGTCGGCGCCTGCAACGGCACGGACGGGCTCTCCGCAACCATCGACGAGGCCTACGCGGCTGGCGCCAAGGCGGCGAAGGACGCCGGCGGCAAGGATTCCAGCGTCAAGACGGGCAAGAGCGCCAAGCCGAAGGTCGATGCCAGCGAGAGCTGGTCGCGCGGCATGCTGGGCGCCGCGCCCGGCGCCGGACCAGACACCACCGTCAAGGCGTTCGTCGATTTCCAGAACGACGTCACCGCCAAGGACATCCGCCAGGCGGTGCATGAGGGCATGCACTCGATCGAGCATGTCAAGCGCTTCACCACCAACGGCATGGCGACCGACCAGGGCAAGACGTCGAACATGCACGGTCTGGCGATCGCGGCCGAGACGCTCGGCAAGCCGATCCCGCAGGTCGGCCTCACCACCTTCCGCGCGCCCTATACGCCGGTCACCTTCGGCTCGATCGTCGGACACGCGCGGGGTCCGCTTTTCGACCCGACGCGCCGCACGGCGACCCATGGCTGGGCGGCCGCCAAAGGCGCCGTGTTCGAGGATGTCGGCCAGTGGAAGCGCGCCTGGTATTTCCCCAAAACCGGCGAGGACATGCATGCCGCCGTCAATCGCGAATGCGTGACGGTGCGCAAGACGGCCGGCCTGTTCGACGCCTCGACGCTCGGCAAGATCGAGGTGGTCGGGCCGGACGCGGCGAAGTTCATGGAGCTGCTCTACACCAACCCGTGGGAGAAGCTGGAGCCCGGCCGCTGCCGCTACGGCATCATGCTGCGCGAGGACGGCTTCATCTATGACGACGGCGTCGTCGGCAGGCTGGCGCCGGACCGCTTCCATGTGACGACCACTACCGGCGGCGCGCCGCGCGTCATGCATCACATGGAGGACTACCTCCAGACCGAGTTCCCTCACCTCAACGTGTGGCTGACCTCGATCACCGAACAATGGGCGGTGATCGCGGTGCAGGGGCCGAAGTCGCGGGACATCATCGCGCCGCTGGTCGAAGGCATCGACATGTCGGACGAGGCGCTGCCGCATATGTCGGTGCGTGAGGGCAAGATCTGCGGCGTGCCGACCAGGCTGTTCCGTATGTCCTTCACCGGCGAGCGCGGATTCGAAGTCAATGTGCCGGCCGATTATGGCGAGGCGGTCTGGGAAGCGCTGTGGGCCGAAGGCCAGAAGCATGGCGCGACCGCCTACGGCACCGAAACCATGCACGTGCTGCGCGCCGAGAAGGGCTACATCATCGTCGGCCAGGACACCGACGGCACGGTGACGCCGAACGACGCCGGGCTCGACTGGGCGGTCGGCAAGAAGAAGACCGACTTCGTCGGCATCCGCGGCATGGCGCGTGCAGACCTCGTCGCCAAGGGCCGCAAGCAGCTCGTCGGCCTGAAGACCAAGGACCCGAAGGTCGTGCTGGAAGAGGGGGCGCAGATCGTCGACGATCCGAAGCAGGCGATCCCGATGAAGATGATCGGCCACGTCACCTCCAGCTACTGGTCGGAGAATTGCGGGCGCTCGATCGCGCTGGCGCTGGTCGCCGGCGGCCGCGACCGCCTGGGTCAGACGCTCTACGTGCCGATGCCGAACGGCACGATCGAGGTAGAGGTCACCGGCATGGTGTTCGTCGACGAGAAGGGAGAACGCCTCAATGGCTAAGGCTGCCGCCAAGACAAAAGCCGCCGCGGCTTCCGGCTCCGTCGAGCGGCGTCCGGCGCTTGCCGGCCGCGCGCTGTCGGCGCCGGGCGTCAAGGTCGAGATCCTGCCTCCGGCCGAACGCATCTCGCTTCGCGCGCCGCAGGCTTCCATCGCCGCGCTCTCCAAGGCGCTCGGCGTGACGCTGCCGGCGAAACCGAAAACCTCGGCCGCGAAGGGCGGGCGCACCGCTCTGTGGCTCGGGCCGGACGAGTGGCTGATCATCGACGAGGCCGGCAAGGATCCGCTTGCCGATTGCGCCAAGGTGTCGGCGCTGCATTCGGCGGTCGGCATCTCGCATCGCAATGTCGCGATCTCGGTCGCCGGGCCAGCCGCTGCCGTGACGGTCAATTCGGGCTGCCCGCAGGACCTGTCGCTCGAGGCATTCCCGGTCGGGGTGGGTTCGCGCACCATTCTCGGCAAGTCCGAGATCGTGCTGTTGCGCACCGCGGCGGATGCATTCCGGGTGGAGTGCTGGCGTTCCTTCTCGGACTATGTCTTTACTTTGCTGTCGGAAGCGGCAAGCGACGCGGCGAACTGATTTTCCTGACCGCCGTTAACCGGAGGCGGCGTCGCAGGAACCATCGCCGATCCGTCCCCGTTGTTTGCGACTAGCGAGGGAGAAGGCCGATGCTATCCAAATCAGCGCCGAAGTCGCCCAAGAAGACCGCGGCGGTCCGTTCACTGGAGCGGGAGCAGCATCACGACATCGAGGATGAGGAACTTGAGGAAGGCCTCGAGGACACATTCCCGGCCAGCGATCCTGTTTCGATCACCAGCACTTCGATTACGGGCGCGCCTGCGAAGCCGGCCAAAGCCAAGACAGTGTCGCGACAGAAACAGCGCAAGAGATAAAACGTTCGCTTCGAGAGCGCCGGTATAAACGAAAACGGGCGGCCGAATGCCGCCCGTTTTCGTTTCCAGTTTTGCAGGTTTAGAGGCCGGGAACGAACCACGGGTCCACGTCGATACCGAGTCGCGGGCCGTTGGTCGTTTGGGTCTTGCTGGTGTCGGCCTTTTCGACCGAACCGGTCGCCGTGCAGTCGAGCGTCACATTGGTATGGGTCTGAGCGCAGGCCGCGGGAGCGTGCTTGGCCGGCTGGCTCGCACCGGCGAAAGCGGCACCCGAGAAGGCCAGCACGGTGGCGAGAGTGAGGATTGTCTTTTTCATCTTCCGTCTCCAGCAAATCTTCTTCCGTACGTGTACGATACGACGTACACATACGGTTAACGAAAGCTGAATTCAAGGGGGAATTTGTACGCGTACGACAAATTTTCTTGAACGTAGGAATTCGCCGCCGCGAATCAAACGATTGGCGCAGCGGAAAAACGGCGGGACAACCGGTCAGCAGTTGACGGGTGTTTCGGTGAGCGGGGGAATGTCCTGCGCCGACAGGGAGGCCAGCATGAAGTCGCACATCCGCTTCACATAGGCCTGGGGGTCGCCGAAGGGATAGAAGGGAAAGGTGATCAGCAGCGAGATCGTGCCGTGGCCGACCGTCCACAGCATGGTGGCGATGGCGCGGGGGTCGCCCTTGAGCTTGCCGGCGGCGACGCATGCCTCGACCCTTTTGATCAGCACCTTCATCGCCGGGTTGCCCTCTTCCATCTCCTCGTAACTGCGGCCTTCCGGCAGCTTGGTCTTCTCGGTCATGAACACGGTGCGATATTCATTGGGGTTGCCGAGGCCGAAGGCGGCATATTCGGTCATTACCGCCCGCAGCGCCTCGATCGGGTCATCGGCGGGATGCTCCTCGATGCGCCGGGCAAGCGTCTCGAAGGCATCCTCGGCCAGCGCGAACAGGATGTCCTGCTTGTCGGCGAAATAGGAATAGACCGACATCGGCGCGTAGCCGACCCGCTTGGCCAGCTTGCGGATGGTAAGCCCTTCGTAGCCCTCTTCCTGGACGAGCTTGTGGGCCGCGTCGACCAGCTCGGAACGAAGTTCGGCTTTTTGTTTTTCGCGGCGTTTCTGAACGCTCAGCGCCAATGTCCGCCTGCCTTTGTGGTTGGTTGCCTTACAAAATTATATACGCTGTACGGCAACGGACAAGAGCGCAGGCCGGTTCCGTAACGTCCGCTCAAATGGCGCCAATACCGCCGTCGAGCGCCAGCGAATGTCCGGTCATGAAGGAGTTGGCGGGATCGGCGAGATAAAGGATGCCGTTTACGATCTCAGCGACCTCGCCGACCCGCTTCATCGGCACACCGCGGGTCAACTCCGCCAGCGCTTCCGCCTCCGGCGCGCCGGTGGAACGCACGAAGCCGTCGACCATCGCCGTCCTGGTGTGGGCCGGACAGACGGCGTTGATGCGTATTCCCTTGCTGGCATATTCGACCGCCGCCGACCGTGTCAGTCCCATCACGCCATGCTTGGCAGCAGCGTAGACCGACAGCATCGGCGCGCCGGAGAGACCGGCCACCGAGGCGACGTTGACGATGGCGCCGCCCTTGCCGCTTTCCCTGAACTGGCGCTCCATCTGCGGGATCTGGTGCTTCATGGCGTAGAAGACGCCGAGCAGATCGACCTCGAGCACCCGGCGCGCTTCCTGCGATGTCACCTGCGGCAACCGCACGAAGGCGTGCACGATCCCGGCATTGTTGACGGCAATGTCCAGCCGGCCGAATTTTTGCAACGCCAGCTTCACCAGATCCTCCGAGAGCTTTTCGTCGGCAATGTTGCCGGCAAGAAGCGCGGTCTCGGCGCCTAGCGTCGCCGCGAAATCGCCGAGTGCCGCTTCGTCGAGATCGGAAAGGACCAGCCGCGCGCCCTCAGTGGCGAAGGCTTTGGCCGCGCCGCTGCCGAGCCCGCCGGTCGCACCGGTTATCAGCACCGTGGCTCCTTCGAAACGGCCCATCGCTCAACGCTCCGTTGTCAAAATCTTGCTGTCGATCAGCTCCACCGCGAGCGCGGCAAGCAGCTTCACTGCCTCGCCATAGGTCCTGGCCTTCTCCGGATTGGAGGCGTTGCCGTCGAGCGCGCGACGATAGACACCCTGGCAGATCGCCGCCAGCCGGAAGAAGGAGAAGGCGAGGAAGAACGTCCAATTGCCGATGCCCTCGATCCCACGCCGGCGGCAATAGGCGGCGACATAGGCTTCCTCGGAGGGCAGGCCGAGCATGGCGCGGTCGAGGCCGCCGAGACCGCGAAAGCCGGAAGCATGCGGCAGCCGCCACTGCATGCACTGATAGGCAAGGTCGGCAAAGGGATGGCCGAGCGTCGACAGCTCCCAGTCGAGCACGGCGATCACTCGCGGCTCGTCCTTGGCGAAGATCATGTTGTCCAGCCGGTAGTCGCCATGCACCAGAGAGACCCGGCCGTCATCGGTCGGCATATGCGTCTCCAACCAGGCAATCAGCCGATCCATGGCGGCGATCTCTTCCGTTTCGGAGGCGCGATACTGGCTGGTCCAGCGGGCGAACTGGCGCTCGAAATAGCTGCCGGGCTTGCCGAAATCGCTTAAGTCCACGGCCTCGACATCGACGTCGTGCAATGCGGCAAGCGTCGCATTCATGGCGTCGTAGACAGCAGTGCGCTCGTCATTGCTGGATTTGTTGGGGTCGGCTGCGTCCGGCAATGACGGATCCCAGAAGATGCGGCCGTCGAGGAACTCCATGACGTAGAACATGCGGCCGATCGGGGAATCCTCGCCGGACAGATGCAGCATGCGCGGCACCGGCACGGCGGTCGCGCCAAGCGCCTGCATGACCCGGAATTCGCGATCGACCTGGTGCGCGGATTTCAGCAATTGTCCCGGCGGCTTGGCGCGCAGCACGTAGCGGCCGCTGGCGGCGGTGAGCAGATAGGTCGGGTTCGATTGCCCGGATTTGAATTTCTCGATCGCGGAAAGGCCGGCAAAACCCGGGATATGCGCTTCGAGGTAGAGCGCAAGCGCTGCCCGATCTAGCACGTTGGCACCGTCGCTCATGCGGTCTCTGGCTGGCGCTCGATCAGCGTCAGGGTCAGCCAGCGCGCGGTGAGCGCCGGCTTCTTCGATCCCTCGATCTCGATGGTCACGTCGTGCGCCGTCTGCACCCAGCCGGACGACCGCACCTTGACGTCGGCCAGCACGAAATGGGTGCGGATGCGCGAGCCCGTCTTGACCGGCGCCAGGAAACGCAGCGTGTCGAAACCGTGATTGACACCCATCTTGGTGTT
Organism: Mesorhizobium shonense; assembly: GCF_040545255.1. Lineage (NCBI taxonomy): Bacteria > Pseudomonadati > Pseudomonadota > Alphaproteobacteria > Hyphomicrobiales > Phyllobacteriaceae > Mesorhizobium > Mesorhizobium shonense. The sequence goes on from NZ_JBEPLM010000002.1 coordinate 148,593, forward strand.
TTCGATCGGCGGCATGGTCTCGAAAGTCATCGCCGACAAAAGCGACAGCGACAGAAAACCATGCGCGATGGTGCCGCCGAACGGCGTTTCGCGCGCGGCACGCTCGGGATCGCAATGGATGAACTGGTGGTCGTCGGTGGCGTCGGCGAACTGGTCGATCATGCGCTGCGTGACCGTTCGCCAGGGCGACACGCCGACTTCCTTGCCGACGCTGGCCAGAAGCGTATCGAGACTGATCGGTTCCACCCTGATGTCCTCCGCACCCCGCCCGGACCGCGATTCCTTGAGCCGGACGCCTTATTCCTTGAACAATGTCATCCCGTGCTGCACCGACTGGCCGCCGTCGATCGGCAGGATGGCGCCGGTGACATAGCTTCCGGCACGGCTGCACAAATAGAGCGTTGCGCCGGCAATGTCATCCGGTCCCCCGATACGGCCCAGCGGAACGTGGTTACCGACATGTTTCGCCTGCTCCTCGGTGGCGGTGGCAAACGCCGTCATCCGGCTTTGGAAGGGGCCGGGCGCAAAGGCGTTGACGGTGATGCGGCGCCCCGCGAACTCGATCGCCAGCGTGCGCGTAAGGTGATGCACGGCGGCTTTCGACGCCGTGTATGAATAGGCATCGTCGGCCAGCGGCTGGGTCCCCATCACCGAGCCCAGATTGATCACGCGGGCAGGATCCTCGTCGCTTGCGGCGGCATCGAGCAGCGGCAAAAGTTCCCGCGTCAGGTGGAAGACGGCGGTGACGTTGACGCCGAAGACCTTCGCCCAGGCGTGGTAGGGGAATTCCTCCAGCGGCGCGCCCCAGGAAATGCCGGCATTGTTGACCAGGACATGCAGCCGGTCCGTCCGCACCTTAACCTCGGCGACCAGAGCTGCGATACCTGTTTCACTGGACACGTCGCCGGCAAAGCCCTCGGCCCGGCCGTCGCCTCCCTGCGCATTGAGCTCGCTGGCGACCCGGACGCAGTCCTCGCCCTTGCGCGAGGCGATCATCACGGTGGCGCCGGCCCGCACCAGCGCGGTCGCCACCATGCGGCCGATGCCGGTTGCTGCACCGGTCACCAGCGCGGTCTTGCCGGCGACCGAGAACAGCTTGTCGAGATAGCTCATCCTAATTCCTCCCACGTGCCTGGTCCCGGCCGGAACCGAAGGACTCGCGTTGACAAGGCTAGCCGAAGTACGGTCATCCTTGCCACGGGTAAAGATGCATCTGCGAAAGGGCCTGAACCGATGGTGGACATGAATCTCGGCATGACCGAGCGGCTGAAGCCGATCCATCAGCGCGTGGCCGCGATGGTGCGCGACGAGATCGCGCCGCTCGGCGAGGAGTTTCTGGCCGAGGTCGGCAGGAACGGCGACCGCTGGGCCTACACGGCGAGGCAGACCGAGATCCTGGAAGGGCTGAAGCAGACGGCGCGCAAGCGCGGCCTGTGGAATTTCTGGCTGACCGATTCCAAGCGCGGCTACGGCCTGTCGACGGTCGAATACGCCTATCTGGCGGAGGAGATGGGCAAGGCGCATCTCGGCGCCGAGACCTTCAACTGCTCGGCGCCCGACACCGGCAACATGGAAGTGCTGGAGCGCTATGGCTCAGAGGAGCATAAGCAGGAATGGCTCGAGCCGCTGCTCGAGGGCAAGATCCGCTCGGCCTATCTGATGACCGAACCGGACGTCGCCTCATCGGACGCCACCAACATCTCGATGCGTTGCGAGCGGAGCGGCGAGGATTATGTGCTGAACGGCGAGAAATGGTGGGCATCGGGCGCCGGCGATCCGCGCTGCGCCATCTATATCGCCATGGTCAGGACCGGGTCTGACGACGAGCCGCAGCATCGCCGGCATTCGATGATCCTGGTACCGGCGGAAAGCAAGGGCATCACCAAGCTGCGGCCGATGCAGGTCTATGGCGACGACGACGCGCCGCACGGCCATATGCATCTGAGGTTCGAGGACGTGCGGGTGCCGGCGGCGAACCTGATCCTCGGCGAGGGCAGGGGGTTCGAGATCGCGCAGGGGCGACTGGGGCCCGGCCGCATCCATCACTGCATGCGCGCCATCGGCCAGGCCGAGATGGCGCTGGAGATGCTGTGCCAGCGCTCGGTGCGGCGCGAGGCTTTCGGCCAGTCGCTGGCCAAGCTCGGCGCCAATTTCGACATCATCGCCGAGTGCCGGATGGAGATCGAGATGGCCAGGCTGCTCTGCCTCAAGGCGGCGTGGATGATCGACCAGGGCGATGCGCGCGCCGCCGCGCCCTGGATCAGCCAGATCAAGGTCGTGGCACCCCGCGTCGCGCTCAAGGTCACCGACGAGGCGGTGCAGATGTTCGGCGCGCAAGGCATCAGCCAGGACACGCCGCTCGCCCGCTCCTGGACACATCTCAGAACCCTGCGGCTTGCCGACGGGCCGGACGCAGTGCATCGGCGGCAGGTGGCGCGCAGCGAGCTCAGGAAATACACGCAGGAGAAGGTGTGATCGCCATGGCGCTTCCGTCGGAAATGAAGGCCTTGCTGCTTGTCGGCGACGGCTACACCAAAACGCCTTCGGCCGGCGCGCTGGAGGCGGTGGAGCCTTATCTTCGGCCGGGCAGCATCGCCGTGCCGGCGCCGGGACCGACGCAGGCGCTGATCAAGGTCGGCCTCGCCTCGATCAACCCGTCCGACATCGCCTTCGTCAAGGGGCAGTACGGCCAGCCGCGCGTGAAGGGCCAGCCGGCAGGCTTCGAAGGCGTCGGCATCGTCGTCGCTACCGGCGATGACCCCTATGCAAAGAGCCTGGAGGGAAAGCGCGTCGCCTTCGCCACCGGTGTGTCGAACTGGGGAGCATGGGCCGACTATGCGGTGGCGGAGGCCGCGTCCTGCATTCCGCTGCTCGACACGGTGCGCGACGAGGACGCCGCGGCGATGATCGTCAATCCGCTGACCGCGCTCGCCATGTTCGGCATCGTCAAGCAGGAAGGCGACAAGGCCTTCATCATGACCGCCGGCGCCAGCCAGCTCTGCAAGCTGATCATCGGGCTGGCGAAGGAGGACGGTTTCCGCCCGATCGTCACCGTGCGCCGCGACGAACAGATTCCTTTGCTGAAGGAGCTCGGTGCCGCCCATGTGCTCAACGAGAAGGCTGCGGATTTCGAGGCCAAGCTGCGCGAGGCGATCAAGGCCGAGCAGCCGCGCATCTTCCTCGATGCGGTAACCGGACCGTTGGCCTCGGCCATCTTCAATGCCATGCCGAAGCGTTCGCGCTGGATCGTCTACGGCCGGCTCGATGCCGAGCCGACGGTGATCCGCGAGCCCGGCCAGTTGATCTTCCAGCACAAGCGCATCGAGGGCTTCTGGCTGGCCGAATGGATGCGGCAATTCCGCGACCGGCTCGGCCCGGCGGTGCTGGAGGCGCAAAAGCGCTTTTCCGACGGGCGCTGGTCGACCGACGTGACGGCGGTGGTGCCGCTGGTAGAGGCGATGGCGCGGCTGCCGGCCGAGTTGGCCAAGCCGAACGGCAAGGTGTTTATCAAGCCGTAAGCGCGGACTTTCCTTCTCCCCGTTCTACGGGGAGAAGGCGCCCGAAGGGCGGATGAGGGGCGGCGCTGACCGCTGTGACTGGCCGTGCTGCCGGCGTTTCGCTATCGTCTGTATCAGGCGGTAATCTCGCAAGCAGGCGCTGCCCCTCACCTGCCTGCCCGTCCTCCGCAGCAGCTGCGCTGCAGCTGCGGAGGGTGGACCGGCATCCTCTCCCCGTATAGTGACGGGGAGAGGAGAGCTAATCATTCCGCCGGCTCGACGTTGGTATAAGCGGCCTCTTCGAGCTCGCGCTTCAGCCGTGCTTCCTCATGCGCCTTGGGCATGACGAAGCGGCCGAGCAGAAGGTAGGCGACAGGGGTCAGGAACAGCGTCGAGACGGTGGCCAGCCCGAGGCCGCCGACGATCACCCAGCCGAGAGCGATGCGCGCCTCGGCGCCGGCGCCCGATGCCAGCACCAGCGGCACGCCGCCGAGCACGGTGCAGATCATGGTCATCATCACCGGGCGGAGCCGTATGGTGGCGGCCTCCTCGATCGCCTGGCGCACGCCAAACCCGCGGTCTCGCAACTGGTTGGCGAACTCGACGATCAGGATGCCGTTCTTCGCCATGACGCCGACCAGCAATACCAGTCCGATCTGGCTGTAGGCGTTGAGGCTGGTGCCTGAGAGCAGCAGCGCGAAGATGGCGCAGGCCAGCCCGAGCGGCACCGTCGCCATGATGATGACGGCGCTGACAAAACTCTCGAACTGTGCCGCCAGCACCAGAAGGATGATGACCAGCGCGAAACTGAACACGGCGATCATGGCGCTGTTACTTTCGCCGAGCGTCGCCGCTTCGGCGAGCGGCAGGATACGCGCGCCCGGCGGCAGAAGCGGCGTCGCGATCTCCTCGGCGCGGGTCAGCGCTTCGCCGAGCGCGAAGCCGCCGCCGAGGTTGGCGGTGATCGCGACCGACGGCTGCTGCTGTTCGCGCGTCAAAGACGGCGGCACGGCGCGTTCGGTCAGCGTGGCGATGGTCGACATCGGCACGAAGCGGCCATCCGACGTTTTCAGGAAGATGTTTTCGAGATCGGTCGGATCGTTGATCGGGTTGGTGGTGGAGACCAGCTTCACGCCGTAGCTGCGGTCGGCTATGTAGACGTCGACGACATCGTTGCCGTCGAGCATTGCCTGAAGCGTGTCGGCGAGCCCGGTGATGTCGATGCCGAGGTCGGAAGCACGCTCGCGGTCGATGGCCACCGCCAGCTGCGGCTGCGTCGGATCGACGGAAAGCCGCGGCGTCTGGAAGCGCGGATCCTGGCGCATCTCGTCGACGATCTTCACCGCCGCCTCGCTCAACGCCTTGCGGTCGTTGCCGACCAGCGCGAATTGCAGGCCGTTGCCGGCACCGCGGATGCCGAGGCTGTTGGGCTGCACGGGGAAAACGCGCACGCTCGGCACCTGCTTGGTCAGGCGGCCGATGTCGGCCATGATCTCCTGCTGGCTGCGGCTGCGCTCGTCCCATGGCGCCAGCGTCATCACCATGAAGCCCGAGTTGTAGGAGCCATTGTTGCCGGCATTCTCGAAGGTCGAGCGGATCTCGCCGGAATCGCGCAGCGGCTGGATCAGCCGCTCGATCTTGCGCATCTGCTCGGTCGTGTAGTCGAGGCTGACGCCTTGCGGGGCGTTGATGCGCAACAAAACGACAGCGCGGTCCTCAGTCGGCGTCAGCTCCTGGCGGATGGTGCCGAACAGCGTGAAGGCGGTGCCGGCGAAGAGCAGTGCTGCGAGCACCACGATCCAGGGCGCGGCGAGGCAGGCATGAAGGCAGCGCTTGTAAAGGCGGTGCAATGCGCCGCCGATGCGGGCGCCGATACCGCTGCCGCCGTCGTGATGGAGGGAGACGCTGGAGAGCATGCGCGAAGCAAGCATCGGGCACAGCGTCAGCGCCACCACGCAGGAGAGCAGCACCGACATCGCCAGCACGAAGCCGAACTCGCGGAACAGGCCGCCGGTCTGTCCCGGCAGGAACGAGATCGGCACGAAGACCGCGACCAGCGTCAGCGTGGTGGCGACGACGGCGAAGAACACTTCCTGGGTGCCGAGCACGGCGGCCGCGCGCGGTCCCATGCCCTCGTTGCGGCGCCGCACGATGTTTTCGAGCACGACGATGGCGTCGTCGACGACAAGGCCTGTCGCCAGCACCAGCGCCAGCAGCGTCAGGATGTTGACGGAAAAGCCGGCGAGATAGATCGCGGCGATGGTGCCGATCATGGCGACAGGCATCGACAGGCCGGGGATCAGCGTCGCACGCCAGTCGAGCAGGAAGGCGTAGATGACGATGAGCACGATCGAGACGGAGAGCACCAACGCGATCTCGACCTCGTGCACGGCGCCGTTGACGAAGACCGCGTCGTCGCTGGTGACTTTGATCGACATGCCTTGCGGCAGGTTCTGCTGCAGCTTCTCGACGGCCGCCCTGACGCCGGTGGAGATATCCAGCGTGTTCGATTCCGCCTGGCGGATGATGCCGAGGCCGATGCCGGTCTTGCCGTCGGAGCGCAGCGAGGTCTGGCCGATGTCGGGGCCGAGCGTCACGGTGGCGACGTCGCGGATGCGGGTTGCGCCGCCGATGACGATATTTTCGAATTCCTCCGGCGTGGTGACGTCGGCGGTCGTGCGCACGATGAGGTCCTGGTTGGTCGTCGTGATCGAGCCGGCCGGGGAATCGAATGCCACCGAGGCGAGCGCCTTGCGCAGATCCGCTACGGTGAAGCCGTGGCTCGCCAGCTTGTTCTGGTCGACATCGATGCGGAAGATCTTGTCGCGATCGCCATAAACCTGGACGTCGGCGACGCCGGGCACGGCGGCGAGCTCATCCTCGATACGATCCTGCACCAGCACCGTCATGTCCTGCACCGACATGGTGTCGGAGGTGACGGCAAGCCGCATCACAGCGTCGGAATTGGCGTCGGCCTTGACGATGCGCGGGGCGTCGGCGGTCTCCGGCAACTGGTTGGTGATACGGCTGACGACGTCGCGCACGTCGGATGCGGCGACATTGAGGTCGACGCCGTCGTTGAACTCGATGGTGACGCGGCTCTGACCGAAGGACGAAGTCGACGAGATCGACTTGACGCCGGAGACGCGCGCGACGGCGCCCTCGATAGCGTCGGTCAACTCGCGGTCGACGGTTTCGGCGGCAGCGCCCTCGAAGGTGGTGTTGACGGTGATGACGGGGCGGTCGACATCCGGCAGTTCGCGCACCTCGACGCCCCAGAAGGCGGCCAGCCCTGCGACCGCGATCAGCGTGTTCAGCACGAAGGCCATGACCGGCCTGCGGATGAAGAGCGCCGTCAGGCCCGACCCCGCGGCCGGATCGCCGGAGGCGCTCATGAGCCTTCGGCTCCGGTCGCGCGGTCCTCGCCGGCGATGCGGACATCGCCGCCCTCGCTGACGCTCTGGGTGCCTTCGGTCACCACCATGTCGCCGCTTTCGACGGGAGCGTCGATCAGCACGGTCTCGGTGTTGCGCTGGATGATGCGCACCGGCACACGCTTGGCCTTGCCGTTCTCGACAGCCCAGACATAGGCGCCGTCGGTGCCCCACTGAATGGCCAGAGGGCTGACGGCCGGATAGGTGTCGCCGGGGAATTTCATGCCGATCTGGAACGACATGCCGGCGCGAAGCGAATCGGCCGGGTTGGCGATGGTCGCCTTGACGAGCAGCGTGCGGCTGTTCTCGTCGATATGGTTGTCTATAGCCGAAACCGTGCCGCTATAGACCTGATTGGGGTTGGCGAGCGGCGTGGCCGACAGTTGCGCGCCGACCTTGACCGCGGCAGCGAAGCGTTCAGGAACCCAGAAGTCGACCAGGATGCTCGAGCGATCATCGAGCGTGGCGATCGCCGACTGGCTGGTGACGTAGTTGCCGGCGGCGATGGGCAGGATGCCGACCGTGCCTTCGAGCGGCGCCACGATCGAGCGGCGCTCCAGCGCAAGCTCGGCATCGCGCAATGCCAGCTTGGCATTGGCGAGCGCCACCTCGGCATCGGCGACGGCCACCGGCGTGGCGGCATTGGAAGCCCGCAGCGACTTCACCCGGTCGAGTTTGGATTGAGCATCTTCAATCGCCACCTGGGCGCGATCGCGTGCAATGACCTCGGTTTCGGAGTCGAGCTTTGCGATGACGTCGCCCTTCTCGACATGGGTGCCGGACTGGACCAGCAATTCGGTAAGGCGGCCGGCGGAATACGGATTGACCGTCACGGTCGCGTTGGCGCGGCCGGTGCCGATCGCCTGCAGCCTGTCGTTGATTGTGGCGGTGCCGGCCGGCGAGGCGACGATGGTCACGACCTGACCTGCGCGGTTGCGTCCGGACCGGGCAGAGCCAGTCGAAGCGCTCTCCGTGGCAGGAGCGGCGATAGCCCAGTCCATGCCCCGGCGCGCCAATATCTCAGGCGCACTGGGATAGAAGCGTACCCAGGCGGCCGCGGCGGCGACCACGATCACAAGCGCAACAACAACCTGATTCCAGCTCGACATCGACACTCCAGCGGCAGGATTCGTCTACCGGTTCCAGGCGGAAGCAGGCACAGCGACGATACGGGCTGGGGGCGAAAACCGGCCACGCCACACCCCGATATCAGCGGTTTATGGCAATTATCACGCAATCGTGCACATTAAATCTCGGTAACGTGAAGCCGGATCGCGTGCCGACTTCCGGTTCGGCTTATTTTACGCAATTCCGAACGGAAAACCGCTACACACTTTTCCTGGGATTGCTTTAGCGTAGGCTTTCCAGGTCGCGGATGCGCTTGGCGCCGGCGGCTTCGAGCTGTCTCGTGACGGCGCCGATCAGCGTCTCGACGACGACGAGAAGCGCGGCCGAGGAATCCCAGGCCGAGGGCACGGCGGTGCGCCCGGCGATCACATGGCGGGCGAAGCGGGCGATCGGCGAGAGCCATTGGTCGGTGAACAGCACGATCTGCACGCCGCGCTGGTGCGCCTTCTCGGCGAAGCGGACCAGGCTCTCCTGGTAGCGCCTGATATCGAAGATCACCAGCACGTCGCGCTTGCCCATGTCGATCAGCCGGTCTCGCCAGATGCTCTCCTGGCCGGCGAGGTGGTAGACGTCCGGCTGGATGATGGCGAGATGGGCGGCCATGTAGCGGGCCAGCGGGTCGGTGAAGCGGCCGCCGATCAGGAAGGTCTTGCCGCGCCGCTCGGCAAGCCTTGTGGCGATATCGGCCAACTGCTTGTCGGAGAGGTGCCGGAACGTCTCGCGCATGTTGTCGAGCGTCGCCTCCAGCATCGGGGATGCGGCACCGCCGCTGGCGGGCGACGCCGGGTTGAGCGTGCGCGATGCCGGAGACTGCAATTGCGCGGCGAGTTCATCCTGCAGCGCCGACTGGAATTCGGGATAATTCTGGAAGCCGAGCCTGGCGACGAAACGCAGGATCGTCGGTGACGAAACCCCCGCTGCGGTCGAGAACTCGGCCACCGTCTTCAGCCCGGTCAGCGGATAATTGGCAATCAGCGTCTGCGCGGCGCGGCGCTCGCCCGCCGGCATGGTGCCGATGCGGTCCGAGATCAGTTCGGCAATGCTGGAAATCATCGTTTTCCCCACCCTTTGACCTGGTCGGCGCCGTTTTCGGAATTGGCGTTTGACAAAGCCGGGCAAACTGTATGAAATCATCCACAGGGACGCAATGAGGCAAAATACGTAACATACGATACAGCGCTCCCCAGGGGACGGCATTATGGAGAAAGCACGGCCCACCAGCCTTGCACCGTCGGAGACCGTAAGGGTGACCAACCCTGGCGGCTCGAGCCCCTTCGTCTTCACCTGCGACCACGCTTCGAACTTCCTGCCGGCGGAATTCGGCACGCTCGGCCTGCCGGTCGGGGACCTTTCCCGCCACATCGCCTGGGATCCCGGCGCGCTTCCCGTCGCAAGCCGCATGGCCGAGGCGCTCGACGCCACGCTGGTCGAAACCCGCGTCTCGCGTCTGGTGATCGACTGCAACCGGCCGCTCGACGCACCCGACCTCGTGCCGCCGGTCAGCGAAACGACGGCCATTCCCGGCAACACCGGCCTTTCGGACAAACAACGCGGCGCGCGGATCGACCTGGCGTGGCGTCCATTCCACCACACGATTGCGCAGATCATCGAACAACGGCTGGCATATGGCCAGGAGACGCGGCTTGTGTCGGTGCATTCCTTCACGCCGGTCTACAAGGGCAAGAGCCGGCCCTGGCATATCGGCATCATCCACGACGACGACCGCAGACTGGCAGCGCCGTTGATATCGGCGCTGCAGCGGCTTGCCGGCGTCAGCGTCGGCGTCAACGAACCTTATTCGCCGGCCGACCGCGTCTATTTCACGCTGGAAAAGCACGCGCGCCCACGCGGTCTTGCCTGCGCGATGATCGAAATCCGCAACGATGAAATCTCCGGCGAGACCGGGCAGCGGAAATGGGCGGACCTGCTCACAGGGATATTTTCGAATCTGGAGCCCGAGGAGGCCAGGGGCTCCCGACAACGCGTAATGGGAAAGTCAGTAGAGTCGGCCAGCTAAGAACCAACAGGGGACTTCCAACATGACAGCGCAAGACTATAACGAAGTCGACAAGGCGGAGGACATAAAGGTCCTTCACAGCATGGGCTATGCCCAGGAACTCGAGCGGCGCCTCAGCCGCTTCTCGAATTTCGCGGTTTCCTTCTCCATCATCTGCATCCTGTCCGGCGGCATCAACTCGCTGGCGCAAGCAACGTCGGGCGCGGGCGGCATCGGCATCGGCATCGGCTGGCTGGTCGGCTGTTTCGTGTCGCTCACCTTCGCGGTCGCGATGTCGCAGATCAGCTCCGCCTATCCGACGGCCGGCGGCCTCTATCACTGGGGCTCCATCCTCGGCAATCGCGGCACCGGCTGGGTGACGGCCTGGCTCAACCTGCTCGGCCTGATCACCGTGCTCGGCGCCATCAATGTCGGCACCTGGACGTTTTTCATCGGCGCTTTCGGGCCGGCGCTGGGCATCGAGGGAACGCTGACCAACCAGATGATCTTCCTGATCATCATCACCGGCGCCCAGGCGCTGATCAACCACCTCGGCATCAAGCTGACGGCGAAGCTCACCGACTTCTCGGGCTACCTCATCTTCTTCGGCTCGATCCTGATCGCGGTGGTCTGCCTGCTCTCGGCCGAGACCTGGGACTTCAGCCGCCTCTTCACCTTCCACAACTACTCCGGCGATGCGGGCAACGGTGTGTGGCCATCGGTGTCCAACGCCTGGGTGTTCGCGCTTGGCCTCTTGCTGCCGATCTATACCATCACCGGCTACGACGCGTCCGCGCACACGTCGGAGGAAACCATCAAGGCGGCTTCTTCGGTGCCGCGCGCGATGGTCATGTCGGTCATCTGGTCGGCGCTGTTCGGCTATCTGTTCCTGGCTGCGTTCATCCTGATGATCCCGAACATGGACGACGCCGCCAAGCAGGGCTGGAACGTGTTCTTCTGGGCCTTCGACCAGCGTGTCGGCACCGGGCTCAAGGAGTTCGTCTACCTCGTCGTATTCCTGGCGCAGCTCCTGTGCGGTCTCGCCACCGTCACCTCGGCCTCGCGCATGATCTTCGCCTTCTCGCGTGACGGCGGCCTGCCGGGTTCGTCGGCGCTCGCCAAGGTCAGCCCCGCCCACCGCACGCCGGTGGCGGCGATCTGGACAGCCTCGATCCTGTCGGTACTGTTCGTGTGGGGCTCATCGGTGGTCTCGGTCGCGGGCACCTCGGCCTACACGATCGTTGTTTCCTGCACCGTCATCTTCCTGTTCCTCTCCTTTATCGTGCCGATCGTGCTCGGCATGGCGGCGTGGGGAACGCCGAAGTGGGACAAGATGGGCCCTTGGAACATGGGCCGCGGCCTGTTCATGCTGTTCTCGGTCCTGTCACTCGTGTCGATGATCCTGATCTTCGTCATCGGCATCCAGCCGCCGAACGACTGGGCGCTCTACATCACCGTCGGCTTCTTCATCCTGACGGCGATCGTCTGGTTCGCCTTCGAGCGCAACCGCTTCCAAGGCCCGCCGCTCGGCGACATCATCGCGGCGCGCCAGGCGGCGATCAAGGCGGCCGAACAGGCGGTCGGCGAGACCGGCCACTGATACTTCACCTCATGACCATGGCCGGCATCATGCCGGCCATGGCCTCGTTTCTTCCTTTTCAACCGACAAGTACTGGAGTGCCAAAGGAATGGCCGGGAATTTCTCGTTCGATCAGTTGAAGCAAGCGGTCTCCAACGGCGAGATCGACACCGTGCTGGCCTGCATCGTCGACATGCAGGGACGGCTCGCGGGTAAGCGCTTCCTGGCCCAGTATTTCGTCGATTCCGCGCATGGCGAAACGCATGGCTGCAACTATCTGCTGGCCGCCGACATCGATATGGAGCCGGTGCCCGGCTACAAGGCGGCGAGCTGGTCGAAGGGCTATGGCGACTTCGTCATGAAGCCCGATCTTTCGACGCTGCGGCGTATCCCGTGGCTGGAAAAGACGGCGCTGGTCATCTGCGACGTGCTCGATCACCATGATCATGAGGATTTGGCACACTCACCCCGCGCGATCCTGAAGAAACAGATCCAGCGGCTCAAGGAGCGCGGGTATATCGGCTATTTCGCCTCCGAGCTCGAATTCTACCTGTTCAGCGAAACCTACGATTCCGCCCGCAGGAAGCATTGGCAGGGCCTCGACACCGCTTCGCCCTATATCGGCGACTACCAGATCGGCATCACCACCAAGGAAGAAGGCGTGATGCGCCGGCTGCGCAACGAGATGGAAGCGGCCGGCATTCCGATCGAGAACTCCAAGGGCGAGTGGGGCCCGGGCCAGGAAGAAATCAACGTGCGCTATGCCGAGGCGCTCGAAATGGCCGACCGCCACGTCATCCTGAAGAACGGCGCCAAGGAGATCGCCCACTCCGAAGGCAAGGCCATCTCCTTCATGGCCAAGTACAATTACGGCCTCGCCGGCAACTCCAGCCATATCCATAATTCGCTGTGGAGCGCCGACGGCAAGACGCCGCTGTTTTTCGATAAAAATGCGGAGTGGACGCTGTCGACGCTCGGTCAGCAATGGGCGGCGGGACAGCTCAAATACGCCAAGGAGTTCACCTGGTTCCTGGCGCCCTACATCAACTCCTACAAGCGCTTCCAGGCCGGCACCTTCGCGCCGACCAAGATCATGTGGAGCGAGGACAACCGCACCGCCGGCTTCCGGCTCTGCGGCGAAGGCACCAAGGGTATCCGCATGGAGTGCCGCATCGGCGGCGCCGACCTCAATCCCTATCTCGCTTTCGCGGCATTGATCGCCGCCGGCCTTGCCGGCATCGACGAGAAGCTGGAGCTGCAGAAGCCGTTCGTCGGCGATGCCTATCAGGCGTCGCAGCTGCCGGAAATCCCGAAGACCCTGCGCGATGCGACCGAGACGTTGGCGAACTCTGCCATGCTGGAGCAGGCCTTCGGCGAGGACGTGGTCGAACACTACGTGCACACCGCTCGCTGGGAGCAGTTCGAATACGACCGCCGCATCACGGATTGGGAACTGCACCGGGGTTTTGAACGGTATTAGGGTGCCGTGAGATCAGCACTGCCCTTCTCCTCGCGATGAGCGGGTGAGGGCAGTGGAGCCTCCACCGTCTCGCCGCCGGCATTCGGGAAGATGGTGGCGGCCGGCGCGTGAATGCAGCGCCAGGCAGATGACTTTCGATTGTTGCAAAACTGCGAGGAAGACATGACCGAAACGGTCAAACTCAAATCCCCCATCGACGGCTCGATCTATGCCGAGCGGCCGGTCGCAAGCGACCAGGCGATCAACGCGGCTGTCGAGCGCGCCAAGGCGGCGCAGGAGAAATGGGCCGAGACACCGATTGTCGAGCGCGGCAAATACATGCTGGCGATGCTGGAAGCGCTGGTCGGCATGAGCGACGAGATCGTGCCGGAGATCGCCTGGCAGATGGGCCGGCCGGTGCGCTATGGCGGCGAGTTCGGCGGCGTCAAGGAACGCACCAACTACATGGTCGAGATCGCTGAAGCTGCGTTGAAGCCGGTCATGGCCTCCAACCCGAAGGATGGGTTTAGCCGCTATGTGAAGAAGGTGCCGCTCGGCGTCGTGCTGGTGATCGCGCCGTGGAACTACCCCTATCTCACGGCGGTCAACACAATCGTGCCGGCGCTGATGGCCGGAAGTGCTGTCATCCTCAAGCATGCGGCGCAGACGCTGCTGGTTGGCGAACGGTTCCAGCAGGCGTTCGACAAGGCGGGCCTGCCCAAGGGCCTGTTCCAGAACCTGGTCATGAACCACGACCAGACCGAGAAGCTGCTCGGTTCGGGCAAGATCGACCACGTCAACTTCACCGGCTCGGTCGCCGGCGGCCGCGCCATCGAGAAGGCGGCGGCCGGTACCTTCATGACGCTCGGCCTCGAGCTCGGAGGCAAGGATCCGGCCTATGTTTTGCCCGACGCCAAGATGGACCATGCGATCGCCAACCTCGTCGACGGCGCCTTCTACAATTCCGGCCAATGCTGCTGCGGCATCGAGCGCGTCTATGTGCATGAGAAGGTCTATGACGAGTTCGTCGAAGGTTTTGTCGCCGAGACGAAGAACTATGTCGTCGGCAATCCGCTGGATGAGGCCACGACCATGGGGCCGATGGCGCAGGCGCGCTTCGCCGACCTGATCCGCGAGCAGAAGGCAGAGGCGCTGCGCAAGGGCGCCAAGGGGCATATCAACATGAAGGTCGAGAACGACAGAGCGGGCTCGCCCTATCTGGCGCCGGAAGTGCTGACCGGGGTCGACCACCAGATGAGCGTCATGCGCGAGGAAAGCTTTGGACCGATCGTCGGCATCATGAAGGTGCGCAGCGACGAGGAGGCGATCGCGCTGATGAACGACAGCCCTTACGGGCTGACGGCTTCGATCTGGACGCGCGACGCCGAGCGCGCGGTGGCGATCGGCGACCGCGTCGAGACAGGCACGGTGTTCATGAACCGCTGCGACTATCTCGATCCGGCGCTGGTCTGGACCGGCGTCAAGGACACCGGCAAGGGCGCGGCACTCTCGGCCATCGGCTACGACAACCTGACCCGCCCGAAATCCTATCACCTGCGCGAAACGATCTGATTTTTCGAAAGACAGAAAATGCCCAAGCTCATCTCCAAATGGAACTACCCCACCACCGTCCGTTTCGGCGCCGGCCGCATCAAGGAACTGCCGGATGCGCTTGCGGCGGCCGGCATCAAGCGGCCGCTTTTCGTCACCGACCCTGGGCTGGCGAAACTTCCGGTCGTCGCCTCGACGCTGAAAATTCTCGACGACGCCAAGGTGCCTTACGGGGTGTTTTCGGAGGTGAAGCCGAACCCGGTCGAGTCCAACCTCACCGCCGGCATCGCCGTGTTCAAGAAGGGCAAGCATGACGGCGTCATCGCCTTCGGCGGCGGCTCGGCGCTCGACCTCGGCAAGCTGATCGCCTTCCAGGCGGGGCAGACGCGCCCCGTGTGGGATTTCGAGGATATCGGCGACTGGTGGACGCGCGCCAACTCGGACGCGATCGCGCCGATCATCGCGGTGCCGACAACGGCCGGAACCGGGTCGGAGGTCGGCCGCGCCGGTGTCATCACCAACGAGGCGACCCACACCAAGAAGGTTATCTTCCATCCGAAGCTTCTGCCGGCGATCGTGATTGCCGATCCGGAGCTGTCGGTCGGCATGCCTGCCTTCATCACCGCCGGCACCGGCATGGATGCTTTAGCCCACTGCCTCGAAGCCTATTGCGCGCCGGGCTATCATCCGATGGCCGACGGCATCGCGGTGGAAGGCATCCGGCTGGTGTTCGAGAACCTGCCCAAGGCCTTCGCCAACGGCAAGGATCTGGTCGCCCGCGCCCATATGATGAGCGCCGCCGCGATGGGCGCGGCCGCCTTCCAGAAGGGGCTGGGGGCCATCCACTCGCTGTCGCACCCGGTCGGCGCGCTCTACGACACCCATCACGGCATGACCAATGCGGTGTTCATGCCCTATGTGCTCGCCTTCAACCGCGAGGCGATCGATGAGCGCATCGCCCGGCTCGCCGCCTATTGCGGCATCAAAGGCGGCTTCGACGGTTTCGCCAAGGCGATCGTCAAGCTGCGCAAGGAACTCAAGGTGCCGCACGCGCTGCCCGGCCTGATCAAGGGCCTCGACATGGACAAGAAGCGCAAGGCACTGATCGCCGACATGGCGGTGGTCGATCCGACGGCCGGCGGCAACCCGGTCAAGCTGACCAAGAAGGCGGCGCTGACGCTGCTCGATAACGCGATCGCCGGCTCCGTATGAGAGCCGGCTTCGGATGCCGAAAAGTTGAAGAAGACGATACCTAAGGAAAAAGGAGAGGGGGCAAAAAGCAAGGCAACTAACCATTAGCCGGAAAATTAAGTGCGGGCTAATTGCTACAGTCCGTTAAAAAGAGTTAACTTTTTGTGCCGCGGGGCTCGGGTTTCAAAAAGCCTTCATCTGGCTGTCACACGAAAACGATACCCGCATCGCAGGCGCCCAGCGGCGCCAGTTCAACGGAGAGAACACATGTTCAAGTTCACGGGGAAAGTGCTTTCCCTCTCGGCCGCGGCGCTCTTTGCGTCGACGGTGATTTCGTCCGCGGATTCGCTGGACGACCTCGCCAAGGCCGCGAAGGCTGAAGGCCAGCTGACTGTCATCGCGCTTCCGCATGACTGGTGCGGCTACGGGGCGGTCATCGACGCTTTCAAGGCTAAGTATCCGGACATCAAGATCAACGAGCTCAACCCCGATGCCGGCTCTGGCGACGAGGTCGAGGCGATCAAGGCCAACAAGGACAACAAGGGCCCGCAGGCGCCAGACGTCATTGACGTCGGCCTGTCCTTCGGTCCGACCGCAAAGAAAGACGGCCTGATCCAGGCTTACAAAGTATCGACCTGGGATTCGATCCCGGACACTGCCAAGGATGCCGATGGTTTTTGGACCGGCGACTATTATGGCGTGCTGTCCTTCCTGGTGAACAAGGATCTCGTCAAGCAAGCGCCGGCCGACTGGGCTGACCTCTTGAAGTCGGATTATGCCAACACCGTCGCCCTGGCCGGTGATCCGCGCGCCTCGAACCAGGCGATCCAGGCGGTCTACGCCGCCGGCCTGTCCGGTGGTGCCGCTGCTGGTGAAGCAGCCGGCACGGCAGGTCTCGACTTCTTCAAGAAGCTCAATGCCGCTGGCAATTTCGTGCCGGTAATCGGCAAGCCGGCCACGCTGGCCCAAGGGCAGACCCCGATCCTGGTCACCTGGGACTACAACGCGCTTGCCGGCCGCGACACGCTGAAGGGCAACCCGCCGGTCGACGTCGTCGTGCCGAAGACCGGCGTCGTCGCCGGCGTTTATGTGCAGGCGATCAGCGCTTATGCGCCGCATCCGAATGCGGCCAAGCTTTGGCTCGAGTATCTCTACTCCGACGAGGGTCAGATCGGCTGGCTGAAGGGTTACTGCCATCCGATCCGCTTCAACGACCTCGCCAAGAGCGGCAAGCTCCCGGCCGACGTGATGGCCAAGCTGCCGCCGGCCGAAGCCTATGCATCGGCCGTATTCCCGACCCTCGATGAGCAGGGCAAGGCCAAGGAAGCGATCACCAAGAACTGGGACGCCACTGTCGGCGCCAATGTGAAGTAGCAGAATGATACGGCCGGGCGGCTCTGGCCGCCCGGCTCTTCTCACAGACGGTAGCCGGCGCATGACCGATCTCTCGCTTTCCAACCAGACAATTGCGGGAAAGGCCGCGCCGCCCAGCGAGGCGCGCGCGTTACGGCTGCCGACGCAGTGGCTGGGCGTTGCGCCATTCTTCATCTTCGCCATTATGTTCCTGATCCTGCCCACGCTTTACCTGATGCTGGGCGCGTTCCAGAATGATGCCGGCGAGTTCACCCTCGAAAACATCATTGGTATCTTCGACCCGCCCAATCTGTCGAACTATTTGCAGTGCCAGATTAATTCCTGGGCTTCCTGGGTCGATGGAAACTGTAGCCTGCCCACGATCCTCGCCGCGTACTGGATCTCTATCAAGGTCAGCCTGGCCTCTTCGCTGATCGGCGCGTTTGCGGGCCTGGCGATAGCCATCGCCATCGTGCGCGGCGGCCTGCCGGAGTGGATACGCTCGGCCACGCTGACCTTTTCCGGTGTGGCCTCCAATTTCGCCGGCATCCCGCTGGCTTTCGCTTTCCTTGCCACTCTCGGCCGGCTCGGCCTCGCCACGGTGCTCTTAAACACCGTGTTTGGTCTCAACATCTATGCGCACGGCTTCAACATCCTGTCCTTCTGGGGCCTGACGCTGACCTACGTTTATTTCCAGATTCCGCTGATGGTGGTCATCATCACTCCGGCGATCGACGGGCTGAAGCGGGAATGGGGCGAGGCGGCCGCCACGCTGGGGGCCACCACAGCGCAATACTGGCGCATGGTGGTCATACCGGTGATCTGGCCGAGTTTCCTCGGCACTGTGATCCTCCTTTTCGCCAACGCCTTTGGCGCCATCGCCACCGCTTACGCGCTGACCGGCTCGTCTTTGAACATCATTCCGATCGTGCTCTATGCGCAGATCCGTGGTGACGTGTTGCACAACGCGCATCTCGGCTATGCCATCGCCTTCGGCATGATCGTCATCACCGGCCTCGCCAATGTCTTCTACATCTGGTTCCGGACACGCTCGGAAAGGTGGCTGAAATGAAGACCGGACGCTTCTGGGCCTGGGTCGTTTTCATCCTTGGCGCGGCCTATTTCTTCATCCCGCTGATCGCGACGGTGGAATTCTCCATGCGCATGCGCCGCGGCGCCTATTCTTTCGACGCCTACCAGATCGTGTTGGGCGACGCGCGCTTCCAGGCGACCTTCATGTATTCGGTGATCGCCGCCATCTTCACCATCATCCTCGGCGTGCTGGTCGTGGTGCCGGCCGCCTACTGGATCCGGCTGCGGCTGCCGCAGATCAGACCGGTCGTCGAGTTCATCACGCTGTTGCCGCTGGTCATTCCGGCCATCGTCATCGTCTTCGGCTATATCAGGATGTATGGCTCGAATTCGCCTTTGCCGTTCCTGGCTAACGATACCGCCACCAACGCCCTGCTGGTCATCGGCTATGCCACGCTGTCGCTTCCCTACATGTACAGGGCAGTGGATACGGGCCTGCGCACCATCGATGTGCGCACGCTGACCGAAGCGGCACAGATCCTCGGCGCGGGCTGGTCCACGATCATCACCCGGGTCATCCTTCCCAATGTGCTGATCGCGGTTCTGTCGGGCGCCTTTCTCACCTTCGCGATCGTCATCGGCGAGTTCACGATGGCCAGCCTGCTCAACCGGCCGGCGTTCGGGCCGTACCTGCAGAATATCGGCGCCAACCGCGCCTATGAGCCGGCGGCGCTTGCCATCATCGCCTTTGCCATCACCTGGGGCTGCATGTCGCTGATCCAGATCCTGTCGCGTTTCGCGCCGAAATCGGCGAACCGCCCGAACTGAAAGTCAAAGCCATGGCCGAGCCGTTCCTCTCCATCCAGCATGTGCGAAAGTCCTTCGGCGCCACCACCGTCGTTCAGGACTTCAATCTCGATGTCGAGCCGGGCGAGTTCGTCTCTTTCCTTGGGCCGTCAGGCTGCGGCAAGACGACGGTGCTGCGCATGGTCGCCGGCTTCGAGGAGCCGTCGGCCGGCAAGATCGTGGTTGCCGGCAAGGATATCACCAGGCTGAAACCGAACCAACGCAATGTCGGCATGGTGTTCCAGGCCTACGCGCTGTTCCCCAATCTAACGGTGGCGCAGAACATCGGCTTCGGCCTCAAGGTCGCCGGCATGCCGAAGGCCGATGCCGACAGGCGCGTCGCCGAGATGCTCGACATCATCAAGCTGCCGCAGATGGGCGACCGCTACCCCTACCAGCTTTCCGGCGGCCAGCAGCAGCGCATTGCGCTGGCGCGCGCGATCGCGCCGAAGCCGAAACTCTTGCTGCTCGACGAGCCGCTGTCGGCGCTCGACGCCAAGGTGCGGGTGTCTCTGCGCGAGGAAATCCGCTCGATCCAGAAGAAGCTGGGCATCACCACCATCTTCGTCACGCACGACCAGGAAGAGGCGCTGTCGATCTCCGACCGCATCGCCGTCATGTATGGCGGCAGGGCCGAGCAGGTCGGCACGCCGTTCGAGATCTACAATCGGCCGGCGACCAAGTTCGTCGCCAATTTCGTCGGCACGCTCAATGTGCTGGAAGGCAAGGTCACCGATGCCGCCTCGGGCAAGGTGCAGGTCAACGCGCAGGAGGTCTCGCTCAAGGGCAAGCTCAACGGCTCGAAGTCCGGCGACACGCTGTCCTTGGCGTTGCGGCCGGAAGCGATCTCGCTGGCGCGCCAGCCTGGCCATGACACCAGCCTGTCGGGCGAGATCGCCGAAGTGCATTTCCTAGGCTCGGTCATCCGCGTGCGCGTCGGCATCGGCGGCAACACGGTTTCGCTCGATACCTTCAACAACTCCGCAACGCCGCCGCCCGCCGTCGGCGAGAAGGCGGACATCTCCTTCTCCTCGGGCGACATGCTGGTGCTGCATTAGCGAAGCTGGAGCGCCGCGTTCCTTCACACCCCCCTCTGTCCTGCAGGACAGAGGGGGTGCTGTCCCGCCAGCGCTTCGGATTTCTGCACCGCAGGGGCGTTCTGGGACGATCCGATTCACACTGCCAATCTTGCCGGACAATCAACAGCATCCTATCGGAAGGCACTGCCAACTCGCCCGCTTCGCCGCTACGATGAGCCATGGCGCTGTTCGAAGTCACCTTGATCCTGCTTTTGATTGCCGTCGCGCTGACGGCGCTGTCACGCTGGCTGGAGGTGCCTTATCCGTCGCTCCTTGCCCTGGCCGGGGCAGGGCTCGCCTTCCTGCCGGGCGCCCCGATGATCGAGATCGATCCGGAACTGGCGCTGGCGCTTTTCATCGCGCCTGTGCTTCTCGATGCCGCCTATGACACATCGCTGCGCGACCTGAAGCGCTACCGGCTGTCGCTGGTGCTGCTGGCGCTCGGCGCCGTCGTCTTCACCACCGTGGTCGTTGCCTTCGTCGGCTGGAAGATGGCCGGCCTGCCGATCGCGGCGGCGATCGCGCTCGGCGCCATCGTCGCTCCGCCGGACGCCGTGGCGGCGAGCGCCGTGCTCAACCAATTCAAGGTGCCGCACCGGCTCACCGCCATCCTGCAGGGCGAGAGCCTGCTCAACGATGCCACGGCACTGCTGATCTACCGGATTGCGGTTTCGGCCGCCATCGGCTCGGTCATGCTGAAGGACGCCGTGCCGGTGGTGCTTTTATCGACGGTTGGCAGCGTTGCCGCCGGCTATTTGTTCGGCCGCATCTCGCTGCTGACCCTGACGCGGATCGAGGATGCGGCAAGCAGCACCGTGGTGCAGTTTGCCGGAACCTTCGCGGTCTGGATCATCGCCGACAGGATCGGCCTCTCCGCCATTATCACCATCGTCGTCTATGCCATCACCATCGCGCGCACCGCACCGCGCCACATGACGGCGAGGCGCCGCGTCAGCACCTATTCGGTCTGGGAGTCGGCGGTGTTCGTGCTCAACGTGCTTGCTTTCGTGCTGATGGGCCTGCAGGCACGGTCGATCGTCGGCCGGCTCTCCGGCGAGGGGCAAGGCGATGCCTTTGCCTTCGCCGCAACGGTGCTGGCCGTCGTCATCGTGGCGCGCCTCGTCTGGGTGCTGGCCTATGTCGCCATCATGAGACGATTTGCCCGCTTCGACAGCGAAGAACAAAGGCGGGATGCGCCGACGTTTCGCGGTGCCGTGCTCGTCGGCTGGTGCGGCATGCGCGGGCTGGTGACGCTGGTCGCGGCTATTGCCTTGCCGACGGGCTTCCCCGGCCGTGATCCGATCGTGCTTGCCGCCTTCGCTGTCGTGCTCGGCACGCTGGTGCTGCAAGGCATCAGCCTGAAGCCGCTGCTGCGCCGGCTCAATTTCGAGCGGGATACGACGGTGGATCGCGAGGTGGCCCAGGCGCGCGTTGCCATCATGCAAGCCGCGCTCGACGTGCTGAGCCGCAAGACGACGGCCGCAGCCGCGGTCGTGCGCGAGCAGTACGAGGCTCAGCGTCTGGTCGCCGAGAATCCGGAAGATGCGCAGGCGGCCACCGAATACGACCGGCTGCGCCTCTATGCCATCAACCGCCAGCGCGACACGCTGGAGGAACTGCGCCGCAACGGGACGATCGGCGACGAGGCCTATCACCGGCTGGAAGAAGAGATCGACTGGGCCGAGCTGGCTGCATCGCCGGCCGGACGGTTCCAGCCGCTCACGACTTATTAGAGATGGGCCGATCCGGTGATTATCGGCTGGACCATTTCGCGTGCCGCCACAGTCCATTGCAACGCCATCGGCGGGGCGCTACTGCGGTCATCGGAATTGAGCCGGTTAATCGATGAAGCTGGTAAGCTACAATATCCAGTACGGGTTCGGCAGCGACGGCCGCTACGATCTTTCGCGCGCAGCGCGCCTTATCGATGGCGCCGACATCATCGCGTTGCAAGAAGTCGAACGGCACTGGCAGCGCAGCAATGGCGACGACCAGCCGGAGATGCTTTCACGGCTGCTGCCCGACTATTACTGGGCCTATGGCCCGGCCTTCGACATGGACGCCAGCGAAAAGCGTGACGGCCGTGTCGTGAACCGCCGGCGGCAGTTCGGTACGATGGTGCTGTCGAAGCTGCCGATCGTCTGGTCAAGGCTGCACGCGCTGCCGCTGCGCCGCACGCTCAGGCCGCTCAACACCCGCAACGCAGCGCTGGAATGCATGATCCGCACGCCGGCGGGACCCGTGCGGGTTATCTCGCTGCACCTTGCGCATATCGCGGCCGAGGAGCGGCTGGAACAGATCGACTATCTGCTTGGCGAGCATCGCCGGGCGCCGTCCGACGGCGGCCCGTGGAGCGGCGCCGACGATGAGCCGCAGCGCAATTGGAGCAATGGCGAGCCCGAGCCGGAAAACCCGCTGGCGGCGATCTGGCTAGGCGATTTCAACATGGAGCCGGGAAGCGCCGAATACCGGCGCATCGTCGGCAGCACGCCCTATCATCGTGGGGCGGCCTATCTCGACGGCTTTGTCGATGCCGCTTCCGTCGCCAGCGAGCCCGTGCCGGACTTCCATACGCACGAAAAGATCATCGACGGCAGGCTGGCGAAACGACGGCTCGACCATTGCTTCGTCGGCGGCGTGCTGGCCGGGCGGGTGCGCTCGGTCGGCGCCGACATCGGGGAGGTGGCTTCGGACCATTTCCCGCTCAGGGTCGATATCGATCTGGAAACGCCGGGCATTGCCCCAGGCCTGGCGGGCAGGTGAACCGGGCATGACGCTTTTCGTCTTCCTTGCCGTGCTCTCGGCCGCCGCCATGCATGCGATCTGGAACGCGCTGGTCAAGGTGCATCTCGACCGCTTCCTGTCGATCACGCTGATGACGCTCGGCATGGGATTTGCGGCGCTCCTCGTTCTTCCCTTCGTCGAGATACCGAAAGCGGAGGTGTGGCCGTTCATTCTCGCCTCGGTCTTCTTCCATATGGGCTACCGGACGTTCCTGATCAGCGCCTACAAGGCCGGCGATTTCGCCCAGACCTATCCGCTGGCGCGCGGCACCGCGCCGCTGCTTTCGGCGCTCGGCGCCATCGTCCTGGTCGGGGAGGTTCCGGCGCCGCTCGCGATCGTCGGCATCGTGCTGTTGTCGATCGGTACGTTTGTCATGTCGTTTCGCGGCGGCGTGCATCTGGAGCGGTTCAACCTTCGCGCGGTCGGCTTCGCGCTTGGCACCTCGATCTTCATCGCCAGCTACACGCTGTCCGACGGCAGCGGCGCGCGGCTGGCGGCAACCGCGCAAAGCTATGCAGCCTGGCTGTTCGTCTGCGACGCGGCGTGGGCGCTGGTGCTATGCGTTGCCTTCCGTGGCCCGCAGTCGCTCCCCATGCTGGCGCGCGACTGGAAGGCCGGGCTTTTCACCGGCGTGCTCAGCGGCTCAGCCTACTGGATCGTGATGTGGGCGATGACCAAGGCGCCGATCGCCTCGGTCGCGTCGCTGCGCGAGACCTCGATCCTGTTCGCGATGTTGATCTCGGTGCTGGCGCTGGGCGAGAAGATGACGGCCTGGCGCGCCACCGCCGCGCTCGGGATCGTCGCCGGCGTGGTGGCGCTGCGGTTGGGATGAATCCGCAACGTGCCGTCCCGCTTCAGCCGGAAATTTCCAGATCGAAGACCATCAGCCCATCGGTGCCGCCTTCGAGCGCCGCGACCAGCCTGGCGCCGGCGCGCTGATGCGCTTCGTGCACCAGATAGGCGTCGCGGGCGGCGGCATCGCGGAAATCGATGGTGAAGCCATGGCTGAAGCCGCGCGCGAAGGGCTCGGGGCTGACATTGGCGCTGAAACACACCTTGCCCATGCCGTCGATCAACGAGCGCAGCCCCTCCAGATCGGCGTGGATCGCCATGTGCTCGGAGGTGGAGACATCGTCGCGGAAGCGGACGAAGACGCAGTGCCTGATCATCGATGTTCCCTCAAGCCGCCTGGTTGCCTTTGAACACGGCCGGCGGCAACGGCTCGCGGCCAAGAATCAGATCGGCGCCTTTTTCGCCGACCATGATCGTCGGTGCGTTGGTGTTGGAGGAGGGGACGCGCGGCATTACGGAGGCATCGCAGACGCGCAGGCCGTCGATGCCGCGCAGCCTCAAATCCGGCGTCACCACCGCCATTGCGTCATGACCCATGCGGCAGGTGCCGACCGGATGGTGGTCGGTCTTCGAGGTTCGGCAGGCATAGTCGAAGAGCTCGGCGTCGCTTTGCAGGGCAGGGCCCGGCAGCACCTCGCGCAGCACATAGGGCTGCAGCGCCTTCTGGCGCATGATCTCGCGCGCCAGCCTAAGGCCCTTGATCGACATGTCGCGATCATAGGGGTCGGACCAGTAATTCGGATCGATCAGCGGATGATCGGCCGGATCGGCGCTCTTCAGCCGCACCGTGCCGCGCGAGCGCGGACGCAGGAAAGCCGAGTTCAGCGTCACGCCCGGGTTCTTCAGCTTCTCGACGCCGGCCTCGATGCCGGAGCCGAGGCCGAGATGGAACTGGATGTCGGGCGAGGCGGCCGTCGGGTCGGCGTACCAGAAGCCGCCGGTCTCGAACAGGCTGGAGGCGACCGGGCCCTTCTTCAAAAGCAGATATTGCAGGCCCGCCCATAGCGTACGGTGCAGCTTGGCGTAATTGTCATAGGTGTGGTCGCCGGTGCATTCGGCGATGACGAACAGGTCGAGATGGTCTTGCATGTTGGAACCGACGCCGGGCAGGTCGTGGACCGGCGTCACGCCGACCGATTTCAGATGGTCGGCCGGTCCGATGCCGGACTGCATCAGGAGCTTCGGCGAGCCGATGGACCCGGAGGAGGCGATCACCTCTCGCTCGGCGCGCAATATGGTCTTCTCGCCGCCGGGCTTGTCGACCATCTCGACGCCGATGGCGCGGCCCTTCTCGATGACGACGCGGGTGACGAGCACGTCGGTTCGGACCGCAAGGTTCTTGCGGGTGCGAATCGGCTTCAGATAGGCGACCGAGGCGGATGAGCGCCGCGCGTCTTTCTGGGTGAGCTGGTAGTAGCCGACGCCTTCCTGGCTGGCGCCATTGAAATCCGGATTGAAGGGGATGCCCATCTCCTGGCCGGCGCGGAAATAGGCCTCGCAGATCGGCAGCGGCGAGATCGGGTTGGAGACGCCGAGCGGGCCCTGGTCGCCGTGATAGTCGTTGGCGAAACGCTGGTTGTTCTCGGCGCGCTTGAAGTAGGGGAGCACGTCGCGATAGCCCCAGCCGGCGAGGCCCTCTTCCTTCTCCCAGGCATCGTAGTCGCGGGCGTTGCCGCGCGTGTAGATCTGGGCGTTGATCGACGAGCCGCCGCCGACGACCTTGGCCTGCGTGTACCAGAAGACGCGGTCCTTCATGTGCTTCTGCGGCACGGTCGACCAGCCCCAGGAGGCGATGCCCTTGGTCATCTTGGCGAAACCCGCCGGCATGTGGATCAGCGGATGCCAGTCCTTGCCGCCGGCTTCGAGCAACAGCACCGAGATCGAAGGATCCTCGCTCAGTCGGTTGGCCAGCACGCAGCCGGCCGGGCCGGCGCCAACGATGATGTAGTCAGCCATTGTTCCACTCACTCACAAGCGGGGCACGGAAAGCGCGCCGTCGACATCGATGACCGACCCGGTCGAAAAGCCGAATTTGCCGGCGGCCAAAGCCGCGACCACGGCGCCGATGTCGGCAGCTTCGCCCCAGCGTTTTGCCGGCACCAGGCCACCTTCGATCAGCGCGTCATATTTGGCGGAAACGCCCGCGGTCATGTCGGTGCGGATGATGCCTGGCCGGACCTCGAACACGCCGATACCTTCGGCGGCGAGCCGCAGCGCCAGGTTCTTCACCCACATGGATAGGCCGGCCTTGGAAATGCAGTAGTCCGCACGCTCAGGCGAGGCCATCGCGGCGCTGACCGAGGTGATGGTGATGATCGACCTGGTCGCGCTTGAGCGGGCTGCTAGCATCGCCTTGGCGACGGCCTGGCTGAGGAACACCGTGCCGCGCAGGTTGATATCCAGCGCGCGATCGAAATTTTCCGGCTTCAACTCCAGAAGGTCGCCGCGCACCACGGCGCCTATGCCGGCATTGTTGACGAGGCAGTCGATGCGGCCGAAGGCATCCGTAGCCGTTGCAACCAGTTTCGGATGTCCGGCGAGATCGGCGATATCGCAGCGGGCGTAGGCGAATTTCGCGCCGCGCGCTGCGATGTTCTTGGCAAGCCCGTCGGCAGGCTTGTCGGCGAGGTCGGCGACGAGGATGTCAAAGCCGGCATCGGCAAGCGCCTCCGCGCAAGCCAGCCCGATGCCGCGCGCGCCGCCGGTGACGATGGCTGCCGGGCGGGTCATTGGAGACCCGCCTCGCGGATGTCGGCGCCGCCCCTCACCCTTACCCTCTCCCCGTGAAGGACGGGGAGAGGGGGATCGCCGACGTTGCGGCCAAATCCCTTCTCCCCGTCCTTCACGGGGAGAAGGTGCCGGCAGGCGGATGAGGGGCGGCGCCGACCTGTCATGCCGCAAGCTCCGTCTTGCGGATGTGGTCGGCCACCCGCAGCGCTTGTGCCGCGATCGACAGCGCCGGGTTGACCGCGGCGGACGTCGGCAGGAAGCCGCCGTCGACGACGAACAGGTTCCGGTGGTCATAGGCACGGCAGAACGGATCGAGCGGCGCCGTTGCCGGATCGTTGCCCATGCGCACGGTGCCGCACTGGTGCGAGGGCGTGCGCTTGTCGAAGGGGCGCGACAGCACGATCGGATAGCCGCAGGCGCGGAAATTCTCTCGCATCACCTTGGTCAGGCCTTCCAGCGACTGCATGTTGGAGCGCCGCCACTGCATGACGATCTCCTTGCCGTCGACCATGATGCGACTTTCGGGATCGGGCAGGTCCTCGCACATCAGGTACCAATCGACGGCGTGGCCGGCCATGAAATCGAGCGCGAATTTCGGCGCCAGCTTCACATTGGCCCTCAGCATGTTGCCGTCGATCTTGCCGAGCAACTGCACATTGCCCAACGGCTTGCCGCCCTTGCCGTCCGACAGATAGTAGTCGTTGAGCATCAGCGTCTTCTGGTAGACGGCGTCGTTGCGGCGGCGCGGGTCGATCGCCAGCATCGCGCTCGAATTGTGGTTCATGAAATTGCGGCCGACCTGGTCGGAGCTGTTGGCGAGGCCTTTGCCGCCCGCCTTGCCGTTGCCGGCGGAGGGCGAGCGCAACAGCATGACGGCCGAATTGACCGCGCCGGCCGAGAGGATGACCAGCTTCGGCGACAGCGTCTTTTGCGAGCCATTCTGCGTGTAGTGGATGGCGGCGATCGACTTGCCGTCCGGAGAGGGCTCGAGCCAATCGACATGCGCGCCGGTTTCGAGTCGTATGTTTTTGTCCACGAGGGCTGCTGTCAGCGGCCCGGTTTGGGCGTCGACCTTGCCCTGGCCGGTATTCGGGAAAGCATCCCAGCCCGTCTTGCCGTCCTTCAGCCAGGCTTCGATATCGACACCGAGTGGCAGCGAAGCGGGATGCAGGCCGAGGCCTTTGAGTTCGGCGCGGGCGCGCGCGATCGAAGGTTCGTCGGGCACCGGCTTGAAGGCATAGGGGATCGAATGGAACGGCTCGGTCGGATCCTCGCCGAGCGAGCCGCGCACGCGAAAAAGCTGCTCGGCCTTCGAGTACCAGGGCTCGAACTCGTCATAGGAAAACGGCCAGGCCGGCGACACGCCGCCGAAATGCTCGAGCTCGGAAAAGTCCTCCTTGCGGTAGCGGATCAGCACCGCGCCGAAGAATTTCGAGTTGCCGCCGACATAGTAATAATTGCCGGGATTGAAGGCCGCGCCGCCGGCCTCGCGCCACATCTCCTTCGGCCGGTAATGCCCGTCGACGAAGATCGAGCGCGTCGAACGCGCATGCGGCGTCGCTGGCAGCGGCTCGCCGCGCTCCAGGATCAGGATCGAGGCGCCGCTGCCGGCCAAGCCGGCGGCGATCGTGGCGCCGCCGATGCCGGAGCCGATGATGACGATATCCGGATTTGCCATAGTCTAAAGGTCTTTATTTTGATGCATGTCGTTGCCCCAAAACCGGAGCCACTTTTGGGCGACATGCATCAGAGGATGCGCTTCTCGGTCGCCGGATCGAAGAACACCGCCTTGCTCAGGTTGAAGGCCAGCGGCGTGCTGGTGCCGGGCTGGATCCTGGCGTCGGCGCGCAGCCGCGCCACCACGCCCTTACCACCGAGATTGGTGACCGCGAACGTATCCGATCCCGCCGGCTCGACCACCTCGATGTGGCAGTCGGCGGTGGCGATCTCGGATCCGTTGCGCTCGGCGCCTTCCGGATCGGTCAGCGCTTCCGGGCGAACGCCGAAGATCACCGGCTTGTCCTTGAAGGCCGCAAGGCCGGCCGGCGCGCCGGGCAGCGACAGCGTGATCGGCTGGCGCGCCTCGCGGTCGAGCACGACGGACAAGCCGCTGCCATTGGCGCCGATCTTGGCCGGGATCAGGTTCATCGCTGGCGAGCCCATGAAGTCGGCAACGAAGATGTTGGTCGGGTTGTTGTAGATTTCGGCCGGCGTGCCGAACTGCTGCACCTCGCCGTCGCGCATCACGGCGATCTTGGTCGCCAGCGTCATCGCCTCGATCTGGTCGTGGGTGACATAGACGATCGTCGTGCCGGTCGTGGCGTGCAGGCGCTTGATCTCGATGCGCATGTCGACGCGCAGCTTCGCGTCGAGGTTGGACAGCGGCTCGTCGAACAGGAAGAGTTTCGGGTCGCGCACCAGCGCGCGGCCCATGGCGACACGCTGGCGCTGGCCGCCGGAGAGCTGGCTAGGCTTGCGCTGCAAGAGATGGCCGATCTGCAGGATCTTGGCCACCTTGTCGATCGCCGCCTGCCGTTCCGCCGCCGGCACGCCGCGCATCTCCATGCCGAAGGCGATGTTGCCGGCGACCGTCATGTTCGGATAGAGCGCGTAGCTCTGGAACACCATGGCGATGTCGCGCTTCGAGGGATGCAGATCGTTGATCGCGCGGCCGTCGACGCGGATCTCGCCCTCGGTGATGTTCTCCAGGCCGGCGATGGTGTTGAGCAGCGTGGACTTGCCGCAGCCGGACGGGCCGACCAGCACGAGGAAGCCGCCCTTTTCGAGCTCGACATCGATGCCCTTCAGGATCTCGACATTCCCGAAGCGCTTCTTCAGCCCATCAATTTCCAGAAAAGCCATGGTCGTTCCTTCAAAAAAGATCAGCCCTTGACCGCGCCAGCCATCAGCCCGCGCACGAAATAGCGGCCGGCGACGACATAGACGATCAGGGTGGGGAGCGCGGCGATCATCGCCGCGGCCATGTTGACGTTGTATTCGACAACGCCGGTCGAGGTGTTGACGACATTGTTCAGCGCCACCGTCATCGGCATCACGTCGCCGGAGCCGGCATAGGCGGAGGCGAACAGGAAGTCGTTCCAGATGTTGGTGAACTGGTAGATCACCGTCACAACGATGATCGGCAGCGAATTGGGCAGCATGATGCGCCGAAATATCTGGAAGAAGGAGGCGCCGTCGACCTGTGCCGCCTTGATCAGTTCGGTCGGGAAGGCCTCGTAGTAGTTGCGGAAGAACAGCGTGGTGAAGCCGAGGCCATAGACCACATGGACGAAGACCAGGTTCACCGTCGAATTGCCGAGGCCGAAGTTGAACCCGGTCGCGTTCCGCAGGGTGGCGCCGAAGCGGCCGATGCTGCCAAGGATGGTCGCCATCGGCAACAGCACCGACTGGAACGGGATGAAACAAGCAAACAGCATCATCGCGAAGACCAGCGTGTGGCCGCGGAAGCGCCATTTGGTCAGCACATAGCCGTTGAGCGCGCCGAGCAGCGTCGAGATCAGCACCGCCGGCACGACCATCTTGATGGAGTTCCAGAAATAGCCCTTCATGCCAACGCAGGTCAGGCCCGAGCAAACTTCGCTCCACGCCTTTATCCATGGTGCGAAAGTCGGCGCATGCGGCAGCGACAGCATGTTGCCGTTCTGGATCTCGTCCATGGTCTTGAACGAGGTGACCAGCATGACGAAGAGCGGCATCAGGTAGAAGATCGCGAACAGCGCGAGCAGGCCGTAGATCACCATGCGGTTGAGCATCCTGGCGCGGACGCCGGTTGAGGCCTGGCGAGCGGGTGAAGTGACGGCGCTCATCGCGACTTCTCCCTGAGCTCGGAATAGAGATACGGAACGATGATGGCTGTGATGGTCATCAGCATGATCACCGCGCTCGCCGACCCGACCGCCATCTCGTTGCGCTTGAAGGTGAACTCATACATGAAGTTGGACGGCAGCCAGGCCGAGCCGCCGGGCCCGCCGCTGGTCAGCGCTACGACAAGGTCATAGGACTTGATGGCGAGGTGGGCGAGCACGATGAAGGCCGAGAGGAACACCGGCCGCAGCAGCGGAATGACGATGCGGCGGTAGAGCTGGAACGTGGTGGCGCCGTCGATCTGCGCGGCCTTCATGATCTCGCCGTCGATGCCGCGAAGGCCGGCCAAAAACATCGCCATGATGAAGCCGGAGGCCTGCCAGACGCCGGCGATTACCACCGTGTAGATGACGAAGTCCTTGTTCTTGATCCAGTCGAAATGGAAGCTCGTCCAGCCCCATTGATGCAGCGTCTGCTCCAGCCCGAGGCCGGGGTCGAGGAACCATTTCCAGGCGACGCCGGTGACGATGAAGGAGAGCGCCATCGGGTAAAGGTAGATCGGCCGCAGCATGCCCTCGCCGCGGATCTTCTGGTCGAGCAGGATGGCCAGGAACAGGCCGAGCGCCAGGCAGATCAGGATGTAGAGGAAGCCGAAAATGCCCATATTGGTGATCGAGGTGTACCAGCTCGACGGCGGGTCGCTCTCGAAGGTCCAGCGCCACAGCCGCTGATAGGCGCGGGCACCGGTGATGGCGTAGGACGGGAAGGTCTTGGAGTTGGTGAACGACAGATAGATCGTCCATAGGATGAAGCCATAAACGAAGACGATCGTCGCCGCGAAACTCGGCGCCAGGACGATCTTCGGCAACAGGTCCTGCAATCGCGAGCGGACGGTCGCGGTGGGGCGGGCGTCGTGCTCCGGTGTCAGCTTCGCGGTGGTTTCGGCAACTGTGCTCATCGGCTCATCCAGTACCGGTTGGTCGGGAGCTGCCCGGCACGACAGTGCGCCAGGGTGCATCCCGCATCTTTGTCGACAGGTGACCTCCCCCGCCGGAGCGGGGGAGAACTAAATTCAAGCGCAGCTTACTTGGCGTCGTCGATTGCCTTGACCAGCTCGGTCACGGCCTCGTCCGAGGTCTTGATCTGGCCGTGGACGAACTTCGATATGACGTCCTTGTAGGCATTGGCGACCGCCGGAGGCGCGCCATAGCCCTGGGCCAGCGAGCCGAACAGTGTGCCGCCTTCGTTGGCTTTCTTCAGGTCGGCGATGCCCTTCTTGCCGCAAGCGTCGAAGTCGGTGTCCGGCACGTCGGTGCGAGCCGGAACCGAGCCCTTCACCACGTTGAAGGCCGACTGGAAGCTCTTCGACAGGGTGGCGGTGGCCAAAGCGACCTGGGCGGCCTTGCGGTCGTCCGGAACGTTGAACATGCCGAACATGTCGGAGTTGTAGATCACCGAGCCGTCGGTGCCCGGGAAGCGGTAGCAGAGGAAGTCGGTGCCCGGGGTCTTGTTGGCGGCGTGGAACTCGCCCTTGGCCCAGTCGCCCATGACCTGAACCAGCGCGTCGCCCTTGATGACCATGGCGGTGGCGAGGTTCCAGTCGCGACCCGAGAAGTTCGGGTCGACATAGGTGACCAGCTTGGCGAGATTGTCGAACGACTTCTTCATCGTGTCGGACTTGAGCGACTCCTCATCGAGGTCGTTCATCGCCTTCTTGTAGAACTCCGGCCCGCCGGTCGACAGCACGACGGAGTCGAACATGGTGGCTTCCTGCCAATTCTGGCCGCCGAGCGCCAGCGGGATGACGCCCGCGGCCTTCGCCTTGTCGAGGAGGGCAATGAAGTCGTCGAAGGTCTTCGGCTCGGCGCCGCCGATCTTGTCCATCACCGCCTTGTTGATCCACAGCCAGTTGACGGAGTGGACGTTGACCGGGGCCGCGACCCACTTGCCGTCATAGACGGAGAATTTCTGCAGGGCGGCCGGAACCGACTTATCCCAACCTTCCTTCTTGGCGGTCTCGGTGAGGTCGCCCATGACGCCGGCGGCGGCATAGTCGAGCACGGTGTAGCCGAGCATCTGCGAGGCGGTCGGATAGTTGCCGGCCGCGACCATCGCCTTCAGCGCGGTCATGGCGGCGTCGCCGCCGCCGCCGGCCACCGGCACGTCCTTCCAGGCATAGCCTTCCTTGGCCAGATCCTGCTTCAGCACGTTCAGAGCAGCCGCTTCGCCGCCCGACGTCCACCAATGCAGCATCTGCACTTCCTTGACGTCCGCGGCATGCGCCGAGAACGCAAAGCTCGTCGCAAGAGCCGTTCCGATAAGCAGTTTGCGCAACATTTACTACCTCCCTTGTTGCATGCATGCACATCACCGGCGGATGGCCGCCGGGGTCTCCCAACTCAGCCGACCCACCATCCGGTGCGCTGGCCGCGATGAAACTGGATAGTCTTTTCCTCGGTATAATCCTCGACGGCGCGTTTGCCGAGTTCGCGTCCTAGACCGGACTGCTTGTAGCCGCCGAAAGGCAGTTCGGGATAACCTTCCATGAACGTATTCACCCAAACCGTCCCCGAACGCACACCGCGCGCCACCGACATGCACGTGTCGATGCTGGCGCTCCATACACCCGCAGACAGACCATAGGGCGTGTTGTTGGCGATGTGCAATGCCTTTTCAATCGTTTCAAAAGTGAGCACGGACAGCACCGGCCCGAACACTTCCTCACGGGCGATCGCCATGTCCTCGGTGACGTCGCGGACGATGGTCGGGTCGAGATACTGGCCGGCGTTGGAGGCGAGCTGCCCGCCGCCGCTGTAGACGCTGCCGCCGTCGGTTTTCGCGGCCGTTACATAGCCGGCTACCTTTGCCATGTGATCGGTCGAGATCATGGCGCCGACCTTGGTGCGGTCGTCGAGCGGGTCGCCGACCCTGACCTTCTCGGCCAGCGCCTTGACCCTCTTGAGGAAGTCGTCGGCGATCGCCTCATGCACGATGAGCCGGCTGCCGGCATTGCAGCACTCACCGGCGTTGAAGAAGCCGCCGAAGACGGCTGCGTCAGCCGCTGCCTCGAGGTCGGCGTCGGGGAAGACGATCTGGCCGTTCTTGCCGCCGAGCTCCATCGAGACTTTCTTCAGCGAATTGGACGCGGCGGCCATGGTCATTTTGCCGACCCGCGTCGAGCCGGTGAAGGACACCATCTCGACCAGCGGATGGCTGACCATCGGTGCGCCGACATCGGCGCCGAAGCCGGCGAGGATGTTGACGACGCCGGCCGGCAGACCCGCCTCGAGCAGAATGTCGCCGAGCACGAAGGTCGAGGCCGAGGTCATCTCGCTCGGCTTCACCACCGCCGAGCAGCCGGCGGCGAGCGCGAAGGGCAGTTTCTGGCTGACGATCAGGAACGGGAAATTCCACGGCGTGATGATCGAGACGACGCCGATCGGCTCGCGCAGCACCACGCCCAGCATGGTGTCGCCGAGATTGGCATAGCTCTCGCCAGAGAGCGTGCGGGCAAGCGAGGCGGCATAGCGCCAGATGTCGACGGCGCCGCCGATCTCGCCGCGCGCCTGGGCGATCGGCTTGCCGGATTCCAACGCGTCGAGACGCGCAATCTCCTCCAGCCGGGTTTCGATCAGGTCGGCCGCCTTGAGCAGCACGGCGGCGCGTTCCGATGCCTTCATGCGCGGCCACGGGCCGGTCTCGAAAGCCTTGTGCGCCGCCTGAACCGCTGCCTCCACTTCCGCCGCCCCTGCCTGCGCGTAGCGCGACACGGCAAAGCCATGGCCAGGGCTGCTGCGCTCGATGGTGCGGCCGTCGCGGGCGTCAACATGCTTGCCGTCGATCAGGAGCTTGTAGGCTTTCTGTGCCTGAGAGGCCTCGGCCGGCATTGATATGTTGAGGGGAGCGTTCATCGCGTTTTCCTAGGATCTCGAAAAGGCCGGTTTCTGCTTGGCCTTGAAGGCGCCGACGCCGGCCTTGAGGTCGTCGGTCAGCGCGATGAAGCCGCTGGCCAGCGCCTCGACCGCGGCGGCATTCTCCTCGCCTTCGGCAATGCCGATCATCAGCTTGGTGGCCTCGGTCGCCAGCGGGCCGCGCTCGGCGATTTTTTCTCCCCAAGCTCTGGCTTCTTCAAATGCCTTGCCGGTTTCGACGAGGCGGTCGACGACGCCGAGCGCGAGCGCCTCGCTCGCTAGCAGGACTTCACCCCCTATTGCCATGCGCCGCACCGCCTGCGCGCCGAAGCGGCGCACGGCGCGCTGCGTGCCGGACCAGCCGGGCACGACGCCGATCGAGGTTTCAGGGAAACCGAGCTTCACCTGGGATTCGGCGACGCGGAAGTCGCAGGCGGTCGCCAGTTCCAGCCCCCCGCCCAGCGCATGACCGGACAGCACGGCTATGGTCGGCTGCCTGAGCCGCGCCAGCCGGTCGAAAACGCGATGGCCGTAGCGGACCCATTGCACCTGGAAGTCGGCGGCGCTTAATTGTGCCCAGGCCTCGACGTCGCCGCCTGCGCAAAAGCCCTTGCCTTCGCCCCGGATGAGCACGACACGGACGCCCTCGGCCAGTTCGGCTTCGGCGAGCGAAGCTTCGAGCGCGCGAAGCATCGGAATGTCCAATGCGTTGAACTTTTCCGGACGGCGCAGCGTGACGATGCCGACGGCGCCATCCTGCTCGAAGGTGACGAGGCGCTCAGCCATGCGCGCCTCCGAGCGAAGCGCCGCCATTGAGCGACAGGCCGATCGGCCGGTCCTGGTAGAGCGACGCGGGCGTCACCTTCAGATCGTTGGCGACGGCAAGCGGAATCTCGGCTTGCGCCAGCACGTCGCGTTCGAGGTCGACGCCGGGCGCCAACTCCGTCACCATCAGCCCGTCCGGCGTCAGCTTCATCACGCAGCGCTCGGTGACATAGGTGATGTCCTGCCCTTGCGCGACCGCGCGCCTGCCGGAGAAGGAGATGTGCTCGACCTCCTCGACGATCTTCTTGACCTTGCCTTCCTGGTCGATGCGGATGGCGTCGTCGGCCAGCGAGAGTTTTGCGCCGGCGTTGAAGAAGCCGGAGAAGACGATCTTCTTCGCCCGCGCGGTGATGTCGACGAAGCCGCCGGCGCCGGCTGTCACATGCGGCCTTGCCGAAAGCTTCGAGACGTTGACCGAGCCGTGACGGTCGATCTGCAGGAAGGAGAGCAGCGAGGCGTCGAAGCCGCCAGCCTGAAAATAGATGAACTGGTGCGGTGACGGCATGATCGCCTCGGCGTTCGAGGCACAGCCGAACTTGAAATCGAGCAGCGGCACGCCGCCGACCGCGCCCTGCTCGATCACCCAGGTGACCTTCCCGTGCTGGCCTTCCTCCAAGAGGATGCGCGGCACGTTGGCGGAGATGCCGAAGCCGATGTTGACGGCCATGCCGTCGCGCAACTCCATGGCGACACGGCGCGCGATCACCTTCTGGATATTCATCTCGGGCGTGCGGAAGGTGGAGAGCGGCCGGAAGATCTCGCCCGAGATCGCCGGATCGTAGGGCGTCTGCGTCGTCTGCAACTGGTCGGGCGCCACCACGATATGGTCGACCAGGATGCCGGGAACGCGCACGTCATGCGGCTTCAGCGTGCCGTTCTCGACGACGCGCTTCACCTGCGCGATGACGATGCCGCCATTGTTGCGGGCCGCGAGCGCTTGTTCCAGACCGCCGAGATAGGCGCCTTCATGCTCGTAGGTGAGGTTACCGCGCTCGTCGGCCGTGGTGGCGCGAATGATCGAGATGTTCGGAACAATGGCGCGGAAATAGAGCCATTCCTCGCCGTCGAACTGCTGCACCGAAACGATCGGCTCGCTGGCCGCCGCATTCATGGCGCAGCCCTGGTGGCGCGGGTCGGCGAAGGTGTCGAGGCCGACCTTGGTCAGCACGCCGGGCCGCTTGGCGGCGGCTTCGCGATGCATGTCGAACAGGATGCCAGAAGGCACGTTATAGGCGGCGACCGAATTATCGCCGATCATCTTCCAGATTTGCGGCGGCTCGGCGGAGGAGGGGCCGGACGGATAGGAACCGCAGAGCGTGCGCTTCAAAAGGCCGGGCTTCGCCAGATGATCGATGCCCTTGATGCCGTACATGTCGCCGGCGGCGATGGGGTGCAGCGTCGTGATCGCCTTCGGATGACCCTCGGTGTCGAAGCGCTCGCCGATCGCGGCAAGCACGGCGTCCGGGCAGCCGAGGCCGCTCGACGACGATACCGAGACGACCATGCCGTCCTTGATCAGGCCGGCGGCCTGCGACGCGGAAACGATCTTGCTCAATTTCCGCTCCCGAGTTTCGGATCGATCGAAACGGTCTTGCCGGTCTTCGCCGACAGCAAAGCCGCCTCGGCCGCTGCCAGCGACCAGATGCCGTCCTCGCCGGTGGCCGAGGGCTGGCCTTCGTCACGGATGGCAGCGTGGAACTGGCGCAGCGACCTTGTGTAGAGGTCCTCGCGGTCGAAGCTCAGCTCTTCCTCGCCCGAGGCGGTACGCAGGAGCACGGAGCCGACCGGCTTCTGCGTCATCACATTGGTAGCGATCAGCGAGCCTTCCGAACCATGCACCTCGAAGCCGGTGCCGGCAAACTTCGTCGTGAAGCCTTCATGCGATTGCGCAATGACGCCGGACTTGAAGCGCCAGACGCACATGGCGCCGTCTTCCAGTCCACCACCGGCCATGCCGGCCGACTGTGTGAAGGCGGAGATCTCGACCGGGTCGTCGCCGAGCACGAAGCGCAACGTGTCGGCATCGTGCACCGTGATGTCGAGCACCACGCCGCCGCCGGCTTCGGGCCTGGCGATGCGCCAACCCTGCAGGTTTTCCGGCAGGTAGACGGAATGGAAGACGCGCGCGGCGATCGGCTTGCCGATGCGGTCGGCCGCGATCGCCTCGCGCATTGCGCGGTGCGCGCCGGCGTTGCGCAGATGGTGGTTGGTGCCGAACACGATGCCGGCTTTCTTGGCGGCCGCAACCATCTTGCGTGCGTCGGCACTGGTCAGCGCCAGCGGCTTTTCACACAGCACATGCTTGCCCGCCTCGATCGCGGCAAGCCCCTGCTCGAGGTGCAGTTCGTTGGTCGTCGAGATGTAGACGGCATCGATGTTGGTGCTGAGCAACGCATCGAGCGCCGAGACGGCGGCCGGAATGCCGTTTTCCCTGGCATAGGCTTCGGCGCGCTCGGGGCTGGAGCTCATCACGGCGGCAACCTCGGCGTCGGCTTGGGCGCGGATGGCCTCGATCATGAACTGTTTTGCGATCGTGCTCGCGCCGATCAGGCCCCATCTCACCGTCATGCGGCGTCTCCCATTCCAGCGCCGCGCGCATTGCGGTCCGGCCCGCAGCTTTCCCTGACGGCCAGGCTCACCGCGCCGATATGGTCCTCGGCGCGCGTCGTGCGCGACTGGATCATCTTCAGCATGACGTGAGCGGCGCGTTCGCCGAGGCCGGCGGTGTCGACGGCAACGCTGGTCAGCGCAGGGATGTAGTGTTCGGCCTCGGCGACATCGTCGAAGCCGACCACGGCAAAATCCGTCCCGGCCTCCAGGCCGCGCTTGCGCAGCGCCAGCATGACGCCGAAGGCGACGGCATCGTTGAAGCAAAGGGCGGCCGTCGGCGGCTCGGGCGACGCAAGCGCCGTCTCTAGGCAAGCCATGCCGCCTTTGCGGCTGGTCTCGCCTTCGACGATGGTCCTATCGGCTGCCGGAATGCCGTGAGTCTCGCAGGCTTCGAGGAAGCCGCCCAAGCGGTCGTGGTAGACCACAAGGTCCGAGGAGCCGCCGAAGAAGGCCAGCCGGCGATGTCCCTTGGCGATGAGATGCTGGGTGGCGAGAAAGGCGCCGCGATGGTTGTCGGGCGCGATTGCCGGGATGCGGCTCTCGGGCAGGCGGCGCATGGCAAAGACGACCGGCACGCCTGCCGCCTCGACGCGGCGGAAAGCGCCTGGCGTGGTGCCGCGCGCCGGTGACACGATCAGGCCTGCGACGCCCTGCTCCATCAGCGACTTCAGCACCTCTTCCTGGCGGACCGGATTTTCCGCCGTGTTAGCGATGAAGGGCACGATGCCGGCCGCCTGGAAGACGCGCTCCATGCCGACCGCAAGCTCCGCGAAGAAGGGATTGGTGAGGTCGTTGATCACCATGCCGATGACGTTCGAATGCGCCTTGCGCAGATTGGCGGCGCCGCGGTTGTAGACATAGCCGACATCCTCGATCGCCTTGCGGACTTTGGTCGCGGTTTCAGGCCGGATCAGCCCGCTGCCCTGCAGCACGAGCGATACCGTCGACTTGGACACGCCGGCCTCGCGGGCAATGTCCAGGATCGTCGCCTTGGCCCGGCTGGCCATGTCGTGCGTTCTCCATTCTCGATATCAAATTTATTGGAACGTTCTAAACATCGTACCAAACCGGAGTCAATCGGGATTCGCACGGAATTCAAAAAATTGATGGATTAGTCGCAAATGCAAGACTTTGACGTCGGGATGCGGCGTTGAATCGCTTCAGTTGCCAAAACCATAAAGGTTCTTGATTTATTGGAACGTTCCATTTATAGGCTGCCGCAAAGGGAGATTTGCATGGACATCATCCTGCCTGCGGAGAGTGGCGACCGTGTCGGCTACCGGCTGGTCGGCCAACCGGCGGAGCCCATTATCGGCGCGGCTTTCCCACGCGTCGCCTATGCCGCGGCCCATGTCGTCGCCAACCCCTTCGCCATGACCGATCCGTGGTCTCAGGCTGCGGTCGACTGGGACAGGACCATGGCTTTTCGCCATCATCTGTGGCGGCTCGGTTTCCGCATCGCCGAAGCAATGGATACCTCGCAGCGCGGCATGGGTTTCGACTGGGCAAGCGCCAAGGAACTGATCCGGCGCTCGATCGCCGAGGCGCGTACGATGAAGGGTGCCGATCTCGCCTCCGGCGCCGGCACCGACCATCTGGCGCCGGCGGCGGCAAGGACGCTGGACGACGTGATCCACGCCTATGAGGAGCAGTTCGCCTTCATCGAAGGCGAGGGCGGCAAGGCGATCATGATGGCGAGCCGCGCGCTCGCGGCGGTGGCCAAAGGCCCGGACGACTATGCCCGTGTCTACGACCGCATCCTCAGCCAAGCCTCCGGCAAGGTGATCCTGCACTGGCTGGGCGACATGTTCGATCCGGCGCTCAAGGGCTATTGGGGCAGCCGGGATTTCGAGCCAGCGCTTGACACGGTCGTCGGTATCATCGAGCGGCATGCCGGTAAGATCGAAGGCATAAAGATCTCGCTGCTCGACGCCGGCAAGGAGGTGTTGCTGCGCGACCGCCTGCCCGAGGGCGTCCTGATGTTCACGGGCGACGATTTCAACTATCCGGAGCTGATCGCCGGCGACGGCAGGAGGCATTCGCACGCGCTGCTCGGCATCTTCGACGCCATCGCGCCGGCGGCGAACGCCGCGCTGGCCAGGCTTGGCGCGGGCGACCGGGCCGGCTATGACGCGCTGATGGCGCCGACCGTGCCTTTGTCGCGCAAGATCTTCGAGGCTCCGACGGAATACTATAAGGCCGGCATCGTCTTCATGGCCTGGCTGAACGGCCATCAGAATCATTTCACCATGGTCGGAGGCATGCAGTCGGCGCGCGGCATATGCCATTACGCGGACGTGTTTCGCCTCGCCGACCAGGCAGGATTGCTGGCCGATCCCGAGCTTGCCGTCGCCAGGATGAAGAGCTTCTTGGCGGTAGCAGGCGTCTGAGCCGGATACCTGTCGGCTCCTGCCGCCGCTGCCGATCAGCCGGCGGATAAAAATTCTTTTCTCTCCTTTGAACCGTTCCGTGGCGAAGCGCGACCAAGCGTTGCGTAACGAACCAAGTTCACCAAGGAGAACGCATATGACTATCGTTTCAAGAAAAGTCTTTCTCGCCGCCATCGCCGTTTCTGTGCTGGCCGGCTGCAAGACCACAAGCTACAGGGACTGCGACACCATCAAGCCGAACGTTACCCATAACGCCAAATGCTGCGGCATCGGCGATGCGCCATGCCGCGAAGGCAAGGGCGGCGGTGGCGGTGGCAATCCCGGTCATTCGCCCGATCCGACACCGCAATGATTCAATGAGGAAGTAGGGCAGTAGGGCAGTAGGAGGAATCCGGGAACGCAGCGGCGAAGCACTATTGCCTACTGCCGTATTGCCTTACTCTTTTGGATTTGGCTGGATGGTGGGCGTGACAAGGATTGAACTTGTGACCCCTGCAATGTCAATGCAGTGCTCTCCCGCTGAGCTACACGCCCATCCGAAGCCGCGCATACACCATTTTTGGTCCGGCGCGTCAATAGCAGGAATGAGAAAAGAAAGCTCCGTTTTGCGGCAGCGGTTGGAAGTACCGATGCCTTGCCGAAAGGCTCCTCAAGCGGCCTGCAGCATCTTCTCGACCTCGTTGACGAGGTCGCGCAGATGGAAAGGCTTCGACAGCACCTTGGCGTCCTTGGGCGCCTTGGAATCCGGGTTGAGCGCGACGGCGGCAAAACCGGTGATGAACATCACCTTGAGGTCCGGATCGATCTCGGTGGCCCGGCGGGCAAGCTCGATGCCATCCATCTCGGGCATGACGATGTCGGTCAAAAGCAGCGAGAAAGGCTCTTCGCGCAGCCGCTCATAGGCGCTGGCGCCATTGTCGAAATCGCTTACCTGGTAGCCGGCTCGTTCCAGCGCCTTGACGAGGAACCGGCGCATATCGTCATCGTCTTCCGCCAGCAGAATGCGTGCCATGTTGTCCCGTCCGAATCACTACCCCAAGCCTGCCGACGGGCAAGCCCGTTAACCATCCTGTATATGAGGAGGAGACGGTAAACATCAAGTGAACATTGGCCTTGTCCTTGCCGCAGCGGCCAGCTGTTTCGTGGGGCTGAAATGCTGGACATGCCGGGCGCAAGATGGCAGTTTTGCAACATGATGCAGAGCTTCATCCTGGTTCGTTCAAATTGAAGACGGCAGCCGAGGATTTTTCGGTCGTACCACCCTTCGAAATCCGATCGGGCGCCGAGCAACGCGTCCCTTTCCTGTTCAATTCGCCGCATAGCGGCCGCCACTATCCCGAGCGCTTCCTCGCCATGGCGCGGCTCGACCGCAACGCCATACGCCGGTCGGAGGATTGCTATGTCGAGGAGCTTTTCGGCGGCGCCGTCGCGCTCGGCGCGCCGATGCTGGCGGCGAACTTCCCGCGCGCCTATCTCGACGTCAACCGCGAGCCATGGGAACTCGATCCCCGCATGTTCGCGGAGCCGGTGCCGTCCTTCTGCAACATCCGCTCGGCCCGCGTCGCGGGCGGGCTGGGCACCGTGCCGAAGCTGGTGGGGGAGGGGCTGGACATCTATCCCGGGCGACTGCCGCTCTCCGAGGCGGTGGGGCGCATAGAGACCGTCTACAAGCCGTATCACGAAACGCTGAAGCGGCTATTGACCAGGACCCACGCCAGGTTCGGCTATGCCGTGCTCATCGACTGCCATTCGATGCCGGCCAGCATCCGGGTCGGCGACAATGGGGTGCGGCCGGATTTCATCATCGGCGACCGCTTCGGCATTTCCGCCACCGCGGCTCTGACCGAGAGGGCGATCGGCCTGCTTACGGGCATGGGCTACGCGGTCGCGCACAACAAGCCCTATGCCGGCGGCTTCATCACCGAGCATTACGGGCGGCCGGCACGTCATCTCCACGCGCTGCAGATCGAGGTCAATCGCGGGCTTTACATGAACGAGCGGACATTCCAGAAATCGGCCGGCTTCGACGCGCTTGCCGACGACCTGACGCGGTTTTCGGCCGAGCTGATGTCGATACCCGATCATCATTTCGTCGACCTGCCGCTCGCCGCGGAATGACCGCGAAGCGGCCGTTCGCGGCCTAAAAAAAGACCGCATCGCTTTCACGACACGGTCGAAGTCTAGGGAGGAAACGCCCAAGGAGGGCATGGACAGAGTAACCTGTCCGAGAACAAAACTATTGTGCGATGCACAAATGTCAATCGACTTCAGGGTTTTTTAATTCAATATGATGTGGAAATTCCGCTTCGGCGGGTGAGGTGTGACATTGGGGCAACAGGAGGGAGGCGCCTGACCCTGGCTTCACGCTTCTCTTTCGGCGGAAACAGCGGCTGCCGATGGCTGCCGCAACGGGGAGAGTGAGTTGGACGTCAGCATCGATTTCATGCGGCGCATCGCGCGTGCCGCCGCCGCCGAGACCTTGCCGCGCTTCCGCAACCAGGGCGCGGTCGTCAACAAGCAGGCGGAAAGCTTCGATCCGGTGACGGAGGCCGATCGCGAGGCCGAGCGCGCCATCCGGGCGCTGATAGCGGCGGAATACCCCGATCACGGCATCCTCGGCGAGGAGCATGGCAGCGAGAACATTTCGAGCCGGCATGTCTGGGTCATCGACCCGATCGACGGCACACGCGCCTTCATCTCCGGCCTGCCGGTGTGGGGAACGCTGGTCGGTCTGACGGTCGACGGCGACGCCATCGCCGGCCTGATGTCGCAACCCTTCACCGGCGAGCTGTTCTACGCCAATGCCTCCGGCTCGCATTACGAAGGTCCGGGTGGCCCGCGCAAGCTCGCGACCCGCAAGACGACGGAGCTCGCCAAGGCGACGCTGTTCACCACCACGCCGGCGCTCTACAGGGGCGAGGCGCGCAATCGCTATGATGAGTTCGAGAAGCAGGTGCAGCTCGCACGCTACGGCACGGACTGCTACGCCTTCGCCATGGTGGCGGCGGGAAGCGTCGACATTGTCGCCGACCCAGGCTTGAAGCCCTACGACATCGTGGCGCTGATCCCGATCATCGAGAAGGCGGGCGGCGTGGTAACGACATTCGAGGGCGGGCCGGCGGAGAAGGGCGGCGACATACTGGCGGCGGCAACCCCGGAATTGCATGCCGCGGCGATGGCGGCGCTGCGCGGCTGAGCATCCGGCGCGCCTTCTGCGTCTGTTCAGGCAGTACGCGGCGGAAAACCGCAGCGCGGATGGAATCGCCTAGCTGTCGGCGCGCCGGGCATCCGTGAGACGCAGGCCCCACAAAATGAGCGCGAAAGCGGTGAGGCCGGTCGGCGCGGACGAATACCCCACGATCTTGATCACGGCTTCCTGAAAGGCGCTCCCACGGAAGGCCCCAGCCGCCAACGGCATTGTCTCATTGCCGGCGCCCCAGGCGCTGGCGATCACGTAGGCCGCCAGGATCGCCAAAGCCGAATAGATCAGCAGCCAGAACGCAACCCGCGACATCGCCGCGCCGAGATTGAGCCTTGGCCACGCGAGACCCAGCGCCAGCATGAGAACGCCCTGCAGGCCGCTCAGCGTGTGCGCGGACAGTCCAAGCCGCGGTGCGGCGAGGAACGGTATTGTGAAGCCTTCGAATGACGAAAACAAAAGCAGGGCGACGCCAATCTGCAGCAGGTGATGCCCCTGACGTGACAGCGTGTTCGATGCGTTCATGGCCGTTTCTCCCGATCTCTGTCGACAGGCGTATGACCTCGTCGGGTGGCAACCTAGCGCTCGAGGCCTGAACGGGAATATGGGTCAAGCCGCGCCCGGCACGGCACGGAGAGCCGGGAAGCCAGCCGGATCATGCAATTCGCCCGCCGGTCGTCAGGCTGGCCCGCGAGATCGGCGCGCCCGGCGAAGCGGTCAAATGGCGTCGCCGGTTCCGGGAATGAATGCATCGAAGGCCGCGAGCAGCTGCTCGCGGAATAGATCCCTTTCCTGCAGGATCTCATGATGCGCGCCGTCGATCATCAGGAGCGAGCCGACGCGGAGACGCCTGGCATAGGATTCGACGGCCTTGGTCGAGACGACCTGGTCGGCGCCGGCGGCGACAATGAGCATCGGCATCTGGATCCCGGCCATGAAGTCGGGATCGCTGATCGCATCGGAAGCCTCGGCGGCGGCTTTCAGCCAACGGATGGTCGGGCCGCCGAGCGCCAGCTGCGGCCAGGCCTTGTAGATGCCGGTATTACGCCGGTAGCGCTCAGGATCCGAAGTCA
This sequence comes from Mesorhizobium shonense, assembly GCF_040545255.1. NCBI lineage: Bacteria > Pseudomonadati > Pseudomonadota > Alphaproteobacteria > Hyphomicrobiales > Phyllobacteriaceae > Mesorhizobium > Mesorhizobium shonense. The sequence continues at coordinate 192,937 of NZ_JBEPLM010000002.1, forward strand.
CCTTGTTGGTTTCGAAGGGCGTCGGCAATTTCGGGCGCGGCCCCAGGGCGGCATAAAGCCAGCCGAGGCCCAGAGTGCAAAACACCGCGCAGACGCGGCGTACAGTGGTTATCGAAACCGGCAAGTCGGGCACGGCCAGGAAGGGCGCGATCAGCACCATGCGCCGCACCCGGTTGACCATCGACGGCGAAGCCAGCAGCGCGATCACCGCCCCGGTCGAATGGGCGAGGATGTAATAGGGGCCGCGGCAATCCGGCAGCACGATTTCCCCGAAGAACTGCTCGAGATCGCGGGTGTAGTCGCGGAAGCTGCGGACATAGCCGCGCTGGGGATCGCGCAGCAGGCGGCTGGAACCGCCCTGGCCGCGCCAGTCGAGGACTGCGACGCTGAAGCCCCGGTCGGCGAGGTTGCGGATGGTCTCGAAATATTTCTCGATGCACTCGTTGCGGCCGGTCAGCAGCACCACCGTGCCCTGCAGCGGGCGGGCGACCGCGCCGAAGACGCCATAGCGGATATTCTTGCCGTCGTGGGTGGTGAAAAAGCCGCCGGCGGCATTTTCGGGCTGCGGATTGCCCTCGGTCTGGTGGAAAAGGTCCGTCATTCGGCGCTTCGTTGATTGTTCATTGCCCGAACGGGCCAGGCGTTGCCATGGTGATAGACGGCCATGCGCCAAAAGCAAAGGCGTTGCTGGGCCGAACGGGGAAGGCCGGAAACGCCTGCGGTGCGCTTCCGGCCTCTGTCGATCCGGGAGGAAGGGACGTTGCACCCGGTTCGGCCTCGTCGCGGCGCCCCGATCGAGGCGCCGCATGTCCGCATTGTCGGCAGTAGCTTAGCGCCGCGTGGCTGAACGGATGCCGAAGCCGCGGTTCATCTGGCGTTCATCGGCGCAAAGATCGAAGGGAAGTTGATCGCGCAAAGTTCTTGAAATGGGCTTTTGCGCTTCCCAAATGGAGATTGCGGCCGCCGATGTCGGGGCCGCTGGCCTATCCGGGACGCCTTTCGAGGGTTTCGCACCGGGTCACACGCAAACCATGTTGCTCAACAGGAGAACACACCATGCGTCACGTTGATTTTTCCCCGCTTTATCGTTCGACCGTCGGCTTCGACCGGCTGTTTACCATGCTCGATACGCTCGGCCAGCCCGAGAGCGTGCAGACCTATCCGCCCTACAACATCGAGCGCACCGGCGAGAACGCCTATCGCATCTCGATGGCCGTTGCCGGCTTCTCGGAAGACGAGATCTCGATCGAGGCGCACCGCAATGTGCTGACCGTCAAGGGCGAGCGCAAGGAAGAGAACAACGGCGAAGGTTCCGAGCTGCTCTATCGCGGCATTGCCTCGCGCGCCTTTGAGCGCCGCTTCCAACTCGCCGATCACGTCGAGGTCGAGGGCGCCACGCTGAAGAACGGCCTGCTCTTCGTCGACCTCAAGCGCAACATTCCCGAGGAGTTGAAGCCGCGCAAGATCGCGATCACCTCGTCTTCGGACAAGGCCAAGCAGATCGAGGCCAAGGCCGCCGCGTAACCCGCGCGCTCCACATGCAAGACACGTCTCCCTCCCGAGACGAAAGCGGCGTCGAAAGGCGCCGCTTTTTTGTGCCATGGGCAACGGATCCCTTCTGGCTCTTTTGAAGCCCGCATTGTCCTCCCATGAAGGGCAATGACCGATTTCTCCCTGCTGCTCACCTCAACCATCGCCGTCACCTTCCTGTTGGCGGGGATCGTCAAGGGCGTCACCGGCATGGGGCTGCCGACGCTGGCGATGGGATTGCTGGGCACCGTCATGCCGCCTGTCACCGCCGCGTCGCTGCTCATCGTGCCGTCCTTCGTCACCAATGTCTGGCAGCTGTTCGCCGGCCCGGGCTTTGCATCGATCCTGCGACGGCTCTGGCTGATGATGGCGGGTATCGTGGTCGGCACCGTCGCCGGCTCGCGGCTGCTCGCCAGCGACAATATAACGTGGACGACCGCAGGCCTCGGCGCCGCCCTGGTTCTCTATGCCGCCTATACGTTGCTGGCGCGGCAGCCTGCCGTCCCGGCGAAGACCGAGCGCTGGTTCTCACCGTTTGTAGGCTTTCTGACCGGCCTTGTGACCGGCGGCACCGGAGTCTTCGTCGTGCCGGCCGTGCCCTACATCCAGGCGCTCGGGTTGGGCCGCGATGACCTCATCCAGGCGCTCGGCCTTTCCTTCACGGTGTCCACCATCGCGCTGGCGCTGGGCCTGGCCTCGCATGGCGCCTTCGAGGTCGGACATCTGGCGATGTCCTCGCTGGCCGTGCTGCCGGCCTTGCTCGGCATGTGGCTCGGGCAGGTTCTCAGACAGCGGATCAGCCCGGCGGCATTCCGCCGCTGGTTCCTGATCTTCCTGATCCTGCTTGGCTTCGAGCTGCTGGTGCGGCCTTTCCTGGCCTGATCATTCGGAGAGCAGTTGAGCGAGGCGGTCGATCTCTTCCGCCGTCGTCGCGAAGCTGGCGACGAAGCGGTAGATCGCTTCATTGTCGCCGTGATGGCCGTCAAAACCCTGCGGCACGCCCCATTCATAGAATTTGGCGCCGGCGGCCTGCAGCTTTTCGGCAGTGCCGCGGTCGAGGATCGCGAACACTTCGTTGGCCTGCGGCAGCCAGGCGAGCCTGCCCGCCGGCGCGTCCTCGATGGTCTCGGCCAGATGTGCCGCCATCGCATTGGCGTGGTGCGCCATCCTCAGCCACAGCTCGTCGTTGAGATAGGCCTCGAACTGGGCCGAGATGAAGCGCGCCTTGGAAAAGGTCTGCCCTGCACGCTGGCGAAGCAGGCGCAGATCCCGGCCGACTTCCGGGTTGAAGATCACCACCGCGTCGGCCATCCAGCAGCCGTTTTTGGTGGCGCCGAAGGAGATGAGATCGACGCCGCTTTTCCAGGTCATTTCAGCAGGAGTCACGCCGGTCGCCGCGATCGCATTTGCGAAGCGCGCGCCGTCCATATGCAGCGGCAGTCTATGGCGGCGGCTGACCTCGGCAATCGCCTTGACGTCGCCGACAGTGTAGACGGTGCCCACTTCCGTCGCCTGGGTGATCGTCACCGCCATAGGCTGGCCGGCCGGCGCAAGGTCTTGCGAATAGCGTTTGATGGCCCTGTCCAGAGCCTGCGGGTTGATGCGTCCCAAGGGGCCTTGGACCGGCGCCATGCGCGCGCCGCCGGTATAGAAACCCGCCGCGCCGAATTCATCGACATTCATATGCGCTTCGGAATGGCAAAGAACGATACCGCCGATGCGGTTCAACGCCGCCATCGAGAGTGCATTCGCCGCCGTGCCGGTCGCGACGAAGAACACTTGAACGTCCCGCTCGAAGATCTCGCTGAAGCGGCGGTAGACGGCCCGGTCCAGGTCGCCGTCGCCATAGGCGGTTGCGATGCCGGCCGCGTGCCGGGACAGGTTGGCCGAAATGTCGGGATGGACGCCCGCCCAGTTGTCGGATGCAAAGAACATCGAAAGGCTCGCAGCTGCTTTGAGGAAACGGGCGCGACTTGAACGCTTTGGCCAGCCGAGCGCAAGGGCCAAACGCCGGCAAAGCGGTGAAGCCAGCCAACGCAAAGGGGCCGAGACTGATGCTTACGTTTCGCAAGCGCCTCACGAAATTTTGTGTCGCGGCGTGGCCAAGATTTTTGTGAATCGGTCTTGTGCGGGCTCCTGAATTCTGTCATAAAAAATTTAGGACAGTAGTGCTGTCTTATTTTGTCGCACAAAACAGGCTGGACTGGCGTATCATCGCTGCCAATCCGGCCATTGTCGCGAGCGGCGGGTAGACGGCTCCGCTCTGGCCTGTACGATACCGGATGCGAACCGGGCGTATGGCCGCATGGTTCGGCAAGGATTTCGCGAGACGTGCAGCAAGGATGAAAGGGAAGCGTTGTGCTTCCCAAGGCAAACCAGCGCCCTAAGGGAAATCACCGCCAAGGGTGCGGAACGGAGGATAGGACGATGACGGAACTGACGCCATCTGCGATCAACGGCCAGGCCGCGCAGACGAAAGCGGCAGCCGTCAAAAATCCGACTCGCGCCGCCACCGGCCCGACCACTGGCTTGACCGCGCAAGGGCTCTACGATCCGCGCAACGAGCATGACGCCTGCGGCGTCGGCTTCATCGCCAACATGAAGGGCGTGAAGTCGCACCAGGTCGTCGAAGACGGTCTGGCGATGCTGGAGAACCTCACCCATCGCGGCGCCGTCGGCGCCGATCCGCTGGTCGGCGACGGCGCCGGCGTGCTGGTGCAGATTCCGGACCGGTTCTTCCGCGAGGAGATGGCGGCCAAGGGCGTCGAACTGCCGCCTGCCGGCCAGTACGGTGTCGGCCACTGGTTCATGCCGCAGGACGCAGCACTGCGTGCCCATATCGAGGACATCATCGCCGAATCGGCACAATCCGAGGGTCTGCCGCTCATCGGCTTCCGCGACGTGCCGGTCGACAATTCGTCGTTGTCGAAGGCGCCGGACATCGTCGCATCGGAGCCGTTCCACCGGCAGGTGTTCATCGGCCGCACGGCCGACATTCCGGACGACGAGGAATACGAGGCCAGGCTCTATCTGCTGCGCAAGGTGATCTCGGGCCGCATCTATGCCGAGAACGACAACAAGGACATCGGCGCCTATTGCGTGTCGCTGTCGGCGCGGACCATCGTCTACAAGGGCATGTTCCTGGCCTATCAGGTCGGCGCCTACTACAAGGACCTCACCGACCCGCGCTTCGAGACCGCGCTGATCCTCGTCCACCAGCGCTTCTCGACCAACACCTTCCCGTCGTGGAAGCTGGCGCATCCCTACCGCATGGTCGCGCATAATGGCGAGATCAACACGGTGCGCGGCAACAACAACTGGATGGCGGCGCGCCAGGCCTCGGTCGATTCCGAGCTGTTCGGCAACAACATCTCGAAGCTCTGGCCGATCTCCTATGAGGGTCAATCCGACACGGCGTGCTTCGACAATGCGCTCGAATTCCTGTTCCAGGGCGGCTACAGCCTGAGCCACGCCATGATGATGCTGATCCCGGAAGCCTGGGCCGGCAACAAGCTCATGGACGCTGACCGCAAGGCCTTCTACGAGTACCATGCCGCGCTGATGGAGCCGTGGGACGGGCCGGCGGCGGTCGCCTTCACCGACGGACGCCAGATCGGCGCGACGCTCGACCGCAACGGCCTGCGCCCGGCGCGCTACATCGTCACCGACGACGACCGCGTCATCATGGCTTCGGAAGCCGGCGTGCTGCCGGTGCCGGAGGAAAAGATCGTGCAGAAGTGGCGGCTGCAGCCCGGCCGCATGCTTCTGATCGATCTTGCCAAGGGCCGCATCATCTCCGACGAGGAGATCAAGTCGGAGATCGCCACCAGGCACCCGTACAAGACCTGGCTTGCCAACACGCAGCTCATCCTCGAAGACCTGAAGCCGGTCGAGCCGCGCGCGCTGCGCAAGGACGTCAGCCTGCTCGATCGCCAGCAGGCCTTCGGCTACACGCAGGAAGACACCAAGCTTCTGATGGGGCCGATGGCGACCACGGGCCAGGAAGCGGTCGGCTCGATGGGCACCGACACGCCGATCTCGGCGATGTCGGACAAGTCGAAGCTGCTCTATACCTATTTCAAGCAGAACTTCGCCCAGGTCACCAACCCGCCGATCGACCCGATCCGCGAGGAGCTGGTGATGAGCCTGGTGTCCTTCATCGGGCCGCGGCCGAACATCTTCGACCTTGTCGGCACGTCGCGCCGCAAGCGGCTGGAAGTGCGCCAGCCTATCCTGACCAACGGCGATCTCGAGAAGATCCGCTCCATTGGTCACACCGAGGACCGTTTCGACACCAAGACGATCGACATCACCTACGCCTCGAACGAGGGCGCGGCGGGCCTGCAGGGCGCCATCGACCGGCTCTGCGAGCGGGCCGAGGCGGCGGTCGCCGGCGGCTACAACATCATCATCCTTTCCGACCGCCAGATCGGACCGGACCGGATCGCCATCCCGGTGCTGCTCGCCACGGCGGCGGTGCATCACCACCTGATCCGCAAGGGGCTGCGCACGGCGGTCGGGCTGGTCGTGGAATCCGGCGAGCCGCGCGAGGTGCATCACTTCTGCTGCCTGGCCGGCTACGGCGCCGAGGCGATCAATCCCTATCTCGCCTTCGACACGCTGCTCGACATGCACAGGCGCGGCGAATTGCCGGAAGAGGTCGACGAATACGAGGTCGTCTCCCGCTACATCAAGTCGATCGGCAAGGGCATCCTCAAGGTGATGTCCAAGATGGGCATCTCGACCTATCAGTCCTATTGCGGCGCGCAGATATTCGACGCTATCGGCCTGAAGTCGGATTTCGTGCAGAAGTATTTCACCGGCACCGCGACGCTGATCGAGGGCGTCGGGCTGGACGAGATCGCGACCGAGACGCTCAGCCGCCATACCGACGCCTTCGGCAACGACCCGGTGCTGCGCAACAGCCTCGAGGTCGGCGGCGAATACATGTTCCGCATGCGCGGCGAGGCGCATATGTGGTCGCCGGACGCGGTCGCCACATTGCAACATGCCGTGCGCCAGGGCTCCTGGGACACATTCAAGGACTATTCGGCGCAGATCGACAGCGCGACCGCGCGGGCGCAGACCATCCGCGGCCTGTTCAAGATCAAGCTGGCCGAGGAAACCGGCCGCAAGACGGTCGCGCTCGACGACGTCATGCCGGCAGCCGAGATCGTCAAGCGCTTCTCGACCGGGGCGATGTCCTTCGGCTCGATCTCCAGGGAAGCGCACACCACGCTGGCGCGCGCCATGAACACCATCGGCGGCAAGTCGAACACCGGCGAGGGCGGCGAAGAGGCCGACCGCTATCTGCCGCTGCCCGGCGGCGGCAAGAATCCCGAACGTTCGGCGATCAAGCAGGTCGCTTCCGGTCGGTTCGGCGTCACGGCGGAATATCTCGTCAATTCAGACGTCATGCAGATCAAGGTGGCGCAAGGCGCCAAGCCCGGCGAGGGCGGCCAGTTGCCTGGACACAAGGTCGACGCGACCATCGCCAAGGTCAGGCATTCGACGCCCGGCGTCGGCCTGATCTCGCCGCCGCCGCATCACGACATCTATTCGATCGAGGATCTGGCGCAGCTGATCTACGACCTGAAGAACGTCAACCCGGCGGCCGATGTTTCGGTCAAGCTGGTGTCGGAGGTCGGCGTCGGCACGGTTGCGGCGGGCGTCGCCAAGGCGCGCGCCGACCACATCACCATCTCGGGCTATGACGGCGGCACCGGCGCCTCGCCGCTGACCTCGCTCAAGCATGCCGGCAGCCCATGGGAAATGGGTCTTGCCGAAACGCACCAGACGCTGGTGCTCAACGGCCTGCGCTCCCGCGTCGCGCTGCAGGTCGACGGCGGGTTGCGCACCGGGCGCGACGTCATCATCGGAGCGCTGCTCGGCGCCGACGAGTTCGGCTTCTCGACCGCGCCGCTGATCGCGGCCGGCTGCATCATGATGCGCAAGTGCCACCTGAACACTTGCCCGGTCGGCGTGGCGACGCAGGACCCGGTGCTGCGCAAGCGCTTCAAGGGCACGCCGGAACACGTCATCAACTTCTTCTTCTACGTGGCGGAAGAGGTGCGCGCGCTGCTCGCCGAAATGGGCTTCACCCATCTCGACCAGATCATCGGCGACACCGACCTTCTGGAGAAGCGCGACGTGATCCAGCATTGGAAGGCGCGCGGGCTCGACTTCTCGAAGATGTTCTTCAAGCCCGATGCGCCGCATGAGGCGCTGCACTGGACCGAGCGGCAGAAGCATCCGATCGACGACGTGCTCGACCGCAAGCTGATCGAGCTGGCGAAGCCGGCGCTGGAGGCCAAGCAGCCGGTCACCATCGAGCTGCCGATCCGCAATGTCGACCGCTCCGCCGGCGCGATGCTGTCGGGCGAAGTCGCCAAGCGCTTCAAGCACAAGGGCCTGCGCGAGGACACGATCACCGTCAAGCTCACCGGCACAGCCGGGCAGTCGTTCGGCGCGTTTCTGGCGCGCGGCGTCTCCTTCGATCTCGTCGGCGCCGGCAACGACTATGTCGGCAAGGGCCTGTCGGGCGGCCGCATCGTCATCCGTCCCCCGGAAGAGGCCAAGATCACAGCTGCTGAATCGATCATCGTCGGCAATACTGTGCTCTATGGCGCCACCGAGGGAGAGGCTTATTTCGCCGGCGTCGCCGGCGAGCGCTTCGCGGTGCGCAATTCCGGCGTCGTCACCGTCGTCGAAGGCGTCGGCGACCATGGCTGCGAATACATGACCGGCGGCATCGTCGTCGTCATCGGCAAAACGGGGCGCAACTTCGCCGCCGGCATGTCGGGCGGCGTCGCCTATGTACTCGACGAGAAGGGCGATTTCGCCGAGCGCTGCAACATGGCGATGGTCGAGCTGGAGCCGGTTCCGGAAGAGGACGACCTGATGGAGAAGCTGCTCCATCATGGCGGCGACCTCGACCACAAGGGACGCGTCGACGTCTCCGGCGACATGACCAGCCACGATGAGGAGCGGCTCTATCAGCTGATCTCGAACCACGTCCATTACACGGGCTCACTGCGCGGCCGCGAAATCCTCGACAACTGGCAGAGCTTCCGGCCGAAATTCCGGAAAATCATGCCGGTCGAGTATCGCCGCGCGCTGATCGAGATGGAACGCATGCGCATGAGCGTGGCGGCGGAATAGGCTTCGGGCATGGCCGGGGAGACAATGCCCCGGCCGCCATCCTCACCAACAATCCTGACCTAGAGCGGTTTGGCTAGAACCGCCAAACCGCTCTAACTATTTGTTTTTACGCAATTCCGGACGGAAAACCGCTACGCACTTTTCCTGGAATTGCTTTAGGAACCAAGGTTGCCATGGCGGCCTTATGAGGTTAACGGGTGCGCCGACAAGCTAGGCTTTCGTGCGTGCCTTCGGACAGCAGGGACTGGACTATGGGCAAGGTAACAGGCTTTCTCGAAATCGACCGGCAGGTGCACAAGTACCAGCCTGCCTCGGATCGCATCCGGCATTTCCGCGAATTCACGCTGCCGATGTCGGACAAGGAGGTCGAGAAACAGGCCGCGCGCTGCATGGATTGCGGCATCCCGTACTGCCATGGACCGACCGGCTGCCCGATCCACAACCAGATCCCGGACTGGAACGATCTCGTCTACAATGGCGACTGGGACAATGCGATCCGCAACCTGCATTCGACCAACAATTTCCCGGAGTTCACCGGCCGCATCTGCCCGGCGCCGTGCGAGGAAGCCTGCACGCTGAATCTCGAGGACATTCCGGTCGCCATCAAGACGATCGAGCAGGCGATCGCCGACAAGGCTTATGAGACCGGCCACATCCGGCCCTATCCGCCGGAGAAGAAGACCGGCAAGCGTGTCGCCATCATCGGCTCCGGGCCGGCCGGCATGGCGGCGGCGCAGCAGCTCGGCCGCGCCGGCCATGACGTGCATGTCTATGAGCGCGAGAGCCGGCCGGGCGGACTGATGCGCTACGGCATTCCGGACTTCAAGATCGAGAAGCACTACATCGACCGCCGCATCGAGCAGATGCAGGGCGAAGGCGTGAGCTTCCATTGCGGCGTCAATGTCGGCGTCGACAAGTCTGTTGCCGAACTTCTCGCCGACCATGACGCCGTGCTCTATTGCGGCGGTTCGGAAACGCCGCGCCCGGCCAACATTCCGGGCGACGAACTTGGCGGCGTCTATGACGCCATGCCCTATCTGGTGCAGCAGAACCGCCGCGTCGGCGGCGAGCCGATCCAGTCGGTGGCCTGGCCCTCGCACCCGATCATCGCCAGCGGTCAGCATGTCGTGGTGGTCGGCGGCGGCGACACGGCATCCGACTGCATCGGCACCGCTTTCCGGCAGGGCGCGGTGCGCGTGACGCAGCTCGACATCCGCCCGCAGCCGCCGGAGAAGGAAGACAAGCTCGCGGTCTGGCCCTACTGGGCGACTAAGATGCGCACGTCGTCCTCGCAGGCCGAGGGTGCGGAGCGCGAATTCCAGGTGGCGACGCTCGAGTTCATCGGCGAGGACGGCCAGCTGACCGGCGTCCGCTGCTGCGAGGTCGACGAGAAGCGCAAGCCGATCGCCGGCAGCGAATTCGTCATCCGCGCCGATCTCGCCTTCATCGCCATCGGCTTTGCCGGTCCCGCGAGCGACAGCGTGATGAAGGAGCTCGACGGCGAGATAAAGGTGGTCACGGACAGCCGCCGCTCGCGAAACGTCGAGGCCAACGACCGCGACTACAAGACCAGCATCGACAAGCTCTACGTGGCCGGCGACGTGCGCCGCGGCCAGTCGCTGGTGGTGTGGGCGATCCGCGAAGGCCGCCAGGCGGCGCGCTCGATCGACGAGGCGCTGATGGGGTCGACAGTGCTGCCACGTTGAAGAGGGTCGATGCGTTCCGCAAGGCAAGATGACTCCGCTGGCCGCAAATGCTCGGGCCAGGAGCTTCGATAGTTCTAGCTCACCAGTAGCGCTGCCGCCCAATAGGCGCCGATGGCCATCTGGACCGCAAACGCCGAGAATCGAACCTTAACAGCGGTTGCGCTTGTCGACGTCAAATGAACAACCGACTGCGCAATACGGGCCGCGAGGAACCAGTACGCAAGAGGATCGGTGATCGAAACGCGTGAGGTCATGATCGCCAAAGCCATAAGACTTCCGAATATGGGCAGGCCCTCGATGCAATTCGCATGAGCCCGTGCAAGTCGCTGCATAAAGGGCGACAAGCCGGCGTTGTCGGGGCTGAAACCATTTGCGGGGATCCGGCCCGTCACAACCAGATAGGTCCGCACGACTTCCATGAAAATAAGCAGGCAAAGCGCCCAAGCTGTGAACCCAATCAACGCGTAAACGGTCGCTGACATCTTGTCCCCAAGTCAGGGCCGCAGCCATGGAATTTGCCCTTGGCGGACAATGCCATTGTTCCACCCGGTCCGGAACGCCTGCATGCCGCAATTCCGAACGGAAACCGCTATGCACCTTTCCTGAGGTTGTTCTAGCGGCTGATGGCTGTCGTCGTATCCGGCTCGGCGCCGGCCGCGGCTGCCGGTTTCGGCGGCCAGGAGAAATCGTCGGCGCGGCCGGGCGAGGCGGCCGGCGCCTTGCCTTCTACGGTCAGCTTTTCACCCGGCAGGTTCGGATCGGCCTTGACGGGCGGCGCGGCGCCCAGCAGTTCCGTGCCGCCGTCGAGCGCGGGGTCGCTGAGCAGCATTGGCGGCGTGCGGTCGACGATGACAGGCGCCGCGGCAGGCTTCGACGCCTCGACCGGGGCGCCGGCCGGCGCGGAAACCGTGGTGACGCTGCCCGGGGCCGCCAGTCCTAGGATCTTCGCCAGCGGCTTTTCCGTATAGAAGGCCAGCTTGCGCTTGCCGGCCTTGGTGACGTTGATGCCGTCGTCCGAGCGCAGGCGCACCGGCTGGCCGTTGATGTCGGGACCGGAGGTGACGAAGGCGCCGTTCTCGTCGACGAAGCCGTCCCAGACATCGACGAACTCGCCGCCATGGCTCTGTGCGGCCGAATGATAGATGTCGTTGAAGGCCAGCATGTCCGAGGTCATCTTCGCCACCCGGAACGCCGGCATGCCGACCCACAGGAACGGCACCTTGGTGTCTTGAATGGCCTTGCCCAGCGCATCGGCGCGGCGCTCATATTCCTTGGTCCAGGTCTCGGAGCGCGGCTGCTCGCGCACGTCGCCGACGCGCATCTGCTGACGGTCGTTGGAGCCGAGCATGACCACCACGACGGACGGTTTCTCCGTCTCGATCAGCGACTTGATCTCGACCGGCCAGTTGTAGAAATCGTCGCGCACGAAGCCGGACGAGCCGTTGCTGCGCACGACGATCCTGACGGCCGGATTGTCGGCGAAGGCGTCGTCGAGACCCTCGGCCAGCCCGCCCGCCAGGAAATCGCCGACCACCAGTACGACGCGGGCGTCCGGCGTCTTCTCGACGATCGGCGTTTCCGGTTCGGCCGGCGGGCGCGGCTTGGGTTTCTTCTTTGGTTTCGGCCTGGCCTTCTGGATTTCGACCGGCGGCTCGATGCGCTCGCTGCGGCGCGGGAACAAGAGGTCGCGCAGCGACCAGCCGCGGCTTTCCTCTTCCTGCGCGAAAGCCGGCGAATGGAAGGCACTGGAGCCGGCGACGGCGAGCACGGCGACAGCCAGGACGAAGATCGGCAGGTGGCGAACGATCAGCCAGATACGCGCAACCGTAACCAATCACCTCTCCATTCCTTGGCGCATGACCAGCAAAATGCGGAAAATCATGCGCAAGCCGAAGCGCTACAGCATCCTTTCCGTCTTTGAAAGGATGCCTCACGCCATGGACGGCTCTATTGCTTCCGGAGCCATTTCAGCACTTCCAGGCTCGGATAGCCATCCTGGGTCAAGCCGACCTTGGCCTGATAAGCCATGATGGCGGCCTTCGATCCGTCGCCGATCTTGCCGTCGAACTTGCCGTCATAATAGCCGTGCTCGGAAAGCCGCTTCTGCAATTCCTGGCGTTCCTCGAAGGTGAGCTTGGTGAAAGGCCGCTGCCAGTCCTGCACAAGACCGCTGCCGCCGGCGATCTCGTCGGCGAGAAGGCCGACGGCCAAAGCATATTTGTCGGCGTTGTTGTAGGCCTTGATGACCGAAAAATTCCTGATCATCAGGAATGCCGGTCCGCCCCTGCCGTCCGGCACCTTCAACGTCGCCTTATCGGTCAGGTTCCTGAACGGCTTGCCATTGGCCCTGGCGACACCGAGCGCCCGCCATTGCGCCAGCGTCTTCGATCCGCCGGGCAGCTTGCCGGCCGGCAGGGTCACCTCGTAGCCCCAGGTCTTGCCGGCCTGCCAGCCGTTCTTCCTCAAAAGGTTGGCGGCGGTCGCCAATGCGTCGGGGACCGAATTCCAGATATCGCGCCGGCCGTTGCCGTCCATGTCGACGGCATAGCGCTGATAGCTGGTCGGGATGAACTGCGTCTGGCCCATCGCGCCGGCCCAGGAACCCATGAGATGGCTTTCGTCGATGTCGCCGGTCTGCAGGATCTTCAGCGCGGCGATCAGCTGCGTACGGGCATATTTCGAGCGCTTCGGATCGCCATAGGCAAGGGTTGCCAGCGAACGGACGACATTGCGCATGATGTCGTCGCGCTTGAGGATCTCGCCATAGTTCGATTCCATCGACCAGATGGCGAGAAGGACATTGCGGTCGACGCCGAACCGCGCCTCGATGCGATCCAGCCACGGCTTCCATTTGCGCGCCATCGCCTGTCCATTGGCCACCGACTGGTCATGCACGCGGTTGTCGAAATAATCCCAGGCGGGGGCGGTGAATTCCGGTTGGGTGCGGGCCTTTTCCAGCACGACCGGGTCGGGCTCGATGCCCCTCATGGCCTGGTCATAGACAGCGCCGGAAACGCCGCCTGCGACCGCGGTCGCGCGGAAGCCTGCGACCCACTGGCGGAACCCGGCATCGGCGAAAGCGGGTCCGGCGGGCATCAGCAAGGCAAGCGTCAGGCCGGCCGCCGTCACCAGTGCCGTCAGGCGCCTTGCGGTACTGCGAACGGACATCTTTTCCTCCTTCGTCAAATCAGGAAGGATCATTCAACGCCGAACCGGGTTAGTATTTAGTTTACCATAGGGGCCGCTAGGAACGAAAAGTGCGGTCGCGGCCATTCGCCGGTCAACTCGGCCGTTCTGTAGTTCAACATTCCGGCGTGAAAATGATTCCCGTCGTGAAAATGTCGGAGGGGATTGCGGAGCGGAGCGCCGAGCGGATAATGGGTTCAAAAAAGGATGGGTGGAGCATGAAGCGAGTTCGCAAGGCAGTTTTCCCGGTCGCCGGCCTCGGCACACGGTTTCTTCCAGCCACCAAGGCCATTCCGAAGGAGATGCTGACCGTCGTCGACCGGCCGGTCATCCAATATGTTGTCGATGAGGCGCGCGATGCCGGCATCGAGCATTTCATCTTCGTCACCGGTCGCAACAAGGCGGTCATCGAGGATCACTTCGACGTCCAGTTCGAGCTCTACGACACGCTGGCCCAGCGCGGCAAGGACGATCAGCTCGCCCGCCTGCAGCGGCTGCAGCCGGCGCCGGGCCAGACCAGCTTCACGCGCCAGCAGGTGCCGATGGGGCTTGGCCATGCCGTCTGGTGCGCGCGCGAGCTTGTCGGCGACGAGCCGTTCGCGCTGCTGTTGCCCGACATGATCATGCAGTCGGAGAAAAGCTGCATGAAGGACATGGTCGAACTCTATGCCGAGACCGGCAACAACATCATCGCCGTGCAGGAATGCGACCCGGCCGAAGCGCACAAATACGGCATCGTCGGCCGCGGCGAGGATACCCATCACGGGTTCCGCATCACCGAAATGGTGGAGAAGCCGAAGCCGGGCACGGCGCCCTCCAATCTCTTCATCAACGGGCGCTACATCCTGCAGCCGGAGATTTTCGGCATCCTCGAAAGCCAGGAGCGGGGCGCAGGCAACGAGATCCAGCTGACGGATGCGATGCTGAAGCTCGAGAGGCAGCAGTCCTTCTACGGCTATCATTACAAAGGCCGCACCTTCGACTGCGGCTCGCCGGAAGGCTTCGTCGAGGCCAATGTCGCCTTCGCGCTCTGGCGCAACGATATGAACGCGAGCATGGCCGGGGTCATCCGCACGCTACTGGATGAGGTGCAGCCGACCGAACGCCGCGGCGCCGCCTTTTAGAGTAATTGCCGATGTTCAGGTGATGCCGGGACCGCTTCGGCGGCCCCGTCAGCGCTGCACCTTCAGGCCGAGATAGACGCTGTTGGCGACATAGTCGCGGCCGGGCAGGTTGCTGGTGAGCTTCTCCGTCCTCACCCGCGTGGTGAGGCCGGCGTAACGGTTCAGCCACCAGGTCAGCCCGGCCTCGGCGCTCAAGATCAGATCGTGGTCGTCCGAGCCGGTATAGTTCCGCCAATCGAGGCCAAGCGACGAATTCGCCGTCAGATTGGCGCGGACCTGGCGCTCTCCGGTGAGCCGGCCCGAGTAGAGGACGTCGCCGCTCTCGTTGGCAGCGGTCGTGCTCTCGATCGTGGTCCTTCCGGTGAGACCGATGATGGTGCCGCGCTCGGGCGACCATTTGAGATCGGCATTGACGTATGGGCCGGCATTGGCCGGCAGGCGGTCGTCGTCGATGGCTTCGCGCAGCCATCCGACGGAGAACTCGCCGGACAGCTTGTCGTCCATGTCGAGCTCGAGGCCGGCGCGCGCGCCGAGCCGCGTCGAGGAGCGCTCGAAACCGTTGCTGTCGAGGCGCAGATCATAGACCCGCCGGCCGGCTTCCACCTCGGCGAACGGGGTGATCGCCGGTGAGACCTGGTAGCCGGTGCGCAAGGTGGCGGAATAGAGCGTGGAGTCGCGATCTTTCTGCGACAGGACGGTGCCATCCGAGAGCTTGGCGTCGCCGTAAAAGTCGTGCGTGACCGCGCCGGTCAGCGTGTAGCGCATCTTGCCGACGTCCTTCTCGACGCCAAGGCTGCCGTCCACGGTCTGGCGCAGCGGCTGCGAGGTGACGCCGGCAATCGCATCCGGCGAGGACGCCGATTCCGGCACCGCTTCATAGCCGAGCTTGGCGATGGCGCGCAGCTCATGGTCGAGGTCGACATTGAGCTGGCCCTCGATCCGGCCCTGCGCATCGTTGATCTTCTGGCCCGAGAGCGTGTTGCGGAATATGCCGTAGCCGTTGATCAGCGCCGAATTCTCGCGCCAGTCCGAGGTGGCGGAGAAACGCAGCGCCGTCTCGGACAACACCGCCGGCCTGCCGCCGCTGCTGGCATCGGCATTGGACGTCGCGGTGAAGCCCTGCTCCAGTGTCGGCCGGAAGACGAAGGTGCCGACCTTGATGCCGGTGGCGGCAAAGGGATCGTCCTCGGGTTTGACTTTCTGGCCTTCGATCGACCCGGTACGCTCGGCGCCGGGATCGAGCTTCTGCCTGTCGATGCTGTCGATGGTAAGGGCGCGGCGGTTGGGACCGTCCTGGTCGGTGGCCGCGGTATCGGCCTGGTCGCCGGCGACGGCGGTCCTGGTCGTGCTGCCGGTGGTCTCTCCGGGCTTCTTTTTGACCTTTTTCTTGTCGGCCGCCTTGACGTCTTTTTTTGCGTTGGCGTCAGCCGCGCGCTGCCTGGCGGTCGAAGGCCGGCGCGGTTTGGCCGCGGTCTGATCGTCGGCGAACGGGTCGTCGGTCGCTTGCGGCTGGTCGAAGATGCTCCCAGTCGCGCCCGCTGTCTGGTCGTCGCCAGGCACCGCACCCAGGCTCGCCGGCTCATAGGGGTTGGCTTGTGTCTGGTCCTCGGCCGTCTGGGCCGCCGGAGCAGCCTGATCCAGCGATCCTTGCGCGCGCAATTGCCTCGCCTTGCGCTGCTGGTCGGCCAGGATCGCCGATTCCGAGACCTCGCCGCGCAGCTCGGTTTCCTGCGCGAAGGCCGGCGCCGGGCGCAGCAAGGCAAGAACGCTCGCAGCCACCAGCAGCGTGCTGACGGCTATGCCCTTTCGACCTCTTATCGTTTCAGGCTGGGCCCCGGACATCGTCACCACTGCTTGCGCGGCGCGGTTGCGCCATACTTACCGAACCGTAAAGGCGGATGGTTAACGGAGGGTTGAGGCGGGCCGATTCCGCTGCCCCCGGCGCACGCGAAACGGGAATTCCGTTGGACAGGCGGGCGACATGGCGCTAATGGCATCTGCCATGCATGCGGGGTCCCCAGGAAGAAAGCCGCCGGACAGGCAGGCCGCGATCGAATCGGCGCTGAGAACGGTGGCGACGGAGCAGGCCGGTATCGCTGCGCTTGCCGCAGCGCTCGACAACGGTCTGGCCGAGCCGTTCGCGGCAGCCATCGATCTCATCTCGCGGATCGAGGGACGTGTCATCGTCACCGGTGTCGGCAAGAGCGGCCATATCGGCTCAAAGATCGCGGCCACGCTCGCCTCGACCGGCACACCTGCCTTCTTCGTCCATCCGGCCGAGGCCAATCATGGCGATCTCGGCATGATCGCCAAGGACGACGCTATCATCGCCATGTCATGGTCGGGCGAGAGCAAGGAACTGATGGGCATCGTCGCCTATTCCAGGCGCTTTTCGATCCCGCTGATCGCCATCACCTCCGGCGGGAGTTCGGCGCTGGCGCGTGCCGCCGACGTGGTGCTGCTCCTGCCGCCGGCGCCGGAGGCCTGTCCGCACGGGCTGGCGCCGACGACATCGGCGCTGCTGCAACTGGTCATGGGCGATGCGCTGGCGATCGCTTTGCTCGAGGCGCGCGGCTTCACGCCCGATCATTTCCGCACCTTCCATCCCGGCGGCCAGCTCGGCGCCAACCTGACGCAGCTGCGCGAGATCATGCATGTCGGCGAGCGGCTGCCGCTGGTGCCGTCGGGCACCGGCATGCGCGAGGCGATCGCCGAACTGTCGCGCAAAGGCTTCGGCTGCGTGGCGATCACCGGCGCCGATGGCGCGCTGATCGGCATCATCACCGACGGCGACATCCGCCGCCATATCGGCAGCGATCTTCTGTCGATGAACGTCGATCAGGTGATGACGAAGAAGCCGAAGACGGCGGCCCCCGACACGCTGGTGGCGACGGCATTGCAGACGATCAATACGTCCGCCATCACCAGCCTGATGGTGGTCGAAGGCGGACGGCCGGTCGGCCTTGTGCATCTGCACGATCTGCTGCGCATCGGCGCCGCCTAGGTTCAGATAGCTTCGACGGTCAACTCCAGGTCGGTGTCTGCTGCGCCGGTAACGCGCACTTGCGCACCCGCCGGAAGATCCGGGCCGGAGACGCGCCACAGCGTATCCCCCAGTCGGATGCGGCCGCGGCCGTTCTGGATCGGCTCGGCAAGCGTGGCCGTGCGGCCGACCATCTGTGCGCCACGACGGTTGAGCAGCGGCTGATCGACCTCACCGGCGCGTGCTGCCGTCAGCCTCTTGCCGACGAAGGCCGAAATCACGGACAGGACGAGAAAGGCCAGAACCTGAACCTGCCACGTCCAAATGGCGCCATTCAACTCGGCCTGCCACGGCCAGATGGCGGCATAGCCGATGAGCAGCGAGATCGCGCCGATGATGAGAGCCGCAATGCCGATCCATAGCATGAAGACGCCAGGCGCCACGATTTCCATCACCAGGAGGACGAAGCCTAGAACCATCCAGTTCCACGGGCCGAGTTCCGAAACGATGCGGTCGATCATTGACGTTCTCCCCCACCCACACGTTGGATCAGTTGTCCGTCGGCCGCACGAGCGGCGGACGGGTGCTCTGCCGTTGCCCGCCCGAGGGGCCGTCGCCCTTGAAGACCTCGCGGGCGATCTCACCGATGCCACCGAGCGAACCAATCAGCGATGAAGCTTCGAACGGCATCAGCACGATCTTGTTGTTGCTGGACGAGCCGATCTTGGCCAGCGCCTCGGTGTATTTCTGGGCGACGAAATAGTTGATCGCCTGCACGTCGCCCTTGGCGATGGCTTCCGACACCACCTGCGTCGCCTTGGCCTCGGCTTCCGCCGAGCGCTCTCGCGCCTCGGCGTCGCGGAAGGCGGCTTCCCTGCGGCCCTCGGCCTCGAGGATCTGCGATTGCTTCAACCCTTCGGCGGCGAGGATCTGGGCGCGCTTGTCGCGCTCGGCCATCATCTGGCGGCCCATCGATTCCACCAGATTGGCCGGCGGGTTGATGTCCTTGATCTCGACGCGGGTGATCTTGATGCCCCACGGATGCGCCGCCTCGTCGACGACGCGCAGCAGGCGCTCGTTGATGGCGTCGCGGTTCGACAGCAGTTCGTCGAGGTCCATCGAGCCCATGACGGTGCGGATGTTGGTCATGGTGAGGTTAAGAATGGCGTTCTGCAGACCGGAGACCTGGTAAGCCGCCTGCGCCGCATTGAGAATCTGGAAGAAGGCGATCCCATCGACGCCGACTATTGCGTTGTCGCGGGTGATGATTTCCTGGCTCGGAACATCAAGCACCTGTTCCATCATGTTCATCTTGGCGCCGATGCGCTCGAAGATCGGGTTGATGATGTTCAGGCCGGGCGTCAGCGTCTTGGTGTACCGTCCGAAACGTTCCACCGTGTAATTGTAGCCTTGCGGCACCGTCTTGATGCCTTTGAAAAGAAGGATGATGACCAGGAAGACAAGAACAATGATGGCAATATCGAAACCGCTGAAGCCCATTTCGTTTCTCCCTCAAAAGGCGGCGACCTCACGAAATCACTTAAGTGTGTTTCCGCAACGTTACAATCAGGTGATCACGAATATTGGTTAGCGGAGGCTTTTGCGCACCGGCATCAGGACCTGTCGGTGAAGCTCGTCACACCCAGCCGCGCAGTTCGCGCCGGACCAGCGCCTCGATCACCGCCATGCCCTCGGCGCTGTCGTTGAGGCAAGGAATATGGGCGAAGTTCCTGCCGCCGGCATGGTGGAACGTCTCGGCCGCTTCGCGGCCGATCTCGTCCAGCGTCTCGATGCAGTCGACCGAAAATCCCGGATTGACGATGGCGATCGACCTGACGCCGTCCTTCGCCAGCTTCTCGACGGTGACGTCGGTGTAGGGCTGCAGCCATTCCTGCGCGCCGAAGCGCGACTGGAAAGTTGTAATCAGCTTCTTCTCGTCCCAGCCGAGCCTTGCCCGCAGCAGCCGCGTCGTCTCCAGGCAATGCGCCCGATAAGGATCGCCCTTGTCGGAATAGGGCTTCGGGATGCCGTGGTAGGAAGTGATCACCACCTCCGGCTCGAAATCGAGCGTCGCCAGATGCTTCTCGATCGAACGCGCGAGCGCCTCGATATAGACCGGCTCGTCGTAATAGGGCGGCACGCTGCGGATCGCCGGCGCATGCCTGATCTTCATCAGCGCGCGGAACAGCTGGTCGTTGGCGGTCGCCGTCGTCGTCGCCGAATATTGCGGGTAGAGCGGAAAGCTGAGGATGCGCTCGCAACCTTGCTCGACCAGCCGGCGAGCGACGGCTGCCGTCGAGGGATTGCCGTAGCGCATCGCCCAGTCGACCATGACGTCCGGCAGGTCAGCGAGCGCACCGGCGAGTTTCTCGGCCTGCGCGCGCGTAAAGGTGCGCAGCGGCGACTCGTTTTTTTCGCGGTTCCAGATTCTGGCGTAGTTGGCGCCGGACTTTTTCGGCCGCGTGGTGAGAACCAGCCCGTAGAGGATCGGATACCAGATCGCCTTGTTAAGCTCGATGACGCGCGGATCGGAGAGGAATTCCCTCAGATACCGCCACATCGGCTTGAAGTCGGTGCCGTCAGGCGTGCCGAGATTGATCAGCATGATGCCGATCTTGCCCGCTGTCACCGGCGCGGCACCCGCCGGCGCCGGATCTGCGGTCTCGGCGGCTTTCGCATCGGCGGGGTTGGCAAGCGTCATCGACTGTCTCCGGGCAGGCGCCGTAAAACTAGCGACGCCCTGCTGCTTTTCAATGCCGCGTCTGGCCGCACCTTATCCCGCTCCCGCCCGAAAACAGAACACCCGCCCGGTTGCCCGGACGGGTGCCCCTGAATTTTCCGGCGAGAGATTACTTGGCAGCCGGCGGGATGGTCAGCGTCGCGCCGAGCGGCAGGCGGCGCGGCCTGTAGTCCTTGTTGGCCTCGGAAATCAGCTTCCATTTGGTGCCGTCGCCATAGTTTTTCTTGGCCAGGTCCCAGTAAGTGTCGCCGGTGGCGATCACATGGTTGGTTTCTGGGCTGGTCCCGGCCGGCTTGGCCGGCTCGGGGGCAGGAGTCGCCGGAGCAGTCTCGGCAGGTTTTGCCGCTTCCGACGTTGCCGGTGTCGTCTCGGCCGGAACGGTCGGCGGCGTGCCGGCGATGTCGCCGGAATTGGATGGCAAAGCCGGCATTGCGGTTTCGGCGGTGGCAGGCGCGGTCTCGGCCGGCTTCGCAGGCTCGGCCGCCGGCGCGGTTGCTGCGGGCGCGGTCTCGGCAGGTTTTGCAGGTTCCGCCGCCGCCGCGCCGACCTCGGTGATGCGGCCGTCGAGCTTCGGCGTATAGGGCCGGTGCGCGCCGAGATAGTCGGCCACCACCTGCTCCAGCCCGGGACCGTAGTCATAGGCGTCCGTCGCCTTCTCGGCGAAGACCTTGTAGCCGTCGCCGCCCTGGCGGACATAGTTGTTGGTGGCGACCAGATACTGCTTCTCCGGATTGATCGGCGCCCAGGCGCCGTTCTCCATCACCTCGACCGATTTGACGCGGCCGGCATTGGGCGCCACCGACTTGTCGAAGGCGTATTTCAGCCCGGCCACCTGCGGGAAACGGCCGGCGCCGTCCTCGATCTGGCTGAGCCCGTTTTCGAGACCGGCGACCAGGTCCTTGCCGGAGATCTTGAACGTCGCCAGCGTGTTCTGGAACGGCAGCACGGTCAGCACCTCGCCCATGGTCACGGTGCCCTGGTCAATCGAGGCTCGCAGGCCGCCGCCGTTCGAAATGACGATCTCGACGCGCTGGCCCTTGACGCGATCGAGGACGGCGTCGGAGACAAGATTGCCCATCTCGCATTCCCGCGCCCGGCAATTCTCGCGGCTGCCGTCGATGGCCTTGGTGGTCTCGGCGACTTCCTTGTTCTTCAGCGCCTCGATCGGCGCGCCAAGCTCCTTGATACGGGCGAGCACGGCCGGATCGGGCGTGATCGACTTGTCGAGATAGATCGGGTCGCCGCCCGCTTCCTTGACCACGCCATTGTCGTCGAACACGACCTTGAACTCGCCGAGATATTTCGAATAGGACGCCGCCTGCACCACCGGCACCTTGTAGCCGTCGGGGTTGTCGACCATCGTCGGATAGGGCCCCGCCGCCTTCGGGTCGGTGTTCGACAGAAGCGTGTGGCTGTGGCCGCCGACCACCACGTCGACGCCAGGGATTTTCGCGATGACATCGCGCTCGCGGTTGTAGCCGATATGGGTGACGGCGATGATCTTGTTGATGCCCTGCGCCTTGAGTTTCTCGACCTCGGCGGTGATCGACTTGACGTCGTCCTCGATGGCGATGTTGGGACCGGGCGAGGCGAGCTCGGGCGTGTCGTTGGTGACGGCGCCGACAATGCCGATCTTCTGGTCGCCGACCTCGACCACGAAAGACGGCTTGATCTTGCCGTTGGCGCCGGACCTGTCGTTGGGCACGACATTGGCGCTGACGACCGGGAACTGCGCCTTGTCGAGGTAAGGCACCAGCGCGCTCTCGCCGTCGTCGAATTCGTGATTGCCGAGCGTCACCGCGTCGGGCTTCATCTGATTGAGGAATTCCTCTTCCGCGGCGCCCTTGTACGTGATGTAGAACAGCGACCCCTGAAAACTGTCGCCGGCATTGAGCAGCAGCACGTTCTGGCCTTCGAGCTTCTTGCGCTCCTGCGCGATCGCAGTGATCAGCCGGCCCGCGCCGCCGATGCATTCGCCCTTGGTCTCCTCCTCGGCGGAACAGGTCGACTCGTATTTGTTGTTGCCTTCGATGCGACTGTGCCAATCGTTGAAATGCAGGATGTTCAGCGTGTAGTCGGCAAAGGAGGCTCCGGCCGACAGGCTGAGTACTGATGCTGAAAGGGCGGCAATGGCGGCAAATTTCTTCATCTTCGTCTCCCGGATGCACTGACCTGAAATGCTTAAACCCCTCGCTTGACTGGAACATAACAGCCAGCTTCCGGTCATGTTCACATCGCGTTTTGGCCGATGCAAGCGGAAATCGGGAAGAGGTTTGCCAGCACAAAAAAGGACGGCAGCTCGCGCCGCCGTCCCGCATCATTTCGATATTTCGTAGACCTTAAGCCCGGCGCGTCAGCACGAAGTTCTGGCCGCTGGCGCTGGTGCAGTTGAGCTGGCTGGTCGAGACCATCAGGCAGTTGAAGCTGACCGGCGTCTGGCGGATCAGCGAGGTGCCGTGAATCTCGACCGAGGTCGGGCCGGTCAGGGTGTAGCTGCCCTCGGACAGCTTCTGGCCGGTGTCGGTCGCGACGGTGGTGAAGCTGCCGGCGGCGAAGGTCGACAGTCCGGTGCCCTTGGCGTCGATCCAGTTGCCCTCGACGCCCTTGGGCGCGGCCGCGATCGGTTCGGAGGGGCCGGTGGTGGTGCAGGCGGCAGCGGCCAGAAGGCTTGCCGCGGCGCCTGCCGAAAGCAATTTGCGCGCAATGGTCATATGAAAGTCCTCTCCTCTCGCACCGGCCCGAAAATCGATCCGATTTTCGGAAAGCACGATGCGTCCATTCAAGTGCTAGAGCGTACTTGATGCGTCCGACTGGACGCATGCCGCTCTAGGCCGCTTCATTTCAATCGCCCGATTTCCGGGCGATTGCAAGGTGGAGACGGCGGTAGACGCGGCTGCTATCGCACGAGGATGTTGCGGAACTGCCACGGGTCGTCCTTGTCCATATCCTCGGGGAAAAGGCCGGGGCGGTGATCGAGCGGCGTCCAGTCGGTGTAATAGCCCCTGACCGGCCCGAGATAGGGCAACTGCACTTCCAGGCAGCGCTTGTAGTCCATCTCGTCGGACTCGACGATGCCGGCAGCCGGATTCTCGAGCGCCCAGACCATGCCGGCGAGCACCGCCGAAGTCACCTGCAGGCCGGTGGCGTTCTGGTAAGGCGCGAGCTTGCGCGCCTCGGCCAGCGACAGCTGCGAGCCGTACCAGTAGGCGTTCTTGTCGTGGCCGTAGAGCAGCACGCCGAGCTCGTCGACCCCGTCGACCAGCTCGTTCTCGTCGAGCACATGATGGACGGGCTGCGCCTTGCCGGCGGCGCCGAACATCTCATGCAGCGACAGCACGGCGTCGTTGCAGGGATGGTAGGCATAGTGGCAGGTCGGGCGATACTGCACCTTGCCCTTCTTGCCGCGCACGGTGAAGAAGTCGGCGATCGAGATCGCCTCGTTGTGCGTCACCAGGAAGCCATATTGCTCACCGGGCGTCGGGCACCAGCTGCGCACGCGCGTGTTGGCGCCAGGCTGCTCCAGATAGATCGCTGCCTGCGAGCCATTCTTGTGCTTCTTGCCGTTTTTCGGCATCCAGGTCTCATGCGTGCCCCAGCCGAGCTCGGCCGGCTGCAGGCCCTCCGAGATGAAGCCCTCGACCGACCAGGTGTTCCAGAACACGTCCATCGGCTTCGGTTTCTTCGTGCGCTGGGTATCGCGCTCGGCGATGTGGATACCCTTGACGCCGGCCTTCTTCATCAGCTTCGCCCAACCCTCGCGGTCGTGCTCCGCCGGCACGGCAAACTCGAGCCCGAGATCGGTGGCGAGGTTGACCAGCGCCTGCTTGACGAGCCAGGAGACCATGCCGGGATTGGCGCCGCAGCAGGAGATCGCGGTGGTGCCGCCCGGGTTCTTCTCCTTCTCCTGGCGGACGCTCTCGCGCAGCGCATAGTTGGTGCGCGAGGCATTGTCGGCCTTTTCGTCGAAATAGAAGCCGAGCCACGGCTCGACGACGGTGTCGATGTAGAGCACGCCGAGCTTGCGGCAGAGCTTCATCAATTCGAGCGAGGAGGTGTCGACCGACAGGTTGACGCAAACGCCCTGGCCGGCGCCATTGGTCAGAAGCGGGGTCAGAAGCTTCTTGTAGTTCTTCTTGGTCACCGCATCCTGCATGAAGGTGATGCCGCGCTCGTCGAGCAGCTTGCGGTCGGCGTCGCGCGGGTCGATGACCGTCATGCGCGACTTGTCGAACTTGAAATGGCGTTCGATCAGCGGCAGCGTTCCCCGTCCGATCGAGCCAAAGCCGATCATCACGACAGGGCCGGTGATTTCACCGTAAACGGGCCAGTTTTCATTCGCCATTTTTTCGGACACTCCTTCAAACACATGCAAAAACCCGGCGTTCCCGCCGGATGGCCAAGCGCTACAACCACAGATCATTGTCATAAACCAGCGAAAAGCGCCAACCGCCGGCTAAGCCGGGACGGCCACGTGGTTAAGCTGCCTCGACCATGCCGGCGAGGAAGGCAACCAGCCGGTCGCGGTCGGCGGTCAGGCCCTTGTAGTCGAGCTGCGCCTGGTCGAGGGCGTTGAGCTGCTCGGCGAAAGAAGCCGCGAGCGCCGCCTTGTCGGGGTGGCGCGCGAGCACGGCCAGCGGGTCGAGATGGATGCGGATGGTGAAGAGAATGTCGCGCGAGACCGGCAGTTTGCGCAGCGTCTGGCGCTCGACACGGATAAAGGCGTGCGCGTTGATATCGCCGTCCGGAAAGCGTGTCGGGCGGTTGGTGGCGCGGTCGACGCGCTGGATGTTGGAAAGCGGGTGATAGAGCGCGTCGCCCGCCTGGATCGACCAGTTGAAGCGTTCGACCGCCTGACCCTGCAGGCCGTCGAACATGCGGTTGATGACTTCGGCCGGCCGCGTGCCGGGGCCGAAGCCGGGCACCGGCGCATGGATTTGCTGCAGCGGCTTGCCGAATTTTTCCCGAAGCGGCCAGGATGACGGAAAGCACAGCGATCCGGCGGCGAGCCGCCAGCCGCTGTCGTCCCGGCGCATCAGGATCAAATCCTCCTGGACCAGCAGCGATGCCCGGACAAGCGGTGCTTCGCGCAATTCGGGAGAGAGTTCGCGGGTCGCTCCGTTGAGGCCGACCACCTCGATAGCTGAGCCATCGCCGCGATGGCTCTCAGGATGTTTTGCGGGGAGATAGGCGGCGAGGAGGTCGAGCACTTCGCGCTGCGCGTCGCGCGTATCGTATTCCTCGACAAAGACCTTTTCCGCGATCTCCGCGTAAAGCCGCTGCTTCTCGGCGAGATGCGGCAAGAGGAATTCGTCGACCTCGATCCAGCGATCGAGCTCGAGCGGCTTCAGGCCAATGGTGAAGAGCTTGAAGGATCCGTCGTAAGGCGTGTGGGTCGGCTGGCGAATGGTCATGCTTTTATCAAACAGAAAATCTCCGGCGGCTCCCGTGTCATTCCAATTGCGCCGGGATAAGCCCGCGCAGCGAATTGCCGACGAAGATCGCCTTCGCGGATTTTAGATCGTCGAAGGTGTAGATCGCTTCCACGGCGCGGCCTTCGTCCAGAAGCTCGCCGCGCAATACTCCAGGCAAGAGGCCGCAATCAAGTCTCGGCGTCGCGAGCACGCCGTCGCCAAAGTCGGCGAAGAGATTGGTGATGGTGCCTTCGCAGAGTTCGCCGCGCTCATTGGCAAGCAGCACCTCGTCGGCGCGGGTGGCGAGATATTCGGCGCGCGCCCGCTGGTAGGTTTCGCGGCGGCTGGTCTTGTGGCGCAGCAGCGTGTCGCCGGAATCGAGCCGGACTCGCGCCAACTGCAGCCGCCACGCCTTGCCGGCGGGAAGCGGTTCGTAAGGCTGCGCGGACGCCGCTGCTTCGCCGTTGCGCCGCAGGGCGAGGCGGGTTCGCAGCACGATCCGCTGCCCGCCGACCGCGCCCGTCAGCACCTCGCCGACCCGTTGCGGGTCGCAGGCAAAGCCGAGCTCCGCCGCCGAGGCGTAAAGCCGCGCAAGATGGCGGTCGAAGCGCAGGAAGCCCGAGCCAGGCTCCCAGCGCATGGTCTCGATCAGCTCGAAATCGGCACGGTTCCCGTCGCGAAGCGCGCTTTCAGAAGACACTCCCGGTACTCCTCATCGGCTGTCGAATCGAAGACGACGCCGCCGCCGACATTGTAGACGGCCTCGCCATCGGCAAAGAGCGAGATGGTGCGGATCGCCACCGAAAAGCGCATCCTGCCGCCGGGCGCAATCCAGCCGATGGCGCCGCAATAGACGTCGCGCGGCACGCCTTCCAGATCGTGCAGGATCTCCATGGCGCGGATCTTTGGCGCGCCGGTGATCGAGCCGCAGGGAAAGAGCGCGGCGAAGACCTGGCGGATGCCGATATCCGGCAAGAGCTTCGCCCGCACCCGGCTCACCATCTGGTGCACCGTCGGATAGGTCTCGATGCGGAACAGTTCCGGCACCTCCAGCGTGCCGACCTCGCTGATCAGCGAGATGTCGTTGCGCAGCAGGTCAACGATCATGCGGTTCTCGGCCTGGTTCTTCTCGTCGTTGCGCAGAAATGCCTTCAGCCGCGCATCCTCAGCCCTGGTCGCGCCGCGCGGCGCCGTGCCCTTCATCGGATGGGTTTCGATCATGCCTTCGGCGTCGATCTCGAAGAACAGTTCCGGCGAGCGCGACAACACGATCGGATCGCCAAGCGAGATCAGCGCGCCGTACTTCACCGGCTGGCGTTCGGTCAGCGCGTCGAAGGCGGCGAGCGGATCGCCGGACCATTGCGCATGGACCGGAAAGGTCAGGTTGCCCTGGTAGCAGTCGCCCTTGCGGATGTGGTCGTGCAGGCGCGCGAAGCGGACGGCATAGTCCTCGGCGGACCAGGTTGCCCTGGCGTCGAAGATCGGGCCGTTGCTGACGGGGCCCGGGTTCTGCGGCACCGCCTGCTCGAGCGGCGCGTCGAAGACGCCGAGACAGATCAGTGGCGCGCGGCGGCCCTCGGGCAGCAATGGCACCAGCTTCGGCTCGAGCAGATAGCCGGCCTCATAGGAGAAATGGCCTGCCAGCCATTTGCCGGCGTCGGAGGCCGCCTGTGCCGCCTCGAGCGCCGGCGTGAACTCGTCGGCGCTCAGCGCCGTGATGATCTCAAGCGGCCTGTCGAAGACGAGCTGGCGGCCGGTCTCGTCGTTGCGGAAGATTGCGGAAGGCAGGGACATAAGCTTTCGGATGCGGTCAATGGCGCCGTCGATCGCTCTATATGGGGGGCTGTCGGCGCGCAATCGAGAGAGCGGCGTCCATGGACGCAAAGGCGGCTGGAACAAAAGGAAAGCGGCGGTGCCCATGACGAGCGCCGCCGCCTGTCATGTGCCCGAAGGCTGAATGGGATCAGGTGTTGCTTGAGGTTCCAGCCGTCGGGAACTGGCGGGCGAATTCGGCCTCGTTGCCCGAGGCCAGCAATTTCGCCTGCTCGATCCATTTCTCGCGCGCGATGCGACCGTCGAAATTGAGCACGTCTTCGATCCGCTTGACGTCGGCATCGGTCCAGGCAGCGATCTGGGCGTAAGTCGTGACGCCCTGACCCTTGAGCAGCTTCTCGTTGACCGGACCGATGCCGATCAGGCGGCGCAGATTGTCGGCCTTGCCGGCAGCCGCCTTGGGAGCGGCGGCTTTCTTCGGAGCCGTGGCGGCCTTCTTTGGCACAGCCGATTTACCCGCCGGTTTCGGTGCGGCGCTCGTCTTGGCTGCTGCCGGCTTGGTCGCGGCGGTTTTGGTCGAAGCGGGTTTTGCCGCAGACGATTTCGCCGCGGCCGGCGTCGACATCAGCGCCGCCGGCGCAGGTGCGGCGGCCTTGTCGGCACCGGCCTTGGCGGGTGCGGAAGGCGCTTCGCGCAGCCGGTTCTCGAGGTCGGCGCGGGCGCGGCCACATGCGTCGAGCTCGCCGCTCAGGCGATTGGTATCGGCGCGCAACCTGTCGCGCTCGCTCTTCGTGCGGTCGAGATCGCCGCGCAGGCTGTCGAGCTCGCCGCGCAGGCGGCCCCAGATGAACCAGCCGGCCAAAACACCCACAACGAACGCCAGGAGCATGTAGAAGAAAGTGCTCATTTCCCTCTCCAGTCCGATCGAGCTGCCGCTGCCCGGAGTGGCGGGCTTGCCGCAGGGATCGTCAATCGTTCCGCAGTCGGCGGAACAGCCGCTTCAATCGAGCAGTCGGCGCTTGGCTCTCCTCCGGCTATGGCCGACGGCCGTCATCGCATCCGCCGAAGCGCCGCCAAGGCCGTCTCTGGCCTTGGCGATGCGTCCGGCTGAGCTTGGGGCGGGACGCTATCATATGGCCTGCGGAAAGCTAATTGAAAAATGCGGCGCAGAGTTATTGAAGAACAGGTATTTAGGGCAAGAATAGAGCGCCGCGAATATGCGTTTCGGCTAAATTGTTCCGACCCATGCCGCCGCGCGAAACGCCCGTCATTTGTCGAGCGCCTCCAGCTCGTCGATCAGGGCGCCGATCACGCCAAGGCCGATCTGCCAGAAGGCAGGGTCGGTGGCGTCGAGGCCGAAGGGCGCCAGAAGCTCCGAGTGATGCTTGGTGCCGCCGGCGCGCAGCATCTCGAAATACTTCTCCTGAAAGCCGCGCTCGGCGTTCTGATAGACGGCATAGAGGGAGTTCACCAGGCAGTCGCCGAAGGCATACGCGTAGACGTAGAAGGGCGAGTGGATGAAATGCGGGATGTAGGTCCAGAAGACCTCATAGCCATCGCGCAGCTTGATCGCCGGTCCCAGGCTCTCCGCCTGCACCTCCAGCCAGAACTGGCCGAGCCTGTCGGAGGTGAGCTCGCCGTTGCGGCGCTCGGCATGCACCTTGCGCTCGAACTCGTAGAAGGCGATCTGGCGAACGACGGTGTTGATCATGTCCTCGACCTTCTGGGCGAGCATCGCCTTGCGCTCGCGCTTGTCGGCGGTCTGGTCGAGCAGCGAGCGGAAGGTCAGCATCTCGCCGAAGACGGAAGCCGTCTCGGCCAGCGTCAACGGCGTCGAGGCCATCAGCGCGCCCTGGCCGGCCGCCAGCACCTGGTGCACGCCATGGCCGAGCTCGTGCGCCAGCGTCATCACATCGCGCGGCTTGCCCATGTAGTTGAGCAGCACGTAAGGGTGCGCCGACGGCACGGTCGGATGGGCGAAGGCGCCAGGCGATTTGCCGGGCCGCACCGGCGCATCGATCCAGCTGCGGTCGAAGAAGGCCCGCGCGATTTCCGCCATGTCGGGCGAAAAGCGCTGGTAGGCCGACAACACCGTGTCCCTGGCGTCGTCCCAGCGGATCACCGCCTGCGGGGTCTCGGGCAGCGGCGCGTTGCGGTCCCAGTGGTTCATCACCTCCATGCCGAGCCAGCGCGCCTTCATCGCATAGTAGCGATGCGACAGGCGCGGATAGGCCTCGCGCACGGCGGCCGCCAGCGCGTCGACCACGCCGCGTTCGACGCGGTTGGCGAGATGGCGTGAATCGGCGATGTCCTCGAAGCCGCGCCACCGGTCGGAAATCTCCTTGTCCTTGGCGAGCGTGTTGGTGATGAGGGTGAAGGTCCGCAGGTTCTTGCGAAAGGTCGCGGCGAGCGCCTCGGAGGCGCGGCGGCGCACTTCGCCGTCCGAGTCCTGCAACCGGTTCAGCGCCGGCTCCAGAGTCAGCTCCTCGCCGTCGACATCGAAGCGCAGGTCGGTCATCGTCTCGTCGAACAGGCGGTTCCAGGCGCCGCGTCCGGTGACCGACTTTTCATGGAACAACTGCTCGACCCGATCCTCGAGCTGGTAGGGCTTGTCCTTCCTGAGGTCGAGCACCCACGGACGGTAATGGGCCAAGGTCGCGTCGGCCGCAAGCGCGGCTTCGATCACCGCGTCGTCGATCAGGTTGAGCTCGAGCGCGAAGAACAAAAGATGCGCGCTGGCATCGGTCATCTTCTCCTGGACGTCGCCATAGAGCTTGGCGCGCTGCGGATCGGCGGTGTTGCCGGCATAGACCAGCCCGGCATAGGAGACGATGCGGCCGATCAGTTCCTCCAGCGCCTCATAGGCCGTCAGCGCTTCGCCGAGCCGACCGGCGCCGCCGCGCTCGGCCTCGGCGGCCAACGTGCCCTTCCAGCGGGCCTCGAAGGCAATGGCGTCGCTTGCCGCCCGGGCGATGTCGCGCTTCAGCTCCGGCGCTTCCATGCCGGAATAGAGATCGGCAAGATTCCATTCCGGTAGATCGCCAAGCTCCGCCGCGCCCTGACCAGACGCTGGCGCCGCAAGCCGCCGACCAAACATCATGCGCATCAAAATACCTTCCAGGACCAATGGGAAAGAAGAAGCCGGTCAAATCCTAAGGAATTCGTTCACCGGGTTTTTTGAAACCTTATTTAGAACCCTGTGCCAAGATGATCCATGGGGATTTCTTAGGGCCGGGCAGCCAACACAGTCATGACAGGTTCCATACTCATAGTCGATGACGATCCCGTGCAGCGCAGGCTGCTCGAGGCGGCGGTGACGAAATTCGGCCACAGCGCCATCGTCACGGATGGCGGCGAGGCAGGCCTCGATGTGCTCGACGGACCGAACGCCCGCGATGTGTCGGTCGTCATCCTCGACCTCGTCATGCCCGGTCTCGACGGCATCGGTGTGCTGAAGGCGATGCGCGAGCGCGCCATCAACCTGCCGGTCATCGTGCAGACCGCGCAGGGCGGCATCGAGACCGTTGTCTCGGCCATGCGCCACGGCGCATTCGATTTCGTCGTCAAGCCGGCCTCGCCCGACCGGCTGCAGGCGTCGATTTCCAATGCTCTGAAGGTCGAGGCGGTCGAGGACGAGATGAAGCGCACGTCGCGGCGGCGCGGCGGCCATCTGACCTTCAAGGACCTGATCACCCGCAGCCCGGCGATGGACCGGGTGATCCGCCTCGGGCAAAAGGCGGCGGCCTCCAACATCCCGATCCTGATCGAAGGCGAGTCCGGCGTCGGCAAGGAGCTGGTGGCGCGCGCCATCCAGGGCAGCGGCGACCGCCGCTCGAAACCCTTCGTCACCGTCAATTGCGGCGCCATTCCCGACAACCTCGTCGAATCGATCCTGTTCGGCCACGAGAAGGGCTCGTTTACCGGCGCCACCGACAAGCACACCGGCAAATTCGTCGAGGCGCATTCGGGCACGCTGTTTCTTGACGAAATCGGCGACCTGCCGCTCGACGTCCAGGTCAAGCTGCTGCGCGCCGTGCAGGAGGGAGAGGTCGACCCGGTCGGCGGCCGTTCGACCGTCAAGGTCGATATCCGGCTGATCTCGGCGACGCACCGCAACCTGTTGCAGCAGGTCAAGGACGGCAAATTCCGCGAAGACCTGTTCTACCGGCTCAACGTCTATCCGATCTTCGTGCCGCCGTTGCGCGACCGGCGTGACGATATCCCCTATCTGGTCAGGCACTTTATGGAAAAGGTGGCGCCGGCCGATCCGCGCCACCGCCTCGCCGGCATATCGGCCAAGGCGCTGGCGATGCTGCAGGCCTATGACTGGCCCGGCAACATCCGCCAGCTCGAAAATGCCGTGTTCAGGGCGTCCGTGCTCGCCGAAGGCGAATTGCTGACCGAAGAGGAATTTCCGCAAATCCGAGCGCAGGTCGAAGGCACGGTAAAGCTGGATGCCGAGCCGGCATTGGCCGCTGAGGGAGTCGCGGCCGAGCCGCAGCCGGCCGACCAGGCCGCTGCCAACGGGGCAGGGGCTGTTTTGCCCGAGAGCGAGGCCCCGGCGCGGCTGCAGCCCCGCTTCGGCACGCTGAGAGCCTTGGACGAACGTGGCAATGTGCGCGCGCTGGCCGATGTCGAACTCGAGATGATCAAGCTTGCGATCGACCACTATAACGGCCAGATGAGCGAAGTGGCGCGCCGCCTCGGCATCGGCCGCTCCACGCTCTACCGCAAGTTGAAGGAATATGGCATTGATCCCGAAGCGGGCCGCCTTGACCGGCTCGCTTCCTGAGACGCGAGCCCTACCCAGCCTGCCAGCTTAAAATTCGAGTCAAATTGTCGCTTTTCGGCCCGCAAGGCGCTGTTTTTCAGCGGCTTGCGCGCCGGCGATCACGCATTAAGGCTAACGGTAACAGATCGTGTTTCGGCCTGCGCCGAATTCTCGATCTAAACCAGTGATTTACCACGAAATGCGGTGCATCATTTTTGACGGGATATCGCCACGGTGTTACCGCATTTCGGCTTCAATAAGCGATGATTAACCATTAGGATCGATATTCGGATGTGAGAACCACGCATCCGTTTGGGCAAATCCGGGGACAAACGGCAGCCTGCAAGGCCTTTTGATTTGAACCAAGTCGAACGACACACAAACGGGCGGCATTTTCACATGAGCGTCTGGCCGAGGTGGCTGACGTTTGTGATTTTGGCCGTCGCGTTCCTCTCGGCAGCCGTCTCCGGCGCGAAGGCCGAAAGCCGTTCGCTGAAGCTCTACCATCTGCACACGCACGAAAAGGCCGAGATCGTCTACAAGCGCAATGGCCGCTACGATCCGGAAGGCCTGCGCAAGATCAACATCATCCTGCGCGACTGGCGCCGCAACGAGCCGACCAAGATGGATCCGCGGCTGCTCGATCTGGTGTGGGAGGCCTATCGGCAAAGCGGAGCGACAGACTATATCCAGGTGGTCTGCGGCTATCGCTCGCCGTCGACCAATGCGATGCTGCGCAGCCGCAGCCGCGGCGTCGCCGAGAAAAGCCAGCACATGCTCGGCAAGGCGATGGACTTCTACATTCCCGGCGTGCCGCTGAAGAAGCTGCGCAATATCGGACTCAAGATGCAGGGCGGCGGCGTCGGCTACTATCCGAGTTCGGGTTCTCCGTTCGTCCACATGGATGTCGGCAATGTGCGCCACTGGCCGGGCATCAGCCGCCAGGAACTGGTCAGCCTGTTCCCGAACGGCAAGACGCTGCATGTGCCGAGCGACGGCCGGCCGCTCCCGGGCTATGAGCAGGCGGTGGCCGCCTACAAGGCGCGCAAGGGCGCAGGCACTCCCAATATCGAGCTGGCCAGCGCCGGCGGTTCGACCAAGCGGTCCGGCGGGCTGCTTGCGGCCTGGTTTGGCGGCGGCGACGACGAGGCCGACGACAGCGCCGACGTCGCGAGCGCCGAACCCGCGCCGCAGCCAAAGGCTGTGAAGCAGGTGGCGGCGGCCAAGAGCAGCAACCGGCCGGGCATCGCGATCGTCGCGCCGCAGGACGCCAAGCGCGCCAACATTCCGCAGATCGCGGACGACAGCACCGACGATTCGCAACCGCAGCAGGATACGCCTGAGACCATTATCGCCGCGCTGCCGCCGAAGGAGATTCCGCTGCCTGCTTTCGCGCCGAGGCCGAAGGCCGACGTCGGACAGCAGACGCCTGAGAATGTGCCGTTCGCCACGGCGGATGCCTCGGCCACGACCGAGCAGGCGGTGACGACGGCGCATGCGCCGGTCAATGTGCCGTTCGGCATGGCTGATGCCGCCGGCGCGGCACAAGCCGCAGCCGACCCCGCGCAGGTGGCGGTCAACAACATCCCGCTGCCGACCTGGCGCCCCGATCGCTCGACGCCGGCCGAACTCGCCTCCAAGGACAAGAACGTGCTTCTGGCGCTGGCGGAAACGGCCGCGCAGGACAAGAGCGCCACCGATGCCTTCTCGGTGCTGCCGACGGCGCGGCCCGACACGGGCAAGCAGGACGAAATCAAGGCAGTGCTTGAACAGGCAAGCGCAACCACCACTGCCGGCGCGGGCGAGGCCGAATATGAGGTCGCGTCGTTGACAGAGCCGCAACCGCGCTCGGCGTTCAACGATCCGTCGGGCCTCGATGCGGCTTCGCCGCGCGAGGCCATCGCCGCCCGTCCGGCCGGCACCGATCCGGCGCAGGCGATCGGCGCCGGTGTGAAGACGACGCGCAAGGAGTCCAGGGCTTCCGCCAACGACCTGCGGCCCGGGCCGAAGGCGATGGTGGTGGCGACGCCGCCGCAGGCAGCGCGCTGGGCCCTGGGCAGCGGCGAGAACATCGCCACCGTTTCCGACCCGACGACGGCGCCGCGCTATGCCTACAACATCGTGCATACGCCGCCGAGCGAGGTCTACACGGCCGGCTTCCAGACGGACCCCCAGACGCCGGATGCAAGCCGGTTTACCGGCAACGCCGTGAAGTTCCTTTCCGTCGCCCGCTTCCAGACGAAATAGCCAGCCTGCCGCTGCCGCAAAAGCCGCGTTGGGCAATAGCGCGGCTTTTGCTTTTTCGTCCATGGCGGCATATTTGACCCCCCGGCCATCCCGCTTCGTCTAATGGTAGGACAGCGCCCTTTGAAGGCGTGAATCGTGGTTCGAATCCATGAGCGGGAACCAGTCAGCGTCGGCAGAGCCGGCCGGGTTTTTTCACGTCGCTCGAGGCGGCTCAGTCAATTTCCAGCGTCGGCGCTTCGCCCCTCGCCAACAGCCGCGCGGCGTCGCGCGCGGGGGGCAAGCCGAACTGGCGCGCATATTCCCGGCTGAACTGGGATGCGCTTTCGTAGCCGACGGTGAAGGCGACACGCGCGGCGTTGCCCGGCTGCGCGATCAGCAGATGGCGGGCCTCCAGCAGACGGACCTGCTTCTGATACTGGATCGGACTCATGGCTGTCGCTGCCTTGAAGTGGCGATGAAACGCGGCGTTGCTCATATGGGCGAGCGCGGCCAGCTCCGTCACATCGATCGGCTCGTTGTAGTGCGCCCGTATCCATTGGGTGGCACGGCGGATCTGCGACAGGCGTCCGTCGGCGCGCGCGAGCTGGCGCAGCTTTGCGCCTTGCGGACCTTGCAGCAGCCGAAACGCTATCTCCCGCTCGAGCATCGGAGCGAGCACGGGGATCTCGTCGGATCTGTCGAGCAGCCGCAGCATCCGGCGCCATGCGTCGAGCAGCTCGTCATCGGCGGGGTAGGTCGCGAAACTGTCGCCGCCGGCCGCCGGCCTGTGGTCGATAAGCAATGTTGCGATCACCTCGATATCGAGAGCGAAAGCAATGGCCAGATAGGGGCGGGCGGCGCTCGCCTCGATCAGCTGGCTGGTGCCGGGTGTCTCGACCGCATAGACGAAGCAGCTGCCGGCGCCGTAGCGAAGCGTGCGGTCGCCGATCAGCACCGATTTCGCGCCCTGCAGCACAAACAAGGCGGTCGGCTGACAAAGCTCGGGCAGCGGCGGCGTTGGAACTTCGCTGCGGCCGATGGTGACGCGAGGGACAGCCGTCCTTGTCCGCCGTCCATGCGCGTGGCGGCTGGCGATCGCGATCAATTCCTGCAGCGCCTGGTTCATCGGTTCAGCATTGCCGATCCGCGCGAACCGCGCAACGCGCCAGCGCGCACCCTGGTGACGCGCCAGCGCGCGCCTGAGACGCGGAAGCGCGCACCTGAGAGAATTAGGCAAGAGCATGAGAGCTTTCGGCGCGCGAAGCCGGCCGGTTCACGTCATCTCTAGGTCACCGAAAAGGAGACATGGATATGACGACACGGAGGAACGCGCTGGTGACCGGCGCCAACAAGGGCATCGGCCTAGAGACCGCGCGGCGACTGGGGGCGCTTGGGTTCAAAGTCTGGCTCGGCGCCAGGGATGCCAAGCGCGGCCAGGCCGCGGCGGAAGCGTTGCGCGGCGAAGGCTTCGACGTCGAGTGGCTCGAGCTCGACGTCGCCAGCGACGAGAGCGTGGCGGCCGCGGCCAAGACTGTCGCGGCGCAGACAGCCGGCCTCGACGTGCTGGTCAACAATGCCGGCGTCGCCCCCGGCTATGTCGACGCGCTCGGCCCGGACGGACGCTATGAGCGGCCGCCGAGCCGGGAAGGCGTCGCGGACATGAAAGCCACTTATGACGTCAACGTCTTCGGCCCGGTTCGCGTCACCCAGGCGTTCCTGCCGTTGCTCCTGGCATCGCCCGCTGCCCGCATCGTCATGCTGAGCAGCTATCTCGGGTCAATCGCACGCGCGGTTGGTGCTGGACTTGGCGAGAGCCAGTCACCGAATGTCATGGGCTATGGCAGCTCCAAGACGGCGCTCAATGCCATCACTGTGGCTTTCGCCAGGGAACTTGCGCCGCGCGGCATCATGGTGAACGCCGCCGCTCCCGGCTACACCGCGACGGATCTCAACGGGCACAGAGGTCGCCGTACGGTGCAGCAGGCGGCCGAGATCGTCGTGCGCCTCGCAACGCTCGATGCGGGCGGACCGACCGGCGGCTATTTCGATGAGAACGGTCCGCTGCCCTGGTGAATTATTTGGCGAGCTTGCTGGCCTCGCGCGCGAGCGCTTCGATCTCATCCCACTTGCCGGCCTTGATGAGATCGTCCGGAGCCACCCAGGAGCCGCCAACGCAAATGACGTTGGCCAGGCTCAAGTAATCGGCGGCGTTCTTGCCGGTGATGCCGCCGGTCGGGCAGAATTTCACGTCGGCGAGCGGCGAGGCAAAGGCTTTCAGCGAGGCGATGCCGCCGGACTGCTCGGCCGGGAAGAATTTCAGAAAGCGCAGGCCGGCTTCGCGCGCGACCATGATCTCGCCGGGCGTGATGGCGCCGGGCAAAAGCGGCACGGGGCTGTCCTTCGCCGCGTCCAGAAGCTGGCTGGTGATGCCGGGGCTGACGATGAATTTCGAGCCGGCGCGTGCCGCCTCGTCGAACTGCTTGGCATCGAGAATCGTGCCGGCGCCGACGATTGCGTCCTCGACCTCGGCCGCGACGCGGCGGATCGCCTCCAAGGCGTCGGCGGTGCGCAGCGTGATCTCGATCGCCGGCAGGCCGCCGCGCGAAAGCGCGCGGGCAAGCGGCACGGCGTCGGCCACGTTGGCGATCTTGAGCACCGGAATGACTGGCTGGCCGTTGAGGAGCGACAGGAGCTTTTCGGTCTTGCTGGTCATTGGCTTGTCTCTCCGTTCCGATCGATTTCAACCGATTAGCAGAAGGGGTACCCCAAGTCCACGAAGGCAGGCGTGTCGCGATGTCACGCAGTGGATCGCCGCGCCGGCCAGAATTTCCTCTGCCTTGAAACCGCTTTCAGCACGGTCTAGTGGCATGGGCATGACAACAGCCAAGGAAAATCAGCCAATCCGCGTCGCGGCGCTCTACAAATTCGCGCGGCTCGACGGGTACGAGGCCTTGCGCGCGCCACTCGCCGCCTTCTGCCGCGGGCGCGGCATTAAGGGCACGCTGCTTCTGGCGCATGAAGGTATCAACGGTACCGTCGCCGGCAGCGAGGAGGCGATTGCGGCGCTGATCGATCACCTTCAGACGATCGAAGGGCTTGCCGGCATCGAGGTCAAATACAGCGCCGCCGCCGACATGCCGTTCCACCGCATGAAGGTGCGGCTGAAGCGCGAGATCGTCACCATGGGCGTCGACAATCTCGACCCTGCGACCGGCGCCGGCACCTACGTCGCGCCGGCCGATTGGAATGCGCTGATCTCGGATACCGACACATTGGTCATCGACACGCGCAACGCCTACGAGGTGTCGATCGGCACCTTCAAGGGTGCGGTCGATCCGAAAACCGCCAGCTTCCGCGAGTTTCCGGTCTGGATCGAGCAGCACCGCGAGGAGCTCGAAGGCCGCAAGGTCGCGATGTTCTGCACGGGCGGCATACGCTGCGAGAAGGCGACGGCTTACGTGAAGTCGCTGGGCTTCAAGAACGTGTTCCATCTCCAGGGCGGCATCCTGAAATATCTCGAAGAAGTACCGGCCGACGAGAGCCTGTGGCAGGGTGAGTGCTTCGTTTTCGACGAGCGGGTGTCGGTGTCGCATGGGCTTGCCGAAGGCGGAGCCGAGCTCTGCCGCGCCTGCCGGCATCCGCTCACCGCCGAGGACCGGCTGTCGGCCAAATATGCGGTCGGCGTTTCATGCCCGCATTGCTTCGAAGCGCGCTCGGACGAGGACCGCGCCCGCTATGCCGAGCGCCATCGCCAGGTGGAGCTGGCGCAAATGCGGGGCAGCAAACGCCATATCGGAAGCTAAAACGCGACGGAATAACGATCGATCGCCCACAGCCATGTCCCGTCACTCTGCCGGCGGGCGACCTCAGCTGTAATGCTGCCATCGGGCAGTTTCGTCGAGGTGAGCGCCAGATCGCCCTTGACGAGGGCGGGGCGCTGCTCGCCGCGCTGGAATTTGCGACCCGTGGCGAAGCTTTGCTCGAAAAGCTCGCGGATCGCCTCGCGGCCGCGGATCCATTCGCCGGCACCGCTGTCGACCACCGCGTCCGGCTCGAAGAGCGCCAGCATCCCCTCGATATCGCCGGCCCATTGCCGTTCGATCAGCATGCGCTCGAGATCCTGGGGATCGCGCGCCGGTTCGCGGCTGGCTGCATCCGACATTCAAGTTGCTCCTTCGGGAATGCCTGTCGATCTTAGCCGAAGCGCCGGTTGCTTTCGACACATGGCTTCCGTTCCAATGCCGGCATCAGGCCAAAACAGTTCGCCCGTCATTGTAATGTCAGCGCGCGGGGCCTACGTCATGCCGGTCCGAAACCCCCGCCCGGGCGCATTCGGCCGGGCCAATTCTGGAGGCATTGATGATCGACCCCAAGAAGCTGCTCGACGACCTTCTCGGCTCGCAAATTCCTGGCACGGGATCGACCGTTCGCGACAAGGCGGGGCAAGCGGTGCAGATGGCGAAGGACAATCCGCTCGCCGCCGGCGCGCTGGCCGCCGTGCTGCTCGGCACAGGTACCGGGCGGCAGGTGACGGGAGCGGCCATCAAGCTCGGTGGTTTGGCCGCGATCGGCGGCCTCGCCTACAAGGCCTACCAGAACTACAAGAACGGCGCCGAGCCGGCGCAGAAGCCTGCGGCAGGCGAGCCGGAATTGCTGCCGCCGCCGGCCGACACAGCTTTCCATCCCTCGCAAGCGCCGCAGGGCGAGGCCGAATTCACGCTGACGCTTGTGCGGGCGATGATCTCGGCGGCCAAGGCGGACGGCCATGTCGACGATGAGGAGCGGCAGAAGATCGCCGACAAGCTCAAGCTTGCCGGCGTTGGCTCGGAGGCTGAAAAATTCCTGA
Source organism: Mesorhizobium shonense (assembly GCF_040545255.1). Taxonomy (NCBI): domain Bacteria; kingdom Pseudomonadati; phylum Pseudomonadota; class Alphaproteobacteria; order Hyphomicrobiales; family Phyllobacteriaceae; genus Mesorhizobium; species Mesorhizobium shonense. Next base: position 232,394 of record NZ_JBEPLM010000002.1, read on the forward strand.
TGGAAGAGCTCGAACGGCCGCTCGACCTCGACACGCTGATCGCGGGCGCCAAGACCGACGCGCAGAAGCTCGAGCTCTACACCGCCTCGCGCCTGACCATCGATCCCGACACCCGCACCGAGCGCGGCTATCTCGACCTGCTCGCCGGCCGGCTCGGGCTGCCCGACGCGCTGGTCGACCATGTCGAGGCGACGGTTTCGGCAGCGAAGGCGCAGGCTGGAGCTTGAACCCGATGACAGCGGGACGAAAAGGCCGCGCCAAGGCGTTAACCTTTCGTTAACCGAGCAAGCGCATGATTCTAATCAGTCGGGCCGGCTTTCCTCCTCCCAAGCGCGGTTCAGATCAGGGCGGTCGCCAATGACCGCCCTTTTTGTCGGCCCCTCCGTTTTGCCGACCCTCCCTTTTTGTTGACAAGAGCTGCTTGCCACGATCTCCATCATTTGCGATGCCTCGTCCTGTTTCAGCAATGACCGGGGAGCGCGTCGATGACCGCCATCACAGAGAGAACCGCGATCGTCACCGGGGCCGGCACCGGCATCGGCAAGAGCGTTGCCACGACGCTGCTCAAGGCAGGCTGGAACACCGTGTTCTGCGGCCGTCGCAAGAAGGTGCTCGAGGAGGCGATCGCCGAGGCTGGCAAGACGGAAGCCAAGGCGCTTGCGGTTGCCTGCGACATCAGCAAAGCCGGCGAGGTCGAGGATATGTTCGAGACCGTAGTGGAGGCGTTCGGGCGCGTCGACCTGCTCTTCAACAATGCCGGCATGGGCTACAAGTCGACGCTGATCGACGAGATCCCGGTCGAGGTGTGGAACGATGTCGTGGGCGTCAACCTCACTGGCTCGTTCCTGTGCGCCCGCGCCGCCTTCGGCGCCATGCGCCGGCAAAAGCCGATGGGCGGCCGCATCATCAACAACGGCTCGGTATCGGCCTATGCACCGCGCCCGGGCTCCGTGCCCTATACGGCGACCAAGCACGCCATCACCGGCCTGACCAAGACGCTCGCGCTCGACGGCCGCCCTTATGACATCGCCTGCGGCCAGATCGACATCGGCAACGCGCTGACCGAGATGGCGCAGCCGATGACGGTCGGCGTGCCGCAGGCCAACGGCTCCATCGCCGCCGAAGCGGTGATGGACGTCCAGCGCGTCGCCGACGCGGTGCTCCACATGGCGAGCCTTCCGCTCGACGCCAATGTGCTGTTCATGACCGTCATGGCGACGAAGATGCCGTTTGTCGGGCGCGGGTGAGGGGCTGAAGCTTTACCTCTTCAAAAACGCCTCGATCCGCTCCAGCGCGCGCAGGATGTTCTCCTCGGAATTCGCGTAGGATAGCCGGATGTAGCCTTCGCCGAGCACGCCGAAGTCGGGACCGCCGATCAGCGCGACGCCGGCATCCTCAAGCAGCGCCGAGGCAAGCTTCTTCGCCTTCCAGCCGGTTTTCGACACATTGGGGAAGGCATAGAAGGCGCCCTTGGGCGTGATGCAGGAAATGCCCGGCAGAGCATTCAGGCCCTCGACCACGATCTTCCTGCGGTTGTCGAAAGCCCGCATCATCTTTTCGACGTCATCCTGCGGGCCGTCTATCGCCGCGATGCCGGCATATTGGCTCGGCGCGTTGACGCAGGACCAGCAGTTGACCGCCAGCTTGCGCACCTTGTCGTAGAGGTGAGCGCCCTTTTCGCCGTTCGGCCAGATCGACCAGCCCATGCGCCAGCCGGTCATCGCCCAGGTCTTCGACCAGCCGTTGAGCAGGATCAGCCGGTCGCGGATTTCCGGAAAATTGAGCAGCGAGCAGTGCGTCTCGCCGTCATAGGTCATGACGTCGTAGATTTCGTCGGACAGGATCGCGACCTCGGGGTGCTTCTCCAGGCCCTTGACGAGCTTTTCGATTTCCGCGCGAGGCGTCACACCGCCGGTCGGATTGGCGGGCGAGTTGAGGATCAGCAGCCTGGTCTTCGGCGTGATCAGCGCCAGCGTCTCTTCCGCCGAGAAGGCAAAGCCGTTCTCCTCGCGGATCGGCACGGGAATGGGCGCCGCGCCGGTGAACTCGATCATCGAGCGATAGATCGGAAAGCCGGGGTCGGGATAAAGGATCTCCGCGCCCGGTTCGCCGAACATCAGGATCGCGGCGAACATGGTCGGCTTGCCGCCGGGCAGGATCATTACGTTTTCGGGCGACACCTCGACGCCGGTGGTGGTCAGCGTGCGGCGCACCACCGCCTCGCGGGTGGCGAGCAGGCCGTTGGCCGGCGTGTAGCCATGATGGCCGTCGCGCAGCGCCTTGATCGCCGCCTCGACGATGTGTTGCGGCGTCTTGAAGTCGGGCTGGCCGATGCCGAGATTGATGATGTCGCGGCCCTGATGGGCAAGCGCGGTGGCTCGCGCGAGCACCGCAAACGCGTTTTCCTCGCCGAGACGGTCGAAGGCCGCGATCGTGTGGAGCATTTTTCCCGTCCCTGTGGTTCTTTCTGTGGGCGAGCGTTTTTGTGAGCGTCTCTTCCAAAATGTCAAACGGATTGGAGTTCCCGGTGTCGGAAAATATTGAGGCGTCGGAAAATCTCAAAGATTGGCGGCCGCGCCCGCGTCCGGAACGCAAGGTGCTCGAAGGCCGCACCGTCAGGCTCGAGCCGTTGAGCGCGGCAAAGCACGGCGGCGGGCTCTACGAGGCGTCCTCGGTGCCGGACGCCGGCGGCCGCTTCGCCTGGCTGCCCGACTACCCGCCGGAAACCCGTGCCGCTTTCCAGCCGTGGCTGGACAAGGTCGAGGCGAGCGAGGATCCGCTGTTCTTCGCCGTCATCGACAAGGCGAGCGGCAAGGTCGCCGGGCGCCAGACGCTGATGCGCATCGATGCCAATAACGGCGTCATCGAGATCGGCAACATCTATTGGGGGCCGCTGATCTCGCGCAAGCCGCAGGCTACCGAAGCGCAGTTCCTGTTCACGAAATATGCCTTCGACGAGCTCGGCTATCGCCGCTACGAATGGAAATGCAACAACCGCAACGAGCCGTCGAAGCGCGCGGCGGAACGTTTCGGCTTCAAGTTCGAAGGCATTTTCCGCCAGCATCTTGTGGTAAAGGGCGAAAACCGCGATACGGCATGGTATTCGATCATCGACAAGGAGTGGCCGGCGCTGCGCAAGGCCTATGAGGCCTGGCTCGATCCGGCGAATTTCGATGGCGAGGGCCGCCAGAAGCGGCGGCTCGAGGATTTCCGCGCCGAGTTCGGCGCGTAAACCATGATCCCGAAAAGGGGGAACCGGTTTTTGCTGCGCTGACCTCCGGTTCGGACAAGATCATGGTCAGTAAACAGGAGTTGCGCAATGGCGCACGATCATGCTTCACATGGGCACGTTCCGCATGGCCATAGCCACGGCGCCGGCCATGTGCACGGCTCGACCGACAAGAAGCGGGTGCTGATCGCGGCCTGCCTGACCGGCGGCTTCATGGTCGCCGAAGCGCTCGGCGGCCTCATCACCGGGTCGCTGGCGCTGCTTGCGGACGCCGGCCACATGCTGGCGGATTCGATCGCGCTCGGGCTCGCCTGGTATGCCTTCCATCTCGCCGGCCGGCCGGCCACGGGTCGTCTCACCTACGGCTTCGGCCGCGTGAAGACGCTGGTCGCCTACACCAACGGCATCGCCATTTTCGTTATCGCGCTGTGGATCGTCTACGAGGCCTGGGGACGGCTGATGCACCCGGCTCCGGTGCTGGGCGGACCGATGCTGGTGGTGGCGGTCACCGGCTTGCTGGTCAACATCGCCGCTTTCTTCGTGCTCAATGGCGGCGATCGCGGAAGCCTGAACATGCGCGGCGCCATACTGCATGTGCTTGGCGATTTGCTTGGCTCGGCGGCGGCAATAGCGGCGGCGGTCGTCATCCTCGCAACCGGCTGGACGCCGATCGATCCAATCCTCTCCGTGCTGGTGGCGCTGCTGATCCTGTCGACGGCGTGGTCGCTGATGCGCGAGGCCGCCCATGTGTTGCTCGAAGGTGTGCCGGCAAGCCTCGACCGCGACCTGATCGCCAAGGATATTGAAGCCACGGTCAAGGGGGTGCGCGAGGTGCATCACATGCATGTCTGGTCGCTGGACGGCACCAGCAACATGGCGACGCTGCACGCCTGCCTTAATGACGGCGTCGACCCGCATATGGCGGTGAGCGCCATCAAGAAGCGGCTTGCCGCCGAGCACGGCATCGACCATGCAACGGTGGAGCCCGAGTTCGGACTGTGCGCCGACAGCCATGACGAGCACGACCATCACCACGATCATGCGCATGACGCGCCTCGCGATCGCCGGCACTATCACTGAGCCGGCAATGAGCTTGAAGAGCCTCGGATCGAGGGACGGCGCCTGATGGATCGCGAGACGCGTAGCGCGGCGATCGCCGCGGCCTGTATACTACTGCTCTTCGGGCTCGCCGCCTATTTCCTGCCAACCATAATGCTGGCTGTCGGCAAGGTTTCGACAGTGCTCGCCGCCATCGTCGCCGCAATCTTCATGCTGGCGTTGTTCGTCGTCTTCTGGTTGCGCGGACGCAGCCAGCGCAAGAAAGGTCGCTGAAATGAGAATTCTGATCACCGGCGCCGCCGGCATGGTTGGCCGCAAACTGACCGCAAGGCTGGCCAAGGACGGTGTGCTGCGCGGGTGTAAAATCACGGCGATCGATTTGCACGATATCGTGGCGCCGCAGGCGCCGGCGCTCGCAGGCGTCGATGTCTCGATCCATACCGGCGACCTTTCCGCGCCCGGCGCGACGGCTAAGCTCGTCGCTTCCCATCCGGATGTGATCTTCCATCTGGCCGGCATCGTGTCCGGCGAGGCGGAAGCCAATTTCGACCTCGGCTACCGCGTCAATCTCGACGGCACGCGCGCGCTGTTCGACGCCGTGCGGCTGGCGGGCTTTGCGCCGCGCCTCGTCTTCACCTCGTCGATCGCCGTGTTCGGCGCGCCGTTCCCCGATGTCATCCCGGACGAGTTCCATCCGACGCCGCTCACTTCCTATGGCACGCAGAAGCTGATCAGCGAGGCACTGCTCGCCGACTACTCGCGGCGCGGCTTCTTCGACGGCATCGGCATCCGGCTGCCCACCATCTGCGTGCGGCCGGGCAAGCCGAACAAGGCGGCTTCGAGCTTCTTCTCCGGGATCATCCGCGAGCCGCTCAGCGGGCAAGAGGCGATCCTGCCGGTGCCGCGCTCGGTGCTGCACACGCATGCCAGCCCACGCTCGGCGGTGAATTTCCTGATCCATACGGCAGAGATCGACGGCGACAAGGTCGGGCCGCGCCGCAACCTCACAATGCCCGGTGTCGCCGTGACCGTCGGCGAGCAGATTGAGGCGCTGGAACGCATCGCCGGACCCGAGGTGGTGAAGCGGATCCGCGAACAGCCAGACGAAACGATCTGGGCGATCGTCAAAGGCTGGCCGACGCGGTTCGAGGCGCGCCGCTCGCGGGAACTGGGTTTTGTCGCCGAGAAGAATTTCGACGAGATCATCCGCGCTCATATCGAGGATGAGCTGGGCGGAAAGGTATATTGATATTCAGGTGATGCCGGCCTGCGAATGGCGGCTTCCTGCGCTTCCGGCCTTCGCCGGCCGAAGCCATTTTTGAGAGTGGCGTGGCAGTTAAGGCTACGGCCGGCGTAGGCCGGTTCTCGGAAACCACCATTCTCGGCTCGGCCTGACCTGAATCTCAACACACCTTGGCGAGCCAGCCTTAAAATCAGGCGCCGCCCGTCAGGCTGGCCGACAAAAGCAGCAGGCCGACCAGGAATATGAAGGCCGCGCCGCCGATCTCGACGATCGAATGGATACGGTTGCCGAGGCGTCCGTCGCCGGCGAAATAGACCGCCCAATTCTTCGCCGTCACCGCGAGCGTCGCGAGCGCCGAGACCGTGATCGCGGTGCCGATCGACATCGCCAGCACCGACAGCAGGCCACCCATCCAGAGCCCGTTGAGGAGCGCAAAGCTCAGCACGATCAGCGCGCCGGAGCAGGGGCGGATGCCAACGGCGGCCACCGCCGACCAGGCGGTCTTCCAGTCGAAGCGGTCGCCCGAAAGCAGCGCCGGGTCCGGAGCATGCGAATGGCCGCAGGTCTCGCAGACTTCTCCCGGACCATGGTCGTGATGATGATGCCCAGCGTGATCATGGTCGTGCGCCGCGTGGTCGTGATGATGGTGATCGTGCGCGCTGTGATCCTGTGTCTCGTGGCTGCGCGCATGCGAATGTGCCGCATGAGTATGCGTCGAATGCGAATGAGTGTGGGAATGGCTCGCGTGGGAATGCGCGCCAGCGTGCGAGTGCCCGCCATGCGAATGGCCGGCGTGCGCCGCCGACAGGCTGTAGGCGGGCGCCCTGCCGAGCCGACGCAGGATCGACGGACCGAGCTTGCGCCACAAAAGCCACGCGCCGAACAACGTGACCAGCACATAGCTCGAGATTTCCAGGAACCATGCAGCATCGGTCATCGACACGGCGGTGCCGCGCAGCACGAAATAGGCAAGCACCATGACGACGACCGCGGTGAAGCCCTGCAGCAGCGCGGAGACGAAGGACAGCATGATGCCGCGCTTCAGCGCCACTTCGTTGGCGACCATGTAGGACGAGATCACCGCCTTGCCGTGGCCGGGGCCGGCGGCGTGGAAGATGCCATAGGCGAAAGAAAGCCCGACCAGCAGCCAGAGCTTGCTGCCGTCCTGGCGCATCGCCTTCATGGCGGCGGCCAGCGAATGGTAGAATTCCTGCTGCCTCAGATTGATCCACATCAGGATATGGGCGAACGGGCCGGAGGTGCTGGGCGCCATGCCGTCATTGGTGCCGATGCCGAGCGAGCTCTGGGCATGGGCGACGCCGGGCAGATGGGTAAGCACCAGGGTGGCGACCAAAAGGCCGAGCGCCAAGCGCAGCGATGGTTTCATCACCGGTTATCCTTCTGGCGGGCAGGTCAGTTCGAGCTTGGTGGCGAAGATCTTGCTCATGTCAGTGCCCGTCGGATCGTTGAAGAACGCGTCCGTCAGGGTCTTCTGGTTTTCCTTGATCGCTTCGTCCGGATCGGGACGGATGACCTTCTTGGTGCAGTTCGAGGGCAGGCCTTCAACGGTGAGGTTGGCGTCGTCGGTGAAGTCGATCGCCGTATAGAAGGTCGGATCGTAAACGCCGATATCGATCTTGCCGGCCAGCTTGATCGGCGCCTTCGGCTGCGATTCGAACAGGATGATCAGCTGGTCGTTGTCGAAGTTGGCCATCAGATGCGGCGGCGGGACCATGGGCACGTCCTTGCCGTCCTGAGTGACGAGCTGGAAGTAGTTGAACTCGGCCAGCGAGGAATGGACGGTGTCGGCCACTTCCTTGAGCTCTTTGTCGTCAAGCTTCAGATCGGAGTTCTTGTCGAACTCCATCATCACAGTACTCGAAAAAAGATCGTCGAAGCGCCAAAGGTGGCGCAGCGCCGTCACACTTTGGTGATCCTCGCTGAGGATGACGTCGAGGCGGGCTTCGGCGAAGACGTGGGGATGCACCTCGGCCGGCTCGACCGCGGCAAATGTCAGCGCTGCGGCCGAAGCCAGCATGGTTGCTTGCCGTTTCAGGTGCATTCCGGGCCGCGATTCCATCAACTTTGGGAGTGGCCCCCGAGAGTTATCAGAAAGGGGGCGAAATTGGGACCGCGAGCCTCCCGGTCGGTCACGCTGCGTCGCGCGTCCTGAACCAGTGCACCAGGAAATCGACGAAGACGCGGACCTTGGCGGGCAGGTAGCGGCGGTGCGGATAGACAGCGAAGATGCCGCTGCCCGAGAGAATACGGTCGTCGAGCACCGTTACCAGCCGGCCGCTGGATAGATCGGGCGCGGCGATGAAATCCGGCAGGATGGTGAAGCCCAGGCCCGAGACGGCTGCGGCTCTCGCCGCCATCGGACTGTTCACCTCGATCGGACCCGAGACGGTGACGCTGACCGAATCCTCGCCGTCGCCCTTGAAGCGCCAGTTGGCTAAAGAGCGGCCATTGGTGTCGACGATGCAGGGCATGTTGGAAAGATCCTGCGGGCGCGTCGGCATGCCATGCTTTGCGATCAGCTCGGGCGACGCGCAAAGCTTGATCGAAAACGGCCCCAGGCGCCTGGCGATCAGCGAGGAGTTCTCCAGCCGCGAAATGCGCACGGCGACATCGAAGCCTTCCTCGACCAGATCGACGAAGCGGTCGTCGAGATGGATGTCGAGCACGATGTCTGGATGCTGCTTGGCGAAGTCGATCAATGACTGGCCGATCGGCGCGTCGGCGAAGGTGCGCGCCGCCGAAAGCTTGATCCGGCCGCGCACGTCGCCGGAGGATTCGCGCACTGCGTCGGCCAGGCTGTCGACCTCGCGCACGATTTCGGAGGCGCGCTGATAATAGGTGTGGCCGGCTTCGGTCAGCGAGAACTGCCTGGTGGTGCGGTTCAACAGCAGCGCGCCGAGCTCGTCCTCCAACTCGCGCACATATTTCGACAGCAGCGCCTTCGAGCGGCCGATCTTGCGCGCGGCGGCCGAGAAGCCTTCCGCCTCGACTACGTCGATGAAGGCGCGCATGCGGGTCAACGTATCCATGATCAGACCTTTCGTGCCGCGTCGAGAATCCTGCGGCCGAGGCGTATCAAAGCGACGTCGCTGCCGGAAGGGCCCAGCAGCGACAGGCCGAAGGGCGCGCCGTCGACAGAACCGAGCGGCAAGGTGATTTGCGGGAAACCCGACAGGCCGGCCAGGCACAACAGATGCAGCGCCCTTTCGCGATAGGCCTGGAACTGTTCCGGTGTGCTTGCGGCGAGCGGCGCTGCGCCTGGAACGGTCGGCAGAACGAGAAACCCGTTGTCGCCGAGCAGGGCGCCCAATTCGGCGCGGAAAGCGGATCGGCGTGCCGTCTCGGCGGCAACCGTGCCGGCATCGATCGTGCGGCCGAAGCCGAAACGCTCGTCGACGCCAGGGCCAAGGCCGTGGTTGCCCGCCGAGATCCAGCCGCCATGAACCTGCCAGGCCTCATAGGCCTGCAGCCGGCGAAAGCACCAGTACAGATCGTCCGGAAGAGAGGCGAAGGCGTATTCGGTCTCGGTCGGCACGCCGACGACGGTGGCGGCCAGTGTCTTCATGCGGTCATATTCGGCGGCCTCGGCCGGGCCGGCGACGAAGGCGTCCAGCCAGCGGATCGACAGCGGGCGGTTGAGCGGATGCTGATGCGGATCGCGTCCGAGCAAAAGTTTGCCGACCGCTTCGTAGGTCTCGATGTCGCCGGCGAACCAGCCGAAGGTGTCGAAGCTCGGCGCGAGCTTCATCGCGCCGTCGAGCGAGATGCGGCCGTGGCTGGTGCGCAGCCCGATCAGGCCGCAGAAGCTCGCCGGCGCGCGGATCGAGCCGCCGGTATCGGAGCCGATGGCGATGTCGGCAAGGCCGCCTGCGACTGCAGATGCCGATCCCGAGGAGGAGCCGCCGGTCACGCGGTTTGGAGCGGCCGCGTTCACCGGGAACGCGAAATGCGAATTCTGGCCGAACAGCGAGAAGGCAAGCTCGTCGGTCTGCGTCTTGCCGACGAATTGCGCGCCGGCATCGAGAATCACCTGCACGGCCTCGGCCGTCTGCGAGGCGGCGTGCGCCTCATCGAACTTGCGCGGGTTGCCGCAACCGGTGCGGTAGCCGGCGATGTCGTAAATGTCCTTGACCGCAAGGCGCAGGCCGGCAAGCGGGCCTATTTCCGCATTTGCCACAGGCATTTGGCGCAGATCGAGGAAGGCGTTGAGAGGGCCGTGAGTGCCTGGCATCGTTCGATTTCCGGATACGGTCCACAAACATTGTTCGATGCCGGAATTTTTACAACCGGCGCTTACGATTTTTATTGATTGTAAAACCCTTCGCTCTTATATCGCGCTTGCCCAAAGTCGCACGTGCCTGTGGGTGTCCGCCGATCCTCGAATGGTGAGGGCAATCGGTAAGGTAACTGGAGCCAACCCCTCCAGTCGGTCAGTGGCCAACCACAAGATCGAGGACACCTTGAAGCAACGACGGTGCGGGCCTTTCTGGTTCTCTTCCGGTCGTCCAAAGACCGGGGTTACTAAAGAGGCACACCTTCATTGCCGGCAGTGCGGATGGTCTCCCATCCAAGCCAAGGCAGACAAAGCGAACCGAGGCCGGGCAAGGCCAAGGTTCATCGCCGCGAGACGGCGGTTCATGGTTCCGGGGTCTCCACCGGCTGGTTCCATGGATTTTCGTCCCGCCTTTGTCCACCGCGTGTTCGCGAGGCCGACGGCCCGTGGCGCGCAGCCTTTGTGCACGCCGCAAGGCGTGATGGAGAGACCGCTATGGCTACTCAGCGCATCCTCGACTTCCTCGCCACCCGACGTCCGAACGGCCCGTGCCTGGTCGTCGACCTCGATGTCGTGCGAGACAATTTCCGCGCCTTCGAGAAGGCGTTGCCCGATTCCAGGATCTACTATGCGGTGAAAGCAAACCCGGCGCCGGAGATCCTGCGCCTGCTTGCTGCGATGGGCTCGTCCTTCGACACCGCATCCGTTGCCGAGGTTGAGATGGCGATGGACGCCGGCGCGCCGGCCGACCGCATTTCCTTCGGCAACACCATCAAGAAGGAGCGCGACATTGCGCGCGCCTATCAGCTCGGCATCCGCCTCTACGCGGTAGACTGCGTCGAAGAGGTCGAGAAGATCGCCCGCGCCGCCCCCGGCTCGCGCGTGTTCTGCCGCGTCCTCACCGACGGCGAGGGCGCCGAATGGCCGCTGTCGCGCAAGTTCGGCTGCGTGCCGGCGATGGCCGTCGACGTGCTGCGCCATGCCAAGGGCCTTGGCCTCGACGCCTATGGCGTGTCGTTCCATGTCGGCTCGCAGCAGACGGACCTCACGGCCTGGGACCGCGCGCTGGGCGACGCCAAGAAGGTGTTCGCGACGCTCGCCGAGGAAGGCATCGTCTTGAAGATGGTCAATATGGGCGGCGGCTTCCCGACCCGTTACCTGAAGGACGTGCCCGCGGCGCAGGCCTATGGCCAGGCCATCTTCTCGGCGCTGCGCAAGCATTTCGGCAACGCGCTGCCCGAGACGATCATCGAGCCGGGCCGCGGCATGGTCGGCAATGCCGGCGTCATCAAGTCGGAAGTCGTGCTGATCTCGAAGAAGGCCGACAACGACAATGTGCGCTGGGTGTTCCTCGACATCGGCAAGTTCGGCGGCCTCGCCGAGACCATGGACGAGGCGATCCGCTACCCGATCGTCACTCGCCATGACGGCTCGGAGAACGCGCCTTGCGTGCTCGCCGGCCCGACCTGCGATTCGGCCGACGTGCTGTACGAGAAGACGCCTTATCCGCTGCCCTTGTCGCTGACCATCGGCGACGAGGTGCTGATCGAAGGCACCGGCGCCTATACGACCACTTACTCGGCGGTCGCCTTCAACGGCTTCGAGCCTCTCCGATCCTACGTGATCTGACCGGTTCGCAAGGACCGCTCAGATCAACCCGAGTGGGTGCCTGTCATCCGCCCGGGCTCGCTTGTGGAACAGATCTCCGCTCGTGAAGGATCGCGGAAATGGACATTGCAGACTTCATCGTTGAGGGCGCCGCGCGCCGGGTAATCTCCCCCCTCGAGGGGGAGATGGCCGCGCAGCGGCCAGAGGGGGTCGGTCCGACCGGGCTCGGCCTGCTGCGGCAGATGGAGATTGGCGCTTCACGCGCGGCGACCCCCTCTGTCGCCTTCGGCGACATCTCCCCCTCGAGGGGGGAGATTGCCCGCGCTTATGTCATCCTCGCCGAAGGCGTGGGCGACGTGGAGGCGCGCGAAGCGTTGCTCGACCGTGCCATGGGGCCGAAGCGCAGGAAGAAGTCGTCCGAGAAGCTGCGGCGCGGCCGCCGGCCCTCGGAAGGCCTGGCCTTCGTCGCGCGCGATCCTTCGGGCGCGGTCGTCGGCACGGTCCGGCTGTGGGATGTGACGCTGGGCGAGAACGGCCCGGCCGCGCTCCTGCTCGGCCCGCTGGCGGTCGAGCCGTCGCTGAAGAGCGGCGGCATCGGCTCGGCGCTGATGCACCACGCGGTCGCCGAGGCCGCGCGGCTTGGCCATGGCGCGATCCTGCTCGTCGGCGATGCGCCCTACTACGGTCGGTTCGGCTTCTCCGCCCGCCGCACCGGCACGCTCGCCATGCCCGGCCCCTATGAGCGGCACCGGCTGCTGGCGCTGGAACTGAAGGATGGCGCGCTCGACGGCGCGAAGGGCACGATCAAGGCCGCCGGCCGCAAGGTCAAGGCGCTCGATTTCGTTTGATCATTGAAAGCCGATGCGGCGCCGTGTCGATGCGGCGCCGCATCGGTCTTGCAAGTGGTGATCTGTCAGCCGAGCAACTGGCTGAGCGCCATGGCGACCGTCATGTCGCCTTCGACCTTCAGCTTGCCGGCCATGAAGGCCATGGTCGGGTTGAGGTCGCCGGCAATCAGCGAGTCGAGGTCGTCGAGCGAAAGCTTGATCGTGCAGTCGGTCGGGGCATCGGCGGTCGAGACGGTCGCGCCGTCGATAACGATGACGCCGTCGCTGCCGGTGTCGAACTTGACCGAGTGCTCGAAGCCCGCGCTTGCCACGCGCGACTTGATCCGGTCGGCAATCTCCTGAACGCCCATGGCTGTTCTCCTCAATCGTTGCGTTTGACGCGCATCGGCTCACGGCCGCTGGGCGGGGCCGCGTCGCGCGGGAGCGCGGTCACGGTCACCAGCGCATATAGCTTCCGGTTGACGTTTACGTCAACGCGGTCGCCATGCGGCATGGTGGCAACCATGCGGCATGGCGGGCCACGTCGGCCCGAGGAAACCGCGGCCAGAAAGCCTCGGGCAGGCGATCAGTGCTGCTTGAAAGCCTTGGTCATTTCCTGGGCCGTCTCGCCGGCATTCTTGCGGCGGCGGATGGCGTTGTCGCGGATTTCGTCCTTGGACAGGAAGTTGACCTGGTCGATCAGCACGTCATGCACCAGCTCGACGCCAACGCGGGCGTTGACGGTGTCGCGGATCGCCTTGCGGAAAGCGTCGAGATCGATCGTCTCCTTCTTGGTGAAATCGATCTGCGGATTGGAATAGAGGTAGGAATAGACCTGGTCGGTGATCAGTGCCGGCGCCGGGATCGACAGTTTCTTTATCTGATCCGGTTCCACCGTGTAGACGAGCTTGGTGAGGAAATAGCCATCGATCCTGGCACCGCGGATGAGCGGCACCGAAATGATATCGGTCTTGACATAGTCGAGGCCGCCCAGCATCGGCTTCGGCGGCTCGCCGACGCCGCGCTCGCCCGCAGCCTGGAAGGAATAGAACACCGCACTGAGTGTGGCGGCGCAGATCCAAAGCGCTGCGGCGATGAACTTGATCACCGGATCCTTCCTTGCGCCATAGTCATCCCATTCAAGCCCGGGCGTATCCGAATTCGCCGGCCGAATAGGTGCCGTCGGTATCGGCGCGCTGGATGGCGTTCTTCAGCAGCGTGGCGACCTCGTTGACGGCATTGAGATGGGCAAGGATAGCCGCTTCGTTCTTCGCCAGCTTCTGCCGCAGCCGCGCCAGCCCCTCGCGATGCTGCTCGAGGAACTCGATCTCGTTGGCGCCCTTCAGGGCCCGGGTCAGTTCGTAGAGATAGCGGCTCTTGCGGGCATTGGAGGCCTTGAGGTCGTAACCGGTTCCGCTGCGGATACCCGCCGTCTCCTCGTCCACCGCTTCCTCGATGCGGCCGATGATGGCGGCGAGGTTGCCTGGCCGCGCGGACGCGGTCGGCGCTTCCGTGGCGGTGGTCCGTGCAGGCAGGTTGGAAAGGTCCGTTTGGTCGGCCATGTAAGTCCCTAGATCTTGGTGTCCGTTTTTATGGTTGTGTCGTCGCCGGTCATCGACCGCGCGACCTTGCGCTCAAGCTCCTCGACCAAGGAGGTCGAAAGCCTGGTCTGCCGGTCGATCTCGGCTTTCTCCGGTCCGCCCCCAACGGGCCCGACCGGCACCTTGTGCTTGCCGTCCAGATAATGGTCGGCAAGCATTGATTTCGCGATGCCGATACCGCCGTGCGCGGCCATCACATCGGCCACCTTTTCGGCAAGCTGCGACTTCCACATGTCGCCGGCCAGCCCCTTGCCGTAAACGCCTTCGGTGTCCTTGGGCATCATGTTCTGGATGAAGGTCGTCAGCACCATCGCCTCAAAGCGCTGGAATTTTTTCGACGGGTTCGCCGCCTCGGCTTTGTCGGCGGTGGCGCGCGACAGCACCGAGCCGGCATCGGCCGTGGCGGCCTGGTCGACAGAGAACGTGCCTGGGGCACCTCCTGCCCTTCTCGCGAGTGCTGCCCGCGCCGCCTCGACATCGGCCGGCTCCGCTGCGCGGGCGACGTCCATCACGATGTCGCTGGGGGGAGAGATAGCCAAGAAAGCGCTGCCTTTTGCCGGGTTTTGTGAGTTGCACAATGACTCAACAAGCTTGTGGCAGGCTTGCGGGAGGCGAAATGCAGATCGCAGTCCGACCTTGTCGTCAATGACCCCAGATCCCCTGGCAGTAGCCCGCTGCGTGGATATCGAAGGCGGAATTCCCACCCGCGGCCGAGCCACTACGAGCCGTGCCGATGCTATTCGTGGCCGCGCGGCTCCTTATCAGGAGCACTCAAGCCCTTTCCGCCGCTTCGGCATAGCTCAAATCTTATTTTAGAGCGTATTAATATTTTAACGGCGTTGCCTCGCCCAGGCTCGAATTGTGCCCTTTAGAAACCGCTCATTAACCCGCCCCGCTCACCCTAGAAAGCCAAATATCGGAGACGCAGATCGTGAAACGCGATGTCGCGCTGATCGCATTTCTGTTGTCGGTTGCCTGCCCATTTGCCGCCCAGGCCGGAACGACCATGGAAACCAGAGGCAAGGGGTTCGCACCGCCGGCCTTCTATTCGTTCTGCAGCCGCCAACCCGGCCTGTGCAGCACGGCCGGCGGAACAAAGGTCGTCACCTTGCGGTCTGGGCTCAGCGCGCAATTGAAGCAGGTGAACCGTTCGGTCAATTCACGCATTACCGAGCTCAGCGATCGAGCCGTTGTCGGCAAGGATGACGACTGGCGCGTGCCAACGGTGTCCGGCGACTGCGAAGATATTGCGATCCTGAAGAAACTCGAGCTGATGAAGCGCGGATGGCCGGCCTCGGCGCTACTGTTGACCGTGGCAAGCTATCACGGCGAGGGGCACACCGTATTGACGGTGCGCACCAATGAGGGCGACCTGGTGCTCGACAACCTCACCAACTCGGTCCGTGACTGGTCCAGCACGCCTTACAGCTATTTCGCCCGGCAGGCGCAGGGGAATGGCAGACGCTGGGAACGGATCGGGGCCGCCAAGCCGGTTGGCACGACGGCGACCGGCACCTGACGCCGCCCGGTTCGCCTCGCGGCGGATCCACTGCTACTCATGTCCCCGCTTCTGGGCAATGAGGTCCAGCCGCTCGCGGTCGGAGCGCTCGCGCTCGTCGCGCCGGCGGAGGTCCTTATAGGCGCGCTCGACCATATTGGTGCGTGCCGTCGCGGTGGCGATCAGCGCCGCCTCCTGCCGGGCGCTCTCAAGGTTCTGTTTCTGCCGGGCGAGCGCGTTGGCGATGCGGCGATGGTAAAGCTCCGGGAACAGGCCGGCCATCGAGCCACCGGCATCGAAATGCCCGACGAGTTCCCTCGCTTCCGATTCGGCCGCCACGGCCGCGGAGAGGAAGCCGGCATGACGGGTTTCGTGCAGCGCCTTCAATTGCTCCTGCACCTTGACCAGTTTCTTCAGCCGATCCTTGCGTGAGGTCATTGCGCTACCTCGCCAGCGTGAGATCGACGAAGCCGTCGACGAACAGCGACAGCAAGGTGCCGATGGCAAAGTAGAAGATGATCAGCCCGCCGGCGATGACGAAGGGCAGCGAGATGAAGTAGACCGGGATCTGCGGCGTCAGCTTGTTGACGAAGCCGATCGTCAGGTTGACCAGTATGGCGTAGGCGACGAAGGGACTGCCGAGCCGGATCACTAGAAAGAAGGCATCCGATACCGTGTCGGTGACGTCGACAAGGGCTGCCTGCGGATTGAAGAACACATTGACCGGAGCAACCGTGTAGGAGGCGACCAGCGCCCTGACGATCTCGTGGTCGAAGTCGAAGACGAAAAGCAGGAGCAGCGCCGAGAACGAGATGATTGCCGCAAGCGCCGCCTGAGGCTCCGGTTCCTCGATCGCCGGGCCGCCTGAGCCGCCATAGCCGATCATCATGGCGACGGCTGAACCCATGAAGCGCAGCGCTTCCATATAGAGCCTGGTCATGGCGCCGATCAGACCGCCGATCAGAAGCTCAGAGACGATCATCGGCGCAAGGATCTGCGGGCGCGGATCGACATAAGGGTAGATGCGGTCCCACAGGAAGGCCAGCAGGCCGCCGGTGGCGGCTACCGACACGAACAGGCGAACCTGCATCGGCACGCGGGTGCTCGACAGGCCGGGCATCAGCATGAAGCAGGCGCCGATGCGGCAGAAGGCGAGGAAGGCGGCGATGACGACGCCTTGCGAGAGCGCGTTCACGAGATCGTCCCAAGCACCTTGATCTCGACGCCCTTGGCGATCTCGACATGGGAGAGAACGGGGAGCGTCGTGAACAACCGCTCGATGATCATGCGCACATAGGGGCGCGCGTCGGGCGCGGTGACCAGCACGAAGCGCTCGCCGGCCTCGAGGTGCTTGCGGATCGCCTTGGTCGCGTCCTGGCCGAATTCCTCGAGCTGGCGCGGATCGATGTCGAACTCGCGCACCTCGCCCTTGGCGTCGCGCTTGAGGCTCTGGTGGAAGGCAAGGTCCCAGCGGTTGCCGAGGCGCAGCACCTTGAGCATGCCGCCCTCGGAAAGGTCGCCGCAGATCTGCTGCGCCATGCGGATGCGGACATGCTCGACGATCTGCTCGGTGCGGCGCACATGCGGCGCGATCTCGGCGATGGCCTCGATGATCAAATGCAGGTTGCGGATCGAGACGCGCTCGGCAAGCAGAAGCTTCAGCACCGCCTGCAGGCCGGGATAGGAGATGTGCGAGGTGCAGATCTCGTCGGCGAGCTTGCGGTATTCGGGATCCAGCCGCTCGAGCAGCGCCTTCATGTCCTTGTAGGAAAGAAGCTGCGGCAGGTTGTTGCGGATGACCTCGGAGAGGTGGGTGAGCAGCACCGACATGTTGTCGGCAAAAGTGTAGTTCTCGCGCTTCAAATCCTCGGCGAAGGTTTCCAGCACCGAATAGGCGCGCATGCCGAAGGCCGGCTCGCGGATCTCCTCGCCGGGGATGTCAGGCACGCCGCGCGTGCCGAGCAGCACCATGACCTCGCCGACGCGCATCTGGTATTCGGCGACGACGGTGCCGTGGACCTTGATCTGGTAGCTCTTCGGCGGAATGGCGAAGTCGTCGGCGACGCGCACCTCCGGCACCACGAAGCCGTATTGCTGGGCGAATTTCTTGCGCATCTTCGACATGCGGAACACCAGCTCCTGATGCGCGACCAGCAGCCGGGTCGAAAGCTGCTTGCCGATCAGAAGCTCGATCTCGGCGGTGGCCAAAGATGCCTTGACCGAATTCTTCTCCTCTTCGGCTTTGTTCGCCTTCTCCTGGTTCTTCAACGCCTCCGCGGCAGCCAACTCGCGATTTTGGCGCAGCGGGATGACGTAACCGAGGCCGGCCATGGCGCCGGCGAGCGCGAAGAACGGGAACAGCGGCAGGCCGGGCATCAGGCCGAGGATGACGAGCAGCGAGCCGGCGACATAGAGCGCGCGC
Source organism: Mesorhizobium shonense (assembly GCF_040545255.1). Lineage (NCBI taxonomy): Bacteria > Pseudomonadati > Pseudomonadota > Alphaproteobacteria > Hyphomicrobiales > Phyllobacteriaceae > Mesorhizobium > Mesorhizobium shonense. Next base: position 250,175 of record NZ_JBEPLM010000002.1, read on the forward strand.
GGATGTGCGCCGAGCTGGCCGAAAACCGCCTGGTTGGCCGAGCCGCGGGTGCCGCCCTTGGAGACCAGCATGCCGGCGGCGAGCGAGACGATGAGGGCCGGGATCTGGGTGACCAGGCCATCGCCGACCGACAGCTTGATGAAGACGTCGGCGGCCTGGCCGAGGCCCATGCCATGGCGCAGATAGCCGATGGCGATGCCGCCGACGATGTTGATGGCGGTGATGATGAGGCCGGCGATCGCATCGCCGCGCACGAATTTCGAGGCGCCGTCCATGGAGCCGAAGAAGGAGGATTCTTCCTCCAGCTCACGGCGGCGGAGCTGCGCCGTCTTCTCGTCGATCATACCGGCGGACAGGTCGGCGTCGATCGACATCTGCTTGCCGGGGATGGCGTCGAGGGTGAAGCGCGCTCCGACCTCGGCGATGCGGGTGGCGCCCTTGGTGATGACGATGAAGTTCACCACGATCAGGATCATGAAGACGATGAGGCCGATGACGAAGTCGCTCGACATCACCAGCTTCGAGAAGCCCGAGATGACATAGCCCGCGGCATGGGTGCCCTCGTTGCCGTGCGACAGGATCATGCGCGTGGTGGCGATGTTGAGCGAGAGCCGCAGCATGGTGGCGATCAGCAGCACGGTCGGGAAGGACGAGAAATCGAGCGGCCGCTGGATCCACAGCGCCACCATCAGGATCAGCACCGAGAGCGCGATCGAGAAGGCAAGGCCGATGTCGATGAGGAAGGCGGGGATCGGCAGGAACAGCACCGCCAGGATGACGACGATGCCGAGCGCGAAGAAGACGTCGCGGCCGTTCTTGGCCACCACGCCGGACGGGATTGTTTCGCTGATCGCCATGTCGTCCTCGAATCCAGATTTGCCCGGCGCAAAGGGCAGGCCCCCGACCGTAGCCGGCCAAGCTTGCGCGAAGGTGGGAGAGGGGCTACTGCCGAGTCCGGATGACGGCGCGACGCCGGAGGGCAGCAAAAGGTTGCCGGGATATCGCGAGGACAAGAGCATGCTGCTGATCATCGGCACTATACGCGTGCCGCCTGACAGGCTGGCCGACACCAGGCCGGCCATGGAGCGGATGATCTCGGCCAGCCGCGCCGAACCCGGCTGCCTCGAATATTCCTATGCGCAGGATGTGCTCGATCCCGGCTTGATCCATGTTTCCGAAATCTGGAGTGACCGTGCCGCGCTCGACGCGCACTTCAAGTCGGCGCATATCGCCGAATGGCGCGCGAGCTGGTCGGAACTCGGCATCGGGGATCGGAAGCTCACTCTCTACGAAGCGGGCGAGGGCACTGCGACATAGAGCTTGTTCTTACGCAATTCCGGACGGAAAACCGCTCACACTTTTCCTGGAATTGCTCTAACCGGTCGCGTCCGCCGTGGCGACGCCGACCAGCCAGCGGCGGACGGCGCGTTCCTCGGTCGCGGACAGTCCTGCAGTCAGCTCGCGTTCAAGCTTCTGCACCCGTTCCCGGCATTTCTTCAGCAAGGCGCGACCGCTGTCGCTGAGATCGAGGTGCTGGATGCGCCCGTGCACCGCATGCGGCTTGCGGACGAGAGAGCCTGCCCTTTCCAGATTGGCGACGATCACGCTCACCGTCTGCGGGGTGAGCACCGCAAGCCGGGCGAGGTCGGCGTTGGATATGCCGGGATAGGCCGACAGCATGGTCAGGGTCGCGAATTGCGGCTGCGTCACGCCGAATTCGCCCAGCGCGCGCTCGACTCGCAGCCTGTAGGCACCGGCCGCCTGGCGCAGCAAATAGCCGATATAGCCTTGCTCGCCGCGCTTGCCTTCGCCGGGCGCGGGAATTGCAGGGGAGGTTTTCCGCTTGCGCACGATGTCAGGGCTCTTATATGTTGTTCGAACACTGATATTATCGTAAAATGGAGCAGGAGACGATGGGCTATCGAATCTTTCTTGCCGGTGGTTCCGGCGCGATCGGTCGCCGCCTGATCCCACAACTGGTCGATGCCGGCCATCAGGTGGCAGCGACGACGCGCCAGCCTGCAAAGGCTGAAGGGCTCCGCGCGCTCGGCGCCGAGCCGGTGGTTGTCGACGTGTTCGATGCCGGTGGCTTGCGCACCGCGGTCGCGGCGGCAAAGCCCGAGATCGTCATCCATCAGCTCACCGACCTGCCGCCCGGACTCGACCCGGCCAGGATGGGCGAAGCGATCATCGGAAACGCCCGCATTCGCGATAAGGGTACCCGCAATCTGGTCGAGGCCGCGAAGTCGGCCGGCGCCAGGCGCCTGATCGCGCAAAGCATCGCCTGGGTCTATGCGCCTGGACCCGAGCCGCATGCCGAATCCGATCCGCTCGACAGCGGCGCAGAGGGCAGCCGCGGCATCAGCGTCGGTGGGGTGATCGCTCTCGAACGGCAAGTTCTCGAAGCCTCGCCCATGACAGGCATCGTGCTGCGCTATGGACGCCTCTATGGACCGGGCACCGGCACGGAGACCGCCGCCGATCCGGCGCTGCATGTCGATGCCGCGGCTTACGCCGCGCTGCTCGCCGTCGAGCGAGGATCACAGGGCGCGTTCAACGTCGCGGAGCCTAACGGTCATGTCACGACCGACAAAGCTGTCAGCGAGCTCGGTTGGCGCTCCGGCTTCCGTATGACGGTGTGAAACAGACGGAGGAATTTGCTGCTATCATCGAAGTCGCTTCGGCACGAAATCTTACCTTGCTCGGCGTCGCAGCGATTGGCTCGGCGCTGCTTGGCGCGGTGGTCGTGCAGGGCAACCGGGCAAACTCTGTCGCCGGTGGACCGGCGCATGTGCATATGGTGGGGGCGGGCGAAGGTGCGGCTGCGCGCCCCACCACCACGGTCAAGCCGCTGTCCTGTGAAAAACTGCCGAATGTTCCGGGGCATTCGATCACCACGGCGCTCGTCGAGTTTCCGCCGAATGCCCATACGCCGAGACATCGCCATCCCGGCGCGGTCACGGCCTTCGTGCTCAACGGCATGCTGCGCTCGCAGCTCGAGGGCGGACCCGTCGGCACGTTCGGCAAGGGACAGACCTGGTTCGAGCTGCCGGGCACGATCCATCTCTTCGCGGAGAATGCGAGCGCAACCGAGCCGGCCGAGCTGCTGGCGATCTTCGTCTCGGAAGACGGTTGCGGACCGCTGACCATCTTTGATCGATGAGCTTTCCGGCCTTCGCGCTGGCAGACAAACGACCTAACCATCGCTAATCGATGCAGCGCCAAAATGGCGCCACAAGCTGTCGGCATTGCGGTTGTCACGCAATGCCGCCGGGCGTATCAGGCACGGCAGCTTTCCATCCCTTCGCATATCCGGCGAGCCGCTCCGTTGCCTGCCAGAAACGATCCGCAAGTCTACGCCCGCCGGCTTCGCGCCGTGCTGATCAGTTCGATACCCGTGCTCGAAGCGCGGGGCATCGTCATCGTGCTGATGGCGGGCCTCGTCGGGATGATCGCGGGCGCGCTGGTCACCGGCATGAGCGAGTTGGTGCAAGGCCTGCACTTTCTGCTCTTCGACGTGCAGCCGGGCGGGCGGCTCTCGGCGATGTTTTCGCTGGCAAGTCCGGTGCAGGCGATGTTTCCGGCGATCGGCGGCCTTGTGCTCGGCCTTTCGGTCATCTGGCTGCGCAAGCGAAAATTCCGCACGCCTGTCGACCCGATCGAGGCCAATGCGCTTTATGGCGGGCGGATGTCGCTGACCGATACTTTCATCATCGTCGGCCAGACCATGATCTCCAGCGGCTTCGGCGCTTCGGTCGGCTTGGAAGCCGGCTATACGCAGATCGGCTCCGGCATCGCCTCGCGGCTGGCGCGCGCCTTCCGGCTGCGCCGCAACGACGTCCGCATCCTTGTCGGCTGCGGCGCCGCGGGCGCCATCGCGGCCGCCTTCGATGCGCCGCTGACCGGCGCCTTCTACGGCTTCGAGCTGGTCATCGGCATCTACTCGGTGGCCAATGTCGCGCCGGTCATGACGGCGGCGATTTCTGCCTCGCTGACCGCGGAGATGTTCGGCGGCGTGCCGTTTCCGCTGGAGCTTTCCGGCCTGCCGACGCTGACCGCCAGCCAGTACGTGCCGTTCCTGCTGCTGGGGCTGCTTGGCGGCGCCGCCTCGATCGCCATCATGAACCTGGTCAGTCTGATCGAGCGCGGTTTCGCGCGGCTGTCGATCGATGCTTCGGTCCGGCCGTTTATCGGCGGCATCCTCGTCGGGCTGCTCGGGCTGGTCACGCCGCAGGTTCTGTCGAGCGGCCATGGCGCGCTGCACCGAGAGTTCGCGATGAATTACGGGCTTGCCGTGGTGGCGAGCGTCTTCGTGATGAAGCTGGCGGCTTCGGCGATCTCGCTCGGGTCCGGCTTCCGCGGCGGCCTGTTCTTTGCCTCGCTGTTTCTGGGAGCACTTCTCGGCAAGGTCTTTGCCGGCGTCATGGCGATGGCCGCGCCGACGACGGGCATCGATCCGGCGGTCGCCGCCGTCGTCGGCATGACCTCGCTGGCCGTCGGCGTTGTCGGCGGTCCGCTGACCATGACTTTCCTGGCGCTGGAATCGACCCGCGATCTGACGCTCACCGGCGTGGTGCTGGCGGCTTCGATCATGTCGGCGATCCTTGTGCGCGAGACCTTCGGCTACTCCTTCTCGACCTGGCGCTTCCATCTGCGCGGCGAGACGATCCGCAGCGCCCACGACGTCGGCTGGATGCGCAGCCTCAATGTCGGCTCGATGATGCGCAAGGACGTCCGCACCATCGATGCCTCGACGACGCTTGCCGAGTTCCGCAAGGAAATCCCGCTCGGCTCCGCGCAGCGCGTCATTGCCGTCGAGCAGGGGCAGCATTACGTCGGCGTGTTGCTGGTTGCCGAACTGCACAGCGATCTCTCCGATGGCGAGACCCCGGTGCAGGCGCTTGCCCAGTTCAAGGATGCGGTGCTGGTGCCGTCGATGAATGTGCAATCCGCCGCAGAGACCTTCCAGCGCGCCGGCGCTGAAGAGCTGGCCGTCGTTGAAGATTTCGACGATCGCATCGTCCGCGGCCTGCTCACAGAAAGCCATCTGATGCGGCGCTACGCCGAGGAGCTCGACAAGGCGCGGCGGGATCTTTCGGGTGAGGGGTAGCGAGACCTCCCGCGCGTAGCTTGTCGATCCGCCACCGCGCTTTTCTCCTGCGGATACACCCCCAAGCTTGCAGCCTGGCCCAAATACCGGCGCGGGCCTGGCGCCACGCGCGGCTTGCCAACTGTACAGTGGTACTGTACAAAGTGTTAAGTGGAGGAGAACGGGATGCCCAAGGCTTCGAATAACAGCCAGGCTCCGGCGGCAAATAGTGCCAGCTCGGCTGCGACGCTTGCCCATCAGGTGCTGGGCGCGCGTCTCAAGAGCCTTCGCCTCGCCCGCCGGCTGTCATTGCGCGATCTTGCGGAGGCGACCGGGACGAGCGCCAGCTTCATCAGCCAGCTCGAACGCGGCCTGACCGGCGCAAGCACTGCCTCGCTCAACCAGATGGCCTCGGCGCTCGGCGTCAGCGTGGCAATGCTGTTCGAGGAAAGCACGGCCAAAAATCATCACGGCGCCCTTCGGCGCAGCGAGCGGCCAAGCCTTCCGCCCAGCGACGGCTGCCGCAAGATGCTGCTCTCGCGCCCGCCCCTGAGCGACATGGAAGTCTATGTCGGCGAGTTCGACATCGGCGGCTCGACCGGCTCCGCGCTTTACACGCATGGCGACGCCCACGAGATGCTCGTCGTCCTTCGCGGCATCGTCGAGGTCTCCCTCGGCGACGCACGCCATGTCCTCGAAGAGGGCGACAGCATCGAATACGCGACATCGACACCGCATCGCAGCGAGAACATCGGCAGCGGCCGGGCCGAGGTGATGTGGATCATCGCGCCGCCGACCTCGGCGCGCGCCGAGCTCGATCAATACAAGGCCTGGAAACCGCTCGCGGCCAGGTAGTCCGATTTAAACGCGGGCCTCAATGGGAGAGTTACAGTTATGTTGAAGTCGAAACTTGTGAGCCTTGGCGCCGCGCTGGCGCTCGGCGTTCTGACAACCGCCGCCTTCGCGCAGGACAAGCCTGTCGCGGGCGAGGTGAAGGAGGGCTCGCTGAAGGGCAAGACCCTGACGCTGGTCTCCTATGGCGGCATCTACCAGGACGGCCAGGCGGCGGCGCTGAAGGAATTCGTCGACAAGTCCGGCGTCAAGCTGCTCAATGACGGCCCGACCGAGATCGCCAAGCTGCAGGCCCAGGTCGAATCCGGCAATGTCACCTGGGACGTCGTCGATACCGCCGACCTGCCGCCCTACGTCTATTGCGGCAAGCTGTTCCAGAAGCTCGACCTTTCGAAGCTCGATATCTCGAAGATTCCCGAAGGCCAGGTCGGCGAGTGCTCGGTGCCGGCGATGAACTACGGCGTCGTGCTGATGTACAACAAGGAGAAGTACAAGGATAACCCGCCCAAGAGCTGGGCCGACTTCTTCGACACCGAAAAATTTCCGGGCGTGCGCGGACTCGACGGCTCGGGCGACCCGACCGGCGGCCTGCTCGAACAGGCCCTCAAAGCGGCGGGCGGCGACCCGAAGGCGATGGCGGCCGGCGATATCGACAAGGCCATCGACGTGATCCGCAAGCTCGGCCCCGACACGATCTACTGGAAGACGGGCGCGGAATCGCAGCAGCTTGCCGAATCCGGCGAAGCCGACATGCTGATGATGTGGACCGGCCGCGCCATGACGGCGGTCAAGAACGGCGCCAAATACGCCCCCGCCTGGCAGGACTGGCTGGTGGTGATGGACCAGATGACCATCCCCGTCGGCGTCAAGGATGCCGATGCCGCCTACGCGCTGCTCAACGCTTATCTCGGCAAGCAGTCGCAGGAGATCCTGGCGCAGCAGACTTCCTACACGCCGATCAACAACGACGCGCAGCCCAAGGTCGACGCATCCGTCGCCGCCTTCCTGACCAACACGCCCGAGCGTCAGAAGCAGGGCTACAAGCAGAACATCAAGTTCTGGGTCGAGAACTTCCCGCTGGCGCAGGAGAAGTGGTCCGCGCTGATGGCCGGCAACTGACCGGCTGACGGAGGCAAGGCCCGTGAGCGCGCTCGAACCGACGACGCCTGCTGCCGAGAAACGGGCAGGGTGGGCATGGCGGCCGTACGCGCTCACCCTGCCGGCGCTGGTCTTGCTCGCCGGGGTGATCGGCTATCCGCTGATCACCATCGTGCTGCGAAGCCTGTCGGAGCCGGAATGGGGCGTGCAGAACTACGCCTGGTTCTTCGGCGCGCCCGTCAACCTCGCGGTGCTGCAACGCACCTTCTCCATCTCGGCATGGGTGACGCTGGTCTGCATCGTCTGCGCTTATCCTTACGCCTATCTGATGACCGCGGTCGGACCGCGCGTCCGGCTCGTCCTGGTGCTCTGCGTTTTGATCCCGTTCTGGGTGAGCGGCGTGGTGCGCACCCTGTCCTGGGTGATCCTGCTTCAGGATTCAGGCGTCATCAATTCGCTGCTCCGGTCGGCCGGCTTCACCGGCATCCGGTTGATCCGCACCCAGACCGGCGTGGTGATCGGCATGGCGCAGGTGCTTTTGCCTTTCATGATCCTGCCGCTCTATTCGGTGATGAAGGGAATCGACCTCAGGCTGGTGCAGGCGGCGCGAAGCCTTGGCGCCCGGCCGTCACGCGCTTTCTTCACGGTCTATCTGCCGCTGTCGCTGCCGGGCGTCTATGCCGGCGCGATCATCGTCTTCATCCTGGCGCTGGGTTTCTACATCACGCCGGCGCTGCTCGGCGGGCCGCGCTCGACGATGCTCTCGACACTGGTGCAGACCCAAGTGCTCAGCCTGCTCCAATGGGGACGCGGCGGCGCGATGGGCGTGGTGCTGCTGGTCACGACCTTCCTGCTGCTCGCGCTGGCAGCGCCGGTGATGCGGTCGCGGCACCGGGAAGCGGGGCGGCGCTGATGGAAATGAAGCCGCTCACCCGCGTTATCCTCGGCCTCGTCTGCCTGCTGGTGGCGATATGGCTGGTGGCGCCGACGCTCGTCGTCGTGCCGATGTCGTTCAATGCCAACAAATCGCTCGCCTTTCCGCCGCACGGCTTTTCCTGGCAGTGGTACCACAATTTCGTCACCAATCCGGAATGGTCGACCAGCTTCCTCAACTCGCTGAAGGTCGCCTCGATCGTGGCGGTGCTGGCGACGGTGCTCGGCACGCTCGCCGCCTTCGGCCTCGACCGCATGAAGGCGCGGCCGGCTAACCTTTTGCGGATGCTGATGCTGACGCCGATGGTGGTGCCGGGCGTGGTTCTGGCCATCGGCATCTACGCCGTCTATCTCGACGCCCAGCTCGTCGGCACGCTGCCGGGGTTCGTGCTCGCCCACACCATCCTGGCGCTGCCCTTCGTGCTGATCGCGGTCTCGGCCAATCTCGAAGTGTTCGACAAGCGCCTGGAGACGGCGGCGGCCAGCCTCGGCGCCGGCGCGCTCACCACCTTCCGGACCGTCACGCTGCCGCTGATCCTGCCCGGCATCCTCTCCGGCCTGCTCTTCGCCTTCGCGACGTCCTTCGACGAGATCATCGTCTCGCTCTTCATCACCAATCCTTATCTCAAGACGCTGCCGGTGCAGATCTTCTCCTCGATCACGCGCGACGCCGACCCGACGGTCGCCGCCGTCGGCACTATCCTTTTGTGCGCCACCACGATCCTGATCGGCGGCGGCATGCTTCTTCTTGGCCGCGAGCGGAAGGGACGCTTATGAACCCAAGACCGGACAATCGCGGCGCGGCGATCGACCTCGAATCCGTCACCAAGGCCTATGGCACGTTCAAGGCGCTGGACGGCGTGTCGCTCAGGATCGAGCCCGGGGAGTTCATGACGCTGCTGGGGCCAAGCGGCTCGGGCAAGACGACGACGCTCAATGTGGTCGCCGGCTTCACGGACGTGACCAGCGGCAAGCTGCTGGTCGGGGGAAAAAGCGTCGTCGGCGTGCCGGCGCACAAGCGCAACATCGGCGTCGTCTTCCAGCATTACGCGCTGTTCCCGCATATGACGGTTGGCCGCAACGTCGCCTATCCGCTGACGCTTCGCGGCATTGACCAAGGGAAGCGGAAGGCGCGCATGGCCGAGGCGCTCGACATGGTCAAGATGGGCGACTTCGCGCATCGTTATCCGAGCGAATTGTCGGGCGGCCAGCAGCAGCGCGTGGCGCTGGCGCGGGCCATCGTCTTCGATCCGCCGCTGCTCTTGATGGACGAGCCGCTCGGCGCGCTCGACAAGAAGCTGCGCGAATGGCTGCAGCTCGAGATCAAGCGCATCCACCGTGAGCTCGGCACCACCTTCGTCTATGTCACGCACGACCAGGAAGAGGCGCTTGTCTTGTCTGATCGCATCGCCGTGTTCAACCGCGGGCGGATCGAGCAGGTCGGCACTGGCCGCCAACTCTATGACGAGCCGGCGACGCTGTTCGTCGGCCGCTTTATCGGCGACTCCACCGTGCTGCGCGGCGAGGCAAAAAGCGACGGCACCGGCACAGCGCTGAGCATCGCCGGCGAGACGGTCACAGCGCCGCGCCGGCTTGCGGGCGAGGCCAATCCCGTCATGCTGTTGCGGCCTGAAAAACTCACCATCCGCCGGCCCGGGCATGCGACAGCTGCCGGCGCCAACCGATTGTCGGGAACGATCGCCGAAGCGATCTATCTGGGCTCGGGCTCGAAATACGAGGTGAAGCTCGCCGATGGTTCGACCGCAATCGTGCGCTCGCCGCTGACCGGCGAGAGTTTCGGCCTCGGCGAAAAGGTGGAGCTCCGCTTCGATGGCGCCGACGCCAAGCTTCTGCCCGACGACAGCACCGCCGACACGACGCTCACCTGATCCTCTCTCACCTTGGAAATCATCCAATGCAAGTCAAGCGCAACGGCGATATCTCCTTCTGGTATGCGGATCTGGGCGCGGTTCCCGCGCAGCGTCCGCCTTTGCCCGGCGACATCGAAGCCGATGTCGCGATCGTCGGCGCCGGCTACACAGGGCTCTGGACCGCCTACTATCTAAAGAAGGCGAAACCCGCGCTTCGGATTGTGCTCCTCGAACGCGAGTTCGCCGGCTTCGGCGCGTCGGGGCGCAATGGCGGCTGGCTGTCGGGCGGCTTCGGCTGGTCTCGCGAAAAATATCTCAAGACCTCGACCCGGCAAGGCGTGACCGGCATGCAGAAGGCGATGGCCGGCTGCGTCGACGAAGTGATCCGGGTGGCAACCGAGGAAGGCATCGACGCCGACATCCGTCGCGTCGACAATCTGACGGTCGCCACCAATCCGGCGCAGCTGGAGCGCGTGCGCGAGGAGAGCGAGACGATCCGCTCCTGGGATGCCGATCCCGAGCGCATCGAGTTGCTCGACGCCACCGCGACGCGCGCGCGCATCAACATCAAAAATGTCATGGGCGGCTTCGTCATTCACGGCCAGGCGCGGGTGCAGCCGGCCAAGCTGGTGCGCGGGCTGGCGGCAGCGGTCGAGCGGCTCGGCGTGCCGATCTACGAAAAGACGACGGTGACGGCGATCGCCAAGGGCAGCGTGACCACCGACCGTGGCACGGTGCGGGCCGAAACCATCATTCGCGCGACGGAAGGGTTCACCGCCGGCATTCCGGGCGAAGAGCGAACCTGGCTGGCGCTCAACAGCGCGCAGATCGTCACCGAGCCTCTGTCGCCGGAGCTTTGGCGCGAGATCGGCTGGGAAGGGCATGAGCTGCTCGGCAATGCGGCGCATGCCTATTGCTACGCCCAGCGCACGCGCGAGGGGCGCATCACCATGGGTGGGCGCGGCGTGCCTTACCGCTACGGCTCGCGCACCGACGTCAACGGCCGGACGCAGCAGGCGACGATCGACCAGCTGCACACGATCCTGACGACGCTGTTGCCGCAGACGGCGGGATGCCGCATCGACCATGCCTGGTGCGGGGTGCTCGGCGTGCCGCGCGACTGGTGCACGACGGTCGGCCTCGATCCCAAGACGCGCATCGGCTGGGCCGGCGGCTATGTCGGGCTGGGCGTTTCGAGCTCCAACCTTTCGGGTCGCACGCTTGCCGATCTGATCCTCGGCAACGAGACGGATCTTACGCGACTGCCCTGGGTCAACCGCAAGGTGCGGCGCTGGGAGCCGGAACCCTTCCGCTGGCTCGGCGTCCATTCGATGTACCAGCTCTACCGCATCGCCGACCAACGCGAGGCGGCAGGGCTTCAGCACACCTCGAAGCTTGCCGCTCTGGCCGACGGCATCACAGGCCATTAGAGCGGTCCATCGTTCGCCGAACCGCTCCAACTATTTGTTTTCACGCAATTCCGGACGGAAAGCCGCTTCACACTTTTCCTGGAATTGCTCTGATCATGGAGACCACCAGCTTGATCGATCTTTCGACTTTCCACGACCTCGCCAAAGCCGATATCGGTGCGTTCTCGCCCAAGCCGACCTCCATTGAAGGCAATCAGGTCGAGGCCGCGCGCTCGTTCTTCCAGTCGCCCGACGGAACCGTCGATATCGGCATCTGGGAATGCACGCCCGGCCGCTTCACCGCCGACCGTTCCGGCTCTTCGGAAATCTGCCACATCATTTCCGGCCGCGCCGAGGTGAGCCGCGCCGACGGCGAGATGCGCGCGCTCGGACCGGGCGACCTTCTCGTGCTGCCGCAAGGGTGGAAGGGCGAATGGCTGATCCGGGAGACGACGCGCAAGCTCTACATGATCCAGAGCGCCGGCTGACCCCGAAAAGCCTTAATGCTCGATCGGCCCCTTGGGTGACACAAGGGCAGTGCCCGCAGACGTCGGGCGCTCGATCAGGCGGCGCACGCGCGGCGGGTTCTCGCCGCTGTGGAGAGCGCGGATGCGCTCGCCGACCACGGCATCGGCATGGGTGGCGCGCCGGTTGTGGCGGATGTACTCGACCCAGGTCGGCGTGTGGTAGTGCTCGATCCAGATGCCGGGGTTCTCGAGATCGCGCGCGAGCGTCCAGTTGCGGGCGCCGTCACGGCGGCGAATGCGGCCGCGCTCGGCCATGGTGGCGAGGAATTCCGGCACGTCCTCCTCGCGGATGATGTATTCGATCATGATGGCGATCGGGCCGCTGCGCGGCTTCAAGTCGAGTCCCAGCATCGGCTCCTTGAACCGGTTGAGCGGATCGAGGTTGAGCGTCTTCTGTTGCGGCAACGGCAGGAACAGGCCGATGGCGCCGCCCGCCAGCATGGCGACGGCAGCCGCCATCAACGCGGTCTCCGCGCCATGGGCGTCGGCGACCACGCCCCAGATCCAGCTGCCCAGCGCAATGCCGCCGAAGGTCGCCGTCTGGTAGATCGACAGCACGCGGCCGACGACCCAGCGTGGCGTCGACATCTGCACCGTCACGTTGAAATGCGAGAGCGCGATCACCCAGCAGGCGCCGCCGACGAGCAGGCCGGCCGATGTCTGCCAGGCATTGTGGCTGACGGCGGCGTTGAAGGCGCAGAGCGCGAAGCCGGCGAAGGCAGCGCGCACCATCGTCTCGCTGGAGAGCAATTGCCTCAGCCGCACGCTGATCAGCGCGCCGCCGACCGCGCCGATGCCGAAGGCGCCGAGCATGATGCCGTAGGTCAATGCGTCGCCCTTGACGACGTCGCGCGCCACCAGCGGCAGCAACGCCAGCACCGCGCCGGCGCTGAAGCCGAAGGCAAAACCCCGGACCAGCACCTTGGCGATGTTGGGTGACATGGCGACATAGCGCAGGCCGGCGCCCATCGCAGCACCCAGCGCCTCGCGCGGCAGCGTCGGCGCGGGCTGTTCGGGCTTCCAGCGGAACAAAACGACGATCAGTCCGATATAGCTGACGGCGTTGGCGGCAAAGGCTGCGGCGGCACCCGCGGCAGCGACGACGATGCCGCCGATCGCCGGGCCGACGCTGCGGGTGATGTTGAAGCCCATCGAGTTCAACGCGACCGCCGCCGGCACCTTGGCGCGCGGCACCATGTCGCCGACCGAGGCCTGCCATGACGGGCTGTTCAGCGCCGTGCCGCTGTCGATCAGGAAGGTGAATGCGAGCAGCGTCCACGGCGTCATCCAGCCGAACCAGGTGAACGCGGTGAGCAGCGCCGAGACGACCAGCATGAAGCTCTGCGCCACCAGCATGACCTTGCGGCGGTTGAAGCTGTCGGCGATGGCGCCGGCAATGAGCGCGAACAGCATGATCGGCAAGGTGGTCGATGCCTGGACCAGCGCCACTTGGTAGGAAGAAGTGGCGATCGTGGTCATCATCCAGGCGGCGCCGACCCCTTGGATCAGGCCGCCGAAATTCGACACAAGGCTCGCCGACCAGACGGCGCGGAAGATGCCGTGCCGGAACGGCGCCAGCGCCGGGACGCGTTCGCTTTCCGGCTCGTCGTCGATCATGGTCGCTGTCCCGCCTTCACCTGCTACTTCCACTCGCCAAGCCGGTCGTCGCGTCCCGGCTGTGCTGGCGACCCGTCAAGAATCGCGGTCCAACAACAGGAAGGCAAAGGCGAAAATGCGTCGGCGAAGCTTTAAGCCAAGCATCTTGCCGGTCTGGACCAATTTTTGATCATTTCGCGTCGCTGAACTCGGCATGCAATGCCTCGGTCAGGTTGCCCATCGTCTCGCTGCCCATATACAGTCTCAGCAACATTTCCATCCCGACAAGCCGCAGCCGGGATGGCTCCTGGCTTTTCGCCAAATCGATGAGGTCGTCCAGCTCGGACGCAGACCATTTCATGGCGTCGCGCAGGAAGCCGCCGCGCAGCAGCCCCTGGGTGCCGGCCGAAAAGGCGCCGGACATCTCGAAGCCGTTCTTTGCCGCATAAATATTTTCGCGCAGCAGATGGCGCTCGGCGACCTTCTTCAGCAGCCATTTGCTCGTCCGGTTGCGGTATTTGTGCCGCCTCGGCAGATGCATGGCGAAATCGATCAGCCGGTTTTCGAGGAATGGCACTCTGAGCTCGACCGAAGCGGCCATGCTGAGGCGGTCATGCCGGTGCAGCAGGTCCTGCAGATGCGAATAGAGATCGTAGAAGCAGCTTGCCAGGAAAGCGCGGTCGCTGTCCGGGCTGACGCCGTCGAGCCGGTCGAACAGCTTCGTCTGCAGAAAGTTCAGCTCGGGCGACAAGGCCCTCAACACGATATTGCGGTCCCAGGGCGAGCCGCGGCCGATCGAATTGCGGAACGGCGCCCGGCGAAGTTGGACGAATTTCCGTTCGCGCGCCGACTTGGAGCGGAACAGGTGCCGAAGCCACGGCGGACGCCACAATCGCATGGTCGATGCTTGCCATTTGTAGCCGCCGAACAGCTCGTCGGAACCCTCGCCGGTAAGCAGCACCTTGACGCCGTCGGCGCGGCATTGATCCGCGAGCGCCAGCAGGCCGGCAATACTGGCATGCCAGCCATCGCTCTCGAGATGCCAGACCGCGCGTGGCCAGAGCTCGAAGAACCGGTTCCGGTCGACCGGCACGCGGCGCAGGTCGACGCCGACATGGCGGCCGGTCCGCTCGGCGCTTTCCGCCTCGCTGCGGCCGAGCTTTGGATCGACCACATAGCCATGCATCTGCGGCCTGTAGCGCTTGGCGAGCGCGGTGATCAGACCGGAATCGACACCGCCGCTGCAGGCGGTGGCCAGGCTGGCATCGGCGATGCAGTGCAGCTCGACGCTTTCTTCGAGCAGCGCCTGAAGGGCGGCCAACTGCCCGGCGTCGGACGTCCTGTCGTTGACGATGCGCGATGTCTCCAGGACGTCGAGCACATGCCAGAAACGCCGCTTCTCGATGCCGCCATCGCTGATCTTCCAGAGGCCGGCGGGAGGCAGGCGCTCGACGCCTTCGAAGATGCTGTAGCTGGAATCGCGGCTCTGCCAGGCAAGGCGCAAGGTGATCTCGCGCGCGTCGACCCGGCGCGGAAAGTCCTGGCAGGCGAGGATCGCCTTGTCCTCGGAGGCGAACAGCAGCCGCTCGCCTGTGTCGGACACGGATATCGGCTTGATGCCAAGCCTGTCGCGGGCAAGCCACAACGCGCCGTCGCGTTGATCGAAATAAGCGAAGGCGAACATGCCGTCGAACAGCGGCACAGCCTTTTCCGCGCCCCAATGATGCAGAGCCAGGAGCACCACCTCGGTGTCGGAGACCGTGCGGAACTCAAGGCCTTCGGCTTCCAGCGACTTGCGCAGCGAGCGGTAATTGTAGACCTCGCCATTGTAGCAAAGGACGCCCTGGCCATCGGTTGTCAGCATCGGTTCTCGCGCGGCGGGCGACGGGTCGATGATGGCAAGCCGGCGGTGACCGAGCGCCAGCCTGGCGCTGTTCCAGCTGTCGTGATCGTCCGGACCGCGATGCGCCAGCGCCTGCATCATGCGGGCGATGTCGGAAAGATCGCCGGCGCCGATCGGATCGCGCTTTCGCCAGACGCCGGCTATCCCGCACATGACCCGCCGGCTGCTTTTGCCTGATCCATGGCTTCTCGAAGTCTGTCCGAAATGAAGGCGTCGCCGACGCCGCGCGACTCCCAATCTAATCGCAACGGGGCCGGCCGCAAGCGAACTCACTCCGAGGTAGTGGATCAGTTTGAAATTTCATCTCGATCACAATAAGCGGTTTCGTACTACAACTTCGTCCGCATCCATAAGACCCTACGCATCACGCCAGCTATGGCTGCTGGCATTGCTGACAAGCTTTGGGAAATCAGCGATATTGTTGCGCTGATTGAGGCTAAAGAGGCAGAGAAACCTCTGGTTCGCGGTCTGTGCAGAAAACGGAGGGAGAATTGAAGTACGAATGGGCGGACAATCCCCACTTGGTTCTTCCAATTACAGCCTGTTTCGTTGTGTTGGTGCCGAGTTTCGCAACCGTGTTTATCGCACTTCTGAGCATAGTTGTGCGGACCAATTTCTTCGGCCCGATAGACGAGCAAAACCTCCCTTGGAGCGAACGCCTTGGGCGACGTAACGCAAGACTATATGCTGACTTCTGGTCATCCCGGTTCCGGACGGCGCGCCGGGTCATGGCATATGGTGTTATCGGCTATCTTTGCGCATTCGGCGTGGCGCTTCTTATTGTAACCGCGTTTGGCCATCCGTCCTGAAATTCAAACTGACCAACTACCCACTCCGAGCCCCGCGACAGCGAGGCTTCAGAAGCCGTGTTCGATGCGTTCGAAGATAACGTTGGTGAAGGCCGAGATCTGGCTGCCGATGAACGGCCCGGTCAGCGCCACCACCAGCATGATGGCGACGATCTTGGGCACGAAGGTGAGCGTGATTTCCTGAATCTGGGTCAGCGCCTGGATGAGCGCGATGCCGATGCCGACCGCCATGGCCACAAGCACGACCGGCGCTGAGGCGGTAAGCACAGTCCACACCGCGTATTGGACGATATCGAGGGCGTCGGCCTCGTTCATGGGCAGACCCCTTGCGAAATATCGGCTAAAGCAGGTCGCGTGAAAAAGGATTCACGCGACCTGCTTTAGGCTTTTTGATTTTAAGCATGTCTTCGTCCCGAAACCGGACCCACTTTCGGGAGACCTGCTTAGGCGGCCGGCTTGATCGATACGCCCGCGCCGACGGGGACTTCGGTGCCGTCCTGAAGCACCGCTATCAGGCCGCTGCTGGCGAGTTTCACCGAAGCCACGGTCCCCGTGGTCTTGCCGTCGGCGGAGGTGATCGAGCGGCCGATCAGCGCGTCCGCCTGCGATAGCGCCGAGGACTGCATGATCTGGTCGAGCTTGCTGTTGGTCTGGACCGACTGCTCGACCTGCGAGAAGGTCGCGAGCTGCGCGACATACTGCGTCGAGTCCATCGGCTTGGTCGGATCCTGGTTCTTCATTTCGGCGATCAAAAGCTTCAGGAACGACTGATAGTCGACGGCGGTCTTCGAGGTCTGCTGGCTTGCCTGGTTGGCGCCAACCGGGATCGTCGTTGTCATGTCCACGGCCATCTTTATGCTCCTACAGCCAGCGCGCGTGGCGCTTCGGAAATGTCTTCATTGCTGTTGAGCGCCTGGCGCTCGAGCGGATACAGCGCGCGGATCGCCTTCAGCGCCTCGTAAATATGATCCTCGCCGACCATGCGGTCGATCTGCTTCAGCCCGCTGCAGATGTCCTGGTTGTCGAAGCTGGCGATCAGCATCGGCAGCGAGCGGCGGAACATGTCGCGGGCCTCGGAGGCGCCCGACGGGTTCATCAGCATGATCTGCACGATGAAGTAGAGTTGTCTCAGCGGCGTCGAGGCCTGGTCGGCCTGGATGACATGGCTTTCGAGCAGGAACTGGACGTCGTTCATCAGCTCGATCGAGACCTTGCGGTCGACGCGGATGACGGCGCCGTTGATGTAGATCTTCTCGTTCGGCTTCAGCGAGATCTTCAGCGTGTTGGTCATTGAATGCCGTCCCGGATGATCTGGGAGACCTCGATCAATCCTTCGAAATTGTTGGCGCGGCCCTGCCGGATGTCCTCCGTCTCGCGCAGCAGCCACAGGCCGATCGAGATCAGGTTGGCGCGCAGTTCCTTGGGCAGCGCATTGTCGCTGGAGCCGAGATCCTCGACGAAGGTGGTCCAGATGCGGTTGGTGAAGTGCAGCGCCTCGACCGCTTCCATCGTGTCCGGCCCGACGGCGGCCGCCGCGGACAACATGTCGATCGAGCGGGTGAGCAGCTGCCGCTCCCGGTCCTTGGCGTCGGCGACGGAGTCGGTCTGGATGTCGGCGTAGGAGAATTGATACATCGTCGGAGCTCTGGCGTTCCGGTGAAAAGTGTTCAGGTGAGATAGTTCAGCAGGCTGAGCTGCTGCAGGCGCGCGGTCAAGGCGAAGGACGTTTCGATATGCTGCGTCAGGTCGGCCACGCGGGTGGCGGCCTCCGTTGGGTCGACGCCCTCGAGATCGATGATGTGCTTCTCGAACAGATCAACCTGGGTCTTCATGCGGTCGCTGGCGTCGGACACACGCTTCTGGGCGAGGCCGGCTTCGGATCGTGCCTGGACGATGCCGCCGATGGCTTCGCCGACCAGCTTCTGCGCGCGGCTGACGATCGTATTCTGGCCTTGTTGGCTGATGTTGCCGGTGAAGAGGGTGCTGACCATGGCGGCTGCCATGGCGAGCTTGCGGATGCCCTGCTCGTTGGCGCTGACCGAGGTCTGCGTGGTCTCGCTCAACGAAATGCGGCTGGTGATCTGGTCGTCGGTGGCGCTCGACCAGTTGGTCTGCCAGCCGGCGCCCAGGAACTGCGGCTCGACCTTGGTGGTGATGAAGTCGTCCATCTGGGCGGCGGTGATGTTGGCGGCGGCCGGGGCGCTCTGGGCGAAGCCGAAGTAGCTGGTGAAGGCAGCGTCGAAGGCCGCCTTGGCGGGCGAGCCGGCGGCGCTGAAGTCGTCGATCGGCTTGACGTCGGTGTTGGTGCCGGCAAACAGATATTCGCCGTTGACGCTGGTGTTCAGGATACCCGTCATCTGCTGCAGCGCCGTGGCGCCGGCGGTCTGGGTGATTGTGGTTGAGGAATCGCCCGACACGGCGCTGGTCAGCGCCGTCAGAAGGTCCTGCGCGACATCGGAGAGCTGGCCAAGCGAATCCTGCGTCGAAGTCAGGCGCGCCGCGACCAGCGAGTTGGAATCGATGATCCCGTTCAGCCGGTCGAGATCGCGCTGGAAGGTGACGGCCTGGGTCGTGCGCCCGCCAAGCGCCAGGCCGACATCCGCGACCTTGCCGGTCTGGGATTCCGTCGTCGCCTTGACGAGCTCGGCCTGCATGCGCATCTGCTGATAGCGCAGGGCGTTGGAGATGGCGGCCGAGGAGACGGCTGTCGCTTTCATGGCTTATCCCACCGCGCTCAATAGGGCGTCCAGCATGTCGTCGACGGTCTTCATCATGCGCGCTGACGCCTGATAGGTGTGCTCGAGGTCGAGAAGCAGGGACATTTCCTGGTCGACATTGACGCCGGTGTCGTTCGACAACGCTTCGGCGGTGCGCGCGGCCAGCGCCTCCTTGGCGTCGGCGTTGGTCGACGCCTGCTGGCGCACGCCTTCGAACCAGCCGATGGCGCTGGCCGCGTAGTCCGAGACGCCGGAGCTGACCGTGATGCCGGCGGACGTATCGAAGGCCATCGGCTGATCCAGCCTGTTGCCATAGGCGATCAGCAGGTCCGAGTAGGAAGCCCCGCCGCCGGTGTTGGAAATATAGGCCGCGCCGTTGGCGCCGCCGTCGCGCAGGAGCGACGGGCTGCCGCCGGTGCTCGGGTCAAGGGCGGCGTTGACGCTGATCGAGCCGGCGAGGCCGTTGACCAGGGTGCCGGCAGCCGGAATGGCCGGCGCGCCGGACCAAGTGAAAAGGCCCGCTGCGTTGGGCTTAGACGGCGCGGTCTCGGCAAATGCCGTGATCAGGCCGCGCGCGATCTCGTCGAGCTGGCTTTGCATGGTCGCGGCGACGCCGTCGCGCAGCGTCAGCATGCCGGCGAGCTTGCCATCGGCGCCGGCGTTGTCGCCGGCGCCTGCCGAAAGCGGCACGTTGTCGATATAGATCGTGTTGCCGGGAGCGCCGGCGGTGTAGCCGGCCGAGGGCGTGAAAGTTACCGAGCGCGGCACCGTCTCGAACAGCGTCGTGCCGTCCTTGGTGGTGATGACCATATCGTTGTCGCCGCGCGTGAAGGTCGAGACCGGGACATATTCCGCGATCTTCTTCAAAATGGCGTCGCGCTGGTCGAGCGCGTCGGACACATCCGTGCCGGAGCGCGTGCCGGCGATGACGGCCTTGTTGGCGTCCTGGAACTGGCTGAGCAGCGAGTTGAGGTCGTCGACCGCGGTGGCGATCTGGCCATCGGTTTGGGTGCGGAAGTCCTGGATCGCCTTGGTGCCGTCGTTCAGCGATCTCACCACCTGCTTGGCCGCGTCGATGACGCTGGCGCCGAGATTCTGGTTCGACGGCGTGGTGGCGTAGAGCTGCAGCGCCTGCTGCAGATTGGCGATCGCCGTCGATGGAGACGATGCGTTGTCGACCCCGTTGACCGAGAGGTCGAGCTGATCCATGCCGCTGTAAAGCGCGCTCTGGCCGCTCCATGCCGACAGCGCGGAAAGGTTCTGCCGGAACAGAAGGTCATTGGCGGCGCGCTGGATCTCCACCGATCGTGCGCCGGGCGCCGTGCTGGTGACGACGGCGACGCGGCGGGCATAGTCCGGGTTGGAAGCGTCGGCCACATTGCGCGACACGACGCTGGTTTGCTTGGATGTGGCCAGGAGCGCCGACTGGGCGATGCTTAGTGCGGTGGAAAGCGACATGCGGATCTTTCACGGGCTGGCGCCCGATGGGTTTATCTCTTCAGGTTGACGAGGACGTCCATGAGGTCGGAACCGGTCTGGAAGACCTTGGAATTGGCGGTGTAGCTGCGCTGCGCCGCGATCATGTTGGTCAGTTCCTCGGCGATGTCGACGTTGGAATTCTCGAGCGCGCCCGAGACGACCGCGCCAAGTTTTCCTTCGTTGGCGAAGCCGATGCGAACGGCGCCGGAATCGGCGCTCTGCACATAGACGTTGCCCGGCATCGCGGTGAGGTTGTCGGGGCTCTGAACGTCGGCCAGCGGAATCTTGTAGACCGGTTTTGTGGAGCCGTCCTGGTACTGCGCGTAGATCACGCCGTCCTGCCCGATCTGGATCTTCTCGATGGTGCTTGGGGCATTGCCGTTCACGTCGGCGTCGGCAACGGTGTAGCCGGTGCCTAGCTGGGTCAGCTTGGAGAGATCGAGGTTGAGGGTCGAGCCGTTCGGCACCGCGAAGGAGACGCCCGTGGTCGCGCCGGTTAGCTTGCCGGTGGTGGTGTCGAAGGTCAGGTTGGCCGAACCCAATGCGCCGCCGGTGTAGGGGAAGGACGTGCCGGGGGTCGCCTTCGACTGGTCGAAGACCGACACCTGCCAGGTTCCGGCGCCGGTTTTGGTGAAATAGACGTCGAGCAGCACCTTGTTGCCGAGATTGTCATAGGCGACCAGCGAGGACTTCGAGGTGTATTGGGCCGCGGCGGTGTTGGTGGTGGGCAGGCTGCCGGCCGCGACCGGAGTGGCGCCCGATGGCAGATTGCCGGAGAAGGTGCCCTCGGTGCTGGGCGTCGCCGTCATCTCCTGGTCGGATATCTGCACCGGCACCAGGCCCTCAAAACCGTTAGCGGTGGCCGCGGGCACGCCATTGGCATAGCTGTAGGCCATCAGCTGGTAGCCGGCGGCGTTGACCAGCCTGCCCTCGGCGTCCGGAACGAAGGCGCCGGCGCGGGTGAGGTAGGGCGTGCCGCTCGGATCCTGCACGACGAAGAAGCCGTCGCCGTTGACGGCGAGGTCGGACACCGACGTGGTGTACTGCATGACGCCTTGCGAGCTGATGGCGGAGCGGATCGTCGTCGTCACGCCGCCAGAGTTATAGGCGCCTCCGGTGCCGGGCATGATCAGCGTCGAGAATTCGGCGGAGGAGCGCTTGTAGCCGGTGGTGTCGGAGTTGGCGATGTTGTCGGCAACCGTGGACAAGCGGTTGGCCTGCGCGTTCATACCGGAAACGCCGGTCCGCATCATTCCGTAGAGGCTCATCGATACATCTCCGCAGTGCCTGGGTAGAAGGCCACAAAACTAAGCTTCGTGTCTTGCGCGAGGCTGGTGCGGGATGAGCCCTCGGCGGCCATCAAAACACCAGCCGGTAGCCGAGGAACCTCTTGGAATCGATCGGGTCGTGACCGAGCTTCTCGCGCAGTTTCTTGCGCAGCTTCGAGATATGGCTCTCCACCACGTTCTCCTCGACCTCTTCGTCGAAGATGCCGTAGATGGCGTTGAAGACCTGCGTCTTGGTCACGCGCCGGCCGCGATTGCTGGCCAGATACTCCAGGATGCGCCGCTCGCGGCGCGGCAGCGGCAGCGGCTCGCCGTCGATCTCCGGATCGCGGCCGTCCATGAAGATGCGCATCGAGCCGACTTCGGTGTAGGCGGCCTCTTCATGGGCGCGGCGGCGGATGGCGGTGATGCGGGCGAGAATCTCGCGGATGTGCACGGGCTTGCGGACGACGTCGTCGACGCCGCTCTCGAAAAGCCGCAGCGTGTGTTCCAGCGAATGCTGCTCGCTGAGCGCGATCACCGGCGCGCCGGTGCGGTCGCGGATTTGGCGCGGCGAGATGGCGCCGTCGCGGCAGTCGCCGATGAGGAAGGCCCTGACCGATCTCAGATCGGTATCGGCGGCGGAGCTCACCCACTCGCCGAACTCTCCCGGCGCGAAGCCGGCAGTGGCGACGCCTTCGCGATCGAAAAGCGAGCTATAGCCTTCAGTTACGAGCTCGCGCTCATCAACGATCACGATCATCGGACCACCCCTCCGAATCAGCTCATTTGCCCCGTGCGGAAAGGGGTACCCGGCTCGGTGAATCCTGAAAAACCGTCATTTCTTGTAGCTATTTTCTTGGGAGTTTTTTTGGGAGCCGTAATAAAGGCGGTTGTGCAAACGTGTATTGGCGGCACCGGATCGGGGACGATACTGGAGTCGCCGGGACCCTCGACGGCGGCCAGGTTCGAAGTCGCTGCAGAAACAACTATTGATTGCAGAAAGCGGTGGCGTTCGGCGTCCATTTGCCGAAGCCGGTGGCGACCATGTTGGCGATGACGCGGCAGACATAGACCTTCTGCGCCGGGTCGTTGTTCGGGCCGGCATGATAGCGGGCGACAGCCATCGACCAGGTCATATGGCGGGCATGGAGGCTCACCAGGAAGCGCGCCGCGTAGTCGACGTTCCGGTGCGGATCGAGCATGTCCTCGACGCTGCGGAAATGATCGCCGTGATAGCGATGGTTGATCTGCATGCAGCCGAGGTCGATCAGCGTCTTACCCTGGCGACGGGCATTCTCGAATGTCGCCAACGCTTCGCCGCGGCTGCGCGGGAAGACAGCTTTTCCTTCTATATTCAAAGCGTTGGGCTGGAGGCTGCCCTTCTTTCCAGTCTCCGTCAGGCCGACCGCGTAGAGGATACCCGCCGGCACGCCGTAACGATCGGCGGCGCGCAGGATTTCCGGCTCGCAGGGATTGGCGGCGGCTTTGGCGACGCCGACAGCCAGGCTAGATATAGATATCGTCGCCAGCGCGCTCGCGAAGAGGCGAAGCAGCGCGGCCGAATTCCTGTGCGCCATTGCGGTCGTTCCTTCCCGATTGCCG
The DNA here is from genome assembly GCF_040545255.1 of Mesorhizobium shonense. Taxonomy (NCBI): domain Bacteria; kingdom Pseudomonadati; phylum Pseudomonadota; class Alphaproteobacteria; order Hyphomicrobiales; family Phyllobacteriaceae; genus Mesorhizobium; species Mesorhizobium shonense. Next base: position 273,328 of record NZ_JBEPLM010000002.1, read on the forward strand.
ATCGCCGCCGGCGCTGTTGCCGCCCGAATTCCCCGGTTGGAATGAAGGCTGGTCGCGGCCCGTCGACATCGGCAGCGCGCTGTTCGCATCGGCGCGGCTTGCCGAATGCACTGCTATCGAGGGTTGCAGGATGGTGACGTGGTCGACCTCGAAGCCAAGGCCGCGGAGCGACTTGACGATGGCGTCGCTGTCGGCGGTCAGCCGGCGGTATGCCTCATGCGTCTCCGGCTTCATCTCAATCGAAAGTTGCTCTCCCGAGAGCCTCAGGCTGGCGGTCACCATGCCGAGCTCCGAAGGGTGGAGCTCGATCTTCAGGACATGTGTCGGAACGGCAACAGAGTTGGCCGTTTGGGAGCTGACCGACGCGCTTGAAAAGGCCTGTTGAACGCCATTGTCCGAGGCGATCGCCTCAACCAGCCCCGATGTCGTCTGGCTGAGGGGATTTTGCGCCGGCGCCGGGAAGCTCTGCTGGCTGACGACATCCATGCGCCCGGCGGCGGAGGATGGCCTGGTCTGATTGATCGACGCGATGGACTGCGCCGTTTTCTGGGCGGCTGCCGGCCGCCAGCCGCGCGGCGTTGCGGCGTCGGTTTCGGTGCCTTGCGTTCCCGGCAGGATGTCATCCTTGCGGACCAATGCGTCCGCGGCCGGATCGGCGCTCACCGGTTTCTGTCCGAAATCGGGCCCGGATTTCTCCGTCGCTAGTCCCGCGCGACCGGATTGCGGCAACGGCTCGGAGGTTTCGGAAGCGTTGGCCAATGTGCGTCTGCCCTGGCGAATCGCCAGCTGCGAAGCGGTGGACCGGCCAAGGGGGGACTGGATCCCTGCCTCTCCCTCGGCGGTGGATCCGTCGCGACCGGCATTTGTCGACGTTGCGAAATGGCGGATGTCGCCCAACGCCATCAGCAAGGGCAAGCCATCCTGGAGCGGAGCGGCGTCGGGCGATTGCGCCGCCGCGTCGGCATCGTCCGCTGCTTTCGCATGACCGGTGTCGGCGCTGCTCTTGGTGGCTTTTCCGGCTGCCGGCTTTTGCGCGGCGGTCTTGTTCTGCCCATCCTGGTCAGCCTGTACCTTCGGCGAACCGGCGAGGGCACGCCGCATTGGATGAGCATCGGAGGACAGAGGCTCGGCCGAATGCTTGCCTTGGCGGGCCGGTTTTTCGGCGCCATGCACCATCTCGCCGAAATTCGAGCCTTTTTCCGTCCCGTCGGCGGCCTGCTCGCGGGACTGGGTGTGAGCGGAGCCGAGCCCCGGCAGGGCCTGACTGATGCTGGTCATTTGGCGCTGGTCATTTGGGCGCTGGTCATTTGGGAGCGGCTCCGAGCAATTGGTCAATCTGGTCGAGCTGGCGGCGCGCGTCGAGCATCGCGGCGTCGGTGGGATCGTGCGGGTCAAGACCCGAAGCCGCCGGCGCAGACGCAGGCAGCACCGGCGGCGTTTCGGGCGGCGCAGGAGCGGAGGCCGGAGCTTCGGCCGTGGACTGAGCCGTCGTTGGCGTGGCCTGCGGCATAGAAGCCGCGGCCGGCGCGTCCGCCGCCGGCTTGGGCGAGGCCGCGACAGCCGGCTGCTCGGACACCGCGCCTTCCACCGGCGGCAGGGCGTCGGCGTCAGCCAGGCCCGCGGGGTCGGTTTCGGCGGCGGGTTTCGCCGCATCGCTCTTTGCCGGATCCGCAGCCTCGGTCTCGTCCTTGGCGACCGCCGGCACAGGAGCGACAACCTCGCCGGCAACGGCTTGTGCCGCATCGAGCAAGGCGCGGTCGCCTTCCGAAAGCTTGCCGCGATCGATCTTGCCGAGCCTGGCGCGCACGTCGTCGATCGTGGCCGACGTCACGGTGGAGAGGCTCGAATAGAGCACGGCGCGCGGGTCGTCCTGATTGCCGTTGCCGTTGCGGCCCTGCTCGGCCCGCGCCGAGGCGAAGGCGGAAAGATCCGCCAGCCCGTCGATCGCGGCGCGGCGCGCGATGCGCAGGTAGATCACCTTCTCGCGCTCGGCATCCATCATCGACGTGATGTCGGCAAGCTTGTCCTGGCTGATCGACATATGGAGCGCAATGACACCGGAGACGAAGGAGTCGGCGAACTGGCTGGCATAGGGCGAATAGAGATAGCCGGCGACATACTGCGTCGAGGCGAGCGCGAAGCGAGCGGCGTCGCCTTGCGCCGCGGCGATGCCGACGGAGCGGCGAAGCGCTGCTTCCTCGACCAGCGTACCGGGGCTGAGCAGGCGCGCCTCATCCAGCAGGGTGAGCGCGGTTAAGGGTTCATCGGTCGCTAGCAGCGAACCCTTGACCAGCGCCAGGAAGGCGCCGAGGTCGGGAGGCACGCTCATCGGATCGATCGGTTTCAGGATTTCGATCGCGGCGGCCGGCCGGCCGTTCAGATAGGCGACGACCCCTTTGGCGATGGCAAGGCTCTGCGGGTCGGTCGTCGCGCGCGAAGCCGCTGCCTCGACGGTGACCGGGTTGCCGCCGCTCATGCCGTAGACGAGCAGAGCGCGGAAATTCTTCGGGTCCTTGAAATCCCCGGCATCGGCCGCGCGAAGCCTGGCATCGGCCATTTCCAGAAGCTTGGCCTGCATCGGCAGCGCCGCATGGTCGCCGCCGGCGATGCGGTCCTGAATGAGCTGCAGCGAACGCACCAGCTGATAGGGCTGCAAGCCGTCGTCCTGCGCGAAGGCCGCCCCGGGCGACCCCGCGGCAAGCAGGAGCAGCCCGACGGCGCGGCCGATGACGGTCCTGCCCCTCATCCGCCGGTCGCCATCAGGATCTCGATGCGGCGGTTTGCGGCCGCCAGCGGATCGGATCGGATCTTGGGCTGGCGGTCGGCGAAGCCGGCGACCTCGGTGATCCGGCTTTCGTCAACGCCGCCGCGCACCAGCATGTAGTAGGCGGAGTGGGCGCGGGCGGTGGACAGCCGCCAATTGTCGTAGGTGTCACTGCGGAACGGCCGCGCATCGGTATGGCCGCCGATGGTGATGGTGCCTTTCTTCTCGTTGATGATGTGGCCGATCTTCTCCATCGCCAGCACCAGCTCGCGGCGCGGCAGGGCCGAGCCGATCTCGAACATGCCGAAGTCGAGCTGGTCGGTGATCGAGATGACGACGCCCTTGTCGGTGGCCTCGACGGAGACGCCCGCCGCCAGCTTTTCGCCCGGCGTAAAGGCCTTGGCCAGTTCCTGCTTGATCTCGGCCGCGGCCTTGAGGGCGGCGCTGCTCGGGGTCTTTTCCTCCTTGTCGGAAGCTTGTTCCGGCTCGGCCTTTTCCATCCCCGCCTTAGCCGCTTCGGCCTTCGCGGTCCCCGGCTTCGCGGCGGCCTCGGCTTTTTCGGCGTCTGCCTTCTCACCTTCGGCCTTTTCGCCCTTGATCTCCTTGCCGTCGGCTTTCCCGATTTTCGTGTCGCCCGATCCGGCTGTCACCTTGGCACCGGGTTTTTCCGGCGTCGCCAACGGCTCGAGCGGCGCATCCAACTGCGGCGGCGCAGGCGGAACGGCCTTGACTTTCGGCACTTCGGTTTCGGCGACCTTTTCGCCGGGTTTGACCGGATCGCCTTCGATCTTCCTGCGCTCGGCGCTGGCTTCGGCGCCGGGCGTCGCCACCTGCTGCGACCAGAAATCCGGCGCGAAAGGATCGCGATAGGATTCGCCGCCGGAAGCGCCGGTCGCCGGACCGGCGTTCTGAACACCGCCTTCGCCCTTGGCGCTGACATTCTGCATCACGCCGGTATCGGTGGCGATCTCGGCAAGCACGGCGTAGGGATCGGCAAACAGGTGCTCGTCGGAAAGGTCGGACTTCTGCGAGGCTTCCTTGGTCTGCCTGCGGTCGGAGGAGCCGGCGCCGCCTTTGCCGTCCTCACCGGCCTTGCTGGCTCCATCCTGCGGATTGTCGGCGGTGAGACCAACCTTGCTCGGGCCGTCGCCGAGATCCTCCAGGCCCTTGCGGCTGGAGTTGCGGTCGATCAGCTCGACCGGGTTGAAGTAGCTGGCGACCGCCGCCTTGGTCTGCTCGTTGGCGGCGTTGATCAGCCACATGACGAGAAAGAAGCACATCATCGCGGTCATGAAGTCGGCAAAGGCGATCTTCCAGACGCCGCCATGATGGTCGTCGTCGTGACCGTCGTGATTGCGCTTGACGATGATGATCTCGTGCCGGGGCTCACCGTCGATGGCACTCATGACAGGACCTCCGAGAAGGAAGCCGACCATTCGGCGATACGCGTCTCGAACACCGTTTCATCGATGGTCACGGTCAGGTCGAAGCTCGGAGCTTCGGTGAAATCGAGATTGGCCGCGCGGAATCCAAGCGCGGCCTTCAGCGGCTCGAACAGCGACAGCGGCCCGCGCACGCCGATGCGCACGGCCTCACCGTCTGCGACCGCGGCGCTGATGGTTTGGGCAAGGGCTGCGAGCGAGCGCTTTTGCAGATCGTCGCTGACGATGCCGCCGATGATGCGGGCAACCGTCGTGGCGGTGAGATCGGCAACGCGCGCTTCCATGGCATCGATGCGCATCGCGACCGCCGCGCCGAGATCGCCGCCAAAGCTTTCCAGGAATGCTTTCGCCGCATCGTCATTGGCCCGGCGCTCGGCCTCGAGCGCCGCCTGATGGGCGGTCGTGAGCCGTGCCTCGAGCGCTGCTTCCGCATCGGCCACCGCCTCGGCGATCAAAGCGCCAATGTCGGCCTGCGGCGGCGATACCTCGGGCTTGCGCTCGACGTCGACGGCCACCGGCGCCTGGCCGGTGCGCGGGGTGCGCGAACCGAAATCAGGCAAGAGATCGAAAAGGGCTCCCGAAGCCATGACTTATGCCGCCGCTTCCGGGGCGGCGGCCCATTTGCGCAGGATCTGGGCGGTACGCTCCTCATTGAGGTCGACCATGCGCGCCAGCCGTTCCTGCGGCGCCGGCCTGAGCTTCTGACGCAGGTCGTCGAGCGGGGTGGACCCCGAGCGGGCATCCGGCAAGGCGCCGGCCGGCGTATCGGAGGCAATCGCGGCCACCGGCGCGTCAGGCGTCGGCAGCGAGCGCTGGACATCGTCGAAGCTGGGGCCGGCGACGGCCGCGGGCTTCGCCGACGCCGTCAGCGCGGCCGCCATCGGCCGCAGGCCGAAGAAGGCGACCAGGAACACGACGACGATGAAGGCGCCGGCATTGATCATTGTGCCGCTATATGTGCCGATCGAGGCGAGGATACCGGGCCGGTCGATCGGCTCGCCGTCGAGCCCGTCGATGAACTCGACCGCCGAAACGTCGATGACGTCGCCGCGCTTGTCGTCGAAGCCGGTCGCCGAGGCCACCATCTTCTGGATGTCGGCGACGCGCTTGGCGATCTGCTCGGGGGTGGCGTCCTTGCCGAGGATCGTCTTCAGCCGCTCCTGGTTGACGACGACGGCGATCGACATCTTGGTCACCGAATAGCCGTTGGAGACGGTGGCGATCTTCTTGGAGTTGATCTCGTAGTTGGTGATCTCTTCCTTGCGGTCGTTCTGCGAGGAGGACTGCGGCCCTTCGGTGCTGGTCGTCTGCGTCTCGGGCAGATTCTGCTCGACGCTGGTCGGCGTCGAGGCCTGTTTCTGGTTGCTGGCCTCATTGGTGCGCACCGACTGCACCGACCGCTCGACGCGGGATTCGGGATCGAAGATCGTCTCTTCGGTCTGGCGGGTGTCGGTGTTGACGTCGGCCTTGACGCTGGCGCGGAAATTGTCGGGGCCGAGGTAGGGGGTGAGCGCGCGGCGGATGTTGTCGCCGATCTGCGCCTCGACCGTCTGCTCGACGCCAAGCGTGCGGGCAGCGCTGGTGTTGGAGGTGTCGTCGCCGGCGGCGAGCAGGTTGCCGTTGGAATCGAGCACGGTGACCTTGTCGGCCGACAGGCCCGGAACCGCCGCCGCGACCAGGTGGCGGATCGACTGCGCGCTCTTCTCGGCATCGACGCCGGCATAGCGGATGACCACCGAAGCGGAAGGCTGCTGCTCGTCGCGGCGGAAATTGGCGCGCTCGGACATGACGATGTGGACGCGCGCCGCCTTGACGCCGGCAATCGACTGGATTGTGCGTGCGATCTCGCCTTCCAGCGCGCGCACGCGGGTGATCTGCTGCATGAAGGAGGTGAGGCCAAGCGAGCCGACATTGTCGAACAGCTCGTAGCCGGCGTTGGCGCTGGTCGGCAGTCCCTTCTCGGCAAGCAGCATGCGCGCCTGCGCGGTGGTGCCGGCCGGCACCAGCACCGACGTTCCGTCGGCACCGACGTCGAAGCCGATGCCGGCCTCGCCCAGCACCAGGCCGATCTGGTTCACGTCGCTGCGGTCGAGCCCGACATAGAGCGTCTCGTAGGCCGGACGGTTGAGATAGACAGAGGCGACGCCGATCACGGCCATGACCAGCGCGGCAATACCGCCCATGAGAGCGAGACGCCTGACGCCGAATCCCCGCAGGTTCGCGATGAGGCTCTGGATCTGTTCCGGCACGATTCAACCGCTCCCAGCATGACTGTCCGCCGGAAGATTAGACCGCGAAGCTTGTGCGAGGATGATAGTGCGTGCCGCCAAGCGCCACGCGGGACCCGGAAAGCGCGAAAGCAGCCATCCGACGCGCAAGAAAAAAGGCCGCGTTCAGACGCGGCCTTGCGAATGGAAGGGTTGTCTCGGCCGGATTATCAGCTCTTGAACAGGGCCAGGATCGACTGCGAGTTGCCGTTGGCGATCGACAGCGCCTGGATGCCGAGCTGCTGCTGCACCTGGAGGGCCTGCAGGCGGGTCGATTCCTTGTTCATGTCGGCGTCGACCAGCGCGCCGACGCCCTTGTCGATCGAGTCCGAGAGGTTGGAGAGGAAGCTCTTCTGGGTGTCGATGCGCGACTTGGCGGCGCCGAGATAGGCAGCGCCGGTGGCGAGCTTGGCGAGCGCGGTTTCAACACTGGCAAGCGCGGTGTCGATATTGGCGTCGGAGACAGCGGTGGTGCTCGGGTCGAAGAAGCCCGTGGCGAGCAGGCCGCCCACGATGCCGCCAGTGCCGGCGACGTCGAGAACCTGCGTGTCGGCAGACTTGACCGTGATGGTGTCGATGGAAACCGTCGTGCCGGTGCGGTTGTATGAAGCGACGATCTGCAGGTCGGAAGCGGTGGTGCCGTCGTTGCGCAGGAGATTGGAGCCTGCATAGCTGGCGTTGGTGACCGACGACTTGATCTGGTCCTGGATGGCCTTGATTTCGGTGGCGATCTTCTGCTGATTGTCCTGACTGGCGCCCCGGGCGGTGACCAGCTTGGTCTTGATCGCGTCGACCTGATCCTTGATTTGGGTGATGGCGGTGTAGGCGGTGTCGACCTTGCCGGCGCCGAGGCCGAGCGCGTCCTGGACGGCCGAGAGCGCCTGGTTGTCTGACCGCATCGAGGTGGCGATCGACCAGTAGGCGGCGTTGTCGGAAGCGGTGGCGACGCGGTAACCGGTCGAGATGCGGCCCTGTGTGGTTTCAAGCGCCTTGTTGGTGGCGTTGAGGCTCTGCAGCGCGGTCAGCGCGGCGGCGTTGGTCATGATGCTTGCCAAGATACACCCCTTCTCACAGCAGGCATGCCTCGCGCATGCCGGTCAACTCTCTGGCGGGGGCGTCATGCCTGTCGACCACCGGTCGGCCCGTCATAGCGATTGGTTAACCATAACTAGCGCGTCACGGTTAATGCCGCGTTAAAAGCGGGCCTTGAAACCGCGATGCGGTAGTATTTCTTAAGGGAAGAGGCGCGCCTCGGAGGGCGGTGGCGTCACAATGAAAATCGGGCCGCGCTGATGGCGCGGCCCGATCCGGATGCCTGAAGTTCGCTGGGTGATCAGCCGCGGAAGAGCGACAGGATCGACTGCGAGTTGCCGTTGGCGATCGACAGCGCCTGGATGCCGAGCTGCTGCTGGACCTGAAGGGCCTGCAGCCGGGTCGATTCCTTGTTCATGTCGGCGTCGACGAGGGAGCCGACGCCCTTGTCGATCGAGTCCGACAAGTTCGACAGGAAGCTCTTCTGGGTGTCGATGCGCGACTTGGCGGCACCGAGCGAGGCAGCGCCGGTGGACAGCTTGCCGAGCGCCGTTTCAACGGAGCCGAGCGCGGTGTCGATGGCGGTGTCGGCGACAGCGGTGGTGCTCGGGTCGAAGAAGGTCGCGGCAAGCAGGCCGCCGACGATACCGCCCGTGCCGGCGACGTCGAGGACCTGCGTGTCGGCCGACTTGACGTTGATCGTGTCGATGGTGACGGTCGCGCCGGTGCGGTTGTACGAAGCGACGATCTTCAGGTCGGAAGCCGCCGTGCCGTCATTCTGCAGCAGGTTCGAGCCGGCGAAGTTGGCGTTGGTGACCGACGACTTGATCTGCGCCTGGATGGCGTTGATTTCGGTCGCGATCTTCTGCTGGTCTTCCTTGCTGGCGCCGCGGGCGGTGACCAGCTTGGTCTTGATCAGGTCGACCTGGTCCTTGATGTCGTTGATGGCGGTGTAGGCGGTGTCGACCTTGCCGGCGCCGAGGCCGAGCGAGTCCTGGACGGCCGACAGCGCCTTGTTGTCGGACTTCATCGACGTGGCGATCGACCAGTAAGCGGCGTTGTCGCTGGCAGTGGCGACGCGGTAACCGGTGGAAATGCGGGACTGGGTGATCTCGAGCTGCTTGTTGGTGCTGTTCAAGCTCTGCAGCGCGGTCAGCGCAGCGGAATTGGTCATGATACTGGCCATGATACTCGTACCTTGTTTTTACACGGATTTTTTTGACATACCGGCTTGTCCGGTATGACGGTGCGGCATCATGCCAATGATCGCTGAGACCCGATCACCCGCCATCTGAGGCGGACTATGCGGGCAACTTCCTACCAAACGGCTAAACTGGACGGTTAATCGAAAATATATTGCGCGAAATTCGAGCGATGCATTTGCCGTGTCGCCGGCGAGGCGGTCAGGTAAAGGACCGCACCAGGCTGCCAACCAGAAGGTTCCAGCCGTCGATGAGCACGAAAAACAGGATCTTGAACGGCAGGGAGACCACCGTCGGTGGCAGCATCATCATGCCCATGGCCATGGTGACGGTGGCGACGATGAGGTCGATGACGAGGAACGGCAGCACGATCAGGAAGCCGATCTCGAAGCCGCGCCTGATCTCCGAGATCATGAAGGCGGGCACCAGGATGCGCAGATCGACGGCCTCGCGCGAAACGGTCTGGCCGCGCTCGCGGGCGAGATCGGCAAAGAGGTCGAAATCCTTGTCGCGCACATTGTGCAGCATGAAGCCGCGGAACGGATCCGAGATCTTCTCGAAGGCCTCGGCCTGGGTGATCTGGTTGTCCATCAGCGGCTTGACGCCGGTGTTCCAGGCTTGGTCGAAGGTCGGCGCCATGACATAGAAGGTCATGAACAGCGACAGCGAGATCAGGATCAGGTTGGCGGGCGTCGACTGCAGGCCGATGCCGGCGCGCAGGATCGAGAAGGCGATGACGAAGCGGGTGAAGCTCGTTACCATGATCAGCAGGCCCGGGGCCACCGAAAGCACGGTGAGCAGGCCGAACATCTGGATGAGGTAGCCGACCGTGGTGCCGTCGGCCTTGCCGATGCCGGCGAGATCGAGCTGCTGGGCCGCGGCGACAGAGGTGGTGACGACGATAAGCGCCGTGGCAATGAAAAGCTTTCTCATTCGAGCAGCATCGTCCTGATGAGAACCTGTTTGACGTGGCCGCCGCTGCGCAGCGCCGCGCGCTCGTCGAGATCGGCCTTGAGATGCTGGTAGCCGCTGGCGCCTTCGATCTGATGCATCTTCAGCGTGCGCACGAACGCCAAGAGGTCCTGATGGATCTGCTCGGCCATCTCCGGCGGCTGCGGCACGTCGTAGAGCAGCGATGCCTCCAGCCTTATCCAGATTTCGCTCGGCGAAGCGAGATTGGTGGTGATCGGCGCCAGCTGGACCACCGTCGGTCCGGCAGCGGGTTTGTCCGCGTCCGCGGGTTTCTCCGGGCTGCCGGCGTTCTCCGGCGCGGCAGGCACCGGCGCCGGTGCTTCGCCCTGCTTGAGATAGCCGCCGGAAACCCAGCCCAAGCCGATGGCGGCACCTGTCATGGCGAGAAGCATGGCGAGCTGGACCACCAGGGAAGGTCCCTTCTTGGGCTGAGCCTGCTCGACATTTGCCATGGACAGCGCTCTCCCGGCCTAGAAGGGAAGAACCTGGTCGAGGATCTGCTGGCCGTAGGCCGGCTGCTGGACCTCGCTCACACGGCCGCGGCCGCCATAGGAAATGCGCGCCTCGGCGATACGCTCGTAGGGGATCGTGTTCTCGGCGCCGATGTCGGAGGGACGCACCATGCCGGCGATCGTCAGCACCCGAAGCTCGTAGTTGACGCGCACCTCCTGAGAGCCGCTGATCATCAGATTGCCGTTGGGCAGAACCTCGGTGACGACGGCGGCGACATTGAGCTCGAGATTCTCCGAGCGCTTGATCTCGCCGTCGGCGTTGGTTTCGGTGCTGGAGCTCAGGCCCGCATCGCCCTTGCCGCTGGTGCTCTTGCCGTCCCATCCGAGCGTGACGTCGTAGCCCAGCTTGCGCGCGGCGGTGCGGCTGCGGTCGTTCTGGTTCTTGAAATTGGCCTTGTCGTTGAGCTTGATGTTGACGGTCAGGATGTCGCCTTCCTGCAGTGCTCGCGGATCGGTGAAGAGCCGGCTCTGGCGGTCGTCCCACAGCGAGAATTTCTTCACGGGCGCGGCCGGCGGCTCCGGATAGCTGTAGGGAGCCCCACCGCCATTGCCGATGCCGGAGCCGACCGGCGACAGCGCAGGCTCCCGGCCGACCTCCTTGAGATCGGTGCCGCAGCCGGACAGACCGACGCCTGCGACAAGGACGAGCAATTTCAACTTCATGACGGATCAACCCTTCGCGCCGCGCTGGCCATGATGCCGGTGAGCGCCGCCGCCGCCTTCTGGTCCATTTCGTTGAGAATGACGCCGGCCTTGCGCGAATCGAGCTTCATCAGGATGGCGGCCGCGAGCTCGGCATTGACCATCGCCAGGCGCTCGGCCGCGGCGTCAGGCTTCATGCCGGCATAGATCTTGACCACGCTGTCCTCGGCGCGCGCCAGGAACACTTCGCGGCGCTTCAGCCATTCTTCGTATTCGGTCCGCTTTGCCTCCAGAGCTTTCATGCGCTCGTCGATGCCGGTCTGGAGCTGCTTCAACTCCTCGGCCTGCAGGGCATAACGGCGGTCGCGCGCGGCGTCGGCGATGTTGGAGCAAAAACGCTGGATCTCGCTTTCGTCCGGCGCCTTCTCGCGCGTGAGCTGCGCCGGCTGAGCCGGCGCCTGTCCGCCGGGCAGCACCTGGCGCACTTCTTCCGCGCGGGCGGCGGCGCCCACCAGGGTAACGATCGCGGCAGCGGCGACGAGGCACATTGCAGGATGATGTCTCTGGCCAGGATGAAGTCTCGGGCGACGATGCGGTTTCGAAGAGAAAAGCTCGATCATCGGCGTGCCTATTGGAGAACCAGGTCGGCCTGCAAGGCGCCGGCCGACTTGATGCCTTGCAGGATGGCGATGATGCCGTCGGGCTTCACGCCGAGACGGTTGAGGCCGGAGACAAGCGTTTCGAGATCGGGACCGTCGAGTACGGCGACGCGCGCGTCGGGTCGCGTGGCCTCGATGGCGGTGAAGGGCTCGACCGCGGTCTGGCCTCTGGAAAAAGGCTCGGGCTGGACAACCTTCGGCGCTTCAGTGATGCGCACGGTGAGCGTGCCGTGGCTGATCGCCACGCGCGAGATCCTGACGTTGTTGCCGATGACGATGGTGCCGGTGCGCTCGTCGATGACGACGCGGGCCGGCGTATCCGACTCGACGACCAGATTCTCTATCTCGGCGTAGAAGCGCGCGGCGGAGACGTTCTTCGGCCGCCTGATCTGCACGGTGCGGGCGTCGCGCTCGGCCGCGACGCGCATGCCGAAGCGCTGCGAGGTGTAGTCGTTGACGGCGTCGGCGATGCGGATGGCGGTCGAGAAATCCGGATTGCGCAATTGCAGCGTCAGCACGCCCTGGTCGTCGAACTCGGCAGGCACCGGGCGCTCGACGATGGCGCCGTTCGGCACGCGGCCGGCTGTGGGCACGCCTTGGGTGAGCTCCTCGGCCTGGCCCTTGGCGGTGAAACCACCCACGATCACCGAGCCTTGCCCGACGGCGTAGATCTCGCCGTCCGCCGCCTTGAGCGGCGTCATCACCAGCGTGCCGCCGGCGAGCGAGGTGGCATCGCCCATCGAGGAGACGTCGATGTCGATGCGCGCGCCCGACTGGACGAAAGGCGGCATGTTGGCGGTGACGATGACGGCGGCGACGTTCTTGGCGCGCGCGCTGCCGCCCTCGGTGGCGATGCCGAGATTCTCGAGCATGGCGCGGATCGACTGTTCGGTGAAGGGCGAGTTGCGCAGGCTGTCGCCGGTTCCGGCCAGGCCGATGACCAGGCCGTAGCCGACGAGCTGGTTGTCGCGCGCGCTCTGCAGCTGGGCAATGTCCTTGATGCGCGCCGCGACCTGGCCCGGCGGCAGCGTGCTCGGTCCCGTCGAAACACGAAACATGCGCGTGGTGGTAGCGGGATCGTATTCAGGGTCATCGTAGACGCCGCCATTCTTCTGCGCAAGTTCGCGCTTGGCCTTGGGCGTGAGCCCATCGGCCAGTGCCGGCTGAAGGCTGATGGCGGCGCTCAGCAGAAGTGCGAAGGCGCGCATCACGATGCGCCGACCTTGATGGTGCCGTCGGCCATCACCGTACCGGAGATGATCTTGCCGCTGTCGATGTTGCGGATCTTGATCTGGTCGCCGGCGGCGCCCGGCTGCAAGGTGACGCCGGCGGCCGAAATGGTGAGCGCGCCGGCGGTGAAATAGACCTGAACGGAAGCTCCTTGTTCGACCAGCCAAGCCTCGCGAATGGCGGCTACCGGGATGTAGCGGCCGGGCAGCAGCGTGCGCTTGGCGACCTTGCCCTGCAGTTCCTCGGAGCGCGTCGCCATGCCGTCCGGCTTATGCTTGCCCGGCACAAGGGTCACCTGCTTCAGCGCGGCGAGCTCGATCGCCTCGCCGGGGTAGATGACCCGGTTGGGGATCAGCACGGCTTCGCCGACCGCTTGATTGGCGGCGATCTGATTGGCCGACTCGCCCTGAATCTGTTTGGCCGTCTCTTGCGCAAGCGCCGGCATGCCGACGGCCGCCAGCGCAAGGGCCAGCACGGCGCGGCGGAAAGCAGGGCAGGAGGCCGGCATAGCCATTATCCGTTACCTGATGTTCTTGGAGACCACCGAGGCCATGTCGTCGGCGGCCTGGATGACCTTGGAGTTCATTTCATAGGCGCGCTGCGCCGAGATCAGCTCGGTGATTTCCTTGACCGGATCGACGTTGGAGGATTCCAGATAGCCCTGCTCGATCGTGGCGAAGCCGGGATCGCCTGGAACGCCGACATTGGCAGGACCGGAAGCCGCCGTCTCCTGGAACAGATTGTCGCCGAGCGGCGCCAGGCCCGCTTCATTGGCGAAGTTGGCGATCTGGAGCTGGCCGAGAAGCTGCAGGTCGGTCTGGCCGTCGATGCGGGCAAAGACCTGGCCGGTCTTGTTGACGATGACCTCGACCGCGTCGGTCGGCACGGTGATCGCCGGAACGACGCTGGCGCCGTCGACGGTGACCAACTGCCCGGTGGCATTGGTGTTGAATGCGCCGGCGCGGGAGTAGAGCGTGCTGCCATCAGCGCCCTCGATCTGGAACCAGCCCCTGCCGGTCAGCGCCAGGTCGAAGCTGTTGCCGGTGCTGGTCAGTTCGCCCTGCGTGTGGACGTTGCGCACGGCCGTCGTCTTGACACCGAGCCCGATCGAGACGCCCTCGGGCACCAGCGAGGTGTTCGAGCGGTTGGGCACCCCTTGAGTGCGATCGACCTGATAGAGCAGGTCGGAGAATTCGGCCCGGGCGCGCTTGTAGCCGGTGGTGTTGATGTTGGCGATGTTGTTGGCGATGACTTCCAGATTGGTCTGCTGGGCGTTCATGCCGGTCGCGGCGATGGCAAGGGCTTTCATGACGCGGTCCTAGATATTCATGCGACTGATTTCGAGGTAGGCCGAGACGACCTTGTCGCGGATGGCGATGGTCGTCTGCAGGGCCTGCTGGGCGCTCAGCACCGCATCGACAACCTGCCGGGTGTCGGCATCGCCCTTGAGCGCCTGGATCGACATCTGCTCGGCGCCCTGCAGCGTGTTGACGGTCTTGGTCGCCGCGTGGCTGAGGACCTCGGCGAAGCTGCTGCCGACGCTTTCGCTCGCCTGCGTCCCGACACCGCCCTGAAGCAGGCCCGGCGAGCCGGCTTCCGCGCCGTCGATTGCCGGTTTGAACTGTAGTGCCCCGATACCGCCGATCATTGCTGGTTCCTCATCAGGTCGATGGTCATGGAAATCAGATCGCGAGCCTGCTTGATGACCTGCAGGTTGGCCTCGTACGAGCGGTTCGCCTCGCTCATGTCCGCCATTTCGACCAGCACGTTGACGTTGGGCATCTTGACGTAGCCTTTGTCGTCGGCGGCTTCGTTGCCGGGCTGGAACTCGATCGGGAAGTCGGACGGGTCGCGCGCGATCGAGCTCACCTCGACCAGCGAGCCGCCAGACGCGCGGTCGAGCTCGGATTGGAAGGTGATCGTCTTGCGGCGATAGGGGTCGGCGCCGGGCGTATTGCCCGTCGATTGCGCGTTGGCGAGGTTCTCCGACACCACGCGCAGGCGCTCCGACTGGGCGCCAAGGCCGGATGAAGCGACTTTGAGGGCTGCGGTCAGCGCGTCCATGATCAGCTCTTCACCACCATGGTCATCATCGAATGGAAGGCCTTGACGATCGCCGTGTTGAGCTCGAAGGAGCGGCGCACTTCGCCGGCTTTCATCAACTCGTCTTCGAGAACGACCGTGTTCTTCGACGGCATGATCGAGCCGGTTTGCTCCTCCGGCTTGACGTTGAAGCCGGCATTGGTCGCCTCCGCGCCGAGATGGCCGGCCTCGGTGGCCTTCAACGTCACCGCTGTGCGGTCGAGAACCTTTTCGAATGGCTCGACATCGTTTGCCGTGTAGCCCGGCGTGTTGGCGTTGGCGATGTTGGAAGCGATCGCCGACTGGCGCACGGCCAGCCATTGCGACTGCCGGGTGGCGAGGTCAAAGAGGTTGACGGGTTCCATGGGACTCTCCGGGCGAGTACGCACAAGACTAGGCCGCCAGTCTTGCGCGGACCTTGCGCGGGACGAGCCCGCGGTCCGCAAAGCGCCATCACCAGGGGCGCGCCGTCACCTGGAAAGCTCGAGCACCTTGTTGGCGTCCGTGACGATGACCCATTTGCCGCCGCGCTGCTCGATCGAGGCGACGCGACTGGAATCGGGCAGAACCGAGCCGCGCTGGACGATCCACAGGCCTGTATCGTCCTCGATCATGGCGCGGCCGTTGGCGACATGCACCATCTTGAATCCCGATACGGCGGGGAAGGGCTGCTCATCGGGCGCCGGCGCTGGGGCCGGGTCATCCTGTACCGTTCCGGTGGCAAGCAGGTCGATATCGGCATTGGGAACGTCCTTCGCCGTCAGCGGTCCGCTGCGTTCGGCTGCAACCCCGCCGCCCGTGCGACCGGAATTGCTGCCGCTGCCGCCGAATTTGATGGCCTGCACGCCGAACTGCTCCTGGTTGAAGAAAATGTACCAGGGAAACAGCGCGCAGATCAGCCCGAGCGTGATGCCGAGCGCCGCGATGACGAAATCGCTGCGCCGGTCCGCTTTCCTGTTGGCCAGGCGCGGGAATTCGGCTCGCGGCGGCTGCGGCCACTCCACCTTCTTCGGGAATAGGCCGTTGATGAGTGACTCGCGGCTGGCGTCGGCCTCCTCGGCGGCCTTGGCCTCTGCGATCATCTCGCGCAGCATGCGCTCGGTGTGCTGAAGATCAGTCTCCTTGGTCGCCATTCTGCTTCCCCTTGAGATGGCGGGCGAGATCGGCGAAAGGATCGGCCGACGCGCGGTCCTTCGGCGACTGCGTGAGCGCCTCGTAGATCAGCGGCACCTGGCGCACGGCGATGTCGAGCTCGGCATCGGCGCCGCCCTGATAGGCGCCGAGCAGGCGGATGTCGCGCGTGTCCTCGAAGCGCGCGATCATCGACTTCAGCCTGGTCACCAGCATGCGCTGCTCGGCGCTCCAGGCCTTATCGGCGAGACGCGAGATCGACGACAGCGGATTGACCGGCGGATAGCGGCCCTGCTCGGCGATCGCGCGGTCGAGCACGACATGGCCGTCGAGGATGCCGCGCACCGAATCGGCGACCGGATCGTTGTGGTCGTCGCCGTCGACCAGCACCGAGATGATGGCTGTGATCGAGCCCCTGCCTTTAACCCCGGGCCCCTCGGCGCCCGGTCCGGCCCTTTCGAGCAGCTTCGGCAGGTCGGTGAAGACCGATGCCGGGTAGCCGCGCGCGACCGGCGGCTCGCCGGTTCCCGTCGCCACCTCGCGCAGCGCGTGGGCGAAGCGGGTGATCGAATCCAGCACCAGGAGCACACGATGGCCCTGGTCGCGGAAATGCTCGGCCACGCACATGGCGGTGTCGGGCGCGCGCCGGCGCATCATGGCGCTCTCGTCGCTGGTGGCGACCACGGCAACGGTCTTTGTCATGCTGTCGGCGCCGATCGTGTCCTCGAGGAATTCGCGCACCTCGCGGCCGCGCTCGCCGATCAGCGCGACGACGACGGTGTCGAAGGCCTCGGCGCCGGCGAGCATGGCAAGCAGCGTCGACTTGCCGACGCCGGAGCCGGCGAAGATACCGAGCCGCTGGCCGAAGCAGAGCGGCGTGAAGATGTCGATCACCCGCACGCCGGTCAGGAAGCTCGTGCCGACCCGCTGACGCGACATGGCGCCAGGCGTCAGTGCGTGCGCGCTATCGGCGGCGTCGGGCCTGGCCAGCGGCGGGCCGCCGTCGATGACGCGGGTCAAGGCGTCTATCGCGCGTCCGCGCCAGGAAGCGTGCGGCGCGACTGCGAGCGGACCGCGCCGGAACACGGCGTCGCCGATGCCGGCGTCGGCGCTGCGCTCGAACGGCGCCACCACCACCTCGTCGCGGCCTATCCTGACGATCTCGCCGCGGCGCGTGCCGGCCTTGCCGCGCTGCTCGACGATGTCGCCGAGCCTGGCGATGTCGGAGAGGCCGCCGACCTTATAGTGGGTGGGCGAGACCTCGACGACGCGGCCGCCGCGGCTGAGCACATTTTCCGGATTGTCGAACCGCCGCCAGACGCGTTCGAGAGCGGCCAGCCGATCCGTCGGGCCGCCTTCGGCAAGCCTCTCTGGCGCGCGCAGCAGGGACGAGCCGGTCGCCATGCCGCTACTTCGAACCGAGCGTCTTGATGGCGTCGTCGGTGGAGGAAGCGCTCTGCCGGATCAGCGCCGCCGTGTTCTCGAAGGCGCGCTGCACCTGGATCAGCCGGGTCATCTCCAGCACCGGATTGACGTTGGACTCTTCCAGAAACCCTTGCGCGACGCCGACGTCGGAACGGTCGGTGACCGGTTCCGGGGCGCGCGCGGGCACGATGCCCGAATTGCCGTAGCGGACAAAATTGTCGCCGGGGTCGAAATCATAAAGGCCGATGGCGCCGACAAGCTGGTCGTTCTGCCTGAGCGAGCCGTCGGCGCCGGCCTTGGGCGGGCCGTTGCGCGGATCGAGCTGGATCGGCGCGCCGCCGCCGTCCAGCACCGGATAGCCTTCGATCGACATCAGCTCGCCGTTCTCGTTCATGGAGAAGCGGCCGTCGCGGGTCATCACCGTTCCTGCCGGCGTCTCGATGGCGAACCAGGCGTCGCCTTGTATGGCGAAGTCGAAAGGATTGCCGGTTTCGGTCAGCGAGCCGTGCGCGGTGGAAAGATAGGTCTTGCCGGAGGATGCGAAGGAGACCGACTTCGGCCCGGTGCCGGAGACCACGTCCTCGAATTTCACGCCGGTGGCGCGAAAGCCGATGGTCGAGGCGTTGGCGACATTGTCGGCGATGGTGTCGAGGCGCCGCTCGAGCGCAATCTGCGAGGAGAGGGCGACATAGAGACTGTCCTGCATGGTGTTCTCAGAATTTCAGCTTCTGCATGGCCATCATCAGATCGGTCGAGATACCGACCGTGGTCGGTTGTGCGAAGAGCACGCTGACCGACGTCACGGCACTGGAGGTTGGGTTGTTGATCTCCCACAGGCTGGTGAAGCGGGTCAGGAACTTGTTCAACTTGTCGGGGTCCTTGAAGTCGGCGATATCGAGCTTCTGCTCGAACGCCTGCGCCTGCTTGTCGATATCGGCGGAGGCGAAGGCGTCGGGCAGACCGAGCGCGGTGCGGACGACGCTCGAAAGTGCGGTGTCGGCGAGCACGTCATACCAGTTGGTGATATTTGGCGCCTTGCGCTGGAAATAGAGCGCCAGCCGCACGCCCTGATTGGTCTCGCCGGCATTCTCCTCCAGCGTCTGGCGCATGTATTTGTCGACGGCGCCTTGCTGGGCGGAGGGAAAGAGGGTGGCGGTCGAGCCATAGGCCGCGAAGTTGAAAGCCTTGACGAAGTCGGCGTAGCGCTTGTCGCTCAGCTTGTTGGCGAAGCTGTCGGAGTCGGACACGCCTTCCTTGAGCGCCTTGACCATGAAGGCCTTGGCATAGGCCATGTCCTCCAGCCCGTACGCCTTCATGGCATAGTTGAAGAGCCGTGTGTTGTTGACGAAATCGTCGATGGTTTTGACGTTGCCGATATTGGCCAAATAGTAGTCGGTCTCGCGCTTCACGACGGGCTGCGACTCGACCTGGTCGATCGCCTTGGGGATGTCCCTGGCGATGAGCTGGTAGCTCGTGTAGGTGTTCAACATATGCGCCTCCGGCCGAAGCTATCCAGGAATGATAGCGAAGCTCCCTTGTGCGAAGCTGAATCGGTTTCCCGCGTCGCGATTCAAGCCTCACACAAGGCACGAGGACTATCCCTGATCCACGACGTGACATGCGGAAGGACCTGTCGTGGGTATTCTGATCGGACTTGTGGTGACGCTTGGCTGCGTTCTTGGCGGCTTCATGGCCATGGGCGGCCATCTGCATGTGCTGATGCAGCCATGGGAAGCGGTGGTCATCTGCGGCGCCGCGCTCGGCACCTTCCTCGTGGCCAATCCGATGAAGACGGTTAAGGACACTGGCAAGGGCATTCTCGAAGCCTTCAAGCAGGCGGTGCCGAAGGAGCGCGACTATCTCGAAACGCTCGGCGTCCTGCACAGCCTGATGCGCGAATTGCGCTCGAAATCGCGCAGCGAGGTCGAGGCGCATATCGACAATCCGGAAGAGTCGGCGATTTTCCAAGCGTTCCCGACCGTCTTGAAGAACCACGATCTGACGCATTTCATCTGCGACTATTGCCGCATCATCATCATCGGCAATGCGCGCTCGCACGAGATCGAGGCGCTGATGGATGAAGAAATCCAGACGATCCGCACCGACAAGCTGAAGGCCTATCACGCGATGGTCGCGGTCGGCGACGGCCTGCCGGCGCTCGGCATCGTCGCCGCCGTGCTCGGCGTGGTGAAGGCGATGGGCGCGCTCGACCAGTCGCCGGAAATCCTCGGCGGCCTGATCGGCGCCGCACTCGTCGGAACCTTCCTCGGCATTTTCCTGTCCTATGCCGTGGTCGGTCCGGTCGCCACCAAGATCAAGACGGTGCGCGAGAAGAAGAACCGCCTCTACATCATCGTCAAGCAGACGCTGCTCGCTTACATGAACGGCGCCTTGCCGCAGGTCGCGATCGAGTTCGGCCGCAAGACCATTTCCTCCTATGAGCGCCCGACGATCGATGCCGTCGAGCAGAGCACGATGAATACAGGCACCGCCGAGAAGAAGGCGGCCTGAGCATGCAGAACGTCAGTCAGGGCCGCTTGCCGTCATGACCAGTCCGGGCAGTCCGTCGCAAACCCGGGCTTTGATCATCGAGCGTCTGGTCGGCGACAGCGGCGAGGCCGCGCAGGTGATCGGCGTCGGCCGCGGCATGGCCGAACGCTCGCTGCCGCTGCTGCAGAAGGCGCTTGCGAGTGAGCTCGGCGCGCCGGTCACGGTCGACCTGCAGGCCGTCGAAGTGGGCCGCGTTCCCGATGCGCGCATGCGCGCCGGCGAAACCTTCGCCATGACGATCGTTTCTTCGCCGACCTCGGCCGACGCCGTGACGCTCGTCATGGACGCGCCGGCGATCGCGGTCATGGTCTCGGCGCTGTTCGGCGGCGACCCGGACCAGCCGGTGGCGCCGATCCAGCGCGACCTGTCGCAGATCGAGACCGATGTCGCGACCACGGTCTTCCAGGAGGTCGCGGTGGCGCTGAACGGATCGGGCAGGCGTTCGCTCGACCTGCGTTTGCCGGTCCCCAGGGCGATGTCCGGCAACGAGGCAAAACGGCGCGTGCTGCGCGACGGGGCGGCGATCCGCATCGTCTACGGCATATCCACGCCGACCGACGCCGGGATGATCACGGTGATGATCCCGCAGCGCATCCTGCTGGCGACGCGCGGCGCCACCGCCCATCAAGGCGACGACGACGCGACGGAGTTCGACTGGCGGGCCCGGTTCTCGGAAGAAGTGATGCGCTCGGCCGTGCGGCTCGAGGCCACCATGCCACTCGCCCGGCTGACGCTTGGCGATCTCGCCGCCTTCCAGCCCGGCCAGGTGATCGAGTTCGAGGAAAACGCGCAGCTGCAGGCCAGGCTCAGCGCGCGCGACAAGACGCTTTTTGTCTGCGAGTTCGGCAAGCTCGGACAGAATTACACGGTTCGCATCCGGCATCCCCACGATGGCGGGCAGGATTTTATCGACGGATTGATGCCGGGCTGAGGCCGGGCTTGGGAATATTGGAGACGAGGCATGGCAAAGACCAAGGTGGAAGCCGAACCCGAAGCCGACCAGCCGGACGAGCAGCTCGACCGAGCCATCGAGGAACTGCGCGGCGTGCTGCGGGAAGAGGAACAAAGGCCGGACGCCGCCCTCCAGGCAGGAGCCAATTCCTCGATCATCATGACGATCCCGGTCGACGTGCAGATCATCCTCGGCAGCACCGAAATGCCGGTTTCGGAGCTGATGGCACTGCAGAAGGGCTCGACCGTGGCGCTTAACCGCCGCATCGGCGAGCCGGTCGACGTGGTGGTCAACGGCCGCAGGATTGCACGCGGCGAGATCACAGTGCTGGAGCACGATCCGTCGCGCTTCGGCATCAGGTTGACCGAGATCATCGCCGCGACGAAGAGCGCCTGAGCGTGGACGGCGAGAGCACTGACCGGCAGCGGAGCAAAGCATGATGACGTCATTGACGCTGACGCGCCCGCAAAAGGCCGCCGCGATCCTGGTGGCGATGGGCAAGCCCTCGGCCAGCCGGCTGCTCAAATTCTTCAAGCAGGAAGAGCTGAAGGCGCTGATCGAAGGCGCGCGGCTGCTGCGCACCATCCCGCAAGCCGATCTGGAGCGCATCGTCGCGGAATTCGAGGCCGAATTCACCGAAGGCGCCGGCCTGCTCGATTCGGCCGATCGGATGGACACGATCCTCAACGAATCGCTGTCGCCCGAGGAAATGAGCGCCATCATGGGGGAGAAGAAATTCGAGCCGACGCCGGAAGGGCTTCCGCCGATCTGGCCGGATCTCGAAAAGCTCGAGCCCGCGCGTCTTGGGACCTTCCTCGCCGGCGAACACCCGCAGACGTCCGCCATGGTGTTGTCGAAGCTTGCGCCGCAGACTGCCGCCAATGTGCTCTTGACGATGGAAAAGCCGATACGCAGCCAGATCATCAAGCGCATGGTGACGATGGCCAATATTCCGGATGCGGCGACCAGGATCGTCGAGAACCAGCTGCGCGCCAGCGTGCTTTCGCAAAAAGCGAGCAGGGACACGTCGGCCGGCCAGGAGCGCGTCGCCAGCGTGCTCAACGAAATGGCCAAGCCCGAGCTCGATGAGCTCATGCAGGATCTGGAAGAGGCCGGCACGCCCGACCTCGCCGGCGTCAAGTCGCGCCTCTTTGCCTTTGACGATCTTCCGCTGCTCACCCAGAAGGCGCGCGTGCTTCTGTTCGACGGATTGTCGACCGAGCTCGTCACGCTGGCGCTGCGCGGCGCGCCGGCGGCGCTCACCGAATCGGTGCTGTCGGCGATCGGCGCACGCTCACGCCGCATGATCGAATCCGAGCTCGGACAGGGATCGGAAGGCATTGCGCTCACCGACATCATGGCGGCACGCAAGACGGTCGCGGTGGCGACCATCCGTCTGTCGCGGCAAGGAGCATTCGAGCTTCCGGCGACGCAGACCGCCGCCGAAGCAGCCTGACGGCGGCAATACGGTCAGGGCACCATGGCTGAGGCGGTCGACAAGGATTCCAAAACCGAGGAAGCCACAGAAAAGAAGATCCGCGACACGATCGAACAGGGCAAGCTGCCCCATTCGCGCGAGACGGCCATCTTTGCCTCCTTCCTTGCCATACTGGTGTTCACCGTCTTCTACGCCAAGGACGCCATCGTCAACCTCGGCATGTTCCTCGCCATGTTCCTGGAGAAGCCCGAGGCGTGGCCGATGGACACCGAGACCGATGTCATCACGCTCTACCAGCAGGTCTTGATCGAGGTCGGCCGCGCCGTCGTCAGCCTGCTGGTGCTGCTGGTGGTTGCCGGCGTCGGGGCTTCGGTGTTTCAGAACATACCGCAAATTGTCGGCGAACGGATCAGGCCGCAACTGTCGCGCATTTCGATCGCCAAGGGCTGGAGCCGCTTGTTCGGCGTGCAAGGCTTCGTCGAATTCGGCAAGTCGCTGGCCAAGCTTGCGTTTGCCATCGCCGTGCTCACCTTCACGGTGTCGGAGGATCATCGCAGACTCCTTGCCGGCATGATCACCAACCCGATGTCGTTCGGCATGGTCATCCGCAGCATATTTGTCGACATCCTGGTGGCGATCGTCTTCGTCATGGGGCTGATTGCGGTCGCCGACATCGTCTGGTCGCGCTTCCACTGGCGGCGCGACCTGCGCATGACCAAGCAGGAAGTGAAGGACGAGATGAAGCAGTCGGAGGGCGATCCGATCGTCAAGTCGCGCCTGCGCTCGCTGGCGCGCGACCGTGCGCGGCGGCGCATGATGACGGCGGTGCCGCGCGCGACGCTCATCATTGCCAATCCGACGCACTATTCCATCGCGCTGAAATATGTCCGCGAGGAGGACTCCGCTCCGCTGGTGCTCGCCAAGGGCCAGGATCTGGTGGCGCTGAAAATTCGCGAGATCGCCAGGGAGCACAACATCCCGGTCTTCGAGGACGTGGCGCTTGCCCGCTCCATGTACAAGCAAGTTTCGGTTGATAGCGTGATCCCGTCGCAATTCTACCAGGCCGTCGCCGAGCTGGTGCGGATCGTCTACTCGAAGAAGGCCGAGCGAAAAGTAACCCAATGAACGGACGCCGCTTGTAATCCATGAACCGGCAACCACACGCCAATTCACGCGAGCAGATCGTCGCCAGCTCCATCCAGGACGTGGTCGGCGAGTTGCGCCTGATCGAGGTCGCCGACTACATCGCCTTCATCCGGCTGGAGCATTTCGCCTGCCTGTCGGACCTGGTGGACTCGGCCGCGGAACTTTACTTCCAGCCGGGCACGCTCAGGCTTGGCCATGGCGGCGAAGCGCATGTCGACTGGACGGGCCATCCGCGCATCGTGCTCGATCTCGAGCTTCGGCCGCGCGGCGTCACTGTCTACTTCCAACTGACGCTGACCGAGCAGGGGGCGTCCGTGGTCGTCAACTACGTGTCTTTCGAGAAGCCGGGCGAGACGCCGGAGCACAACACGGCCCTGCTCGAGGACGCGATCGAGCAGGCACGCATCCGCAAAACGGAGCCGCTCGCCTACCCCTGACGGCAATTTGGGAGTGACGCTTGGCCTGGGCGAATTACTCGATCAGGCCAAGACGCAGCGCCTTGGCGACCGCCTGGTTGCGGTTGACCGCGTTGAGCTTCTGCGTCGACTGGGTCAGGTACTGGTTGGCGGTGTGCACCGACAGTTTCAGGAGCTTTGCGATCTCCTCGCTGGTGTTGCCATTGGCGGTCAGCTTCAGACATTCGAGCTCGCGCTTGGAGATGGCGCGCGTCCTGCCTGTCTCGCCTGGACGGATGCGGGCGATCGCGGCGAACAGCGCAAAGCAGCGCGCGTGGATTTCGCAAAGCGTGTCGTCCGACAGCGTGATGTCCGGCCCCAGGAAGACCACCAGCCCGCACTGGCCGCGATCCGCATGCACCGGAAAGGCGATGCCATTGGTGCCTGGCGCCGGCGATGAGGCTGCCTCGGCCCATGTCAGGCTCTCCAGCGTCCGCCGCGAGCCGGCCATGTCGTCGTCGGCCCACCAGCGCGGCGTCGTCGAGATGCGGCTGTGGCGCACCATCTCCTCGCCGCTGGCGCCCGAGATGAATTTGGTCGTGACGGCGGTCGACGGATAGTCGGAATCGAAGCAGGCGACGAGGCGGGCGCGCTCCAGCGAAGGGCTGACGAAGAACAGCCCGAAGCTGGAAGCGTTGATGTCGACGGCAATCCAGCGGCATCGGCGCACGGCATCCGGGATGGTCACCGCGTGATGCGTCTCCGATCCGAGCGAGAAGGCGCCGAACGGATTGCGCTGATCGTTGAAAAGGGCGGCCGCGGCCTCCCTGACCTGTGCGTGCTTCAAATGATGCCGCTCCTGATCGCGGTCGCAATCGCCATCGCGCGGTTGCTGGCCGCGAATTTCTGGATGGCATGCGTGATGTAGCTGTTGACGGTGTTCGACGAGACACCAAGGATGAGTGCCACCTCGTCGGTGGTCTTGCCTTCAGACACCCAGAACAGGCATTCGCGCTCGCGGTCGGACAGCGGATCCTGCATCGATGCCTCGGCGATCAATTGCGGGATGCTGGACAGCGCGTAGCAGCATTTCAGCTGCGCCTTCATCAGGGCCGGAAGGTCGATCTTGTCGGGCTCGGCGGCGGAAAACAGCACGAACAGGCGCTGGCGGCCGACATTCAGCCTGAGCGAGTAGATTTCGGCATGGCCGAGCACGTCGAGCAGCCTTGCCTCCTCGCCGCTCAGCAGCGCGCCGGCGTCGGGCGCGTGGGCTGCGACCAGTGGTCTGGGACGTACGCCGGGAGCCGCCGTCAGCGGTCCCAGCGCAAGATTGGCAATCAGCCTTTTGCCGATCAGCTCGATGGCGTCGAAAATCCAGTTCGACGACACGATGCGCGCATCGTTGCGGTCCTGGTCGTGGACGATGGCGACCAGCATGTAGCTGTCGGCGCCGATGTCGGCGGCAAGCTGCATGAAGAAGCTGGTGAGATCGCCGCGGGACGCCAGGCGCGAGCCTGAAGCGTCGGGTTGGAGAAGCGCGGCGGGACTGCTCATCTTGATATTCTGGCCGGAATCGATCCCTGTGCCCGGTGCCGGCATCAGCCAGCGTCCGGACCCGAAACGCGTCACGTTGACGAAAACACACTCAAGGGCACGCACAGCGCCCAACCGAGCCGAATCCTTTTGGGGAACGCGAAGCCGTCCGCGTCTGGTGCCGGCCGAGCGCCGGAACAAGAGACCTTGGGTGGTTGCCGCGCCCCCCGTGGACCGGCTGATTCGGGTCTAATCTACCTGCAGATGAATCCGACATCAAACGCGATTTGACAAAATCGAATCCGGTGGACTCGCGTTGCGACTCAGAGGCCGCGTCTCGCATTACTCGGCGATGATTTCAGGGTTGAGTTGAGCCGATGATTTCGCGGTAAAGTCGTCAAAAAATACGCCTCCGGTTGCATCCGAGGGCGCATGTCATTTCCGGCCGGATGTGGCTTAAAGCGCGTCGCGCAGAACGGATTCAGGCGACGCGCTTTAAGTCTTTGTCTTGATGCATGTCGTTATCCCAAAACCGCTGCGCCTTTTGGGCGACATGCATCAGCGATCCTCGAATCCCGTCAGCACGCCGACGGCGTTGATGCCGATCTCCTCCACCGCGTAGCCGCCTTCCATGACGAACAGCGTCGGCAAGCCGAGCCTGGCAATGCGGCGGCCGATCTTGGGATAGTCCTCGCTCTTCAGCTTGAACTGACTGATCGGATCCTTCTCGAAGGTGTCGACGCCGAGCGACACCACGACGACGTCGGGTGCGTAGGCCGCAAGCTTGGCGCAGGCGTCCTCCAGCGATGCGTTCCAGCCGTCCCAGTCGGTGCCGAAGGGCATCGGATAGTTGATGTTGAAGCCTTCACCCTCGCCCTCGCCACGCTCGTCGGCATGGCCGAGGAAGAAGGGGTACTCGACCATCGGATCGCCATGCAGGTTGAGCACCTGGACGTCGCCGCGGCGGTAGAAGATCTCCTGCGTGCCGTTGCCGTGGTGGTAATCGACGTCGAGGATCGAGACGCGTTTGGCGCCCTGGTCGCGGAACCATTGCGCGACGACGGCGGCGTTGTTGATGAAGCAGTAGCCGCCCATGAAGGCGGCGCCGGCGTGATGGCCGGGCGGCCGGCAGAGCGCGAAGGCGGTCCGCTCGCCGCCCTTGACCAGGGCTGCGGCCGTCAGCGCGACGTCGTAGGATGATTTGATCGCCGCCCAGGTGCCTTCGACGAAGGTGGCGCCGGCATCGAAGGAATAATAGCCGAGCAGGGCGTCGATGCGCTTCGGCGGCACGTCGCCGCGCAGCCCGCGCGTCGGCCAGGTGAAGCCCATGGCCGTGCCCTTGAAGCCGGCGGCGACCCATTCCGGCCACACGGTCGGCAGGAAATCAATGTAGTGCGCCTCATGCACGCGCTTGGCGGCGGCAAGGTCGTGCTCGACCGGACCGATGATCGGCCCAAGCTTCTCGCTCTCCACCCTTGCCTTGACGAATTCGGCCCGCGACGGCTTCTCGAACCCAGGGACAATCGCCGACGTGACCAGTTCCATCTGCCCGGCATGACCGGCATGAAGCGGCGAATAGACAGTCTTCATAGGAATTCCCCAGGAGTGCGAAATCAGTTGGAAGTGTGAAATCAGTCGAGGTTCAGATGGGGGCTCACAAGAGCCAGCCACATGGCTTCCACATCGTCCTCGATGAGGTCGAATGTCTTGCGATCTCTCTTCAGCCCCACAAGCCTGCAGGCGTGTCCGACCTCCATCATCACCAAGCCCAACCGCTTGGCGGTCTTTTCTTCAAGGGCCGGGTTCACATGCTGCAACCAGGCTGCGTAGAGGGCGATGATCTGCTTGTCATATTCGTCCTGGATCGGCCTGAGGTCGGCGTTGCCGGATATGGCCTCGATCACCGGCATCAGCGTGGCGTTGTCCAGGTAGAGCCTGGATGTGTCGATGAAGAGCTTGCGCACTTCGCGCCGAAACTCGTCACGATTGGCTGGCCGGGGGACGTTGATGCGCTTCCGGATGATCTCAGGAAAAGACGACAGCCAGCGCCGGGCCAGATCCAGAAGAATGGCTTCCTTGTTGGGAAAGTATTGATAAACCGAACCGACAGACAAGCCCGCGCGTTGCGCGATGGCGAGCGTCGTCGGCGTTCTGGTTCCCTGCTCCCGCGTCAGGATCAGCGCCGCGTCGAGAATCCTGTCGACCACCTTGCTTGACCGTTTTTGCCGCGGCTGCTTGCGTGGTTCAAGCGCTATCCTGGTCTTACGGTCGAGACTGCGCTTCACTTTTCGGTCCCCTCGTTCCCCGCCCGGCCTCAACACAGACGCGGGGTGCTGTCCACTATACATTCCAAATTCCGGCTGTTGACAAACGCGAATAAACAGTCGCATTCTTTATCCACGCTGTCTTCAGAGATAACAAGGGGAATTTCGGAGACGCGCACCGGCATCATATTTTCCAAGACCCCACTCCAGTGGTGTGGCGGGTCGCTGGGCGGGCGTTGCCGGTTCTCGGTCAGTCATCAAAAGCGCGGAGTCGCGATGTCGGTCACGGGTGCGGGTCACAATGCGGATTTGATCGTCATCAACGGTCGTGTACTGACCATGGACGAGGACAATCCCGCCGCCGAGGCCGTTGCCGTCAAGGACGGCGCCATCGTCGCCATCGGCAGCCGCGCCGCTGTCGAACGGCTCAAGGGACCGGCAACAAAGGTCATCGACGCCAAGGGCGGCTCCGTCCTGCCTGGTTTCATCGAGGCCCACATGCATCTGTTTTCAGGTGCGGCCGAGCTTGCCCATTTGCAGCTGGCGGGCGTCCACGGCTTCGAAGCGCTGCAAAGCGCGATCCGCGACCACGCGCAGACGCGTCCCGATGCCAAGATGCTGGTCGGGCAGGGTGTCGACTACACCGTGCTCGGCAGCGAGCGGGTGACGCGTCACCATCTCGATGCGATCCTGCCGGACCGGCCTTTTGCTATGGCCGCTCCCGACCACCACACGATGTGGGCCAACACCATGGCCTTAGAGATGGCGGGGGTTTTGCAGGGACAACAGCTCGGCCCGGGCAACGAAATCGTCATGGGGGATGATGGCCTGGCCACCGGCGAATTGCGCGAGGGCGAAGCGTTCGGTCCGGTGCTCGACCTTGCCGGCGAAAGCCGTGTGCGGCTGGGGCTGGCGACCGGCGGTGAGCCGGACCCGACGCCGTCTGCGGAAGAACGTGCCGCCGATCGCGATATCATGCGGCGCGGACTTGCCTGGTGCGCGCGCCACGGCATCACCTCCGTCCAGAACATGGATGGCAACCTCTACCAGCTCGAACTGCTGGCCGAGATCGAGGCTGAGGAGGGGCTGGCTTGCCGCGTGCAGGTCCCGTTCCACTACAAGAATTTCATGACGCTCGACATGCTCGACAAGGCGTCAGCCATGGCCGAGCGCTACGACAGCGAATGGCTGTCGTCGGGCATCGTCAAGGTGTTCTATGACGGCGTGCTCGATTCTTGGACGGCTGTCATGATCGAGCCCTATGCCGACCGTCCGGACTGGATCGGGGAACCGCTTTTCACGCCGCAGCAGTTCATCGACCTTGCGGTCGCCGTCGACAAGCGCGGCCTGCAAATCGCGGTGCATTCGATCGGCGACGGCGCCGTGCGCGCCGTGCTCGATGGCTATGAGGCGGCCGAGAAGGCCAACGGCAGGCGCGACAGCCGGCATCGGGTCGAGCACATCGAGGTGATCACCGCTGCCGACGTGCCGCGCTTCCAGAATCTCGGCGTCATCGCCTCGATGCAGCCGCCGCATCCGCCGGGCGCCATGGGCTTTCCCTTGGAGCCGACGGTGTCGCGCATCGGCGCCCCACGCTGGCCGCTAAGCTATGCCTGGCGGACGCTGAAGAATGCCGGCGCGCGCATCGTCTTCGCCTCGGACTGGCCGGTATCGCCGATCGATCCGATCCTGGGCATTCAGGCGGCAGTGTTGCGCAAGCCGTGGGCAAAGACCGATCCGGACCAGAGCTTCTCGCTGCATGAAGCGATTGCCGGCTACACCGTCGAGGGGGCCTATGCCGAGTTCATGGAACATCGCAAGGGTAGGCTGAAGACCGGATACCTTGCCGATATCGTGGTTTTGTCGGCCGACATCGAGACGACCGCGCCGGAAGCACTGCATACGGTCCGGCCGGTGACGACGATTTGTGGTGGAAAGGTCACGTATCAAGCCTGACGGTGGCACAGGAATTGCTTTTTAGGTCCAGTCAAAGCTCCGCAGTTGCCAAGCCGATTGGCTTGTGGTGACAATCAAACAGGAACAAACCTGCCGCCAAGAGCAGGCTCTCTCAATGGGGTAATCGTGCCGGAACAACCGGATAAGAACGCGATCGAAGTTCGCGGTGTACGCAAGGTATTTGGAACCGGTGAAAATCAGGTAGCCGCTCTCGACACGGTTTCGGTGTCGATCCGCGAGAACGAGTTTTTCACCCTGCTCGGCCCGTCGGGATGTGGAAAGACGACGCTGCTGAGATTGATTGCCGGCTTCGATTTCCCAAGCGCCGGCGAAATCCTGCTGCACGGCCAGGACATCGCGCCGCTGCCGCCCTTCAAGCGCCCGGTCAACACGGTCTTCCAGAGCTATGCGCTGTTCCCGCATATGACGGTGGCCCAGAACATCGGCTTCGGGCTGGAAATGCTCGGCAAGCCGAAGACGGAGATCGAGGCGCGCGTCGCCCAGATGCTGAAGCTGGTCAAAATGGAGGCGCTCAAGGCGCGCCGCACCAGCCAGATCTCCGGCGGCCAGCAGCAGCGCGTCGCGCTCGCCCGCGCGCTGGCGCCGCAGCCGAAAGTGCTCTTGCTCGACGAGCCGCTCTCGGCGCTCGACTACAAGCTGCGCAAGGAAATGCAGATCGAGCTGAAGCGGCTGCAGCACGAGACGGGCATCACCTTCATCTTCGTGACCCACGACCAGGAAGAAGCGCTGACAATGTCGGACCGCATCGCGGTGATGTCGGCCGGCAAGATCCTGCAGGTCGGCACGCCCTGGGATATCTACGACAAGCCGGCGGAACGCTTCGTCGCCGACTTCATCGGCGAGACCAATTTCCTCACCGCGGCCATTACCGGCATGGGCAACGGCAAGGCGCGCGCGACGCTCAAATCCGGCACCACAATCGAGGCGACCGTGGCCGAAGGCTTCCAGCCGAAGGGCAATGCGACCGTGGTGGTGCGGCCGGAACATGCCAAGCTCAGCAACAGCAAGGGCGATCTTTCGGGGACGGTCGAGAACATCGTCTATTTCGGCACCGACACGCATATCCATGTCCGGCTGGACAGCGGCGAGGCCTTCACGGTGCGCCAGCAGAATACGCGCAGCGCCGGCTGCGGCTTCGAGCGCGGCGCCACGGTCGGCATCACGATCGGCAACGACGCGGCGCAGGTGCTGAGGGACTGATGGCCACCGCGGAACAAGTCGCCAAGGAAGCCGAACGGCAAGATATCCGCACGCGCTGGCTGTTGTCGGCGCCGGCGCTCATCATCATCTTTCTCGCGGCAACGGGCCCCTTGCTGATCGTGCTCGTCTATTCGTTCCTACTGCCGGGTCCCTATGGCGACGTGAAATGGCAATTCTCGCCGGAGGCCTGGGTGTCGGTGTTCATGGAACGCGATATCTTCGACGACACGCTTTCGCTCGCGGCCGCCCATGTCACGATCTTCTGGCGCTCCATCAAGCTGGCGATCGTGACCACGATCGCCACTTTGGCGCTTGGCTTTCCTACTGCCTATTTCATGGCGACGCGCAGCGAAAAGACGCGCGACATCTGGCTGTTCCTGATCACCATACCGTTCTGGACCAACCTTTTGATCCGCACGTTCGCCGTGCTGCAGATCATCCGCAACGAAGGCATCATCAACACGATCCTGCTCAAGCTCGGCATCATCTCCCAGCCGATCCAGATGCTTTTTACCGATACTGCGATACTGATCGGCATGGCCTATGTCTACCTGCCGCTGATGGTGCTGCCGATCTATGCCAGCATGGAAAAGCTCGACTTCCGGCTGGTCGAGGCTGGTTACGATCTCTACGCCAGCCGTTTCCAGGTGCTGAGGCGTATCATCTTCCCGCTGGTTAGGCCGGGTGTGATCGCCGGCTCGATCCTGGTCTTCATTCCTGCGATCGGCGCCTATGTCACGCCCAGCGTGCTCGGCGGCGGCAAGAACATGATGCTTTCCAACCTGATCGAGCTGCAGTTCGGGCAGGGCCGCAACTGGCCGCTCGGCTCGGCGCTGTCGATCGCCGTGATGATCATCGTCATGGTGGCGCTGCTTGCCTATGTGCGCAATGCCGGACGAGCGGAGACGCGGCATGGCTAATTTCTCCATCAAGCATCAGCCAGGCTTCACCGCGATCGCGGCGACCTGCTTCGTCGTTCTCTATTTGCCGATCGTCGTGCTGGTCATCTATGCGTTCAACGCCGCCACCTCGACCTCCGAATGGGGTGGCTTCTCGCTGAAATGGTTCCAGTCGGCGTGGCAGAACACGCAAGTCATCGACGCCACCTTGCTGTCCTTCCAGATCGGCTCCGTCGCCGCCGTGCTCGCGACCATCGCCGCCACAATGGCGGCGCTCGCGACGACGCGCACGGCGCCCTATCGGGGACTGACCTTCAAATATGCAGCAATCAACCAGCCGCTTATGGTGCCGGAGATCGTCACCGGCGTGGCGCTGCTGATCTTCTTCTCGCGCATCAAGATATTCACCGGCTATTCCGGCCTCGGTTATCTCATCGCGGCGCATACGGCATTCTGCATACCCTTCGCCTACCTGCCGATCCGGGCGCGGTTGGAGAACATGGACCTGACGTTGGAGCGCGCCGCCGCCGATCTCTACGCGACGCCCTGGCAAACCTTTCGCCGCATTACGCTGCCGCTGCTGTGGCCCGGCATTCTGGCCGGGCTGATGCTCGCTTTCGTCATCTCGCTCGATGATGTCGTCATCACCGAGTTCGTCAAGTCGGGCGGCCAGGATACGCTGCCCACCTACATGCTCGGTCAGATACGCCGAGGGATAACGCCTGAGATCAACGCGATATCGACCGCTTTCCTGCTGCTCTCGGTCGCCATCGTCACGTTGTTTTTCTTCATCAGCAGGAAACAAGACTGAACCGATAATGGGAGTTAAGACATGAACTGGAAGACAACAGCTACCGCCGTCGGGCTGGCGTTGCTCGCTTCGACAAGCTTGGCCTGCGCCGACGGCGTGCTGAACATCTACAATTGGGGCAACTACACCAGCCCCGACGTGATCAAGAAATTCGAGCAGAAATACAACGTCAAGGTGACCATCACCGATTACGATTCGAACGACACGGCGCTGGCCAAGGTCCGTCAGGGCGGCACCGGCTTCGATATCGCTGTGCCCTCGCAGACCTTCCTTCCGATCTGGATCAAGGAGGGCCTCTTGCTCGAGACCGACCCCGGCAAGATGGAGAACTTCAAGAACGTGGCGCCGGAATGGGCCAATCCGGAATTCGATCCGGGCCGCAAATATTCGGTACCGTGGGCCTGGGGCACGATCGGCGTCGTCGTCAACACCGATGCCTATAAGGGGCCGGCCGATTCATGGGGGATCATCTTCAACGCACCGGACGAGTTGAAGGGCAAGGTCAACGTCGTTCCCGAAATGAACGACGTGATCTTCGCAGCGATCAAATATCTCGGCGGCCAGCAATGCACCGACGACAAGGCGGTTCTCAAGAAGGTGCGCGACACGCTCGTTGCCGCCAAGCCGAACTGGATCGCCATGGAATACAACACCATCGAGAAGATGGGCGCAGGCGACTTCAAGGCGACCAGCGACTGGAACGGCTCGGCGCTGCGCCAGCGGCTGGCCAACCCGGCCATCCACTACAACTACCCTAAGGAAGGTTTTGGCCTGTGGAGCGACAATGTGGTCGTCCTCAAGGAAGCCAAGAATGTCGAGAACGCCAAACTGTTCCAGAATTTCATCATGGATCCGGAAAATGCCGCCGGCCTTTCGGCTTTCCACCGCTACGCCAACGCCATCACCGGTTCCGACAAATACATGCCGGCCGACATGAAGGACGCGCCGGAAGTGATCATTCCGGCTGACGCGAAGCCGCGTGGCGAGTTCCAGCGGATGTGCGCTCCGGAAGTGCAGGATATCTACACCAAGATTTGGACCGAACTGCAGAAGTAAAACGCGTCCCGACGGACCCGGCGGCACACGCTGCCGGGTCGCGTCCATGTCGTCGGGAAGTTCATCATGCAGTCATACCGCAACTCCGATCCGCGGCCGCCGATCATGCAGGGGTCGCCGCCGGCCATGGTGGTGCCAAAGCTCGACTGGGACCGGCCGCCCTGGAACCGCTGGGCATTCCAAAACATCCGTGAGGTCCTGCCGACCGTGGAGGTCTGGCGCGGCCATGGCCATCGCCGTCGTCTCGAGCGTGCCGAGGTCGATCTCGACGGCCTGGCGGTGGCGGATGGCGAAGGCCGCCCAACGACGCTCGCCGGACTGCTCGACGAGACCTATACCGACGGCTTCCTGGTGCTGAAGGACGGCAAGGTTGCCTATGAGCGCTACTTCAACGGCATGGACGAGCGCACGCCGCATCTGTCGCAGTCGATGGCGAAATCCGTCACCGGTTCTGTCTTCGGCATCCTGGTCGGGCGCGGCCTTATCGACCCGGCCAGATTGGTGACCGATTATCTCCCGGAGCTCGGCGAAACCGCCTGGGCCGACGCCACCGTGCAGCAAGTGCTCGACATGACGACGGGCGTGCGCTTCTCCGAGGAGTACACCGATCGCTATTCCGAAATCGGCCAGGTCGATGTCGCCAGCGGCTGGAAGCCGGTGCCGCCCGGCGGCGATCCCAACTTCCAGTGGCCGACGCATATGTTCGAGCTGATCCTGCGGCTGAAGGACAAGGTACGCGAGCATGGCGAGGCGTTCGAATACCGGTCGATCGAGACCGACGTGCTCGCCTTCATCATGGAGCGGGTGAGCGGCAAGCGCCTGGCGCAGTTGATCTCGGAAGAGCTGTGGCAAAAGCTCGGCGCCGACGAGAGCGCCTGCTTCACCGTCGACAGCGCCGGCTATGCGCTGGCCGAGGGCGGCTTCAACGCGACGCTGCGCGACTATGGCCGCTTCGGCCAACTGATCCTCGACAATGGCGGCGGCGTGATCCCGGCCGACTGGATCGAGGCGACGCGCACCGGCAGGCATGGGCCGAATTTCAGCCCGAGCCTGCCGGACGGCAGTTATCGCAACCAATTCTGGATCGAGGATTCGCGCTCGCGCTCGCTGATGTGCCGCGGCGTGTTCGGGCAGCTGATCCATATCAGCTGGGAGCACAGGATGGTCGTGGTGAAGCTTTCGACTTATCCCGATTTCACCAACAAAGCCTATTCGGTGGCGACGCTCAAGGCGGTGCACGCCATAGCGGCGGCGCTCGCCTGAGAACCTGAAATAAGCCCGGGAGAACATCGTGACCGGTAAGACCGCGTTCGAGACCAGATATGGCTTTGCCCGCAAGGACGTGCGGCTCGACAACTGGCGGCTGAGGCCGTTCAGTCAATGGTCATTCCAGAATGTCGGCGAGCTGGTGCCGAGCGTGCACGTCGCGGCCGCGTCCGGCGGCGAGGAGCAGGCGAAATCTCTCGACGGCTTGCTTGGGGAAAAGGTCACGCTGGGCGGCGGCGCGGAAACTGTCGAGGCCTTCCTCAAGCGCTCCGATACCGACGGGCTGACGATCCTGAAGGCCGGCAAGCTGGTCGGCGACTGGTCGGCGCCGCACATGCCGTTCGGAGCGCGGCACATCATCTTTTCGATCAGCAAGTCGGTGACGGCCATTCTCGCCGGCATTCTGGAAGGCGAGGGGGTGTTCGATCCTGAGGCGCCGGTAACGCGGTACATCCCCGAGGCCAAGGGGTCGGCCTATGGCGATGCCAGCGTGCGCAACGTGCTCGACATGACGGTCAGCCTGGATTTCGAGGAGGCCTATCTCGATCCGGAAAGCGCCTTCGCCCGCTATCGCCGCGCGACGCTGTGGAATCCCGGCGGCGGATCGGAAAGCCTTGCGACGTTCCTATTGACGATCCAGCGTCTGGCCGAGCCGCATGGCCAGACCTACCGCTACCGCTCGCCCAATTCGGATATGCTGGGCATCCTCGTTGAGCGGGCATCCGGCAAGCGCGTCAGCGACCTGCTCAGCGAAAAACTGTGGCTGCCGCTCGGCGCCGCGAGCGAGATGTCTGTTACCGTCGACATGGAAGGCACGGCGCGCACCGCCGGCGGCATGTCGGTGACGCCGCGCGACCTTGCCCGCATCGGCGAGATGATGCGCCAGGGCGGGGTGGCCAATGGCCACCGCATCGTGCCGGAGGCCTGGGTGCGCGATACGGTTGCCGCCGGCGGCAGCCATGAGGCCTGGCGGCGCGGCACCATGGCGTTCCTGTTCCCCAAGGGGCGCTACCGCAACAAATGGTACCAGATGGGTACGGCAAGCGACGCCTTCTGCGGCATCGGCATCCACGGGCAGTGGATTTACGTCAACCCGAAGGCCGAAGTCGTGATCGCCAAGATGTCGTCGCAGCCGGAGCCGGTGGATGATGTGCTCGACCTCGATATCGTGGCGTTTTTCGAGGCGCTGAGCGGGATGGTTTAGGGGCTTATCGAGCCGACTGTCTATGTCGGCGCTGCCCCTCATCCGCCTGCCGGCACCTTCTCCCCGTATAGTGACGGGGAGAAGGAGGATGGCCGCAACTCGGCGCTTTTCCTGCAGCGTTGGCGATTGCCGAAACCGGCGATGAGAGTGTCCCTCTCCTCGTCACTATACGGGGAGAGGATGCCGGCAGGCAGGTGAGGGGCGG
The DNA here is from genome assembly GCF_040545255.1 of Mesorhizobium shonense. Taxonomy (NCBI): domain Bacteria; kingdom Pseudomonadati; phylum Pseudomonadota; class Alphaproteobacteria; order Hyphomicrobiales; family Phyllobacteriaceae; genus Mesorhizobium; species Mesorhizobium shonense. The sequence goes on from NZ_JBEPLM010000002.1 coordinate 309,584, forward strand.
CGCCAACGTTGGACCGGTTTCCTGTGGACCCCTCATCCAGTTGAAACCAACCCGGTTGGCGCAGCCGCCATCCCGGCCTATGGTCGCCGCTCTTTTCGACAGGGACCAGCATGGCGTCGGACATCAAGCGCATCGCAGCAATCATCGCGGCCGAGATCGGCTCGCGGCCGGAACAGGCGGCGGCGGCCATTGGGCTGCTCGACGAAGGTGCGACGGTGCCGTTCGTGGCGCGCTACCGCAAGGAAGTCACCGGGGGGCTCGACGACACGCAGTTGCGCGACCTTTCCGAGCGGCTCGCCTATCTGCGCGAGCTCGATGCGCGGCGCGACACGATCCTCGGTTCGATCCGCGAGCAGGGCAAGCTGACCGAAGAACTGGAGGCCAAGATTGCGGCGGCGGCCACCAAGGCCGAACTGGAAGACATTTATCTACCTTACAAGCCCAAGCGCCGCACCAAGGCGGAGATCGCCAGGGAGCGCGGGCTCGGTCCGCTGGCCGAGGCGATCCTTACCGACCGCTCGGCGACGCCCGCCGAGCTCGCGCTTGCCTATGTCACCGAAGAGGTGCCCGACGCCAAGGCGGCGCTCGAAGGCGCGCGCGACATCCTGTCGGAGCAGTTCGCCGAGAATGCCGACCTGGTCGGCAAGCTGCGCGCCTATATGAAGGAACGCGCCTTCCTGCGCGCTCACGTCGTCGACGGCAAGCAGGAGGCGGGCGCGAAATTCTCGGACTATTTCGACCATGCCGAGCGCTGGGCGGGCGTTCCCAGCCACCGCGCCTTGGCCATGCTGCGCGGCCGCAACGAAGAAGTGCTGTCGCTCGACATCGAGGTCGATGCCGACGACGCCTCGCCGGTGAAGCCGGTCGAGCGCATGATCGCCAATGCCTATGCCATCGGCGGCAATCTGCCGGGCGACAAATGGTTGATGGAGGTCGCCGGCTGGACTTGGCGGATCAAGCTGTCGCTGCACCTCACGCTCGACCTGATGCGCGACTTGCGCGAGCGGGCCGAGGAAGAGGCGATCCATGTCTTCGCGCGCAATCTCAAGGACCTGCTGCTTGCAGCGCCGGCCGGCTCGCGACCGACCATGGGCCTCGATCCGGGCATCCGCACCGGCGTCAAGGTGGCGGTGGTCGACGGCACCGGCAAGCTGGTGGCGACGACGACGGTCTATCCGTTTCCGCCGAGGAACGATGTGCGCGGCACGCAAGCCGAACTCGCCGCCCTCATCCGCCAGCACAAGGTCGAGCTGATCTCGATCGGCAACGGCACCGGCAGCCGCGAGACCGAGAAGCTGGTGGCCGACTTGCTGTCCAGCCTGCCTGCGGATGGCGGGTCGAAGCCGCTCAAGGTTATCGTCAGCGAGGCTGGCGCTTCGGTCTATTCGGCTTCGGCGACCGCAGCGGCGGAATTCCCCGGCCTGGATGTGTCGCTGCGCGGCGCGGTGTCGATCGCCAGGCGCTTGCAGGATCCGCTCGCCGAGCTGGTCAAGATCGAGCCGAAGTCGATCGGCGTCGGCCAGTACCAGCACGATGTCGACCAATACCGGCTCGGCCGCTCGCTGGAAGCGGTGGTTGAGGACGCGGTCAATGCCGTCGGCGTCGACCTCAACACGGCGTCGGCGCCGCTGCTGGCGCGGGTTTCTGGGCTGGGGCCGTCGCTCGCCGAAGCGATCGTCGCGCATCGCGATGCCGGCGGTCCCTTCGCCACACGCCGCGATCTGCTCAATGTGTCACGTCTCGGGCCGCGCGCGTTCGAGCAGTGCGCCGGCTTCCTGCGCATTCCGAATGGCGCGGAGCCGCTCGATGCTTCCTCAGTGCATCCGGAGGCCTATGGCGTGGCAAAAAGAATTGTCGCTGCCTGCGGGCGTGACGTGCGCTCGCTGATGGGCGACAGCGCGGCGCTCAAGGCGCTCGACCCGCGCGTCTTCGTCGACGAGCGTTTCGGCCTGCCGACGGTGCGCGACATCATCGCCGAGCTGGAAAAGCCCGGCCGCGATCCGCGTCCCGGCTTCAAGACGGCGACCTTCGCCGAGGGCGTCGACGACATCAAGGACCTGAAACCCGGCATGCTGCTCGAAGGCACCGTCACCAATGTCGCGGCCTTCGGCGCCTTCGTCGACATCGGCGTGCATCAGGACGGGCTGGTGCATGTCTCGCAACTGGCCGACCGCTTCATCAAGGACGCGCATGAGGTGGTGAAGGCCGGCGATGTGGTGAAGGTGCGGGTCGTCGACGTCGACATCAAGCGCAACCGCATCGGGCTTTCTATGCGCAAGGACGGCGATGGCGGAGCTTCGCGTGGCGGCCAGCGTGACGGTGGCGGCGGCAAGCCAGCGCCGCGCTCGCCGGCACCGCAGCGCCAGCCGGAAAGACCGGTGCAGGGCGCGTTTGGCGCGGCGCTCGCTGAGGCGATGAAGCGGAAGTAGCCTCGAATGGTTCCTTGCAATCGGTAGAGCGTTATCTACCATCCGTGTGTGGAGAGAGGCGCGATATGGCAAGTTTCGAGGAAGTGAGTGTCCACGAGTTGGGGCGTCTTTGGGACGATGGCATGGCGAGTGGCAGTTCGGTCGACGGAAACCAGGCTTTCGCCCGGATCAAAAGCAAGCTCGATGCGAAAGTTGTCGAAACGCAAGCCGCAATGACGCTGCGCTTACAGCCGGAAGCGATGAAGCGGAAGTAGCAGCTACCACGCCAGGATAGCAGGCTCCTTGCTGATCTGGCCCAGTAGCCAGTCGCGAAAACTGGCGACCGGCGGATGGCCGCGCTTGTCGTGCGGCACGACGAGATAATAGGCGCTGCGGCTCTGCATCGGGTTTCCGGGTGTGGGCACCAGCTGGCCGCGCTGCAATTCTCCGGCAATCAGGATTTCCGGCAGCAGCGCCACGCCGAGGCCCGCCATGCAGGCCTGCGCGACCGTGCCGAACTGCTCGAACTGCATGCCGGGACCGGTCGGCGCCTCGAGCCCCTGCTCTTCGAACCACTCGTTCCATGCGCCCGGGCGGGTTGCCATATGCAGCAGCGGCAGGCGGCTGATGTCGGCCGGCGTAGCGACGTCGCGGGTGGCGAGAAATTCCGGCGAAACCACCGGCATCACGGTTTCGCGCATCAGAAGCGTGCAGTCCGCGTCCGGCCAGTCGGGCATGCCGTGATGGATCGCGGCGTCGAGCCGCTCGCGGGCGAAGTCGAAGCGGCCGATACGGGTGGCGAAGTTGATGGTGACGTCGGGGTGACGGGCGACGAAATCCGGGATCAGCGGCATTAGCCAGCGCGTGCCGAAGGTCGGCAGGATGGCAAGGTTGAGGACGCCGCTATGCCGATTGCTCATCAATCCAAGCGCGGCATCGCGCAACTGGCCCAGCGCCGAGCGCACCGCCTCGGCGTAGATTTCTCCCGCCGTCGACAGCCGGACATTGCGGCTGTCGCGGTCGAACAATCGTCGGCCGAACTGTTCCTCCAACAGGCCGATCTGCCGGCTGACGGCCCCTTGTGTTAGAGCGAGCTCGCGCGCGGCGGCGGTGAAGGAGCCAAGGCGCGCCACCGCCTCGAAGGCGGCAAGGGCGCTGATGTTCGGCAAAAGGCGGCGCTGGACGTTCATGATCCATTACTAACCTTCATTGATCCGTGATGCAATTTTGTTTGATTTTTTCCATGTGGAGGCCGATAAGCCGGGCAATCCAAGATTTTGCCGGGAGCACACGGTCATGGCCGCCGAGAAGAACGCCTTCGTCTGGAACGATCCTTTCCTGATCGAGGATCAACTTTCCGAGGATGAGCGCATGGTGCGCGACGGCGCGGCGGCGTTCGCCGCCGACAAGCTCGCGCCCCGCATCGAGGAAGCCTATGCCGAGGAAAAGACCGATCCCTCGATCTTCCGCGAGATGGGCGAGGCTGGCCTGCTCGGCATTACCATTCCGGAGGAATATGGCGGGCTCGGCGCCGGCTACGTGACCTACGGCCTGGTCGCGCGCGAAGTCGAGCGCATCGATTCCGGTTACCGCTCGATGATGAGCGTGCAGTCGTCGCTGGTCATGTATCCGATCCACGCCTATGGCTCGGAGGAGCAGCGCAAGAAATACCTGCCGAAGCTCGGCTCCGGCGAATGGATCGGCTGCTTCGGCCTCACCGAGCCGGACGCCGGCTCCGACCCGGGCGGCATGAAGACGCGCGCCGAGAAGACGGCGAACGGCTACAGGCTTTCCGGCTCCAAGATGTGGATCTCCAACGCCCCGATCGCCGACGTCTTCGTCGTCTGGGCGAAGTCGGCAGCACACGACAACCAGATACGCGGTTTCGTGCTGGAAAAAGGCATGAAGGGGCTTTCGGCGCCGAAAATCGGAGGCAAGCTCAGCCTGCGCGCGTCGATCACCGGCGAGGTGGTGATGGAAGGCGTCGAAGTCGGCGAAGAGGCGCTGCTCCCCAACGTCTCGGGCCTGAAAGGACCGTTCGGCTGCCTCAACCGCGCGCGCTACGGTATTTCCTGGGGCGCCATGGGTGCCGCCGAGGATTGCTGGCACCGGGCGCGGCAATACGGCCTCGACCGCAAACAGTTCGGCAAGCCGCTCGCCGGCACGCAGCTCTTCCAGAAGAAGCTCGCCGACATGCAGACCGAGATCGCGCTCGGCCTGCAGGGTAGCTTGCGCGTCGGCCGGCTGATGGACGAGGGCAAGATGGCGCCGGAGATGATCTCGATCGTCAAGCGCAACAATTGCGGCAAGGCCCTCGACATCGCCCGCCAGGCGCGCGACATGCATGGCGGCAACGGCATCCAGATCGGCTACCACGTGATGCGCCACGCGCAGAACCTGGAGACGGTGAACACCTATGAGGGCACGCATGACGTGCATGCGCTGATCCTGGGACGGGCGCAGACGGGGATCCAGGCGTTTTTCTAAGCCGGCTAACCCATCCGCTTCGTCATCCTCTGGCGGAGCAGAAGCGAAGCAAGACTGGAGCCGCCGAGTTCCTTCGCGCCCCCCTCTGGCCTGCCGGCCATCTCCCCCTCAAGGGGGGAGATCAGATATTCGCCGGCTTTCGCCAATCTCCAGCGTTGCAGGAAGGCGCCGGCGACGAAGCTGCCAATCTCCCCCCTTGAGGGACCTTGAGGGGGAGATGTCCGGCAGGACAGAGGGGGGTGCTGTCCCGCCAGCGTTGGCCCTGTGCGGCTGCAACGCTTTGCCGTCAGGGAGCGGAGTGCTCTGTTTCGTGAAGCTATGATAGTTGCTTAAATTAGGTGCAGCGCAACATCTCTGCTTGGAGAATGCCCAGGACTTGTGTCAGGGTCTGGCGGTAAAACGCCATTCTCCGGGGCACCATGGCAATTCTGGCAGCCGTCCATCACTTGACCCACTATAAATACGACCGGCCGGTGGTGCTCGGTCCCCAGGTGATCAGGCTGCAGCCGGCGCCGCATTCGCGCACCAAAGTGCTCAGCCACTCGCTGAAGGTCGAGCCGAAGGACCACTTCGTCAACCTGCAGCAGGACCCTTACGGCAACTTCCTTGCCCGCTTCGTCTTCCCGGAGCCGGTAACGGAACTCAAGATCGAGGTCGATCTCGTCGCCGACATGACGGTCTACAACCCGTTCGACTTCTTCGTCGAGGAGGCGGCCGAAAACTTCCCGTTCGACTATCCGGAAGAGATTAGAGAGGACCTCGCCATCTACCGGACGCCGGAGGCGGCGGGGCCGTTGCTGTCGAAATTCTTGCAAAGCATCGACCGTAGCCCGAAGAACACCGTCAATTTCCTCGTCGACCTCAATGCTCGGCTGCAGCGCGAGATCGCCTATATCGTGCGCATGGAGACCGGCGTCTTCTCGCCGGAGGAGACGCTGGCCGCGGCCAAGGGATCGTGTCGCGATTCAAGCTGGCTGCTGGTGCAGATCCTGCGCAACCTCGGCATCGCCGCGCGCTTCGTGTCCGGCTACCTGATCCAGCTCAAGCCCGATCTGGTTTCGCTGGACGGACCGGCTGGAACCTCGGTCGATTTCACCGACCTGCACGCCTGGTGCGAGGTCTATATTCCGGGCGCCGGCTGGATCGGCTTCGATCCGACTTCCGGCCTGCTCACGGGCGAAAGCCATGTGCCGCTGGCGGCGACGCCGCATTACCGCAATGCCGCGCCGATCTCGGGCATGGCGAGCTTCGCCAATGTCGATTTCGACTTCGACATGCGGGTCGACCGTATCGCCGAGCATCCGCGCATCACCAAGCCGTTCTCCGACGAAAGCTGGCAGGCGCTCGACGCGCTGGGCAACAGGGTCGATGCCGCGCTGAACGAAGGCGATGTGCGCCTCACCATGGGCGGCGAGCCGACCTTCGTCTCGATCGACGATTTCGAGTCCGCGGAATGGAACACGGCCGCCGTCGGTCCGACCAAGCGCGACAAGGCGGACCAGCTCATCCGCAGGCTGCGCGAGCGCTTCGCGCCAGGCGGCTTCCTGCATTACGGCCAGGGCAAATGGTATCCGGGCGAGAGCCTGCCGCGCTGGACCTTCTCGCTCTACTGGCGCACCGACGGCGAGCCGGTATGGAGTGACCCTTCGCTGATCGCCCGCGAAAAGAGCGAGGGAGATATCGGCCCGCAGCAGGCCGAAAGCCTGCTCAAGGCGATCGCCGGCGAGCTTGGCATCGAGAAATCGATGGTCGGCGAGGCCTATGAGGATCCGGCCGAATGGCTGCTCAAGGAGGGCAAGCTGCCGGACAATGTCGATCCGTCGAATTCCAAGCTGGAGGATCCGGAAGAACGCAGCCGCATGGCGCGCGTGTTCGAGCGCGGCCTGACCAAGCCATCCGGCTACGTGCTGCCGGTCCAGCGCTGGAACAGCCAGGCCGCGGGGCAACGCTGGCGTTCGGAGAAATGGAACACCCGGCGCGGCCGGCTGTTCCTGGTGCCAGGCGATTCACCGGTCGGCTACCGCCTGCCGCTTGGCACGCTGCCTTACGTGCCGCCGGCGCAATTCCCCTACATCGTGCCGGTCGATCCGTCGGTGCCGCGCGGGCCGCTGCCGGCGCGCGAGGCCATCTTGCCAGAAGCGCCAGCAGGCGGCGCCGATGAAACGGCGCGGCAGCAGACGGAAGCCTCCTTCACGGCGGCCACCGCGCAGCAGGACCGTGTCGAGCAGCAGCTCACCGAAATCGGCGGCGCGGTGCGTACCGCGCTCACCGTCGAGCCTCGCGACGGGCGTCTCTGCGTGTTCATGCCGCCGGTCGAGGCGCTGGAAGACTATCTCGAACTGGTGGCGGCGGCCGAGAATGCGGCGAAGGCGATCGGCCTGCCGGTGCATATCGAGGGCTACAGCCCGCCGCACGATCCGCGCCTCAACGTCATCCGTGTGGCGCCCGATCCCGGCGTCATCGAGGTGAATATCCACCCGGCGGCCAACTGGCGGGAATGCGTCGCCACGACGACCGCGATCTACGAGGAAGCGCGGCAGTCGCGGCTCGGCACCGACAAGTTCATGATCGATGGCCGCCACACCGGGACCGGCGGCGGCAACCATGTCGTGGTGGGCGGCGCGACGCCCAACGACAGCCCGTTCCTGCGCCGGCCGGACCTGTTGAAAAGCCTGGTGCTAGAATGGCAGCGGCATCCCTCGCTCTCCTACCTGTTCTCGGGCCTGTTCATCGGCCCGACCAGCCAGGCGCCGCGCTTCGACGAGGCGCGGCACGATTCGCTCTATGAGCTGGAGATTGCGCTGGCGCAGGTGCCGCATCCCGACAAGGGCGAGGCGCCGTTGCCGTGGCTGGTCGACCGGCTGTTCCGCAATCTCTTGACCGACGTGACCGGCAACACGCATCGCTCGGAAATCTGCATCGACAAATTGTTCTCGCCTGACGGCCCGACCGGCAGGCTTGGCCTGGTCGAATTCCGCGGCTTCGAGATGCCGCCCAATGCGCGCATGTCGCTGGCCCAGCAGTTGCTGGTTCGCGCGATCATCGCACGCGCGTGGAAGAGCCCGCTCGACGGCCGTTTCGTGCGCTGGGGCACTTCGCTGCACGACCGTTTCATGCTGCCGCACTATGTCTGGGCGGATTTCCTCGACGTGCTGGAGGATTTGAAGCTCAACGGCTTCGACTTCCGCCCCGAATGGTTCGCCGCCCAGCTCGAATTCCGTTTTCCGTTCTGCGGCGAGGTTCAGCATGCCGGCGTCAAGCTGGAATTGAGACAGGCGCTGGAGCCCTGGCACGTGATGGGCGAGCAGGGTGCCATTGGCGGCACTGTCCGTTTTGTGGACTCCTCGGTCGAGCGGCTGCAGGTGCGAACCGAAGGCCTCAATCCTGAGCGCCACGCCATCGTCTGCAACGGCCGTATCGTGCCGATGAAGGTGACCGACAACCGCGAGGTCGCGGTGGCGGGCGTGCGCTTCAAGGCCTGGCAGCCGGCGTCGGGCCTGCATCCGGCCCTGCCGGTCAACACGCCGCTGGTCTTCGACATCTACGACCGCTGGTCGGGCCGCTCTATCGGCGGCTGCGTCTACCATGTCGCACATCCGGGCGGCCGCAACTACGATACCTTCCCCGTCAACGGCAACGAGGCCGAGGCGCGGCGGCTGGCCCGCTTCGAGCCGCGCGGTCATACGCCCGGCGGCTATGTGCTCACCGCCGAAGAAGCTTCTGAAGACTTTCCCATGACCCTTGACCTGAGACGCCCGGCGAGACTCTGATCGACCATGGCAAAGGGGAATCAGAAACGGGCGGGCGGCAGGCCGCGGACGCGGAGCCTGCTGAGGCTCTATCGGCCGATCGACGGCGTCGTCGACGAGATGGTCGACGCCACAGGCAATCCCCGCCCTGCCTGGCGGTCCTTCATCGAAGCGCTGGACGAACTGGGGGCGGAAACGCTCGGACAGCGTTTTATCCGCGCCGACCAATATCTGCGCGACGCCGGCGTCTATTACCGCGTTTATGACAAGGCCGGCGCCAACGAGCGCGAATGGCCGCTGGCGCATGTCCCGCTGCTGATCGACGAAAAGGAATGGGCCGAGATCAGCGCCGGCCTCATCCAGCGCGCCGACCTGTTCGAGGCGATCCTCGCCGATCTCTACGGACCGAACCGGCTGATCGAGAAAGGCATCCTCCCGGCAGGGCTGATCGCGGCCAGCCCGGAATATCTGCGCCCGGTCGTCGGCGTCCGTCCGGCCAGCGGTCATTTCCTGCATATGGTCGCCTTCGAGCTTGGCCGCGGACCGGATGGCCGCTGGTGGGTGCTGGGGGACCGCACGCAGGCGCCGTCGGGCGCCGGCTTCGCGCTGGAAAACCGCGTCGCCACCACACGCGCTCTGTCCGACATCTATGGCGAGCTGCATGTGCACCGGCTTGCCGGCTTCTTCCGCCGCTTCCGCGACGCGCTGAACGGCATGGCGAAGGATTCCGGCGGCCGTGTCGCCATCCTGACGCCCGGGCCGCTCAACGAGACCTATTACGAGCATGCCTATATCGCGCGCTATCTCGGCATCATGCTGCTCGAGGGCGAGGACCTGACGGTGTCCGGCGGCCGGCTGATGGTGCGCACCGTTTCGGGGCTGATGCCGATCGGCGTGCTGTGGCGGCGCCTCGATGCCGCCTTCGCCGATCCGCTCGAGCTCAGGCCGGACTCGCAGATCGGCACGCCGGGGCTGGTCGAGGCAATCCGTCGCGGCACGATCTCGGCCGTCAATGCGTTGGGTTCAGGCCTGATGGAAACCCGAGCGCTGCTTTCCTTCCTGCCGAGGATCGCGCGCGAGTTGCAGCGCGAAGAGCTCAAACTGCCGAGCATCGCCACCTGGTGGTGCGGGCAGGAGATCGAGCGCGACCATGTGCTGGCCAATATCGACCGCCTGGTGGTTGGCCCGGCGCTGTCGACACGGCTCGCTTTCGAGGACGACGGCGCAACGCAGCTCGGTTCGGCGCTTTCGGCAGGGGAACAGGCGGCGCTGATCGCGCGGATCGAAGCCGACGGCGCCGGCTTTGTCGGCCAGGAAGCGGTGACGCTCTCGACGACGCCGGTCTTTGTCGGCGGTGTGCTGGAGCCTCGGCCTGCCAGCCTGCGCGTCTACCTGGCGCGAACACAAGAAGGCTGGACCGTCATGCCCGGCGGCTTTGCCCGCGTCGGCTTCTCGCTCGACCCGACGGCGATCGCCATGCAGCGCGGCGGCCAGGCGGCGGATGTCTGGGTGGTCAGCGACAGGCCTGTCGAACGCGAGACGCTGCTGCCGCAGGAGACTGACGGCTTCACCCGCACCATGCCCGGCAGCCTGCCGAGCCGCGCGGCGGAGAACCTGACCTGGCTCGGCCGCTATATCGAGCGCTCGGAAGACACGGTACGCATCCTGCGCGCCTATCATGTACGGCTGGCGGAGACCTCCGACCCCGAGATGCCGCTGCTTGCCGACATCAGGGACTATCTCGAACCGTTCGGCATCGAGGTCGAGCCGGCGATCCCGCTCGGGCTGATCAGCACGCTGGACAGCGCCGTCTACAGCGCCGGCCAGATCCGCGACCGCTTCTCGCCGGACGGCTGGCTGGCGCTGAAGGACCTGTCGAAGACCATCCATCAGTTCGCCGAGACCGTGGCGCCCGGCGACGACGCGACGCGGGCGATGACCGTGATGCTGCGCAAGCTTGCTGGCTTTTCCGGCCTGCTGCACGAGAACATGTACCGCTTCACCGGCTGGCGCTTCCTGGAGATCGGCCGCCGGCTGGAGCGCGGCATCCAGATCGCCCGCACGCTGGCACGGCTGACCGGAAACGGCGCGCCGGACGGCGCACTCGACATGATGCTGGAGATCGGCGACAGCGTGATGACCCACCGCCGGCAATATCCGGTGCAGGCCGGGCGGCGCACGGTGATCGACCTTCTGGCGCTCGATCCGCTCAACCCGCGCTCCATCCTGTTCCAGCTCGAGCGGTTGAAGGCCGAGATCGGCATGCTGCCACCCGTCGGAGGCGAGGGACACATGTCGCCCGCGGCGAAAGAAATCCTGCAGCTCAACACGGCAATCGCGGTGATGGAGCCCCACGACATGACCGTGAAGGTGCTCGACGAACTCGCCAACCAGATCGGCGATCTCTACAGCAGCCTCGCCAAGGGCTATTTCGGGTAGGCGGCAATGCTCTACGACATCAGGCTCCATCTGCACTACGATTACGCGGCCGCAGCCGGCGGCGGCCGGCATCAGGTGCGCGTCTTGCCGCAGACGGTTCCCGGCGTGCAGAGGGTTATCGCCGCCTCGTTGTCCTTCGCGCCGACGCCGGCCGAGCGGGCGGATTTTTCCGATTTCTTCGGCAACAACGTCACCGCGATCGCCTTTCGCGACGCGCATGAGGAGCTCGACATCAGGATGAGCGCGCGGGTGTCGGTCTCGCGGCCGGAGCCGGGGCTGGACGTCTCGCCCGACATTCACGGCTTGAGGGCGGAACTCGATGCAGTGCGTTCGCTATCGCCTGCCGCGCCGCATCATTTCCTCGCCGCCAGCGATCACGCCGGCATCGACGCAGCGATCAGCGCCTATGCGCGGGAGAGCCTTGCAGGTTCGACCGTCGCCACAGCGGCCGATCTCTGCAACCGCATCCACCGCGATTTTGCCTATGACGGCGAGGCGACCACCGTGCAGACACGGGCCAGCGACGCCTTCGCGCTGAAACGCGGGGTCTGCCAGGATTTTTCCCACATCATGATAGCCGGGCTGCGCGGGCTGGGTATCCCCGCCGGATATGTCAGCGGCTTCCTGCGCACCATTCCGCCGAAAGGCAAACCGCGGCTCGAAGGGGCGGATGCCATGCATGCCTGGGTCAAGGCCTGGTGCGGCCGCGACGCCGGCTGGCAGGAATTCGACCCGACCAACGGCATGCGGGCGAGCAACGACCATATCACCGTCGGGTACGGCCGCGACTATTCCGACGTGGCGCCGATCGTCGGCGTGCTGAAAACCACCGGCGGCCAGGTCGGTGAGCAGGCCGTCGATGTCATTCCGGTCGCTGCCTGAAAGCTGCGTGGTTGGCATCGGTCGCGATCCGGGCTGCGCCATCGACGGGCTGGGGGCGCGCTTTGGGAACGGTGGAACCAGCTGCCTGTTGCGCCGCTTATCTACGGACCAGTTCCGTGGAGCCATCATGCTGCAACGAGCACAATCGTCCTCCGGCCGCCCGACGGGTGGGGAGGAAATGCAAAGGAACGGGGCGCAAGGTTTCGCCGATCGCGCCTCGCTCAGCTATGTCAGCGACGCCGATCCCGGCATTCGCCGATTGAGAAAAGGAAAGGGATTTTCCTACCTCGGCCCGAACGGGAACCCGGTGAACGCGGCGACGCTCGCCCGCGTCAAGGCGATCGTCATTCCGCCGGCGTGGACGGACGTATGGATTTCGCCCGATCCGAACGGCCATATCCAGGCGACCGGCCGGGATCAGCGCGGACGCAAGCAATACCGCTATCACCGGCAGTGGACCGAAGAGCGGGACGGTGTCAAATATTCCAGTCTCGTTGCTTTTGCCGAGGCGTTGCCCGATCTCCGGCGCCAGATCGATGCTGACCTGCGCCGGCATGGCCTGTCGCTGGAACGTGTGGTCGCCTCGGTGGTCTGGTTGCTCGACAACACCATGATCCGCATCGGCAATGCCGCCTATGCCCGCGACAACAAGAGTTTCGGTTTGACCACTTTGCGCGACCGCCATGTCGAAATCACCGGCTCCAGCCTGCGGTTCGCCTTCAAGGGCAAATCCGGCAAGGAATGGAAGCTGAGGCTGGTCGACCGCCGCGTAGCCAAAATCGTGCGCGGCGCCCAGGACCTGCCCGGCCAGAAATTGTTCCAATATCTCGACGAAGGCGGCGATCGGCGACCGCTGCGGTCGGAGGACGTCAACCGCTACATCCGCGAGGCGTCCGGCTCGGAGTTCAGCTCCAAGCACTTCCGTACCTGGGGCGGCACCATCCATGCGGCAGCGCTGTTTGCGCAGGCAGAGCTTCCAGAGAGCGTGACCCAGCGAAAGCGGGTGATGAACGGCATCGTCGACAAGGTTGCCGAACGGCTCGGCAACACGCGAGCCGTCTGCCGCCAGTGCTATATCCATCCACTCGTCTTCGAGGCGTGGTCCGAAGGGAAGCTGCTCGACGAAATGGCGGAAGCCAACAAGCGAAAGCGTCTTATACCGGGCCTCGACGAGGAGGAGACGCTGGTGCTCAGATGGCTCAAGGCGCGCGGAGCCTGACGAATGGCAGGCGGACAAGGTAAGCCCGTGATCGCCCTACAAATTTTTTTATCGACGTCGTGTCGGGAAGGGTCCTACTGTCTCGTCCTTTGATACGGAAAGGACGCACCATGCTCTATGCCATCCTCTGCTACGCCTCCGAAGACGTCGTGTGCTCCTGGAGCAAGGAACAGGACGACGAGGTGATGGCAAAGCTCCTCAACGTACAGGACAAATACGCCAAGGCGGGTCGGCTGGGGCCTGTGGCGCGTCTCCTGCCGACCACCGCCGCGACGACACTCCGCAAGGTCAAGGGCGAGTCTATGGTGCTCGACGGGCCGTTCGCAGAGACCAAGGAGCAGTTCCTCGGCTTCTACACGCTCGAATGCCAAGACTTGGATGAGGCCGTCGAGTTCGCCCGCGAGCTCTCCGAGGTCAATCCGAGTGGCGGTTCCTACGAGATCCGACCGGTTTCGGTCTTCAATCCCACAAAGGTTGCCGTATGACAGAGCTTGCCTGGATAAGCACCGCGATCAGCAACGCCCGTCCGCAGGCGATGGGCGCGCTGCTGCGCTATTTCCGCGACCTCGACGCCGCGGAAGAAGCTTTCCAGGATGCATGTCTCAGGGCACTGAAGAACTGGCCGAAAAACGGTCCGCCGCGCGATCCGGCGGCATGGCTGATCTTCGTCGGCCGCAACAGCGGCATCGACGCGGTGCGCAAGCGCGCCAAGCAGGCGCCGATGCCGGAAGAGGACCAGATTTCCGATCTCGAGGATGCCGAAGGCGATATGGCCGAGCGGCTGGACGGCGCGCATTATCGCGACGACATATTGCGGCTCTTGTTCATATGCTGCCATCCGGACCTGCCGGCGACGCAGCAGATCGCGGTGGCGCTGCGCATCGTCTCCGGCCTCACAGTCAAGCAGATCGCGCGCGCCTTCCTCGTCGGCGAGAGCGCCATGGAGCAGCGCATCACCCGCGCCAAGGCGCGCATAGCCGACGCCGGCGTGCCGTTCGAGACGCCCGGCGCTGTCGAGCGTTCCGAGCGGCTCGCGGCGGTTGCCGCCATGGTCTATCTCATCTTCAACGAGGGCTACTCGACCAATGGCGGCGAGGCGCCGGTCCGCGCGCCGCTCTGCGAGGAGGCGATCCGGCTCGCCAGGCTGCTGCTCAGGCTGTTTCAGCAGGAACCGGAGATCATGGGACTGACCGCGCTGCTGCTTCTCCAGCATGCGCGCGCGCCGGCGCGCTTCGACGAAAATGGCGAGATCGTGCTGCTCGAAGACCAGGACCGGTCGCTCTGGAGCCGCAAGATGATCGACGAGGGCCTGGCCCTGGTCGACAAGGCGCTGCGCCACCGCAAGCCCGGCCCTTACCAGGTGCAGGCGGCGATCGCAGCGCTGCATGCGCGGGCGGCAACGCCCGAGGATACCGACTGGACCGAGATCGACCTGCTCTACGGCCTGCTCGAGCAGATGCAGCCGTCGCCGGTGGTGACGCTCAACCGCGCCGTCGCGGTGAGCAAGGTGCGCGGCCCGGAAGCGGCTTTAGCCATGATCGAGCCTTTGGAGGACAGGCTGTCCGGCTATTTCCATTTCTTCGGGCTGAGGGGTGGTTTGCTGATGCAACTCGACCGCAATGAGGAAGCGCGCGTCGCCTTCGACCGCGCCATAGCTCTAGCAAATACCGCCGCAGAGGCGGCGCATATCCGCATGCATATCGACCGGCTGATCAAGGAAAGCGCTGAGAAGTCCTCCATCCAGAAGGCGCGCTGATAGCGAGTAGCGGTTTCTGGCCCAATTTAGCGCACCGGCCTTGGACCATGCCGGGGTGGCGGTTTTTTCCTGAAACGAGTAATGCCACGCCATCAAAGGCGCCCGGACGTGCCCAAGGGCACGGCAAGGCACGGCGCAAGGCTTCGACGCTCGCCATATCCAGGCGGGATTTGAAAGGGACCAAAATGACGATAGCGAAGGAAACGGCCTCAATTCTGGAGAAACTGGGCGTTGCCAAGGATGCGCTTTCCGGCGGCGACCTCATCGTGCGCAGCCCGGTGACGGGCGAGCAGATCGCGGCGCTGAAGTCGATTTCGGCGGCTGATGCCGGCAAGGCCATCGATGCCGCGCACAAGGCCTTCCAGGCCTGGCGGCTGGTGCCGGGGCCGAAGCGCGGCGAGCTGGTGCGCCTGCTCGGCGAGGAACTGCGCGCGCATAAGGCCGAGCTTGGCCGGCTGGTGTCGATCGAGGTCGGCAAGATCCCGTCCGAGGGCCTCGGCGAAGTGCAGGAGATGATCGACATCTGCGATTTCGCGGTCGGCCTTTCCCGCCAGCTCTACGGCCTGACCATCGCCACCGAACGTCCCGGACATCGCATGATGGAGACCTGGCATCCGCTCGGCGTCGTCGGCGTAATTTCGGCCTTCAACTTCCCGGTCGCTGTGTGGTCGTGGAACGCGGCACTTGCACTCGTCTGCGGCGACGCGGTGGTGTGGAAGCCGTCGGAAAAGACGCCGCTGACAGCACTTGCCTGCGAGGCGATCTTCAAGCGCGCCGCCAAGCGTTTCGGCGCCGACGCGCCGGAAGGCCTGCTGCAGGTGCTGATCGGCGACCGCGCCGCCGGCGAGGTGCTGGTCGACCATCCGAAGGTGCCGCTGGTTTCGGCCACCGGCTCGACCCGCATGGGCCGAGAGGTCGGTCCGCGGCTGGCGAAGCGCTTCGCTCGCGCGGTGCTGGAGCTCGGCGGCAACAATGCCGGCATCGTCTGCCCGACCGCCGATCTCGATATGGCGCTGCGGGCCATCGCCTTCGGCGCCATGGGCACGGCCGGGCAGCGCTGCACGACTCTGCGGCGCCTGTTCGTGCATGAGAGTGTTTATGACGCGCTGCTGCCGCGCCTGAAGAAGGCATACCAGAGTGTCTCGGTCGGCAATCCGCTGGAGACGTCGGCGCTGGTCGGCCCGCTGATCGACAAGGCCGCTTTCGACAACATGCAGAAAGCGCTCAAGGAGGCGCAAGCGCATGGCGGCAAGGTCACCGGCGGCGCGCGGTTCGAGAATGGCCACGCGGAAGCCTACTATGTGCATCCGGCGCTGGTCGAGATGCCTAGCCAAGTTTCGCCGGTGACGGAGGAGACCTTCGCACCGATCCTCTATGTGATGAAGTACTCCGATTTCGACGAGGCGCTCGACCTGCACAATGCGGTCGGCGCCGGCCTGTCGTCGTCGATCTTCACGCGTGACCTGCAGGAATCGGAGCGCTTCCTCGGCGTCGACGGCTCGGATTGCGGCATCGCCAACGTCAATATCGGCACCTCGGGTGCCGAGATCGGCGGCGCGTTCGGCGGCGAGAAGGAGACCGGCGGCGGCCGCGAGAGCGGCTCGGACGCGTGGAAGGCTTATATGCGCCGGGCCACCAATACGGTGAACTTCTCCAAGGCGCTGCCCTTGGCGCAAGGCGTGTCGTTCGACATCGACTGAAGACGGCAAACGCGGTCTGGGGCGGTCAGCCTCGCTATGATGCTGACCTCGCTCCGGCTTGCCGGAAGACCGCGTTCTGCATGCAAGCGGCGAAGGCCGCGTCGATGATGGCGAGCTTGACCGCCTGCGCCGTCACATACTCGCCGTAGAATTCGTTCGAGATCCACATCACGGAATGCCCACGCTGGCCGAGCCAGCCGACGCTGCCGAGCATCTCGGCGTCGCGCAATTTGCGCGCCAGGTGGGTGCGCAACAGCTTCAGCCACCTGGCGAAATCGCCGATCGAGAGGATACCGGTCGGGATATGCTCCTGGCCGACGTTCTCGAGTTCGACGCTGGCCATCAGCCAGTCCATGACGACGCCGCCATTGTTGAGCCAGGTGAACAGCGAGAAAGTCCGTTTCGGCTCGCGCACCGGCACGGACGAGACCAGCCCGTCCGCGATCCGCGGCTGCAGCTGCGCAAGCATTTGCGGCCGTGCCTGGAATGTCGCCAGCCGGTTCGCGCCATCGAGATCGTCAAGCGTCTTGAGATGCATGACAACCCAACCTGTCAGCTCCGCCAATGCCGCGGCCGTTGGTTGCAACGGGCGAATGCGGCCGTCGTCACTGCCAGGCGCATCGACGATGAAATTGTAGTGCTGCATTTCCTTGATGAAGGCGTGGGTTGTGTTGCGGCTGGCCACCGAATGCTGAAGGGTGACGTCGACGAAACGCGCGGCCGTCAGCTCCTTTCGATAGTCGCTGGGGTCCCTGCGGAAATGCAGGGCAAGACCGATATGGGCCATCAGCCAGCGCTGCTGGGTGGCAAAGACCGACGACGCCCTCGGGTTCCCTTCATAGGCCCGCAACATCGCCCGCGCCTGCGCCTGGATGCAAGCACGCAGCGCAGGATGGCCGGTAATGTCTTCGAAGTTCAGCGCCATCCCCCCAGAATCCGCGCCAGATATCGCAATGCCCGGATCTGGATAGCAGTTTCGGCCGGCGCCCGCCAGCGCAACCGCCGGTTTTTACCGGTTGGGCCTGAGTTGCAAACGGGCGGTGCTCAGTTTTCGCTGCCGGGGGGAAAACAGGCCTCGAAGGCCGCATCGACGATAGCGAGCTTGGCTGCCTGGACAGCCATGTATTCGTCGAAGAACTGCCGCGAAACCCACATGACGGAATGCCCGCGCTGGCCGACCCAGCCGATACTGCCAAGGGCTTCGGCATCGTGGAGCTTGCGCGCCAAATGCGTACGCGAGAGCTTCAGCCAATGCGCGAATTCGCTGATCGAAATGACGCTGGTCGGTATCTTGTCGAGGTCGGCGTCCTCCGGATCGATGCCCGACATCAGCCAGTCCATGACGATGCCGCCATTGTTCAGCCAGATAAACAGCGAGAAGGTTTGTTCGGGTTCCCGCACCGGATCGGATGCGAGCAGTCCGTCGCAGATCAACGGCTGCAGCTTCGCCAGCATATCGGGTCGCTCGAGGAACGTTGCCAGCCGGTTCCCGCCGTCGATGCGATCGAGCGTTCTCAAATGAGCATGGATCCAGCTGGTGAAGGTCTCAATGGTGGCCGCGCTGACCCGCAAGGGGTGGGCGCGGCCGTCGCCACTCTTCGAAACATATTCGGCGATGTTGTAATGCAGCATTTCCTTGACAAACGCCTCGGCGGTGTTGCGGCTGGCCACTGAATTGCGGCGCACGGCCTCGATGAAACGCGCCACCGTCATTTCGGTGCGGCGGTCATTGGGGTCTCGCCTGAAATGAAGGGCAAGCCCGACATGGCCGAGCAGCCAACGCTGCTGGGTGGCAAAGACGGCGGCAAGGCGCGGGCTGGTTTCGTAGACATGAATGAGCGCGCGCGACTGTTCCTGAACATGACGAAGCGCTGCCGGATGACTGGCGATCTCTTCGGCACTCAGCGGCATTTCCTGCGGCACTCCATTCGATTCCAAGCAACGGCAAATGAAGATTCCCAGCCTACGACGGTTGTGTCCAGTTGCCTATTGGAACAACAGCAGACGTTTTGCCGCGTTCCTCGCTAACCCCTTGCATCGGTTCGGAAAACCCGTTCCAACAGTAGTCAGGCCCGCGGCCCGCTCGACACGTGCCTTTCGCCGCGCGGGTGAGCGGGCGTTCAAGCATGGCCCTTGCAACCCGCGAGCGACGACCTATCGTGGTGGATCGAGGTCCTTCGGCCGAGGCCGCCGAGTGAAACAATGCCGAGAACGATCCGAACGCTGACCGCCAGCGAGGTGGAAATGCTCGTCGACTGGGCGGCGGGGGAGGGCTGGAATCCAGGCCTTGGCGATGCCGTCGCTTTTCGGGCGGCCGATCCGGAAGGCTTTGTCGGCGCTTTCGACGACGGCGAAATGGTGGCCGGCGTTTCGGCCGTCGCCTATGGCGCGGGTTTTGGCTTCATCGGCCTTTACATCTGCCGGCCCGATCGGCGGGGCGAAGGCCACGGCAGGGCGGTCTGGGACGCCGGCATGGCCCGGCTCGGCAACCGCATCATCGGTCTCGACGGCGTAGCCGAGCAGCGGGCCAACTACCGCCGCAAGGGCTTCGTGCCCGCCTATGAGACCGTCCGCTACAGCGGGCGCGCCGTCGGGCTGGCTGGCGCCAGCGACGTCCTGCCCGTGACGACCGCCCGCACAGCCGAGATCCTGGCTTACGACCGCCGATGCTTCCCGGCGCCGCGCGAGGCCTTCCTGCGGGAATGGCTGCAGCCGCCCCAGACAGCGCTGGTGTCCGCCGGTCCGGCCGGCATTGCTGGCTATGGGGTGGCGCGCCGGTGCCGGGAGGGTTTCAAGATTGGGCCGCTGTTCGCGGAGGACATGAACATAGCCCTGGCGTTGGTGGCGGGATTGGCGGGCAAGACAGAAGACGAAGCGCTGCATATCGACGTGCCGGCCACCCAGGTCGAGTTCACCGCAATGCTTCAAGCGGCCGGCATGGTTCCAGGCTTCACCACGACCCGCATGTACAAGGGCGGCAAGCCCGGCAATGCGCCGTCGAAGGTTTTCGGCATCACGACGCTGGAACTGGGGTGATCGTCGGCCGCAGGGCCAAACCTCTTGGGATCATTGTTTATCCGAAGTGGTCCATGCGACATCTCTGCCGGACATGGTTGGCATGTGTTCGCGGCGACGTTTCGTGGAGGTTATCGAATGGCTGGCAGGACGGTCCTGATCGCGGGCGGCGCCGGAGGGATGGGTTTCGCGACCGGACTTCGCCTCGCGGCAGACGGCGAGCGGATCGCGCTCGCCGATCTTCCCGGCTCGAAACTCAATGACGCCGTGGCAAGGATTGCTGCGACCGGCGCGAAGGCGATCGGCTTGCCGCTCGACATCCGCTCGGCAGCCGCCTGCCGGGAAGCGGTGGACAAAGCCCGCGAGTGGGGAGGCAGCCTGGACATTCTCGTGAACGCCGCAGGCGTCTGGCTGGAGGGGGCGGCAAGCGAGGTCCGCGAAGAGCAATGGGACCTGGTGCTCGACGTCAATCTGAAAGGCGCATTCTTCCTGATCTCGGCCGCCATTCCGCATCTGTCGGCGGCGCAAGGCGTCGTCATCAACATCGCGTCCGACGCCGGCATCGTCGGCAACAACGGCGCAGCGGTCTATTGCGCCTCCAAAGGCGGGCTGGTGCTTTTGACCAAGGCTCTCGCGCTGGAGCTTGCGCCGCACGGCATCAGGGTCAACGCCGTCTGTCCCGGCGACACGGCGACGCCGATGATCGAGTATCAGGCGAAGACCTATGGCGGAAATGACCCGGACGGTTACAAGCGGAAGCTTCTGGGGCACTACCCGCAAGGGGAAAGAGCTCGCTTCATCACCGTGGAAGAGATCGCTTCCTTCATTCGCTACCTTTGCCAGCCTGGCGCGGCGCCGATCACCGGAGCGGCGCTTCCGATCGATTTCGGCGTCAGCGCCGGATACTGAATTGCGGCGTCGGCTTCATCGCCTGGAGGGTCCATGACCGTGTTCCGCAAATCCCGTAAGGCGCTGGTGACCGGCGTGGGCGCCGCCGACGGCATCGGCGTCGCGGTCGCGCGTGCGCTTGGCGAAGCCGGTCTTTCGGTCGCCATCACCGCTTCGTCGCAACGCGTCGAGCAACGCGCCGAAGAGTTGCGGGCCGACGGGCTCGACGTTCGTGCGGTCGTGGCCGACCTGACGCGCGCGGCGGATGTCGAGCGGCTATGCTCGGAGGTCGGCGCGATCGATATCCTCGTCAACAATGCCGGAATGGGCACGGTGGCCGAGCCGGCGCTGCAGCGGCGATTTCTCGATCTCAGCGAAAGCGACTGGGACCGGGGCATCGATGTCAGCTTGAAGACCGCGTTCTTGAGCACACGCGGATTTCTGGCCGGCATGGTTCAGCGCGGCCATGGACGCGTGGTGAACATGGCTTCGGTCACCGGACCCTACGTCTCCAATGAAGGCGAGGCCGCCTATTCCGCCGCCAAGGCGGGCATGGTCGGTCTCACCCACGCGCTTGCCCTCGAGGTCGGCCGCAGCGGCGTCACGGTCAATGCCGTGGCGCCGGGCTGGATCGCCACCGGCGCTTCGACGCCGGAAGAGCTCGTCGCCGCGCAAAACACGCCGCTTGGCCGCGCCGGCACACCTGAGGAAGTCGCCGCTGCCGTCAAGTTCCTGGCGTCCGACGGCGCCAGCTACGTCAACGGCGCCGTTCTCGTCGTTGACGGCGGCAACATCCTGCAGGAGCGCAAGGGCTGAGCGCGAAGGTCGAGCCCTCGGCCGCCATCGACGGTTATTTGCTCGTGTTCGCTATCGCGTCCGGCACCACCACCAGCTTGCCGACGAAGTCCTTGGCCATGAAGTCCGTCTGGGCGTGGTGGAAGTCCGACAATTTGTACACGCCGCCGACCAGCGGCCTGATCTTCTTTTCCTCGATGTAACGCACGATGCGGCGGAAATCCGCCCGCGTCCCTTGGCTCGAGCCGTGCAGCTGCAGCTGCTTGAGGTACATGGTGCGGAGATCGAGCTGCACCACCGGTCCGGCGATGGCGCCCGCCGTGGTGTAGCGGCCTTCGGGCCTGAGGATCCGCAGCAGGTCGTTGAAGATCGCGCCGCCGACGAGGTCGGCGACGACGTCGATGGGTTGGCCAGCGGTCGCCTCGGCTACGGCGGCCGGCAGATCGGCCACGCCGCGCGTGATCACCTTTTCGGCGCCGATGTCGAGCACGGCCTGCTCCTTGCCCTTGCCGACGATGGCATAGGGAATGGCGCCGCGCGCCCGTGCCAACTGGACAATGCCGGAGCCGACGCCGCCGGAGGCGCCCGTGACCAGCACCCGCTCGCCGGCTTTCAAGCCCGCGCGCTCCAGCATCTGCTCGCCGGTGAGATAGGCACAGCAGAAGGTGGCGAGTTCGACATCGCTCAAGTCGGTGTCGACGACATGCGCGTTGTCGGCCGGCAGCGCCTGGTATTCGGCATAACCGCCATCGCGGCCGTGGCCCATATAGTCGATGTCGGCAAGCGAATCGTCGTCGCGGTTGTAGATGGAGAAGTCGACCATGACACGTTCGCCGATGCGGTCGGCCGAAACGCCGTCACCGACGGCGACGATGGTGCCGACCGTGTCGGTGCCCTGAATGCGCGGGAAGGTCAGCGTGTTGCCCTGCCGGCGCCAGGTCGACACCGCGGCCGCGTCCTCCTCCGTGCCATAGGCGCCCTGGCGAACCCACACGTCGGTGTTGTTCATGCCGCAGGCGGTGACCTTGACCAGCACTTCGCCGGCAGCCGGCGAGGGCACCTTCACATCGGTGCGGTAGACGAGTTTTTCCAGGCCGCCATGGCCGGTGAGCTGCACGGCGGCCATCGTGGCGGGGACGGTGGAATGGGACTTCATAGATGTTACTTCCAACTGTGCAGGTTGGCGCTGCCCCTCACCCTTACCCTCTCCCCGTGAAGAACGGGGAGAGGGGGACGCCGGCGCTGGAGCTTGTCCCTTCTCCCCGTTTTTTACGGGGAGAAGGTGCCGGCAGGCGGATGAGGGGCAGCGCCAAGTGTCGAAATCAGAGAGCTGAGAGCACACTGTTCACGGCATCGGCGGTCTTGGCGACGATCGTGTCGGCCTCCTCGCGCGTCAGGCAGAGCGGCGGCGCGAAGCCGAGGATATCGCCCTGCGGCATGGCGCGGCCGATGACGCCGCTCGCCGCGAGGGCCGTGGCGATCTGCGGGCCGACCTTCAGCGCCGGATCGAAGAAGACGCGGTCGTCGCGATCCTTCACGAACTCGACCGCAGCCAGCATGCCGTCGCCGCGCACCTCGCCGACATTTCTGTGGCTGCCGACGGCCTTGGCGAGCTCGGCGCGGAAATAGGCGCCGGTCTCGCCGGCGTTCCTCACCAGGTCCATCTCGTCGATCAGCTCGAGATTGGCGACGCCCGCGGCAACGCAGATCGGATGCGCCGAATAGGTCCAGCCATGACCGAGCGAGCCGAGCTTGTCGGAACCCTTGACCAGCACCTGCCAGACCTTGTCGGAGACGATGACGCCGGAGAGCGGCGCATAGGCCGAGGTCAGGCCCTTGGCGATGGTGATCAGGTCCGGCTTGATGCCGTAATGGTCGGAGCCGAACATGGTGCCGAGGCGGCCGAAGCCGGTCACCACCTCGTCGGCGACCAAGAGCACGTCGTATTTGTTCAGCACCGCCTGGATCTTCTGCCAATAGCCGGCCGGCGGCGGCACGATGCCGCCGGTGCCGAGGATCGGCTCGCCGATGAAGGCCGCGACCGTGTCCGGGCCTTCGGCGAGGATCATCTCCTCGAGCTTGTCGGCGCAATATTGCGAGAACTGCTCCTCGCTCATCGAGCGGTCGGCGCGGCGGAAGTAATAGGGCGCCTCGGTGTGCGTGATCGGCGCGCGCGGCAGGTCGAAGGCGTTGTGAAACAGCTCGAGCCCGGTGAGCGATCCCGTCATCACGCCCGAGCCGTGATAGCCGCGCCAGCGCGAGATGATCTTCTTCTTCTCCGGCCGTCCCAGAACGTTGTTGTAATACCAGATCAGCTTGATGTTGGTCTCGTTGGCGTCGGAGCCGGAGAGGCCGAAATAGACCCTCGACATGCCCTTCGGCGCGCGGTCGATGATCATCTTGGCGAGCGTGATCGAGGCCTCGGTGCCGTGGCCGACATAAGCATGGTAGTAAGCGAGGTTCTTCGCCTGTTCGGCAATCGCATCGGCGACCTTCTGGCGGCCATAGCCGACATTGACGCAATAGAGGCCGGCGAAAGCATCGATGCTCTTCTTACCGGTGTTGTCCCAGACGGTGACGCCTTCGCCGCCGGCCATGATGCGGGCCGGCGATTCACCACGCGCATGCGTGCCCATATGCGTCGAGGGATGGAAGAAGTGGTCGCGGTCCCAGGCCGAAAGTTCGTTGGATTGTTCGAGCATCTTTTTGACTCCTTAAGAATGATCGCCTTGGCGCGGTCCAAAGGTGTGTCGAGATTCAGGTTAGGCCGAGCCGAAAATGGTGGCTTCCGAGAACCGGAGCGGAGCGTACTGAAGTACGTGAGCACCGGAAGCACAGGAAGCCGCCGTTTGCAGGCCGGCATCACCCGAATATCGGCACACCTTAGGCGACGTCCAGGCAGAGATATTTCAGATCGGTGAAGGCTTCGAGGCCATGACGCGAGCCTTCGCGGCCGATGCCGGATTGCTTGACGCCGCCGAACGGGATCGGCGCGCCGGTGATCTTCACCCGGTTGATCGCAACCATGCCGTAGTCCAGCATGCGGCCCATGCGGGCCTGGCGGGCGCCGTTTTCGGTCACGACATAGGCGACGAGGCCATATTCGGTGGCGTTGGCGCGGGCGACGACTTCCGCCTCGTCCTCGAAGGGCGTCACGGCAGCGACCGGACCGAAGGTTTCCTCATGCATGATCAGCGCTTCGTCCGTCACATCGACGAGCAGCGTCGGCTGGTAGAACAGCGGCCCGGCCGCGTGGCGCTTGCCGCCGGTCGGGCAGCGTGCGCCACGTGTCAGCGCGTCGGCTACCTGCTCTTCCACCTTCTTTACCGCACGCTCATGCATCAGCGGCCCGATGTCGGCGTCGCCGGAAAGCCCGTTGCCGGTGCGCAACCGCTCGATGCGGCGGGCGAAGGCGGCGCAGAACCGCTCATAGATCGGACGCTGCACATAGATGCGGTTGGCGGCCAGGCAGTCCTGGCCGGAGGTGGCGAATTTGGCATCGAGCGCGATCGTGACAGCCTTGTCGATATCGGCGTCGTCGAAGACGATCAGCGGCGCGTGGCCGCCGAGCTCCATGACCAGCCGCTTCATGGTCGGCGCGCTCTGCGCGGCTATCAGCCTGCCGACCTCGGTCGAGCCGGTGAAGCTCATGGCGCGCACGCGGGCATCAGCACACATCGCGCCGACAATGGTTCGCGCATCGCCGGTGACGACGTTGAAGACGCCGGCCGGCAGCCCGGCGCGCTCGCCGAGCTCGGCCAGCGCCAGCGCCGACAAAGGCGTTTCCGAGGATGGATGTGCCACCACCGTGCAGCCGGCGGCGAGCGCCGCTGCCGCTTTGCGGGTGAGCATGGCCGAAGGAAAGTTCCAGGGCGTGACGACGCCGACGACGCCGAGCGGCTCGCGGCGCACCGTCATCTCGGCATTGGGCAGATGGCTGGTGACGCTCTCGGCGTTGATGCGCTTTGCTTCCTCGGCATACCACTCGACGAAAGAGGCGGCGTAGTCGATCTCACCGAGCGATTCCTTGAGCGGCTTGCCTTGTTCCAGCGTCATCAGCAGCGCCAGATCGTCCTTGGCAGCGATGATCAGATCGAACCATTTTCGCAAAATCCTGCAGCGCTCCTGCGGCAGGGCCGAGCGCCAGGCCGGCAGGGCGCGCGCTGCGGCGTCGACAGCTTCCGTCGTCTGCCCCGCGTCGAGCGCAGCGACGAAGGCCACGGTGGCGCCGGTGGCGGGGTCGGTAACCTCGAAGCTCGCGGCCGAGCGGCCGGCCGTCCAGTGGCCGCCGACATAGCCGAGATCGCGCAGCAGCCGGCGATCGGCAAGACGGTCGAGTGCTTCGTGGCGGTGCGGGCGTGCAAAATGCGCGGACATCGATATCTCCCGGTGTCGAGGCGATACGGAGAGACTAGCCGCGCGACTGAGACAGAGAGGCTGTTTCGGCAGCCGCTTGTAGAGAGATTGTCTCTATTCGGAGGCAGGGCAGGACGATCTCTCTAGCTTGCCGTCCGGCGGGTGCCGCCAAACCGTGAGTCTCCTCAACCTCGCCCTTGGGCGAAGCAGGAACGCAGCTCCGTCGCGAAGACCCAAGGATCCATGCCGTGACCCCGGCCGAAGTACGCAGCGGGAGCAGAATTCTGCACCGTTGGCACCGTTCCGATGTAACGGAATGGATCCTCGGGTCTGCGCTGCGTCGCGACGCTCCTTGCTCCGCCCGTGGATGACGATGGCCGTTTTTCATTGTCCCGGCAGCAGGTCGGCCACCGGCAGCGCCGTCTCCTCCTTCACCGTCTTGGTAACGATGTAGGTGAAGTAACGGTCGATGCCGATCTCGCGTTCCAACAGGGCGTCGACGAGCCGTTGATAGGCGTCGATGTCGCGAGCCATCACCTTCAGCATGTAATCGACGCCGCCGCCGACCGACCAGCAGGCGACGATCTCCGGGATGTCGCGGACGACACGCTCGAAGCGGTCGAAGTCGGCCTGGCGGTGGCTGGCTAAGGTCACCTCCATCAGCACGGTCGCCACCGGCGCGATCGCACGCATGGCGATCGCGGCGTGGTAGCCGGAAACGATGCCGGCCTTCTCCAGCTTGCGCAGCCGCATCCAGCAAGGGGTCGGCGACAGACCGACCTTCTCGGCCAGCGCCAGCTTGGTGATGCGGCCATCTCGCTGGATGGCGTCCAGGATCTTGAGGTCGATCGGGTCGAGTTTCGCTGCCGCCATGCCGGCTCCGTTTTTTGCTCGGGACACCATGACGATGCATTATTTCGATTGTCAATTGCACTGATTTCGATCTCTAATAAGTCATGACATTATGGCAGCCAGATCCAGCGCTGATCCGACGACCGGCCTACCTCTCGCTGGCCGATCAATTCGCCCGCGCGATCCATGACGGACGGCTCGCCAATGGCGTGCGGCTGCCGACGCACCGCCGCCTTGCGGACGACCTGAAACTTTCGGTGCAGACGGTCAGCCGCGCCTATGAGGAACTGATCCGCCGCGGCCTGATTTCCGGCGAGGTCGGGCGCGGCAGCTTCGTGCAGACGCAGCGTCGCGAGCCGGAGCCGCCCTACCTCCCGGAACGGCTGGGCGAGGTCATCGACCTCTCCATCCTGAAGCCGGTCTGCGAGCCGATGCATCTGGAGAGATTGAAGCAGGCGCTGGGCTGGCTGGCCGAAAACCTGCCGTCGAGCTCGGCTCTGTCGTTCCGGCCGAACATGGTGTTCCCGCGCCACCGCGCGGTGGCGGTCGAGTGGCTGAAGCTCTGCGGCCTGGAAGCCTCGCCGCAGAATATCTGCCTCACCAACGGCGCCACGGCCGGCATGACGGTGGCGCTGATGAGCGTGGCGCCGCCCGGCTCGACCGTCGCCACCGAGGCGATCGGCCACCACACGCTGGTGCCGCTTGCCCGCTATCTAGGCTTCAACCTCGAAGGCCTGCCGATCGACGACAACGGCCTGATCCCTGAGGCGTTGGACGAAGCCTGCCGACTCTCGGATATCCGCGCCGTCTTCGTCCAGCCCTCGGTAATCAACCCGACGGCCACCTTGATGGATGCCACCCGGCGCGAGCAGATCGCGGCGGTCGCGCGCAAGCACGACATCGCCATCATCGAGAACGATGTGCTTGGGCCTCTCGTCGAAGGCCGTCCTCCGGCCGTCGCCGCCTTCGCGCCCGAGCGAACCCTCTACGTCACTTCCTTCACCAAGATCGTCGTGCCGGGCCTGCGCATCGGCTATCTCGCGGTGCCGGACCGCTACGTCGCGGCCGTCGCCAACCGCCATCTCGTCTCGAACTGGATGGCGACACCGATGGTGGCGGAGATCGCGACGCGCTGGGTGAAGGACGGCACGGCGATCGAGCTGGTCAACTGGCAGCGCGGCGCGCTGAGACGACGTCAGGAGATCGCCGCGGAAGTGCTGACGGGTGTCGATTATCGCGTGCATCGTGATGGGCTGCATCTGTGGCTCGAGTTGCCGGGCGATCGCGCCGAGGAGAGCTTCGTCGCGCAGGCGCGCCTGCGGGGGGTGGCGATCGCGCCGGGCACTTCGTTCCGTATCGCCGAGACGCCCTGGCGTCCCGCCGTGCGCATCTCGCTCGGATCGACCACCGAGGGGGAACTGCGCGCGGGCTTGAGCGTTGTCGCCAAGCTCCTGCTTGGCGACCCGGAACATCTCCTGCTCGCCATCTGATGCACAACGGGAGCGCAAATTGCCCCGAAATTGTGCCGCAGCGGAAATATTGTCATGATATTATTTTCATAATTGACATGATTTCTGCTGTTCCGCATCGTTAAGGGCATAGGCTTCTCCAGAACGGGGAAATGGATTGCCCGCGCCCATCATCAAGGTCGACGCCATCACGAAGAGCTTTGGCACCTTCAAGGTGCTGGACGGCCTGTCGATGCAGGTCATGCCGCGCGAGAAGCTCGCGCTGATCGGTCCCTCCGGTTCCGGCAAGACGACGATCCTGCGCATCCTGATGACGCTGGAACGTATTGACGGCGGCCACATCCAGATCGATGGCGAGCAGCTCTATCACATGGAGCGCAACGGCCAGCTGCTGCCGGCCGACGAGCGGCACCTGGCGAAGATGCGCCAGAAGATCGGCATGGTCTTCCAACTGTTCAACCTATTCCCGCACAAGAGCGTCATCGACAACGTCACGCTGGCGCCGATGCTGACCAAGGGTGTTTCGCGCACCGCCGCCGAGAAGCGGGCGATGGAGCTGCTCGACATGGTCGGCATGGCCGACAAGGCCAGGAGCATGCCGGCTCAGCTCTCCGGCGGCCAGAAGCAGCGCGTGGCGATAGCCAGGGCGCTCGCCCTGCAGCCGAGGATCATGCTGTTCGACGAGGTGACGTCGGCGCTCGATCCGGAACTGGTCGAGGAGGTGCTGAACGTGCTGTGGCGGCTCTGCTCCGAGACCGACATGACCATGCTGCTCGTCACCCACGAGATGGGCTTTGCCCATGACTTCGCCGACCGGGTGCTGTTCTTCGACCGCGGCAAGATCGTCGAGGAAGGCAAGCCCGACGAGATTTTCCGTCATCCCAAGCAGGAGCGCACTCAAAGCTTCCTGAAGAAGATCATCGCGGCCGGACATCGCGTCTGACCGCAATGCAAACGGGCGACGAAGTCGTCCCGGGCAACGAGCCGCCCTCGGGGTCCAAACGCCCAAGTGGGCAAACCAAGAAGATAGAAACAAGGAGTTGGGAACGATGAAGAAACTTGGCATTCTGGCTGGCGTCGCCGGCCTCGCGGTGAGCGCAATGCTGCTCGCCTCCGGTGCGCGTTCAGCAGACGACGCAAAGCTCGAGCAGCTCAAGCAGCAAGGCTTCGCCCGCGTCGCCATTGCCAATGAGCCGCCCTACACGGCGGTGGCCGCCGACGGCAAGGTCTCGGGCGCGGCGCCCGACGTGGCGCGCGAGATCTTCAAGCGCCTCGGCGTCAACGACATCGTCGCCTCCATCTCCGAATATGGCGCCATGATCCCCGGCCTGCAGGCCGGCCGCTTCGACGTCGTCACCGCCGGCCTGTTCATGAAGCCGGAGCGCTGCGCGGCGGTCGCCTATTCCGAGCCTGTGCTTTGCGATGCGGAGGCGATGCTGGTGAAGAAGGGCAATCCGAAAGGCTTCAAGAGCTATGAGGATATCGCCAAGGATACTTCCGCCACCGTCGGCGCGCCGGGTGGCGGCACCGAGGAGAAGCTGGCGCTCAATGCCGGCGTGCCGCGCGATCGCGTCATCGTCGTGCCGGATGGCCAGAGCGGCCTGAAGATGGTGCAGGACGGCCGTATCGACGCCTATTCGCTTCCCGTTCTCTCGATCAACGACCTGATCAAGAAGGCCAACGATCCGAACTTGGAAGTGATCGCGCCGGTGCAGGGCGCCCCGGTCTATTGCGATGGCGCCGCCTTCAAGAAGGGCGACGAAGCGCTGCGCGATGCCTATGACGTCGAACTCGCCAAGATGAAGAAGTCCGGCGAATTCGCCAAGATCATCGAGCCCTACGGCTTCTCGGCCAAGGCAGCGATGTCGACGACGCGCGAGAAGCTCTGCGCGGCGAAGTAGGCGCGACTTTTCCTTCTCCCCGTTCACGGGGAGAAGGTGGCCCGAAGGGCCGGATGAGGGGCGGCGCCACGCTTCCATAAGTTCGCGCTGCCCCTCATCTGCCTGCCCATCCTACGCAGCAGCTGCGCTGCAGCTACGGAGGGCGAGCCGGCATCTTCTCCCCGTGAACGGGGAGAAGCGACCAGGAATGCAAACGTTGGAACCCAGATGACCCAGTGGTCCGGCTATCTCGACCTGATATTGCAGGGAGCGCTTGTCACCATCGAGCTGACGCTGATGGGGTCGGTGCTCGCGCTCGTCATGGCCTTCCTCGCCGGCATGGGCCGCGTGTCGCGTTTCTTTGTCGTGCGGGCGCTGGCCACCGCCTATATCGAGTTCTTCCGCGGCACCTCGATCTTCGTGCAGCTGTTCTGGGCCTATTTCGTGCTGCCCTTTGCCGGCCTGTCGCTGACGCCCTTGCAGGCCGGTGTGTTGGCGCTGGGTTTGAATGTCGGCGCCTATGCCGCGGAAGTGGTGCGCGGCGCCATCCTGTCGATCGGCCGCGAGCAATACGAGGCCTGCACGGCGCTCAATCTCGGCCGCTGGCAAGGCATGCGCCACGTCATCCTGCCGCAAGCGCTGCTGGTCATGCTGCCGACCTTCGGCAACAACGCGATCGAGCTGCTGAAGGCGACGTCGGTCGTGTCGCTGATCTCGCTCGCCGACCTCACCTTCCAGGCACAAGTGGTGCGCTCGCAGACCGGCAGCACACTGATGCCCTTCGTTTCCGTTCTCGTCATCTATTTCGCGCTCGCCCTGATCCTCTCATGGGGCGTGCGCTCGCTTGAGCGGCGCATGGCGCAGGGTGTCGACGGAGTGCGCATCTGATGGAATGGGCCCTCTGATGGAATGGGATTGGAACTTCGTCCGCGAGATCATGCCGACCCTGATCCAGGGCGTGAAGATCACCATCCTGGCGACGGTGCTCGGCTCGGTGCTGGCGGCGATCGTCGGTCTGGCCATAGCGCTGGCGCGGCGTTCGCCGAACCGAGCCGTGGCGCGCAGCGTCGGCTGGTTCGCCGAATTCATCCGCGGCACGCCGCTGCTGGTGCAGCTCTATTTCATCTTCTACGTGCTGCCCGATATCGGCATCCTTTTGCCGCCGCTGGTGGCAGGCGTCATCGGGCTCGGCCTGCACTACGGCACCTATACGGCGGAAGTCTACCGCGCCGGCATCGACAACGTTCCGCGCGGCCAGTGGGAGGCGGCCAAGGCCTGCAATCTCGGCGGCCGCCACACCTGGACGCATGTCATCCTGCCGCAGGCGATCCCGCCGATGATCCCGGCTCTGGCCAACTATTTCATCGCCATGTTCAAGGAGACGCCGCTGCTGTCGGCGATCACCGTGCTGGAGCTGATGAACCAGGCCAAGAGCGTCGCCAACACCTACTATCGCTACATCGAGCCGATGACGCTGGTCGGCGCCTTCTTCCTCGTCATCAGCCTCTGCTCCGTCGTACTCTTGCGCTGGCTGGAGCACCGCTACGGCAGGATCGAAAGATGAAAGTCATGAAACAATTGCCCGAAATCCGGCTGGCGCCGGGCCGGCCCGCCCTCGACGCGCGTCCACTCGAAAAACGCGTCGGCCTGATCGCTTTAGCCACCGACCATACCAGCGAGGTCGACTTCCGCCGAATGGTGGCGAGCGAGCGGATCGGCGTCTATGTCGCGCGCATTCCCTATGCCAACCCGACGACGCCGGAGAACCTGCGCAAGATGCAGCCATCGTTGACGGCGGGCGCTGCGCTCATCCTGCCGGACGAGCCGCTCGATGCCGTCTGTTATTCCTGCACCTCGGCCTCGGTGGTGATCGGCGATGCCGAGATCGAGGCCGCGATCCAGGCGGCCAAACCGAATGTTCCCGTGGTCACGCCACCCATGGCCGGCGTGCGCGGCCTGAACGCGTTCGGAGTGAAGCGGATCAGCATTCTCACGCCTTACACCGTCGAGACCAGCCGGCCGATGGCGACCTATTTCGCCGCGCACGGTTTCGATATCGAGAGCTTCACTTGCCTCGGCTTCGAGGACGATCGCGAGATGGCGCGCATCAAGCCGGGCGCTCTCGTCGAGTTGGCGCGCAAAGCCACCCATGCGCAGGCCGATGCGCTGTTCGTTTCGTGCACGGCGCTGCGCGCCGCACTTGCGGTCCCCGGAATGGAGGAGGCGATCGGTCGTCCGGTCGTCACCAGCAACCAGGCCAGCGCCTGGAATTGCCTGCGGCTCTGCGGCGATGACGCGCCGCGACCCGAGTTCGGCCGGCTGATGACACTGCCGCTTGGACAGTAAAAATTATGTCCTGCGTACAAGAGCGACCCCTTCTGGCCTGCCGGCCATCTTCCCCTCAAGGGGGGAGATTGGCTGCTGCTACGCTTTCGCCAATCATCGACGTTGCAGGAAGAGAGACAGTGTCGAAGCTGCGGATCTCCCCCCTTGAGGGGAAGATGGCCGGTAGGCCAGAAGGGGTCGCCCCATGACGCGCGCCATCGCTCTCGCGGACATCCGTACCGCCCGCGAACGCATTGCCGGCAAGGTCGAGCGGACGCCCGCCGTTAAGTCGCAAAGCCTTTCGGACCGCGCCGACCATCCCATCCACCTCAAGCTGGAGCATCACCAGACCACCGGCGCGTTCAAGCTGCGCGGCGCGTCCAACGCCATCGCCGCGTTGAGCCCGGAGCAAAGATCGCGAGGCGTCGTCGCGGCGTCGACAGGCAATCACGGCCGCGCGCTCGCTCACGCGGCGAAACTCGAAGGCATGCGCGCGGTGATCTGCATGTCCAGGCTGGTGCCCGAGAACAAGCTCGACGCGATCCGCCGCCTCGGCTCGGAGATCCGCATTGTCGGCAACAGCCAGGACGACGCCCAGCAGGAAGTCGACAGGCTGGTCGCGGAAGAGGGGCTCGTCATGCTGCCGCCTTTCGACCATCCAGACATCATTGCCGGGCAAGGCACGCTGGGGCTCGAGCTCATGGAGCAAGTTCCGGACGCAGCAAGCGTGCTGGTGCCGCTCTCCGGCGGCGGATTGGCAGCCGGTGTTGCCGCTGCCGTCAAGGGCGTGAGCCCGGCCACCAAAGTCATCGGCATCTCGATGGCGCGCGGCGCCGCGATGAAAGCAAGCCTCGATGCCGGTCGGCCGGTGCAGGTCGAGGAACTGCCGACGCTCGCCGATTCGCTCGGCGGCGGCATCGGCCTCGACAACCAACTGACCTTCGGCATGTGCCGTGGCCTGCTCGACGACGTCATCCTGCTTTCCGAGGATGAGATCGCCGCCGGCATCCGCCATGCCTATGAGGAAGAGCGCGAGATCATCGAAGGCGCGGGCGCCGTCGGCATCGGCGCGCTGCTTTCCGGAAAGGTGAAAGCGAACGGCCCGACCGTCCTCATCCTGTCGGGCCGCAATATCGACATGAGCCTGCATCGCCGCATTGTCTGCGGCGACACTGCACTGGAGGAGAGCGCAGCATGAGCCGCATGATCATCCTCACCGAAGCGGAACTGCGCAAGATCGTGACGCTGGATCTCGATGCCGTCGCCTGCGTCGAGAACGCATTCCGCGCTTTGGCCACGTTGCCGGTGGCGATGCCACCTATTCTCAGGCTCGACATTCCCGAGCATCGCGGCGAGGTCGACGTGAAGTCCGCTTACGTGCCCGGCATCGACGGCTTCGCCGTCAAGATAAGCTCAGGTTTCTTCGACAATCCGACGCTCGGCCTGCCGAGTGGCGGTGGCATGATGGTGCTGCTTTCGGCAAAGACCGGCGTGGTCGAGGCGCTGCTGCTCGACAATGGCTATCTGACTGATGTCCGCACGGCCGCCGCCGGCGCGGTAGCGGCCAAGCATCTGTCGCGCGAAGATTCCACCGTAGCCGCGATCTTCGGCGCCGGTTTGCAGGCCGGCCTGCAGTTGGAAGCCTTGCGCCTTGTCAGGCCGATCGAGGAAGCGCGTATCTGGGCGCGCGACGCAGCCAAGGCCGAGGCGACCGCCGCCCGCTTGCGCGAGAAGTTGGGCATCATGGTGCGCGCCGAGCCGGATGCGGCGAAGGCGGCGGCAGATGCCGACATCATCGTCACCACCACGCCGTCGACCGAGCCGCTGATCAAGGCCGGTTTCGTTTCCGCTGGACAGCACATCACGGCCATGGGCTCGGACGCCGAGCACAAGAACGAGATCGCGCCGGCGATCCTTCGCCTGGCCGATCTCTACGTCGCCGACAGCGCGAAGCAGACGCGGCGCTTGGGCGAGCTCCACCATGCCATCGAGGCTGGTGTAATGCCCGCCGACGCGGACGTCACCGAACTCGGCCAGATCATCGCCGGGAAAAAGCACGGACGACGCTCGGCCGGCGACATCACGATTGCCGACCTCACCGGCACCGGCGTGCAGGACACCGCGATCGCCACTTTAGCCCGCGATCGCGCCCATACGGCCAATGCCGGAACCATTTTCGAAAGCTGATACCCGGCCAAGCGTGATCCGGAAAAGTGGAACCGGTTTTCCGGAAAGATCACGCTCAAACAGAAATAGGCTCTGGGCCCAACAAACGAGGATCAAGAACAATGCAGCCAAACCTGAAATTCTCGCGAAGCGAATTTGCCGATCGCCTCGCCAAGACGCGGAAAGCCATGGAGGCCAAAGGGGTCGATCTGCTGATCGTCAGCGATCCCTCGAACATGGCCTGGCTGACCGGCTACGACGGCTGGTCGTTCTATGTGCATCAGGCGGTCATCGTGCCGCCTTCGGGCGAGCCGGTCTGGTACGGCCGCGGCCAGGACGCCAACGGCGCCAAGCGCACCGCCTATCTCGCCCACGACAACATCATCGGCTATGCCGACCATTATGTGCAGTCGACGGAGCGGCACCCGATGGACTACCTCGCCAGCGTGCTTGCCGATCGCCGCTGGGACAAGCTGACCATCGGCGTGGAGATGGACAATTACTGGTTTTCGGCGGCTGCTTTCGCCTCGCTGCAGAAGCATCTGCCCAATGCCCATTTCGTCGACGCCACCGCGCTGGTCAACTGGCAGCGCGCCGTGAAGAGCGCGACCGAGATCGGCTACATGCGCAATGCCGCCCGCATCGTCGAGGCCATGCACAAGCGCATCGTCGACAGAATAGAGGTCGGCATGCGCAAATGCGATCTGGTCGCCGAGATCTATGACGCCGGCACGCGCGGCGTCGAAGGCATCGGCGGCGACTATCCGGCGATCGTGCCGCTGCTGCCGTCGGGCGCCGACGCTTCGGCGCCGCATCTCACCTGGGACGACAAGCCGATGAAGGCGGGCGAGGGCACGTTCTTCGAGATCGCCGGCTGCTACAACCGCTACCATTGCCCGCTGTCGCGCACCGTCTTCCTCGGCAAGCCGACGCAGGGCTTCCTCGACGCCGAGAAGGCGACGCTGGAAGGCATGGAAGCAGGCCTCTCTGCCGCCAAGCCCGGCAACACCTGCGAGGACATCGCCAATGCCTTCTTCGCCGTGCTGAAGAAGTACGGTATCGTCAAGGACAACCGCACCGGCTACCCGATCGGCATCTCCTATCCGCCGGACTGGGGCGAGCGCACCATGAGCCTGCGCCCCGGCGACCGCACCGAGCTCAGGCCCGGCATGACTTTCCATTTCATGACGGGTCTCTGGCTGGAGACGATGGGACTGGAGATCACAGAGTCGATCCTGATCACCGAGACCGGCGTCGAATGCCTGGCCAATGTGCCGCGCAAGCTGTTCGTGAAGGATTGAGGCCGATGTCAACCCTGCGTCCATCGCCGATCACGCCCACCGTCGATTTCGAGCGCGACGGCGTCCAGCACGGCTTCCTGCGCCTGCCCTACAGCCGCGACGATTCCGCCTGGGGTTCGGTGATGATCCCGATCTGCGTCGTCCGCAACGGCAGGGGGCCGGCGGCTCTGCTCACCGGCGGCAATCACGGCGACGAATATGAGGGGCCGCTGGCGCTCTATGAGCTTGCCCGCACCCTCGACCCGAAGGACGTTTCCGGCACGGTCATCATCGTGCCGGCGATGAACTATCCGGCCTTCCGTGCCGGTACGCGCACCTCGCCGATCGACAAGGGCAACATGAACCGCTCTTTCCCCGGTCGTCCCGACGGCACGGTGACGGAGAAGATCGCCGACTATTTCCAGCGCGAATTGCTGCCGCGGGCGGACATCGTGTTCGACTTCCACTCCGGCGGAAAGACACTGGACTTCGTGCCGTTCTGCGCCGCGCACACGCTGCCGGACAAGGCGCAGGAGAAGAAGGCCTTCGCGGCGGTCGAGGCCTTCTCGGCGCCGTTCTCGATGCGCATGACCGAGATCGATACGGTCGGCATGTATGACACGGCGGCCGAGGAGATGGGCAAGGTCTTCGTCACCACCGAGCTCGGCGGCGGCGGCACGTCACGGGCCGAGACGGTGCGCATCGCGCGCCGCGGCGTGCTGAACGTGCTTCGCCATGGCGGCATCGTTGCTGGTGCCGTGGAGAAGGGCAGAACTCAATGGCTCGACATGCCCTCGGGCGATTGCTTCGCCTTC
This sequence comes from Mesorhizobium shonense, assembly GCF_040545255.1. Classification (NCBI taxonomy): domain Bacteria; kingdom Pseudomonadati; phylum Pseudomonadota; class Alphaproteobacteria; order Hyphomicrobiales; family Phyllobacteriaceae; genus Mesorhizobium; species Mesorhizobium shonense. Next base: position 346,065 of record NZ_JBEPLM010000002.1, read on the forward strand.
GCCGAGGACGACGGCATGATCGAGACCATAGTCGATCTCGGCGAGAGAGTGGATGAGGGTCAGGTCGTGGCGCGCATTCATTCGACCGGCCGCACCGGCGTGGCGCCACAGGAAATCAAGGCCAGGATGTCGGGCCTGCTGGCGGCGCGTCATTTTCCGGGCCTGGTCAAGGCCGGCGATTGCGTCTCGGTGTTTGCCGTCGAGGTCGACTGACGCAAAATCACGCGGCGCGCCGAACGCCTGGAGAAGCAAGTCGTAACGCGGGCCTAATCGCCTGCGTTACGACTCTGATCAACCACGGTGCCGATAGGCGGCAATGGAATCCGGCTTCATCTCGATCGAGAAGCCCGGCGCCGTCGGCGGCATGTAAGCCGCGTTCTCGATGGTGCAGGGTTCGAGGAAATGCTCGTGCAGGTGGTCGACATATTCGATCACTCGATCCTGCTTGGTGCCCGAGACGGCGACATAGTCGATCATCGACAGATGCTGGACGTATTCGCAGAGGCCGACGCCGCCGGCATGCGGCCAGACCGGCAGGCCGAACTTGGCTGCGATCAGCAGGACGGCAAGCACCTCGTTGAGGCCGCCCATGCGGCAGGAATCGATCTGCACGACGTCGATGGCGCCGCCGGCGATGAACTGCTTGAACATGATCCTGTTCTGGCACATCTCGCCGGTCGCGACCTTGATCGGCGCCACGGCCTTGCGGATCTTGGCATGGCCGGCGACATCGTCCGGGCTGGTCGGCTCCTCGATGAAGAAGGGCTTGGCGAAGGCAAGGTCACCCAGCCAGTCGATTGCCTGGTCGACCTCCCAGACCTGGTTGGCGTCGATCATCAGGTAACGGTCCGGGCCGATCACCTCGCGCGCGATCCTGAGGCGGCGGATGTCGTCGGCGCGGTCGCGGCCCACCTTCAGCTTGATGTGATCAAAACCCTGGTCGACCGCTTCCTGGCAGAGCCGCCTCAGCTTGTCGTCGGGATAGCCGAGCCAGCCGGCGGAGGTGGTGTAGCAGGCATAGCCTTCGCGTTTTAGCGTGGCGATGCGCTCGGCCTTGCCGGCCTCGGCTTTCTTCAGAATCTCCAGCGCCTCGGCCGGCGTGATGGCATCGGTGAGGTAGCGGAAGTCGACGATCCGCACGATCTCTTCCGGGCTCATCTCGGCGACCAGCCGCCAGACCGGCTTGCCGGCTTCCTTCGCCCACAGGTCCCAGACTGCATTGACGACCGCGCCGACGGCAAGATGCATGGCGCCCTTGTCCGGGCCGATCCAGCGCAGCTGGCTGTCGCCGGTCACGTGGTGCCAGAAACGGCCGGGATCCTCCTTGACCCAGTCGAGGTCGAGCCCGACGACCAGATGGCGCAGCGCTTCTATCGCCGCGCAGCAGATCTCGTTGCCGCGGCCGATGGTGAAGGTGAGCCCATGGCCCTTCAACGACGGCACGTCGGTGTCGAGGATGACGTAGGCCGCGGAGTAGTCCGGGTCGGGGTTCATCGCGTCCGACCCGTCGAGGCTTTGCGACGTCGGAAAGCGTAGGTCGAAGGTGCGAAGATCGGTAATGCGGATCATGCTCGGTGCCTCATCAGATCGACCAGCCGCCGTCGATATTATAGGCCTGTCCGGTCGTGTAAGTCGCCCCGCCAAGATAGACTGCGAGATCGGCGATTTCTTCGGCCGTGCCCAGCCTTCCCATCGGCTGACGGGCGATGAAGGCCGCGCGGGCCGTCTCATAATCGCCCTGGGCGCGCATTCGGCTTTCGAGCGATGGGCTCTCCACCGTGCCGGGGCAAATCGCGTTGCAGCGGATTCCTCTAGCGACATAGTCGGCGGCGATCGACTTGGTCAGCCCGATCACGGCCGCCTTGGTCACGCCATACGCGAAGCGGTTGGGCACGCCCTTCGGGGCACCCGCGACCGACGCCATGTTGATGATCGAACCATCGCCGCGCTCCAGCATGCCGGGCAGCACCGCGCGGATGGTGCGGATCATGGCGCGCACATTGAGATTGAAGGCGAAGTCGAGGTCCTCGTCCTTCATCTCGAGGATCGAGCCCGAATGGACGAAGCCGGCGCAGTTGAACAGCACGTCGACGCGGCCGATTTCGGTAAAGGCGGCCTTCACGGCATCGTCGCTCAGCACATCGAGCTTGCGGGTCTTGATGCCGGGCGTCTTGCCGAGTTCGGCCAAAACCGCCTCGTTGAGGTCGGTGGCGTTGACGGTGGCGCCGGCCCTGGCGAAGGCAAGCGCACTTGCCCGACCGATGCCTTGCGCCGCAGCGGTAACGACAACGACCTTGCCTGTCAGATCAGTCATGTTGTTTTGTCTCCGTTTTCAGCCGAGCCGGGGGCGCCGCTCGACGATATAGATGTGGTCCGCGGCCAGCACGACCTCGTCACGCTGGTTCAAAACTTCGACGCGTTCGATGACGCGACCGGAGTCCGGCCGCTTCGGGTCATCCTCCTTCGCGGCGATCGTCGTGCGCGTGCGGATCGTGTCGCCGATGAACACCGGCTTGATGAAACGCAGCCTGTCATAGCCGTAGGAGAAGGCGACAGGGTTGATCACGTTCGCCGTCAGGCCGACGCCGACCGAAAACACCAGCGTGCCATGGGCGATGCGCTGGCCGAAGGGCGTCGTCTTCATGAACTCGGCGTCCATGTGGTGCGGAAAGAAATCGCCGGTGTGGCCGGCATGGACGACGAAGTCCGTCTCGGTGATCGTGCGGCCGCTGGTGAGCCGCGACGAACCGATCTCGTAGTCCTCGAAGTAGGTGACCTGTTCCATGCCGTTCCTTACGGTTTCTCGGCCAGCGGCATCGCCAGCGCGGCGCTCGATCGATAGGCGGCTTCCACCAGCGCCATCGTGTTCCAGGCATCCTCGACGGAACTGACCAGTTCGCTGTCCTCTCCGCAAGCGAAACGCTGGACATTGGCCATGCGTCCGACAAAGGCGTCGGGGAACCATTCGCCTATAAGCGGCACGCTGACCCAGTCGGATCCGCCCTGGGGGTAGATCTCCAGCACGTCGGGCTCGCCGCGCGGATAGTCGAGATTGAGGCCGAGCTTGACGTAGGCAGCGCCCTCGGTGCCGCAGATGCGGAACTCGCAGGCCTGGTGCCGGCGTCCGAACTTGTGATCGTGATTGATCGAAAGCGCGCAGCGCACCGTGTCGCCATAGTCGAGAATGGCGCTGGTGCGGGTCTGCGCGACCTTGTGATTGGGATGGCCGAGGGTTTTGGCGTGAACCCCCTTGGGGTCGCCGAGGATCTGCCGGATCAGGTCGAGATAGTGGATCGAATGCATGGCTATCTCGACACGCGGCGCCGTGAGCAGGAATTCCCAGAGCTGCCAGGGTGTGGCGAGTGCCAGCCAGGCGTCGAAGTCGACGACCTCGCCAAGCCAGCCCTTGGCTATCGCGTCCTTCAGCGCCAGCATCATCGGCGCGAAGCGCAGCTGGAAATTGACCGCCGCCATGAGTTTCCTGGCGCGGCAGATTTCGAGGATCTCGGTTGCCTCGCCGAGATAGTTGCCCATCGGCTTCTGGATCAGCGCCACCGCGCCGTCAGGCAGGGCCTTCAGGACCTCGGCGTGCCGGCTAGGCGGCGTCGCCAGATCGAAGATCGCGTCCTCGACGGCGGCTGCCTCATCCACTGAGCGGAAGGCCGTCACGCCCCATTTCTCGGCCAGTTTCTGCGCCTTTGCCTGGTCCGGATCGTAGAGGCCCACCACTGGAAAGCCGGCCTTGCGATAGGCGGGAAAGTGCGCATCGCCGACGATCGAGCCGGCGCCGAAGGTCACGATCGGACGCGGCTTCGCAGGCCTTGGCCAGGACTGCGCCAGCGAGGCGGGATCGAAGGCGTCAGTCATGGTGGAAGACTTCATCCATCATCGCCCACCATTCGCCCTCCTGCCTTGTCGGCAAAGGCTCCTGGCAAGGCATGCAGACCGCCCACCATTCCTGGGTTATTGGATCGGCGGCCATCCTGGCCATGTCGGCGGCATAGTCGGTGCCGTGATACTCGAAATAGGAAAACAGCAGGTTCTCCGGCCGCTTGAGGTAGATCGAGTAGTTTTCGATGTTGCAGGCCGAGATCATCTTCAGCACGTCCGGCCAGACGGCGGCGTGCAGGCGCACATATTCCTCGACCTTCTCCGGCTTCAGGCCGAGCACCATGCCCATTCGCTGCATCTCAGTTCCTCCGTTCGGTGACGGTGACGCTGAACTCGGCGATGCCGCGCGCCTTGAGCGCATCGAAATCCCAGTCGATGCCGAGGCCCGGCTCGCTCGGCGCCAGCGCATGGCCGTTCTCGATCACCATCTTCTTGCCCGTCAACTCATCCAGTTGCGGAATGTACTCGACATATTTGCCGTTCGGCACCGCGCAGGCCAGGCTGACATGCAGTTCCATCAGGAAATGCGGGCAGATGGGCATGTCGAAGGCTTCCGCCATATGCGCCACCTTCAGCCAGGGCGTGATGCCGCCGATGCGGCCGACATCGACCTGGACGATGTTGCAGCCACCCCTCTGCATATACTCGCGGAAATGGCGGATCGAATAAAGCGACTCGCCGACCGCCACCGGCGTCGCGGTCGAACGCGACAATCGCACATGGCCATCGATGTCGTCGGCCGGCAGCGGCTCCTCGATCCAGGCGAGGTCGAGGTCGCGCAGCCGCTCGGCGCGCCGGATGGCTTCGTCGACGGAAAAGCCCTGGTTGCAGTCGGTCATGATCTCGTAGCCGTCGCCGACCGCCTTGCGCACCGCCGAAAGACGGGCGAAATCCTCCGAGCCGTGCGGCTTGCCGATCTTGACCTTGGAGCCGGTGAAGCCTTTCGCCTTGGCTGCCAGCGCGTCGGCAACCAGCGCCTGCGTCTCGATGTGCAGCCAGCCGCCTTCGGTGGTGTAGAGCGGGCAGCGATCCTTGGCGCCGCCGGCGAGTTTCCAGAGCGGCAGCTTCTGCTTCCGCGCCCGCAGGTCCCAAAGCGCAGTGTCGATCGCGGCGAGCGCAATGGCCGTGATGGCGCCGATCGTGGTGGCGTGGGTCTTGAATTCAAGATCGTGCCAGATGGCCTCGATCTGGTCCGCGTCCTGGCCGATCAAGCGCGGCGCCAAATGGTCGGCCAAAAGCCGCATCACCGAGGAGCCGCCGGTGCCGATCGTGTAGCTGTAGCCCATGCCGACCGCGCCATCGGCGTCGGTGATGGTGACGATCGGCGTCTCCTGGCTGACGAAACTCTGGATGGCGTCGGTGCGCTTCACCTTCGGCACCAGGTCGACCATTGCAAGCTCGACTTTCTCGATCTTCGCCATCGTCAGCTCCTCAAGGATTTGCCGGTTTCCGCGGAAAAGAGATGCGCCTGCGACAGGTCGAAGTGCATGGCGACACGGTCGCCCGCCTTCAGTGGCTTGGGATTCAACATGCGCGAGACCCAGTCGCGGCGGTCGAATTCGGCGAACACCAGCGTTTCGTTGCCGAGCGGCTCGGTCACCGTCACCGGCAGGTCGACCTCATGGACGTCCGCGGCGTCGCCGGAATGCAAGCCGTGACCCACGGGGTAGAGATCGTCGGGCCGCAGGCCGAACACCACCTTGTCTCCGGCGCTCACCCTGGCCTTGAACCGGCCGGGAACCGGCAGGCTCTGGCCGCTGGCGAAGACGATCTTGCCGTCGTCCACGGTCGCCTCCTGCAGGTTCATCGGCGGCGACCCGATGAAGCCCGCGACGAAGCGCGTCGCCGGGCGCTGGAAGACTTCGTCCGGCGTGCCGACCTGCTCGATATAGCCGTCGCGCATGATGACGATGCGGTCGGCAAGCGTCATCGCCTCGACCTGGTCGTGCGTAACGTAGATGACGGTGGACTTCACCTTGGCGTGCAGCTTCTTGATCTCGGTGCGCATCTGCGTGCGCAGCTTGGCGTCGAGATTGCTGAGCGGCTCGTCGAACAGGAAGACGTCCGGATCGCGCACGATGGCGCGGCCCATGGCGACGCGCTGGCGCTGGCCGCCCGAAAGCTGGGAGGGACGGCGCTCCAGCAATGCGTCAAGGCCGAGAATGGCCGACGCCTCGGCGACGCGGCGGTCCATCTCCTCCTTCGGCGCGCCGGCAATCTTCAGCGAGAAGCCGAGATTCTCGCGCACCGTCATGTGAGGATAAAGCGCGTAGGATTGGAACACCATCGAGATGTTGCGCGAGCGCGGCGGCAGGTCGTTGACGACGCGCCCGCCGATCTCGATCGTGCCGCCGGAGATGTCCTCCAGCCCGGCGATCATGCGCAGCGTGGTCGACTTGCCGCAGCCGGACGGCCCGACGAGCGCGATGAACTCACGGTCGGCGACGTCGAGGTCGATGCCGTGGACGATCTCCATGTTGCCGTAACGCTTTGTGAGTTTCTTGAGCGAGACAATCGCCATCGGATCAACCTTTCACCGCGCCGGAGGTCAGGCCGCCGACGAGGTGTTTCTGGACGATGAAGGTGAGGATAAGCGCCGGAATGATCATCACCACGGCCAGCGCGCACATGCCGCGCCAGTCGATGGTGAATTCGGCGGTGTAGTCGAGCAGCCCGACGGGCAGCGTCTTGGAATTGATCGAGCGCGTCAGTTGCGAGGCCAGCGCGAACTCGTTCCAGGAGGTGAGGAAGGCGAAGATGCCGGCGGACGCGATGCCGGGTCCGGCGAGCGGAAACTCGACCTGCCAGAAGGCCTGCCAGCGCGTGCAGCCGTCGATCTGCGCGGCCTCGGCAAGGTCCTTCGGCACCTGGCGGAAGAAGCCGTCGATCAGCCAGATGGTGAAGGGCACGTTGAGCGCGACATAGGCCAGGATCAGGCCGAAATGCGTGTCGATGATGTCGAGCCGCGCATAGACGAAGAACAGCGGCAGCGACAGCGCGATGCCTGGCACGGTGCGCGTCAGCATCAGGCCGAGGAACATCGCCGACTTGCCGCGGAAGCGGTAGCGCGCGAAGGCGTAGCCGCCGGCCATGCCGATGGCGATGGCAATGACCGTCGACGTCACCGAGATGATCAGCGAGTTGCGGAAATAGTCGAGGACGGGGATGCCGCCCTTGCCGACGCCGCTGAACATGGTGACGTAGGCGTCGAGCGAGACCTGCTGCGGAATCCAGACCGGCGGCTTGGCCAGGATCTCGACCGTCGGTCGTAGCGAGGACAGCACGATCCAGATGCCGGGCAGGCAGATCAAAAGCATGGCGAAGAACAGGCCGACGCGGTGCGCGACGACGCCGGCGCGGCGCTTCAGGCGGGCGGATGCGTTGGCGTCCATTCTCACCACTCCGCGCCGATCTGGGTGCGCGCCGCGGCGAGCTTCCTGAAGAAATAGACGGTGAAGACGATCGACAGCAGGATCGAGAAATAGGCCATCGCGTTGGCGACGCCCATGCGCGCATCGCCGTAAGCGGTGCGCGCCACCAGCGTCCACAAAAGTTCGGTGCGGCCGGCGGGCCCGCCATCGGTCATGATCTTGACGATGTCGTAGGCGCGCGCGACGTCGAGCGAGCGGATGGTCATGGCGATATAGGCGAAGGGCATGATGAAGGGCCAGGTCACATAGCGGAAGGTCTGCCAGGGTGTGCAGCCGTCGACTCGCGCCGCCTCGACCGGCTCCTTCGGCATGGCGAGCAGGCCGGCAAGGATCAGGATCGCGAAGATCGAGGTCGACGACCAGATCTCGGCGATCGAAATGGCGATGAAGGCGAGGTGGCCTTCGATCAGCCAGGGGATGGCATCCCGCGTCAGCCCAAGCGACTGCAGCGCGTTGTTCACCAGCCCGATATTGTCGTTGAACATGAACTTGAACTGGAAGCCGACGAGGATCGGCGAGAACATCATCGGAAACATCATGACGGTGCGCAGCAGCCGCTGGCCGCGGCTGGCCTTCTCGACCAGCAGCGCAAGGCCGAGCCCGAGCAGCATTTCGAGATTGAGCGCGATGGTGAGCAAAAGCACGGTGCGGCCGAATGCCCACCAGAAATTCGTGTCGGACAGGATGTTGCGATAGTTGCGCAGGCCGATGAAGGTGAAGAAGGTCTCCGGCCGCGTCAGCCTGAACGGCGTGAAGCTGGAATAGAAGGACAGGCAAAGCGGTACGACCACCACCGCCGCCAGCACGAGGACGGCCGGCAGCAGGAGAAGGGTTGGCGCGGATAGCCGCTTGGCCGTCATGCGATGTCCTAAAGAAGTTTGCGCGGCCGGCGATCGTGTCGCAGGCGGCGGCATCGGTCAAAGCGGCGCCGGTCGCGAGGACCGGCGCCGCGGGGAAGATAGCGCTTGAAGCGCGTCGCTTCGAAACGAACTCCAAGCGACGCGCTTTAAGCCTTTGTTCCGATGCATGTCGTTCACCCAAAACCGCTGCGCACTTTTGGGCGACATGCATTAGAGCTTGCCCGCGTCCTCGAGGATCTGCGTCGCCTTGGCGGCAGCGTCGTCGAGCGCCTGCTTGGAGGTCTTGTCGCCAAGGATCGCCGCCTGCAGCTCCGGATAGACGGCGTTGGAGATCTCGATCCACTCAGGTGTCTGCGGCACCGGGAAGGCGTTCTTGGCGGCTTCCTGGAAGGCCTGCAGCACTTCGGTCTTGTATGGATCGGACTTAGCCTGCTCTAGGTCCCATTCCCACACCTTGGTGCGGGTGGGCAGCGGGCCGGCGGCGGCTTCCAGCTTCTGGCTGTCCTCGTTGGTCAGCCACCAGACCAGCGAGGCGGCGGCTTCCTTGTTGGCGCAGTTCTCGGTCACCGAGAAGCCATGCGCGCCGGACCAGCCGGAGCGCTTGCCGGACGAGCCCTTGGGCTGCACCTTGACGCCGACATTGCCGGCGACCTTGGACGACTTCGGGTCGTTGAAGAAGCCGGCCCAGCCCGGCCAGTCGAGGTTGATCGCCACGGTGCCGGAGGCGAAGCCCTGGCCGAGGTCATCCCACAGATAGTTGGTCGTGCCGGCGGGCACTGCCTTCGCCTTGTAGAGGTTGACGAACCAGTCGAGCGCCTTGACGCCGGCATCGGAATTGAAGGCCGGCTTGCCGTCCTTGTCGAGATATTCGCCGCCGTCGGCGATCAGCATCTCGTAGAAGCGGCCGTTGATCGCCTCTTCCTTGCCGGCATATTGCGTGCCGTAGAAATCGGGCGGGCTGGCGAAGAATTCCGCCTGCTGGGCCATCTCGTCGAACGTGTCCGGCGGGGCGAGATCCTCGCCGTACTTCTCCTTGTAGGCCTTCTTCTTGGCTTCGTCCTGATAGAGGCTCTTCTGGTAGTAGAGCGCCGAGACGTCGAACTGCGCGCGCGGCAGCATCACCAACTTGCCGTCGAGCGTGCCGGCGGCGATGTTGGCCGGAACGAAGGCGTCGATCTCCTCCTTCGGCAAGAGCTTGGCGAGATCGGTATAGATGCCCGGATATTGCGGCGCGAACGAGGTGTGGTTGGAGCCGACGCACCAGGTGATCGAGTTGGAGGCGATGTCCGACTTGATCTCCTTGTCGAGATCGAAGTGATTCTTCTTGGAGATGACGTTGACCTTTGCGCCGGTCGCCTTCTCCCACTCGCCGATGCGCTCGTAGAGTTTTTCGTATTGCTGGCCGCCGATCAGCTTGGCGTCGATGGTGACGCCGGGAAACTTGCCCGGCAGGTCGGCCGCGAATGCAGCGCCCGATGCCATGAGCAATGCGCCGGCGGCGACGCCGGTAAGCAGTCTGTTCATGAATTCCTCCCTGGACGGCCGATGGCCGTCATGACCTGAAGCTCTGCCGCTTCATTCATATGCAAACAAAATATTCATAAGTCGTCAAGCCGAAACTTCTTTCCAATGAAGGCGCTCTTGCGTATATGAAGATAGAAATTCACCAGAGGGGCATCCGGTGCAGGACGACGAGGAAGACCGCTATCGCGCGCCGGCTCTGGACAAGGGGCTGGACATCCTGGAGCTGCTGGCAAGCGTCGATGGCGGCCTGACGCAAGCCGAGATCGCCAAGCGGCTCGACCGCAGCCCGAACGAGTTCTACCGGATGCTCGACCGGCTGGTGAAACGCGGCTACGTCACCCGGCCGGACGGCGATCGCTATTCGCTGACGCTGAAGCTTTTCGGGCTCGGCCAGCTGCATGCGCCGGTGCGCAGGCTGGTCTCCTACGCCACTTCGATCATGCGCGAACTGGCCGAAACCACATGGCAAGCGAACCAGCTCGTGGTGTTCGATCGCGGCAGCGCCGTCGTCATCGCCCAGCAGGAAGCGCCGCGGTACTGGGGAATTTCGATCCGCGTCGGCTCGCATATCAGCCTGTTCGACACCGGGTCGGGACATGTGCTGCTGGCCTTCCGCTCGCCGGAAGAACGCGAGATGATGATCGCCGAGCATTTGCGCAGCAACGAGGAGATGAAGTTGTCGCCCGACTTCTTCGCCCGCCTCGACCAGGTGCGTGACCGCGGCTATGAGATGATGGCTTCGCTGCAGACGGCCGGCGTCTACAATCTCTCGGCGCCGGTGCTCGGGCCCGACGGACGCGGCATCGCCGCGCTCACCATACCCTATATCACCCTGGTCAATGCGCCGGCCGCGCCCGATATCACCAGGACCATCACGCTGCTCCAGGCCGCCGCCGCCCGTCTGTCGCAGCTCGCCGGATCGGATGTGATGCCCAAGGCGTAATTCTTATTTGAATGATAAATTCTCCCGTGAGATGATCGGGTCCATGTTTTGATGCATGTTCTTTTCCCAAGACCGCTGCACGGTTTGGGGCAACATGTATGTGCGCGACAAGGGAGGAAGCGATGATCGTCGACACGCACCTGCATCTCATCGATAAGGCGGCGCTGCGCTACCCTTGGCTGTCCGGCGTACCGGCGCTGGACCGCAACTTCCCCTACGATGAATACGCCACAGAGGCGCGCCGCGCCGGCATAGAGCTGGCGCTGCATATGGAGGTCGATGTCGAGCCGGCCGATATCGAGGCCGAGACGGTTCACGTCGAAGGATTGTCGAAGAAGCCTGGCAGCCTGGTGCGGGGCGCGATCGTCTCGTGCCGGCCGGAAGAGCCGGACTTCGCCGCCTGGCTGGACAAGGTGAGGGCCGATCCCTTCGTCAAGGGGTTCCGCCGCGTGCTGCATGTCGTGCCCGACGACGTCTCGGAGGGCCCCCTGTTCCGCGAGAACATTCGACGCGTCGCCGGCAGTGGGCTGACCTTCGACCTCTGCGTGCTGCCGAGGCAGATGGCCCAAGCGATCGCGCTGGTCGATCTGGCGCCGGAGGTGCAGTTCGTCCTCGACCATTGCGGCGTGCCCGACATCAAGGGCAAGGCCGAGCACCCCTGGCGCGAGCAGATCGCCGAGATCGCCCGGCGCCCCAATGTCGTCGGCAAGATCTCCGGCGTCGTCGCCTATGCCGATCCCGCGACCTGGACCGTCGAGACGCTGCGGCCCTATGTCGAGCACACGATCGGAAGCTTTGGCTGGGACCGTGTCGTGTGGGGCAGCGACTGGCCGGTCTGCACACTGGGCGGCGGGCTGCTCGGCTGGGTTTCGGCGACGCATGCGCTCCTTGCAGGCGCAAGCGACACCGAGCGCGCCAAGCTTTTGTCCGGCAACGCGAAGAAGCTGTGGCGGCTTTAAACCCCGAGACCGTTGCGCGGGTTAAGCGACGTTAGCCGGCGACGGACGGCGCGAAACTTTCTCGGAACAGGCGGTTGATGTCGGCGACGACGCGGCGTGCGTCCTGCCGGCCGACAAGGCCCTCGTTGAGGCGGTCGGATGCCGCCTGCTGGAAGGCCATGTAGCCGTCATGGCGCGGACGCACCCAGGCGCCTTCGAGCGTTGCCCGCGTGGCGCGATAGAAGTCGCCGGTCGCGGCATTGACGGCCTCGTCCTCCCAGGCGGCGGCATGGCCGGGCTGGCCACCGGCGACGGCATACGGTCCGCGCTGCACCTCGCCGCTGGCGATCCAGTATGCGAAGTCGATCGCTTCCCTGCTCGCATTTGAGAAGGCCGAGACGGCGATGCCGGTGCCGCCGAGGGCGGAGCCGACCGGACCGTTGCCGCCGGCGACCGGCATGTCGCAAAAGGCAAGCCGGTTCGGGCGGAACCCTGCTACTGCATAAGGCACGTAGCCATAGACCAGCGGCACACAGGCGATGCGGGAGCCGGCCTCGACCGTCTTTTCGAACACGGCGATCGGATCCATCGTCAGACATTCGGGATCGACGAGCGCTATGATCTCGCGCAGCATTTCGATGACGGTTTCGCCGGTCTCGGGATCGACCAGGTCGCCTGATCCATCGACAACGCATGGCCGGCCGAGATCGGCGGCAAGCGTGTAGAAACACATCAGCGAATGGGGCGGCCTGAGCGGCAGAAGCACGCGGCCCTCTAGGGCGAGTTCCAGCACTTCGGTCCAGAACGTCGGCGCGGTCTCGATCAGATCGGGACGCCAGGCCTGCACCTGGGTCGCGGCATCGATAGGGAAGGCCCATTGCCGTCCTTGCCAGGTATAGCTTGGGTAGGATCGGCCGACGCTTGCCTTCGCCAGCGCCGCGCGGTCCGCCTCGCGGCCCGGCACGTCGAGCGGCGCGAGACACTTCTCGGCGGTGATCTGGCCGACATGCGGATGATCGATGACGATCAGGTCATACGCGCGGGCGAGTTCCTCGACCGGGAAGGATTCGAAATCCTGCAGCGAGCGCTTCTCCCATTCGATCGAAACGCCGGTCTTTTCCTTCCACAGCCTGGAGCAGGCGACCATCGGGTCGTAGCCGCGCGGATGGTTCCAGGTCATGCCCTTGAGCGACGTCACAGGCCGAATTCCTCGCGGATTTTTGCGCTGTGCTCGCCGACGCGCGGCGCGGCCTGCTCGACCTTGGCGCGCACGCCGTCGATCCTCAGCGGCGACCGGGTGGTGTGGATCGCAACACCGTCCTCGCGCGTCACGGTCTGCAAGAGGTCGAGCGCCGTGAAGCCGTCGCTCTCCAGCATCTTCTTCCAGTTCAGCACCTTGGCGCACCAGATGTCGGCCGGCTCGAGGATCGCCAGCCATTCGTCGACCGACTTCTGCGCGATGCGCTGGGCGATGATCGCCTTGATCTCGTCGCGCGCGGTGAACCAGGTCGACGGCTGGTCGCGATAGGGCGCCAGCGCCTCGATCTCCAGCAGGTCGGCAAGCTTCGGGATCGGCGTCATGGCGATCGCGAGGAAACCGTCCTTCGCCGGATAGACGCCGTAGGGCGCCGCCAGATAGGCGTGGGCGCTGCGGAAGGACGAGCGGCGCGGCAGCCGCCGGCCATCGTTGAGATGCGTCGTCAGGACCTCGAATTGGAAGTCGATCAGCGCCTCGAACAGGCTGGTCTCGATATGGCCGCCTTCGCCGGTGATGCCGCGCCGGACCAGGGCGGCGAGGATGCCTTGCGCGCAAGCGGCACCCGCCAGCATGTCGGCGATCGCCAGGCCGAACGGCACCGGACCCTGGTCCTCGTCGCCATTCAGCCACATCACGCCGGAACGCGCCTGGGCGAGCAGGTCCTGGCCCGGACGCTTCACCCACGGGCCTTCCTCGCCATAGCCGCTGATCGAGGCATAGACCAGGCGCGGGTTGAGCGTGCGCACATGCTCATAGTCGAGGCCGAGCCGCTCGATGACGCCGGGCCGGAAGTTCTGGATTAGCACGTCGGCTTTCGCGAGCAGCCCGCGCAGCGCCTTCAGGTCGTCCTCATTCTTCAGGTCGACCGCGAAGCTCTCCTTGGCCCGGTTGATGGCGTGGAAGATGGTGGAATCGCCGCCGATCTCGGTGTCGCTGAGATAGAGCCTGCGCGATAGGTCGCCGCCATCGGGCCGCTCGATCTTGATGACGCGGGCGCCGAGATCGAGGAGCCTCAGCGAGCAGTAAGGTCCCGACAGGAACTGGCTCATATCGACGACGACGAGGCCGGAGAGCGGCAGGTCGGCCATCATCACTTCTCCGTCTTGCCGGCGAAGTCGGCCGGGTTCTTGTATTTCACCGTCTGCAGGTGCTCGCAGTAGAGCACCAGCTCGCCTTCGCCCTTGAACACTTCGTAGCTGGCGCGGATCAGCCCCATGTCATGATAGCGAGGCCTTTTTTCCATGTTGGTGCGGATCGAATAGATGGTGTCGCCGATGAAGACCGGCTTGATGAAGCGAAGCTTGTCGTAGCCGTAGGAAAAGGCGTTGACGCAGTTGGTCGCGACGAGGCCGAGCCCGGCGGAGAAGACGAACGCGCCGGCCACCAGACGCTTGCCGAAAATGCCTTCGCGCTCGGCGAACATCTGGTCCTGAACATAGGGATGGATGTCGAGCACCAGGGTGTTGAAGAGATGGCTGTCGCCCTCGGCCATGGTGCGCCGGAGCGAGCGGATTTTCTGGCCGACCGGCCAATCCTCGTAAAACCAGTTTTCGGCGTTCCACACCGGCAGCTCGGCGTGATCTGCCGGCATGTCGGAAGGGCGTGTCGAAGCGACGCCGACGGTGGGCGGGAAGCTGGTCATTGTCCTGTTCATCCGCTGCCGGAGAATAGGCCGTGCCGTCCGGGCAAAGCCGGAGCCAGACGCGATCGATCCTCCCCAAATCTTCTCTTGTGAAGACTATATTCACATATGAGATTTCGGTACAAGCGGGGTCGGCAGAAATTTTGGCTGTGCGGTCGCGCCGTCGATAGCGCCGTGTTGGTCGGGATAGCGGCAGCGTCCTGCGGTGGCTCGAGGGCTGATCGCAAAGGGCTGGGGCCAGGGGCAATCAGGAAAGGCGTGCAATGGCTCTCCACCGGATTACGCGAAAACAAATGATTATTAGTCGATCCTACAACCCTTAAATATCTTTGGAGTTGTAGAATTTGGAAGCTCAGGTGTGGCGGAGGAGCGCTGCACGGCGGCGTGAGATATGGCCAATAAAATTGGCTTCGACGGCGGTGTAATTCGTTAGTAATCGATCGTCAGGATAATACGGACCTCGACCATATCCGGTGCCTTTTTTCTTGAGTCGACCATGGCGGTTCTCGGTGCATTTCCTCCCGGTGTCGGCTGCCGACCCTTCGACGAGGGAGATTGGGAAGGCGTGGCGGATTGCCTGCACAGGGGCTTTCCGGAACGCAGCCGGGGCTATTGGATAGATGCGCTGACGCGTCTCTCGCAGCGGCCCGTGGTCGCCGATTTCCCGCGATATGGATTTGTCCTCGAGAAGTCAGGCCGGATCGTCGGCGCCGTGCTTACGCTTTATGCCAGGCACAGGAGCCTGGAGGGCGACGAAATCCGCTGCAATCTGTCGAGCTGGTCCGTGGACGCGGAGTTCCGGCCCTATGCCAGCAGGATGATCGCGACGGTCATTGCGCGCAAGGACGTGGTCTACATCAATATTTCTCCATCACCCGGGACCGTGAAGCTCAACAAAGCGTTCGGTTTTCGCCTGTTTTCCGGCGGACAGGTCGCCTTCCTTCCGGCTTTCAATTCCGTGCCGCCGTCGGACCGCGTGCTGGAAGTCCATGCGGAGCTCGCCGACATGGCTGAGCTCACCGACAATGAAAGATACATACTCCTGGAGCATGCGGCGCTGGGCTGCCTTTCGCTGATATGCATTTGCGATGGCGTAGCGCTGCCCGTTGTGCTCAAGCCGCGCCGGATCTTGCGTGGCCTCATTCCGTGCTGCCAGGTCGTCTACTGCCGTTCGCACGTGGACCTTGTCCGCTGTGCCGGGGCCCTGGGGCGCTTTCTCCTGCGGCGTGGAAAGCTGCTTTGCCTCGTCGATGCCATGGGGCCGGTTCCCGGTCTGTCGGGCAGGTATTTTCCGAAGAAGGGGATCAAGTATTTCAAGGGTCCGAAACAACCTTCGCCGGGAGACCTGACGTTTACCGAGATGGTGCTGTTCGGCTCCTGAACGACATCGCGCAGCCGGCTGAATCAGCCGGGCGAACCAGCTCTTGCCGCGGCGGCAATGCGCCAGCGTGTTCCGAGCGAGATCCCGGCGAGCAGCAGGCAGAAGGCGAGGGCGAGCGGGGAGTAGAACGCTTCCTCCTGCAGCACGGCGTTGGCCGAGATGGTGGCGATGCCGACAAAGCCGAACAGGAAATCAGGGTCGCCGGTTTCGATGAGCTGCCGCCGCAATGCCACCAACAGTGCCGCCAGGAAGCCGAAGAACACCAGGCTGCCTACGCCCATCTGGTAAAGCATGACGCCAACCGCGCTCTCGACCGGAACGGAGGCGGCACCCTCGGCCTGAGCGCTTTGCCAGTTGAGATTGATGCTCGTGCTCGACAGGTTGCCGCCGAGACCCAGTCCTTGGCCGAGCGGATCGGCCAGGAAGTCGCGCATGCCGGCGATCAGGCCGAGGACATGGTAGTCGCCATGCGTGGCGCCGTAGGCGATCGCCGCCGTCGTCCAGACCACGGCCAGGGCGATCGCGGCCATGAGCGCCAGACCGGCGCGGGCGGGGCTGTAGATGAGCCGCACGGCGATCGCGACGAAGAGCATGAAGGTGGCGCCCTTGGAGCCGATGACGAGCAGCAGCGGCAAGGCCGCAAGAGGCAGCAACCATCGTCCCCTGAAGAGAAGCCAGGCCGATATGATGCTCAAGGCGTAAGCATAGCTGATCGGATGGAAGTTGGGGCCGCCGATGCGGAAGACGCTCGGCAGGATGTCGTTGAACAGCGGCGTGTTGAAGAAGGTCGTGGTCATCACGTCCTCGATCCCACGGTAAACGAAACCCGTCTCCTTCAGCGCCTGCTCCCATACACCTGTCTCGACCTGTCGCGATATGCTGCGCTCGACATATTGGTCGCCATGGAAGAGCCCGAGGAAATCCATGGTGAAGGTCAGTTCCGCATAGCCATAGATGATCGCGCCGGCGCCAAGCCAGAGCATGCACTTGCGCAGGTCGACGGGATAAAGGCTGGCGGCAAGGACCGCAACGTGGAAGCAGGCCAACGGCGTGATCGTATTGCGGAAATAGACGACCGCGTCCTTGGGGCCGCCATGCACGACCCCGAGGGCGAAATAGAAACAAACCGTGCCGCACAGAACCATGCTCAGCAGCAACCATGGCCGCAATTCGGTCAGCGCGCGGACGCGGTGCTGAAACGAGGCGGCCAGGAAAATGCCGAACGCGGTCATCAGGATGATGAAGTTCGTGCCGCGCAGCGTGTCGAATGTGTCGTTGTCGGGAATGTAAGGGGTGAACCAGGCGACCACGAGGTTCTGGTAGAGGAAGGCGCAGATGATCAGCACGGGAACGCCCGAAGGCATCGCGTTCGCAATGATCAGCGTCAGCACGAATGTCGCGGCAATCCCGAACGGAGTCCAGACCGCAAACGAGGAGACGGCGAGCGCAACGACAAGCAGAGCCGTGCCGACATGCAGCACGGCTTCCGACGTGGCCCTGCTCGGCGCGCCCGGTCCGGCAGGCGAATAGGCCTGCGTCGTGCTCATTTCTGGCCCGTCCCGGTCATTGCTTGCTCCAGCAAGCGTTTATGGCGCCTGTCGTCCACGTCCGTTTCCCGCTTAACTGCCAAGGAGCGCGGCAATCATCGAGTCGTCGAAGCCTTCGACACTCTGCCTGCTCCTGATGAAG
The DNA here is from genome assembly GCF_040545255.1 of Mesorhizobium shonense. Lineage (NCBI taxonomy): Bacteria > Pseudomonadati > Pseudomonadota > Alphaproteobacteria > Hyphomicrobiales > Phyllobacteriaceae > Mesorhizobium > Mesorhizobium shonense. Next base: position 363,622 of record NZ_JBEPLM010000002.1, read on the forward strand.
CCGAAACCCTGATCGAGTTCCCAATAGGTCCATGCCAAATGGTTCGCTTCCGCCGCCTTGCGCACGGCGCGCACCCAGGACTCCCGACTGTCGGCGTCCACGCAGAAATTGAGCACGCCGAATTCGTTCAGCATGACCGGGCAGCCGTGGGTCGCGGACCAGCGCGCCACGTCGGCAAAGTCCGCGGCGATCCGCGCCTCCGTCCAGGGCGCCGACAGTTCGTCCTCGACGAGGTTCGCGGCCTCTTCGTCGCCAGTGGCGCGCAGTTTGGAGAGCACCTGACTGACTGCCGGTGTTCCCCTTGTGGCGGGAAAGGGCAGGTTGGCGATGCGGGCGAGCGGCGAGGCATCCCAGTTCTCGCATTGATGGGTGAATGCCATGGGCGCGTAATAGTGAACGGCGGCAATCTGGTTGTCGTCGGCGAGCGGCGGCGTGTCGGCGATTTCCCAGATGCCCTGAAACCGCGCCGGTCCCCAGACCAGCGTGTGGAGCGGGCAGGTCGCTCGCAGCGTCGCGGCGATCTGTTCGCGCAGCGCCAGCCAGTTGGTTCGTTCCATGGGCGGCTCGTTCAGGAGCTCCGGATAGACCCAATCCGCCGGCAGATCGGCGACGACGACACGCAGCGCCGTCCAGGCCCGGAGCACCTGCCCGCCCGCGGCCTCGGGATCGTTCCGGAACGCCGCCACCAGCTTGCCCGAGGGGTGCATGTCGAGCAGGACGGAAAAGCCCAACCCGACAAGGTCCCTGATCCCGTTCTGGATGCGGCGAAGCGTTGCCGGGCCGCCGCTGGAGACGAGTTCGCCGTTTACCGGCAGCCGGATCGTTTCGAACCCCGCCTGGCGCAGCTTTTCAAGCGTGGCCGCGCCGGCAGCAGGGCCACCGTCGCGATCGAGCCATCCGGGAAGGTTGAAGCCGCGCGACGGGATGCGGGCGCCGGCCGTCGCCAGCGCGGCCGACCTGGGCAGGAGGGAGGTGGCGAAAAGGGCTCCGGCGGCGAGCGCCAGCGCACGTCGCCGTGACACCTTGGGCGGTGATGTCATCGATCCACCGCCTCCACGGCTCATCCGCGGGCGGCGGATATGTGGCGCCGTTCGCCCGTCGCTCGCGGACCGTCGATCGCTCCGGCCGGCCGCGCGCCATCCGGCGCAACAACAAGAGTGGCACTGCGGCCGATCTGGCCGGCGCCGAATTTCTGCGCGATGAGCTTGGCAGCCTCCGAAGGCTGTTCGGACGGGCTGAGCGCCAGAATCGCCAGGTCTGCCTTGGCGAAGAGTTCAGGATTCCAGCCGTCCTCTTTGAATGAAGGCACGGTCACGAGCACGAAATCGAATGCGCTCCCAGCCTCGGTCAGAATGCCGCGGAAGGTGTTGCGGTCCGCAACGCCAGGACTTTTCTCCGTCACGGAACTGCACACGACCGTCTGCAGACCGGTCGCGCCATCGATGAACAATCCGGCTCCGTCCGTCGTCGAGTTGGACAGATGATCGCCGATTTCCACCATCAGCACATTTTGATCCGCCCTTTGCATGCCGATGCCCAGCATCGCGCCCGCGATCCTTGCCTCGAAGCTGCTGCGTATCGACGACACGAGGATGACAAAGGGTTTGCCATGATCGTTCAAGTGCAGGATCATCTGCCGCATGATCTTCAGGACGTCGAGCGAAAGCGTTTCGTTTCCGGTCTGGAACAGCTGCTTCCTGATCGCCTTGATGTTGGAATAGGCGGTCCCGCCGGCAACGCCAGGCAGACGGTATTCGCCGAAATTGGCAGGCGTCGGCAGTGGCCGGGGGCTGACGGGCGTGCGGTCCGCGACCGGCTCCGGCGCGGCATCCTTCGGTGCCTGCGGATCCTCTTGCGGCTGCGGGATCGGACCAAGCGCAAGAGCGAGGCCGCATCCGGCGAGAAGCCCCAGAACGGCGCTCACCAGGAGAAGCAGGACGGGCTTCGGCCATGTCGGCTGGACCGGCGGCGAGGCGACGCCGATCTTGCGCGCCTCGGAAGTCTGCACGCCCTGCATCTGGGACGTTTCCTGGGCGCGCTTGAGATAGTCGTCGAGCACGGCGCGCGCGGCCTGCGCCTTCGATTCCAGTTGCCGCAGCTGCACCTGCGCGATGTTTGAGTCCGTGGACTGCTGACGCAGGGCTTCGAGCTTGTCCTGCAGCTTGCCGACATTCTGCACGGCAAGATCGTAGCTGGCCTTCAACTGCTGCCTTATCCGGTCGGCTTCAGCCGCCATCAGTCGCTGCAACCGCTCCAGTTCGGACTGAAGCCGTCCGATCGTCGGGTGACGCGGCCCGTACATGGTTTGCAAGCTGGCAAGCTCGGTGGCGCGCTGGTTGTAGTCGTCGCGCAATTTGCTGGCGGAAGTGGAGGTAAGAATGTCCGCCAGCTTGGTGAGCCCCGCCGGCGAATTGCCCGCCGCAAGCGCCTGGTTGTACCGGTCCTTGGCCCGATCGGCGTCGCCCTGGGCGGCTATCAGCTGTGCCGTGAGCTGATCGAGCTGCGACTGCAGCGTGCCGCCATCCGTCGAATTCACTATATTGTGTTTGGCCTTGAAATCCTCGACCGCTCGCTCTGCGTCGCTGACATCCTTTTGCAGGCCCGAGATCCTGTCTGTCAGCAGAGTATTCACGTCGCTGTTGGCGGTCTCGCGTTCTCCCACGAGGCCTGCCCGGTACTGGTCGACGATGGCATTGGCGATGCGCGCGGCCTTTTCCGGCGACGGCGACCTGAAGCTGACATTGATGACGTAGGTGAGTCCTTCGCGCTCCACCGATACCTTGCTCTGGAAGCGCTTGAAGGCGGCATCCTGCGTGGGGGTCGCGCCGGCTCCGAACAGCGACAACAGACGCGACATCATGCCGACGCCGGCGAATTCCGGATCACTGTCGAGCTTCTGGCTTTTGAAGACGGAACCTAGCAGGTCGGGCGACTGGATGACGAAGACCTGGCTGGCGATCGCGGCGCTGTCGGAGCCGATCCCGGGAAGCACGTTGTTGAAATTGGTCGCGCGCGTGTCGCGGGGATCGATCAGTATCGAGGCGGTCGCCGTATAGCTCGGCTTCGTCACCGCAAGATAGGAGAGCGCCAGCAGCACTGTCGCGCCGGCGATGGCAAGCACCATCAGGCGACGCGCCCAAAGGATGGCCCAGACGGCACCTATGTCGAACAAGGGCGGGAGAGAGCGCTCGTCGATACTGGCTGGCTTCATCATTTCCCTCATGCAGAGCCGCGATCTCACGCCCTCACGCGTCTCCACATTATTAAGGATTATCGTTAGCCATCCGTTAAGGGTGGCGGCGTGACGATGGGCTCTGCGTGGGCGATGCCGGTAACCATGCGAAGCGTTCGCGCTGGCGCGGTTGCGGCATTTTGCTTATGCAGGATTGGGTTTTGAGCGTCGTCGTAGGTGCGGGGTAGGCCCATCGCCGATCGTCTCAGGAGGCGACGTTGAAGGACAATACAGGGAACCGCGAGGCCGCCCAGGGGGCAGCGGCCAGCCCGGCGACCGACATGCGCATGTCGATCACAGCCCTCGCCAAGAGCGGCGCCGTGGCCGGCATCATCAAGCTTGCCAGCGCGGGCCTGTCCTTCCTCATGTTCGTGGCCGTGGCGATGGTGACGGACGAACGGGAGTTCGGCCTTTACAGCGCGACCTATGCCGGCGCGAGCCTGGTTTCCTTCTTTGCTTCGGTGGGCCAGCAGAGCACCGTGCTCCGGTTCTGGCCCCAATATGCCGGACTGGGCGACCTCGCCTCGGCTCACGGGCTGATGGCGCGCGCTATTCTGGTTGCGCTGGCCGGGCTTATCGGCACCAGCCTGCTCATCATCATGGTGGGATTCCTGCCCTTCATCGGCAGGGGAACGCCCGAATGGCTCCCGCTGTGTGTGGCGACCGCGGTGCTGTCCTTCTCGCTCGGCTGGTCGGAGTTTACCTCCGGCGCTTTCCGGGCCAAGAACGCGTTGATATCGGGCCTGTTGCCGCGGGATATCATCTGGCGCGCGGCGACGATCGCCGCCGTTCTGGCGCTGCATTTCATGCATGTGAAGATGGATGCGGTTACGGCAACGTACCTGACGGCACTGCTGCTCGTCCTCTCGGTCGTCCCGCAAACAATCATCCTGGCACGCGACACGATGCGGGCCGATCGCGGCGGTCTCACCGAAGGGCAAAAGCAGGAATTCAAGACCGTCACGCTTGGCCTATGGGGCGTCACCTCGCTGCCGCCCGCTCTCGGCCAGGTCAGCACGCTCCTCGTGGCGATGATCCTGGGGCCCGAGGCGGCCGGCGCGATCTTCGTTGCGGACCGGACCACCCGTTTCGTGACCCTCGCCCTCAACGGCCTGAACCAGGCGCTGGCGCCGCAGATATCGGCCGCTTTCTATAGCGGCGACAGGGCTCACGTGCAGCGCATCACCAGTCTCGCCGCGCTTGGCGGCTCGGCCATTGCGCTATGCGTTCTGGCGGCGTTCTGGATATTCGGCAGCTTCATCCTGTCCATATTCAATCCGGCCTATGCGACGCCGACCATGAGGGCAACGCTCGTCATCTTCGGCATAGGGGCGACATTCGGCACGGCCTGCGGCCCGATCGAAGTCCTGCTGCAGTTGACCGGTCTCCAGCATGCGCTGTTCAAAGTGCTTGTCGTCGTCAACCTCGTCGGACTTTGCGTGACGGCCGTGGCAACCTACTACCTCGGACCCATAGGCGCGGCACTCAGCATCGCCGGAACCGTGATCGCCTGGACGGCCTTCGGGGTGTCGATCCCCCGGCGCAGGATCGGCATCAACCCGTCGATCCTCGGCTTGTCTTTTGACAGGATCGGTCTCGTGCCGCATGTGCTCATGAGAGGGCGCACGTGAAGATAGTCCAGGTGCAGACCCAGGCGGAGGCGGCGGGGGCGCAACGCATCTCCGACATGGTGGGCGAGGGATTGCGGGCCCGCGGCCATGACGTGCGCACCGTCTTCATGTATCGCAAGACAGATGCCTATGACCGCGACCCCAATGCGGATTTTGTCCTGTCGGAACGCCCGCGCGGATTGCCGGGACAGATCCGGGCGACCATCGACCTGGCGCGATACCTGCGTAAGGCACGCCCCGACGCCGTCATCACCTACCAGCATTATGGCAATATCTTCGGCACGATCGGCGCCCGGCTGGCCGGAGTCAGGCACATCGTCGCAAACCAGAGCGGCGCCCCGCACAGCAAGGGCGTCATGGGGCTGCTCTCCCAGATCGACAAGCTGATGGGCATGGTCGGCCTTTACCAGGCGAATGTCGTCAATTCCGGCTGGACGCAAGCGCAGTTCGATTCCTACCCGCGATCCTACCGGCGGCGTATGCACCGCATCGATCACGGCGTTCCCGTACCGGGCGAGGAGTTCGACAAGGCAGCGGCGCGCGCCGCCTTCGGCCTGCCGCAGAGCGTATGGCTGGCTGTCTCGTCCGGCCGGCTGACGCCCATGAAGAACCAGATCGCGCTTGTCGGCGCGCTCGACCGGCTGCCCGATGTCCATGTCGCGCTCGCCGGCGCCGGGCCGGAGCGCGAGGCGCTCGTCGCCTTCGCCGAAAGCCACGGCGTGGCGAATCGCCTGCATCTCGTCGGCGAGGTTCCTCCGGCGCGCATCTTCGAATTCCTTGCTGCCGGCGATGCCTACGCGTTTGCGTCGATGACGGAGACCTTCGGCCTTGCCTGCGTCGAAGCGGCCATTTCCGGCCTGCCGGTCGTTGCGAGCAACCTTGACGTCATGCGCGAGGTGCTGACCGCGGAGGACGGCTCACCCGCCGCGCTGTTCGTCGAGGCCGACGCCGCCGGCATCGCTACGGGACTTGCCGATCTGTTTGCGCGGCCGGAATTCAAAGCCAGGCTTTCGGCCGCGGGGCGGCGGCTCCGCGACAAATATTCGCCGGCCAGGATGTGCGCGGGATACGAGGCGCTACTGCTTGCCTGACCGCTTGCGCACGGCGGCGATCCCGTCGATCACCTCCAGGCGGCCGGCCCGGTTGAGCGTGTGGATCTTCGGATAGGGCCAGTCGCCGGCGGCATCGATCGGCCGCGGCGCGGAGAGCCGCACCGCCTGCTGGTCGAGTTGCAGCAATTCGGACAGGCCAAGCCCGCCGCCATAACCCAGCGTTCCATCCTGAACCGGAAGGAGGATGCGGCCATCGCAGCTGCGGACGAAGGCGCCGCCGGGGCGAGCCATGCGATGGTCGATCAGGATCGGGTTCGCCGGATGCGGCCGCCATGGACCGGCGAGCGCGGGGGCGGAGAAAACCGCCAGCGTATCGGAAGTGCTTCCATGGCCGTCCCGGTCGGTAGCGAACAGCCAGAGCATGCCTTCATGCTCGAACAAGGTTGCGTCGGAAATCTCGCCTTCGACCAGCACGGTCTCGGCAACCCAGCCATCCGGGAAGCCCGAGGCGCGGTAGAGCGTCAGCTTGCCGCTGGCGCTCGCCTCCGGCAGCATCCAGATCACGCCGTCGCGCTCGAATACCTGCGGGTAGGAGAGGTGGTGGGCCTCCTCCAGCACGACACGAGGCGTCCCGGGGACACCGTTCGCGTCGAAGGCAACAACGGAGATGACCGCCTTGCCGGTGGCATGCGGATAGTCCTCGATGAAGACGAAAGGCCGACCCTGCCGCCAGAAAGGGAACGGGTCGGCATAGAAATGGTCGCCCAGGTCCGGCAGCACCGACCAGCCGGTGCCGAGCTTGCCTGTATCGGCGACGCCCGGCGCATCAGTGAAGCGGTAGCCGACGCGCCAATGCGCATGGCGGAAGCGTGCGCGCCGGAGTGCTTCCTGGCCCAGCCGCGGCAACGCGACGCCTAGATATGCCGATGTGAACCGGCCTCGCCGACCGCGAGCATGGGTTTCAGCGATCGGCTCCAGCGGCAACCGCCCCGCAGCGAACGCCCGGGCGACCGACCGAACCAAGGTTATGGCCCGGGCGAATACGTCCTCGGTGCCGAGTGCGGTGGATTCGCGCTTGTCCACCATCGGCCGCGCCTGGCCCACGACCGTCTTCGTGTCGAGGACGGCCTCGATCACCGGCAGCCGACCGGCCGCGACGGCAATTGCCGCCGAGAGATCGGCGCCCGATCCGTCGAACCGAACGCCGATTGTCGGAACGTCCGATGGGGTCGCATCGCCGGCGAGGTCGAGTCTCAGCGCGGCGGGGCGATTACCGGATCGAGCCTGGATTGCCTGCACCGCTGAGCCGAGAAGCGGTCCGGGCCGGCGGAAAAGACGTTGCTCGAACTGGAAGGCGGCTTTTGCCGCGGCCGGCCAGCTTGCCGGCTCCGGCCGATGCGCCACCGCGACATCGTGGCCGTCCGCCTCAAGCCGCTCTATGACAAGCTGCTGCCAGCGGCGGGGCGCCGATTGCGGAACAATGACCTCGATCGCCAGCATGTCTTCCCGTCCGGCTCTCATCGTGCTCGGGTTTCCGAGGAAGAAATGACTTGGCTGAAAAAGCTTACCTTGCGGTTACAGGCAAAGCCCGACGGCGCGCTTCCAGGCAAAAAATTCTTGGGGCCACGCACCGCAATCCGGTCGCCTTCCGGCCCTGTGCAACGCAACATTAGCACTTTGCGCATATACCAAGATTCCAACAATCCCGGCGATCGATCTTGACCTGAAGGCTAAGACGTCGTCGATAGGCCGCTGTCGCGCCGGTTCGGATCACATGTTTGAAGTCACTGCCGAGGATGTGTTCGATTTCCGCTCGACGGAATACGCCGAGCTGTTCGCTAGTTCGGCGGCGACCGCTTTTCAGCATCCCATATGGCTCGCGCAACTGTACGAGAGGCTCGTACGGCAAGGCGCCGCGACGCCGCTGATCATCCTCGTACGCGCGCGGGCAAGCGGGAAGCTTGCGATGGTCCTGCCGCTGGTGAGGCGCCGCTACACGCTGCTGAAGGCCGTGGAATTCGCGGATATGCGGGTCTCCGACTATGTGTCGCCGGTCGCCGATGAGGAGACCTTCTCCCGCATCCTCGCCGACAGCCACGCAGTCGCCGCCATCCGCAAGCATTTGCGGCCCTACGATCTCTTGCGCGTCGGCAAGCTGGCGGACCGCTCGCTGGCGATGGAGCGCTTGCTTGGCATCGACAAGCGCGACAGCATGGGCATGAGCGCCTATTCCAGCAAGCTGGAACCGACATTCGCCGGCTGGCGCGAGCACCGGCTGGACCAGTCCTATCGCAAGGAGCTCGACAAGAAGTCCCGGCAGCTCAACCGCATGGGCGAGGCGCGCTTCGAATGCGTGGACGGCGCGGCCGCCATCCGCACGACATTCGATGCCCTCAAGCTCTATCGCGGCAAACGCTTCGACGGGAGCAACGGTCCCGCCGACCTTCTGCAGATGCCCTCCTATTTCGATTTCTATCTGGCCGTCGCCAATGAAGGATGCGGCGGTTTCGCCCGCACCTACGCATTCTGGATGAACGGACGGCCGATCGCTGGCGCGCTCGGGCTCGAGCACCGCGGCTCGCTCCTGGTCATTCTCGGCGGCTTCGACGAAGCAGGCTACAGAAAACAGTCGATCGGCAGCCTGATGTTCGAGCAGATCGCCCGCGACTGTATCGAGCGTGGCGACCACCACCTCGATTTCACCATCGGCGACGAGCCCTACAAGCGCATCTTCGGCGGCCGGCCTTCACCGATGTGGCAAATCTACCGCGCGGGAAGCCCGCTCGGCTATGCGGCGCATCTGACGGTGGAGAAATTGCCGGCGGCCAAGGCATTGGCGCGGCGTATCCTGGAAGCCGCGCACGTCAAGAAGGCCAAGCCTTCTCCCGTGATGGTGCCGCCGGCCTCCGATGAGGCTGCCGAATCGTCCTGATCGATGCGTCGGGTTTGAACGCCTTAAAGCATGTCTCCCGAAAGTGGGTCCGGTTTCGGGACGAAGACATGCTTAAAATCAAGAACCTAAAGCAGGCTGCGTGAATCCTTTTTCACGCGACCTGCTTTAGGTGCGTTCAAGACCCCGTTCTATCGCGCCGTCATCTTCATGCCGGAGCCTGGCATCGAACGAAATGCGCTAAAGCCCGCCGCAACGGATTCAGGCGCCGCGCTTTAAGCCTTTGTTTTGATGCATGTCGTCTTCCCAAAACCGCTGCGCGGTTTTGGGCGACATGCATCGGCCGACGGTCCGTGATCAGGTGACGGCTTCGATTTGCGGCCGCTTGAGCCCGCGCAGCCTCGCGGCAAAGCTTGGGCTCACCTTGTCGATCTCGTGCAGGATGCGGCGGCGGCTGAAGTGAACCTGCCGGCGCGCGCGCCAGCGCAGGTCGGTGTCGATGGTCAGGCTGCGGCGGAAATTCGCCATCTCGAGTCCCCGCTCATCCATCGCCTGCTTCATGGGATCATCATAGAAAGTGGCGATCTTTGCCGCCGCCATGCCAGGCGATGCCATCCACTGCGGCACGTGCACCATGCACAGGCGTTCGACGTCGGTGAGCAGCCGGCTGACCCCTGTTCCGGCGGCGGGACAGGATGTCTGATAGGCATCTCCGATCAGCACGACGCCATCGCGCTTGCAATTCTCGGCGACGGTGATGTCGGTGAGCCAGCTCGAGACACGGTCGATGACCTCGAAATCGCCGAATGTGTTGATCAGACCGGGAAGCGTTTCGATGAGCGTCTCGCGAGGGCGGTCGCGCAGCGCCTTGACCCACGGGTCGGTGTGGTCCCGGAAAACAAAGAGATTGGCGCGGGTAACACCGCCGGCCGGGAAGAAGTTGAGGTAGTCGATCCCGTCGGAGACCCGCTCGCCGTAATAGGTCAATGCCGGATGCTTGAAGGCGCTCGCGCCCGCCGGCCGGACATTGAAGCCGAAGGTCAGCGATTGGCGCTGGTGGACGAAGCGGCGCTCGATACCGACGTCACGCCGCAGGATGTCTCCCATGCCGGTGGCGAGCACAAGCAGGCGAGCCGTCACGTCCGGCTGGCCGATGATCGACACACGCTGCCGCTCGGGCCCAGCCTCTACCGCGCTTACCCGGCCGGCGACGAAACGTACGGTCTTGGGCAGCTCGGCCCGCATCGCCGCGACGAGGTCGTCGTAGAAAATGCCGTAGTGGCGGGCGCGCGTGCGGTCGAGCACACGCCCCTTGCGCACGTTGACGATCTCGTCGAAGGCCGCGGCCGCCGCCGAGAGACTGTCGAGGAGACCGATCCGGCGCAGCTTGTCGATCTGGTCGCCGGCGATCTTCTCGACGCGGAACTCGCGCGGAAAAACGGGGTGGCGGTCGATCAGCGTGACACGGTAACCCGACCGCCCAAGTAGGGTCGCGGCAAGCGTTCCGGAGAGCCCGCCGCCGACGATAGCGATCTCCGTATCGGTTCCCGCCGGCAGCGGACCAAGCGATTGTTCGGCGGTCATTGCGAATACCTCAGGAGGGCATAGAGGGCGCGGGGATTGGTGGTGAAATAGCGCCAGAAGAGCCGGCGCGGCTCCATGAGCATGCGCCAGAGCCATTCGAAGCCGGCCTTCTGGACCCAGAGCGGCGCGCGCCGGACCTTGCCGGCGATATGATCGAAGAGCCCGCCGGAGGTCTTGATCACGCCGACATTCGAGAGCCGCGACGCAAAATCGCGGACAAAAATCTGCTCGCGCGGAACGCCGAGGCCCAGCCACAGTATGTCCGGCGCAAGCGCGTTGATCTCATCGAGCTTTTTCTCGAGCGCCTGGCCGGAAAGATAGCCGTGGCTGTGGCCGACGATGCGCAGGCGCGGGTAGCTGGCCTTGATGGCGGCCACGGCGTTGGCGTTCCCGGCCTCCGTCGAGCCCAACAGGTAGAAGGTCGTGGCCTCGTTCTCGGCGAGCTTTGCGACGTCGTGGAACAGATCGGTGGTCGCCACCCGTTCGGGCAGCGGCGTGCGGCACAAAAGGCGCGAGGCAAGAACAAGCGGCTGGCCGTCGGCGAAGATCTGGTCGGCTTCGCGGAAGAGGGCAGCTATTTCCGATTTCGCACGCGCCTGGGCGATGACCTCGCCGTTGGCGGAGGTGAAATAATACGGACGGCTGCCGTGGCGGTGTTGCCGCGCCGCTGCGATCATCAGCCGGGCGGCGCCCTGCCGATCAATCACGGTGACGGGCAGCCCGCCCAACTGCACCGTCGGCAACGCAGGCAGGTCCTGCCGGGAAGGCGCTGCTTCCAGCTTCATTACGGCGTTCACGCTGGTGTGCCCGGTGGAAGTCTGATGCTGCAACCGGAGGAAATGAGAAGTCTCATGATTCGCGGGCGTCAAATGTTGGCTGGGATAGAGCGGATCCGATCCGCCGGTCGTAGCGCCGTCTTCTTCAAAATCCTTTTTTGAATTCCCTAAAACTTTTCGCATAGGAGAAATCGCCCCATTCTCCGATATTCAAACTACCCCCTTCATGGGCACCATAAGTAAAAAAATCAAAATGTTAAGCGATATATTAATAGTTAGTTAATATGTAAAAATTGAATTGAAATATAAATTAATTTAATTATTTTGGATGCAATCGCAGCTTGTTTTTTCGCCGTTTGAAGTTGCAATTTGTCCCAGACGAATGGCGATGCGCTGGTCGCGGCCGCTGCGGCACGCCTCAGGCCGCTGTCACATGATGCCGAAGGTCTTGTAAGCGTCCACCGCGCTCATCCCCTCGCGGATCGCCTTGGCGACGAGCTTTTCTCCGCGAACCTTTTCAAGGGCGAGCCGCACGACCTCTTCCTCGGCTTGCCGTGGGATAACGAGGACACCTTCCTTGTCGCCGAAGAGGAGCGTTCCCGGCTCTACGCGCACACCGCCGATCTCGAGCGCGCAGCGATAGTCGATGACCTTGCCGCGCACGCCCTGATCCTGTGCGTAGTAGCCGGTGCAGAAGCAGGGGAAGCCCAGCGCCTTGATGCCATCCGTATCGCGGGCGAAGCCGTCGAGCAGCGCGCCGCGTGCGCCGAGGATCTTCGCGCGCGTCGACATCAGCTCTCCCCACAGCGCGTAGCGGGGCGAGGCGCCGCTGGCGACGTAGATTTCGCCGGGCTTCAGCTCATCGAGCGCTTCGAACATAAGCCCGAACGGCTTGGTCATCAGCGGATCGCGTGTCGGCTCGTTGGACGGAAAGATGTCGGTTTCGAGCACCGGCATGGCCCGGCCGAGCAGCCGCGTCTTCTCATCGACAGGCTTGAACACCGGCGGCAGGAACTGATGCTGCAGCCCAAGCATGTCCATCACGTCGCCGACCACCGCGACGAAAAGTTCTTCCTCGAACCGGCGGTACATTTCAGCATCGTCGGCATAGAGGCGCGTCGGTCTCGTCATCAAGCTTGCATCCGGATGTTGGTGGCTTGGGCGGTGCGGGAAAGTCCCAGCGCCGCGGCGTTCTGCACCAGCGCGCGCATATAGCCGAGCGCGAAGGCCTTGCCCGCATGCCAGGGCGCGTCGCAGGACATTTCCGGCGTGTGGTCGGGGATGATGACGCCATCATAGCCCTCGTCGCGCAGGATGCGGACGATCTCGGCCATGTCGATGTCGCCGTCATCGACGAAGGTCTCGTGATAGTTCGGCACCTTGCCGCGCACGTTGCGGAAATGGATGTAGCCGATGCGCTTGCGCCGGGCGAAGCGCCGGACATGCCCGTAAATCTCGTCGGTGCCCGGCATCTCCTGCAGCGAGCCGAGACAGAGCTCCAGCCCGTTGGACGGCGACTCGACGATGTCCATCAGCCGGTCATATTTCTCCGGCCGGTTGACGAGCCGTGCCGTGCCGCGCAGCGCTTCGGCCGGCGGATCGTCGGGATGCGCGGCCAGCACCACGCCGGATTCCTCGGCCACCGGAACGACTTCGCGCAGGAAGGTGCCGAGCCGCTGCCAAAGCTCATCGCTGCTCACCGTCACCGGTTCGGCGCCCGGCCGACCGGCTCGGTAGCGCATGTTCCAGACGACGCCGTCGGGCAGCGGCAGATTGGGATCGATGGCCGCAAGATCGAGCCCCACGGACATCGCCTCACCGCGCGCAAACGGTCCGCGCGACCAGCCCCAGACGCCGGCAATGGAGAAGTTGTAGCCGATGCACGGAATGCCGGCGCGCCCGGCGTCGCGGATCAGGCGCTTCAAGCCTTCGATCTGCTTTACCCTGTCGGGGCCGTCGAGCAAAACATCGGACCAGAAACGGGGCGAAAAATTCTCGATCGCGGCGATTTCCAGACCGTTGTCGCGTACTGTCTTCACCAGGCCGGCGAAGTCCTCATAGCCCCAGAGCTCATCGGTGGAGCAGTCGCCCCAGCCTTCCTTCTCGCTGCCGGCGGACAGCGAAGGATCGCGCCCGCGAAAATAATTGGTGAGGTGGGCAACGATGTGCGTGGCGCCTGCCTGACGTGCAAAGCGGAAATTGTCCGGCGTCAGCGATTCCCGGTAAAGGCCAAGACCGATCTTCATGGTTACTTCACACCGATGCCGGCGGTCAGACCGCCATCTATTTTGTAATCCGCGCCGGTGCAGAAGCCGGCCTTCGACGAACAGAGAAAGGCGATGAGCTCCGCCACTTCCTCCGGCTCGCCGATACGACCGAGCGGATGGGCCGCGCCGAAGCGCCTGTAGGCTTCCTCGACGTCGGCATTGCTGCCGTTTTCGCCGCGCGCGGCCTTCTCGAGGATCGGCGTGCGGATCGAGCCAGGGCTGACGGAATTGACCCGAATGCCGGCCGCCGCGTAGTCGAGCGCCAGCGAACGCGTCAGCGTGTGGATGGCGCCCTTGGTCGTGGCATAGGCGACGACGTTCTGCTGACAGGCGAAACCCTGCACCGAGGCGACGTTGACGATCGCGCCGCCACCGCGGCGGATCATTTCCGGGATGCCGAAATGGGCGGTCAGGTAGATCGAGCCGACATTGACCGACATCGCCTTGTTCCAGGTCTCGAAATCGGTGCTGGTCGCAGTCCCGTACGGATGGACGGCCGCCGAATTGACGATCACATCGAGGCCGCCGAAGCGTCCGACACCGGCGGCGACGGCGTCGCGAACCTGGTCGGAGACGGAGACGTCGGTGTCGATGACCAGCACGCCGGCCTCGGAGCTTTCCAGTTCCGCTCTCATCGCCGCATTGGCTGGGCGGTCGATGCCGCAGGCGATGATCGCGGCGCCCCCTGCCGCAAGGCGCCTGGCGGTTGCGAGACCAATTCCGGTCGTGCCGGTCACCAGGGCGATCTTGCCTTCAAAATCCTTCATTGCGAACTCCTTCAGTCACTGTCGGAAGCCGGCTCTTCCGGCAGGAATCGCAGGGCGAAATCGAGGTGGCGGCTGCTCAGGTAGGCGTAGGCCAGCCTGTCGCGCGCACGCAGGGCGGCGATGATCTCGCCATGCGCGGCGCGGGTGTCGGCCAGCACCGGGCGCATTTCCTTGCCGATGGTCATGATCCGCAGGATCACCGGGGACAGGAAGGAATACATATCCGTCAGCATGCGATTGTCGGCCAGCGCGACCAGCGCCATGTGGAAATTGAAATCGTTCTCGGCGGCCTCCTCGATCGAGCGGCTGTCGACGATCCGGGCATTGATCTCGTCGAGCGCCTCGATCTGTTCGTTCGTGGCGTTAAGCACGATGTGGTCGCCGATACCGACCTCGATGATGCGCCTGAAGCCCTGGATATCGGCGAAGGACGAGCGCGAGACATCCATATGCGCGGCGAAGAAATTCTGGATGGCGATGCTCTGCCCGTCGGCGAGCACGGCGCCGACGCGGGGTTTTGGTTCGATCAGCCCGTAGGTTCGGATGGTGCGCAACGCCTCGCGCACCGTGTTGCGGCTGGCGCCGGTGATCTCGCTGAGCTCGCGCTCCGTCGGCAGCACGTCGCCGACATTCAACCGCCGCGCGCGGATGAGGTCGAGGATCCGCCCGGCCGCGACGTCGACCGCGGAGCTGCCGCCGGCGCGGCGGGCGACGACATTGTCGCGCGCCACCTGAGAGTTTTCCGACATCGATCCTCCTAATTGTTGGACCACAATATCGTAAGATTTCGGGAAAACAACCGCTCTGGGCCATGTCAGCGAATTTCCTACGCCTTTTTGCGAAAAGATAATCGCCGTGAGCGCCGCAATTTTTAATTTGACTTGCATTGTGGTCCAACAATAAGTTGCCGGCCTCTCACGGAGGAGAACGACAATGGAACAGTGCTGGCGCTGGTATGGCCCGGACGATCCGGTGACACTCGATCACGTCAAGCAGGCGGGCGCGACCGGCGTCGTGTCGGCCTTGCACGACATCTATGACGGACGCGCCTGGCCGCTGGAAAACATCCTGGAGCGCAAGCGGATCATCGAGGCGGCAGGGCTGACCTGGTCGGTCGTCGAGAGCATTCCCGTCCATAACTCGATCAAGATCGGTTCGCCGGAACGGTCCCGCTATGTCGGCTTCTACAAGGACACGATCCGCGCGCTGGCGAAGACCGGCATCGCCACGATCTGCTACAATTTCATGCCTGTAGTCGACTGGACCCGCACGGATCTGGCGTATCGCCTTCCGACGACCGGTTATGCGTTGCGCTTCGACGCGATCGATTTCGCGGCTTACGACTTGTTCGTGCTGAAGCGCAGGAATGCCGAGGCCGGCTACGCGCCCGCCCGCATCGCCGAAGCGGAAGCGCGGCTGAAGGAACTCGGCAAGGAGAAGATCGACAGGATCGAGCGCAACCTCATCGCCGGCCTGCCGGCCACCGAGCGCAGCTACAACCGCGACAGTTTTCGCGAGGCATTGGCCGAATACGATGCAATCGGACCGAAGGAATTGCGCGACAATCTCGCCTGGTTCCTGCGCGAGATCATTCCGGTGGCCGAACAGGAAGGGGTGCGCATGTGCATCCATCCCGACGACCCGCCCTTCTCGCTCTATGGCCTGCCGCGCGTCGTTTCGACAGCCGAGGATGCGCGCTTCATCCTCGACGCCGTCGACAGTCCGGCCAATGGGCTGACTTTCTGCACCGGCTCCTACGGCACGCGCGCCGACAACGACATCGTCGCCATGGTCAAGGAATTCGCCGGCCGCATCCATTTCGTCCATCTGCGCAACGTCACCATCGAGGACGACGGCTCGTTCCACGAGGCCGAGCATCTCGAGGGCGGGACCGACATGGCGCATGTCATCCTCGCCTTGATGCAGGAGGAGGCGCGCCGCCGCTCGGAAGGCCGCGCCGACTGGCGCATTCCGATGCGGCCGGACCACGGACATCTGCTCGCCGACGACATCGGCAAGACCAGGATCAATCCCGGCTACTCGCTGATCGGCCGCCTGAAAGGCCTCGCCGAGTTGCGCGGCATCATGCGGGCTGTCGAGCGGTTTGGGCTGGCTTGAGGCTGTGGCTGGCCGGGGGAGCGCTGTTTGCGTATGTAAAAACTATTTGCTCAGGTAAAAATACCTGCTACTGATTTGCGAGCCGGGCAACAGGCCCGGTTCCAGGGAGGAATTGCCGGATATGACAAGACTGCGCGGTCTTGCGTGGGATCATCGACGTTGCTGGGGTCCGCTGGACGCCAGCGTCGGGCCGTATTGCGCCGCCAATCCCGGCCTGGAAATCGAATGGGATCGCCGCAGTCTCTATGAATTCGGCGAAGGCGCGCTCGGCCCGGTGCTCGGCAAGTACGATCTGGTCGTGTTCGACCATCCCTTCATCGGCGACATCGCGCAGGACGGGCTGATGGTGCCGTTCGACGCCTATCTGTCGGCGGAGCAGATCCGCTTCTTCGAGCAGGATTCGGTCGGTCCGTCCTGGCGGTCCTACGAGAAGAACGGACGGCAATGGGCATTGCCGATCGATGCCGCCTGCCACGTAGCGTCATATCGTCCGGACCTCCTGGAGCGCTACGGGCCGGTGCCCCGTACGCATGAAGAGGTCGTCGATCTCGGCCGGCTGGCGCGCAAGGACGGGAGATGGCTCGGCCTGCCTTCCGTGCCGACGGATGCCATGTGCCTGCTTCTGACGCTCTGCCATCCGCAGGAGAACGGCGAGCAATTCATCGCCAGGGAGATGGTCGAGCAGGCCGTGGCACAACTGCGCGAGCTTGCGGCGTTGTCACATCCCAACTCGTCCAAATGGAATCCGATCCGCTGCTACGACCACATGATCGCGCATGACGACGTGGTCTATGTGCCCTTCGCCTTCGGCTATGTGAATTACGCGTCGAAGACCGACGGGCCGTATCTGCGCTTTGCCGACGTGCCGACGACGCGATCGGCCGGCGCCCTGCTCGGGGGCGCCGGCATCGGCGTCAGCGCCCAGTCGAAGCACAAGCGGGAGGCGATCGACTACGCGCTGTTCCTGTGCTCGCCCGAATATCAGCGCGGCGACTATGTGAGATCGGGCGGACAGCCGGGATCGCTGGCCGCCTGGAAGGACGCCGAGGTCAATCGTTTCGCCGGCGATTTCTTCTCATCGACGCTGCGCACGATCAGTTCGTCCTATCTGCGCCCGACGAACCCGGGCTTCATCGCCTTCTTCCGCGAATGCGCGCCGCGCGCGGCTGCTGCTATCGCCGGCGATATCGCGGCTGCCGAACTGGCCGAGCACGTGAACCGTCTCTGCCGCGAAACCAGGCAACCGGAACGGAGCGTCGCGTGATGGCTGCCGGCATTGCCGAAACGATCGACGAGGGCGAAAGCGGCCGCAACGGCTATCGCGTGCCGGCGGTGGAGAAGGCGCTCGACGTCCTGGAGTTCATGGCTGCAAGCGCCGAAGCGCTGACCCAGACCGAGATCGCGACCGGTCTCGGCCGCTCCATCCACGAGATCTACCGCATCCTCCTACTCCTGGAGAAGCGGGGCTATATCTTCCGCACGCAATCGGACCGCTTCCGGCTGTCGCTCAAACTGTTCGAATTGGCGCATATGCATCCGCCGGTGAACCGCCTGGTCGAATGCGCGCTGCCGGTGATGCGCGAATTGACCGCCAATGCCGACCAAAGCTGTCACCTGGTGGTGCGCGAGGGACAGAACGCGCTGGTGGTGCTGCAGATCGATTCACCGCTGCCGATGCGCTATTCGGTTGCGCTGGGATCGCATTTCCCGATCCTCGAAACCAGTTCCGGCGCGGTCCTGCTCGCCCACTCGAATCGGGCCGAGCGCGACCGCATCGTCGAGCGCATCGTGGCCGCCGGCGAAGGCCAGGGAACGCGGGCGGAAATCGAGGCGCGGCTGAACGAAGTGGCCAGGCTCGGCTACGAGATGCGCGCTTCCTTGGCCGTCGAGGCCTGCACCAACATCTCCATGCCGGTGCGCGATCACACCGGCGCCGTCATCGCCGCGCTCACGGTGCCGCTCTTGCCGCAGAAGGCGGCGCGCTTCGACCGCGAAACCGTCTTCGAACGCACCCGCGCCGCCGCCGAGAAGATATCGGCCGCGCTCGGCTGGGGCGAATCCACCTCTTCGTTGCATGCCGACCCGGAACGGCGGGACTACCCGTTCAGCGACTGACAAAAAGCGAAAAAACCTGGGAGAAGGAAATGCACTGGACCAAGTCAATCCTATTCGCATCCGCGGCCGTACTGGCCCTGGGCGCCGCCGCGGCGCATGCCGAGAACATGCCCAAGCGCATCGGCTACGTCACCAACTACGCCACCCATGAGTGGTACCAGAACGTCATCAAGGGCATGAAGGCGCGCGCCAAGGATCTCGGCATCGAGTTCGAGGTGCAGGACGCCAATCTCGACATCGCCAAGGAAGTGTCGGCCGCGGAAGACTTCATGGCCAAGGGCGTCGACGTGCTGATCATCACGCCCGTCAACGAGGAGGGCGTGGTGCCGTTGCTGCGCCAGGCCAAATCCAACAACATCCCGGTCGTGCTGGAAGGCAACCCGGTCAAGGGCATGACCACCATGGTCGCCATCTGCGACTACGACACCGGCTACATGTCCGGCGTCGAGGCCGGCAAATACGCCAAGGAAAAGCTCGGCGGCGTCGCCAAGGTGATGAATGTCGGCCTGCCGCTGCTGTCCGCCACGGTGCTGCGCTCGCATGGCTTCATGGACGGGCTGAAGACGATCATCCCCGACGCGGTCATGGTCCACGACCTCGACGGCGGCGGCAATCCGGACCGCGCGCTCGAAGTCTCTTCGGCGGCGCTGGCCAAGAATTCCGACATCAACATCATCTACGGCATCAACGATTCCTCCTCGCTGGGCGGCCTGCAGGCCTGGAAAGCGGCCGGCAAATCGCAGGACGGCCTGCTGACGGTCGGCACCGGCGGCGAAGGGCTTGCCTTCATCAACGCGATGCAGAACGAGCCGTCCTACCGCATCGAGGCGGCGATGTTCCCGGAAAAGGAGGGGTTCACCGCCATCGATGCCGCGGTCAAGCTCTTCAACAGCGAGGAAGTGCCCGAGCACATCGTCAGCCCGACCGCACCGATGGCCGGCGAGGACTGGAAAAAGTTCTATGATTACGACGGCACCACCCGCACCATCAAATGGGACGCCGTCAATGCGCTGCAGCCGCCGGCAAAGTGCATGAAGACCTCAGCCGACCTAAAGAAATAGGCTGATCGACACGGCTCTTCCCGCGACGCGGGAAGGGCCCAGGCGGGCGCTGTCGGCAGCAAGGACACGGCACCAGCGCCTGACCCCGAGCGACCGGAATGGACTGAGATGAGCGAGCTTACCCACGCCCCCGCGCAAAGACGTTCGATCGGCGGCCAGCTTCTGGGCGGCAGCCAGCTCGTGCTGGGCGCCATCCTGGCCGCGCTGTGCATCGCCATCTCGATCGCGGCGCCGCAGTTCTATTCGGAGGCCAACATCATCGCCATCCTGCGCCAATGCGCGCTGGTGCTGATCGTCGCCTCGGGCATGACCATGCTCATCATCACGGCGGAGGTCGACCTGTCGGTCGGAGCGTCGCTCGCGTTCGTCGGCTGCATCGGCATGGCGGTGCTCAACTCGACGCACAGCCTTGCGCTCGGCATGCTGGCGGCGCTTGCCTTTGCCGGCGGTGTCGGGCTGTTCAACGGGCTGGTGGTCACAAGGCTCAGGGTGAACTCGCTGATCGCCACCATCGGCACGATGATGATGCTGCAGGGCGGCGTCTATCTGTTCACGCGCGAGGCGGTGCAGAACCACAATCAGCTGGCGAGCTTCACCGATCTCGGCGCCGGCTATGTCGGCGCGGTGCCGGTCCCTGTCATCCTGGCGGCGCTGATCTTCGCGGTTGCCTATGTGACGCTGCGCTTCACCACGCTCGGCCGCTATCTCTACGCGGTCGGTGCCAATGAAAAGGCGGTGCGCCTGTCCGGCCTGCGCTCGGAACGGCTCAAGCTGTTTGCCTTCGTCGTCACCGGCCTATGCGTCGGCGTCGCCGGCATGATCCTGTCGTCGCTGATGAATGCCGGCCAGCCGACCGCCGGCCGCGGTTTCGAGCTGACGGTCATCGCCGCCGTCATCCTCGGCGGCACCAGCCTGCTCGGCGGCCGCGGCTCGCTGTTCGGCACGTTGCTCGGCGTGCTGGTGCTGAAGGTGATCGACAACGGCATCATCATTCTCGGCTGGAACCAGGATTTGCAGATGGTGGTGCCCGGCATCGTCATCATCCTGGCGACTTATCTCGACATCATCCGGAACAAAGCCAATGTCCGTTGATTTCCTGCATCCCGGCGAAGGCGCGGCTATCGACACGAATGTGCTGGCGCTGGAACTGCGCGGCATCGGCAAGCGCTTCCCGGGCGTCGTGGCGCTGGACAATGTCGACTTCACCCTGGAGCCCGGCAAGATCCACGCCCTGATGGGCGAGAACGGCGCCGGCAAGTCGACGCTGATCAAGATCATGGCGGGCGTCTACGGCAAGGATGCCGGCACCATCCGCATGCGCGGACGCGAGGTCGACATCAAGTCGCCGCGCGACAGCCTGAAGGAAGGCATCAAGGTCGTGTTCCAGGAGATCGCATTGATCTCCGAATTCACCGTCGCCGAGAACATCTTTCTCGAAGGCTATCCGACCGGCAAGGCCGGCTCGATCGACTGGAAGAAGATCCGTACCGATTCCGCAGCGCTGTTCAACCGCATCGGCTTCAATGTCGATCCGGCGGCGCGGACGGGATCGCTGCCGGTCAGCCAGCAGCAGATGGTCGAGATCGCCCGCGCGCTCGCTCACGAGGCGCGCGTCGTAGTGATGGACGAGCCGACGTCCTCGCTGACGCCGAACGAAGTCTCGCTGCTGTTCACCGTCATCCGCCGCCTGGCGGCCCTCGGCATCGCGGTGGTCTATGTCAGCCACAAGCTCGACGAGGTGTTCGAGATCGCCGACACGGTGACCGTGCTGCGTGACGGACGCCACATCTCGACCAAGCCGATCGGCGAGCACACCAACGACACGCTCATCCAGGACATGATCGGCCGGCGCATCGACAATCTGTTTCCCCGCAAGCGCGGTGCGCCGGGTAGCAAGGTCGCGCTCTCCGTGGAAAACCTCAGCACGGCGAAGAAGCTGAACGACGTCTCCTTCGAGGCGCGCGCCGGCGAGGTGCTCGGCTTCTTCGGGTTGATGGGCGCCGGCCGCACCGAACTCGCCAAGGCGATCGTCGGTTACGACCCGATCAGTTCGGGCGCGATCACGGTCGATGGTCAGCGCCTGGCGCCGCATGACACGCGCGCCGGCGTCCGGCTCGGCATCGGCCTGCTCACCGAGGATCGCAAGAGCGAAGGCCTGATGGGTGAGCTGCCGGTCTACCAGAATGCCAGCCTTGCTTCGCTCGGCGCCTTCGCCCGCCTGGGGTTCGTCGACAAGGCGAAGGAACATAGAGCGGTACAGGATTATGTCGACCGTTTCCGCATCAAGACGCCCAGCCTGTTCCAGCAGGTGAAGAACCTGTCGGGCGGCAACCAGCAGAAGGTGCTGATCTCGCGCTGGCTGATGCGCGGCCTGAAGGTCATCGTCGTCGACGAGCCGACACGCGGCATCGACGTCGGCGCCAAGTCGGAAATCTTCGCGCTGATCGACCGGCTTGCCGGCGAAGGCCTGGCGGTCGTCATGATGACGTCAGAGATGCCCGAACTGCTCGGTCTCGCCGACCGGATCGCGGTGATGTGCGAGGGCCGCCTGACCGCGATCATGTCGCGCGAGGAAGCTACGCAGGAAAAGATCCTCAATGCGGCGATCGGGTGAGACCATGGTGCCTCGCGGCGGCATTTCCTGCGTTCAGTCCTTTGAAGGGGAGAAGCGATGAGCCTTACAAGCACAGCTTCTGCAAAAGCTGAGCCCTCCATGCTGGCGCGGCTCTTCGCCAGGCAGGAACTGGCGCTGCTCGTCTGCCTCGTCCTGGTGCTGGTGTTCTTTTCCGCCACGGTCGAGAATTTCCTCTCCGTGCGCAACATGACCAACGTACTTGGCCAGGCCTCGCTCGCGCTCACCGCAGGCATCGGCTGCGCCATCGTCTTCATTTCCGGCGAGGTCGACATCTCGATCGGCTCGCTGCTGGCGACGATTGCGCTGCCGCTGATCATCGTCATGAACGACACCAATTCGCTTTTGGCCGGCGTCAGCGTTGCGCTGTTGTTCGGCCTCATCACCGGTGTGGTCAACGGCTACCTCACCGCCTATGCCGGCATCAACTCGCTGATCGTGACGCTGGGCACGATGTTCATCATGCGCGGCGGCGTCTATCTCTATACCGGCCAGCGCGCGATCCCCGACGACGCCAGCCTCGACAGCTTCATCGCGCTGTCGGACGGGCGCCTGTTCAACATCATCCCGTATTCGGCTGTCATCGCCATCGTGCTGCTTACCGCCTTCGGCTACATGATGCAGCACCGGCCGTTCGGGCGGCAGATCTACGCCGTCGGCGGCAATCAGGAAGTGGCGCGGCTGGCGGGCTACGACGTGCGGCGCGTCAAGTTCATCTGCTTCATCATCAGTTCGCTGCTGGCGACGGTTGCCGGCATCATCCTGGCGGCGCGTGTCGGCTCGGCGCAGCATACGGCAGGGCTCAATTTCGAATTCCAGGTTGTCGCCGCGACCGTGCTCGGCGGGGTGAGCCTCGCCGGCGGCATAGGCAGCCTGACCGGCATGGCGCTCGGCGTTCTGATCCTGCAGTTCCTGTCCAACGGCCTGCGCGGGCTTGGGCTGCCGACCGAATGGCAGCTGGTCATCACCGGCATGATCATCATCGCCGCGGTCGCCTTCGACGAGGCGAAGCGCCGGCGCGCGAATGGAGGCTGACATGGCTCGTCTTGAAGGAAAAACCGCCGTCATCACCGGCGCCGCCGACGGCATCGGCCACGCGATCGCCGAGGCGATGGCGCGGGAAGGGGCGCATGTCTTCCTCGGCGACATCGCCGACGGTGCCGGCGAGGCTTTCGCGGCCGCACTGCGCGCGGCCGGCCACCTTGCCGACTATGTCCATTGCGACGTCTCGCAGGAAGCCGATATCGCCGGCCTCATCGACGGCGCGGTCAAGAAGACCGGACACCTCGACATCCTGGTCAACAACGCCGCCATCGCCATCGGCGGCATGCCGGTGCACGAGATGACCGACGAGCAATGGCACCGGCTGATCGCGGTCAACCTGACCAGCGTGTTCCGCGGCTGCAAATACGCGCTGCCGCACATGATCGCGCAGAAGTCGGGCTCGATCATCAACATGGCCTCCGCGCAGGGTCATATCGGCCTCGACGGCTGGACTGCGTACGCCGGCGCCAAGGGCGCGGTGATGGCGATGACGCGCCAGATGGCGGTCGAGTTCGGCCCGCTGAACATCCGCGTCAATTCGATCTCGCCCGGCACCATCAACACGCCGATGAACGACAGGCTGATCAAGGAGATCGGCGGCAACCTCGCCAAGGCCTGGATCAAGATGCATCCGCTCGGCCGCATCGGCGAGCCTTCCGAAGTGGCCGAGGCCGCCGTCTATCTGGCTTCCGATGCGGCCGGCTTCACCACCGGCACCGACCTGCGCGTCGACGGCGGGCTGACCGCCGCGCCGCGCTACGTTCCCGAACTGCTCTGAAACACGAAACGAGAATTGAAATGAACAAGGCCCTCGAAGGCGTCCGCATCCTCGATTTCAGCCATCTGTTGCAAGGGCCGTTCGCCACGCAGTTGCTTGGCGACATGGGCGCCGATGTCATCAAGATCGAGCGCGCCGGCGCCGGCGACATGTTCCGCGGCATGACCTTCTTCGCCAAATGGGTGGGCGGCTCCGAGAGCCCGAACTTCCTCGCCTGGAACCGCAACAAGCGCTCGATCGCGCTCAACCTGAAAAGCCGCAGGGTGCGTGCCATCATCATGGAGATGGCCCGGACCGCCGATGTGGTGGTGCAGAATTTCCGCCCCGGCGTGCTGGCCAAGCTCGGCTATGGCTACGAGGACTTCAAGGCCGTCAATCCGCGTATCATCTACTGCTCGGGTTCGGGCTATGGCGAGGAGGGGCCTTACGTCGAGCGCCCCGGCCAGGACATGCTGATCCAGGGACTTGCCGGGCTGATCGCCAACACCGGCCGCGGCGACCAGGCTCCGGTTCCCGCCGGCGCCGGCCTCGCCGACCAGATCGGCGCCATGAACATGGTCTACGGCATATTGTCGGCGCTCTACTATCGCGAGAAGACCGGCAAGGGCCAGAAGATCGAGGTCAATCTGCTGGCCGGCCTCTTGGCGCATCTCAACCAGGAATATGTCGCCGTGCTCAATCTCGGCGAGGATTTCGTGCGGCCGAATTCCGGCATCGGCCATCCCGGCATGCAGGCGCCGTTCGGCATCTACGAGACAAGGGACGGCGGCTACGTGTCGATCGCCATGAGCCCGTTCAAGACGCTTTACGAGGTGCTGGAGGCGCCGCAGCTCGCCGTCTATGACGACTTGAAGACGCTGTTCGACAAGCGCGACGAGGTCTTCGAGAAGGTCAATACCGAGACCAAGAAATTCGCCACGCAGGATCTGCTGGCTAGGCTGCTCAAGGCCGACATCTGGTGCGCCGAGGTGAAGGATATCCGCAGCGCGGCGGAAGACCCGCAGGTCACGCATATGGGCATGATCACCAGCTATAATCATCCGCGCGGCGGCAAGGTGCGGGTGGTGGCGCCGGCTGTCAAGATGAGCGAGACGCCCGCGACCATCGAACGGCCGGCGCCTCTGGTCGGCCAGCATGGGCGCGAGATCCTCTCCGAGCTCGGCCTGTCGAAGGATGAGATCGCCGCGCTCGAAGCGTCCGGTGACATGACCGTGGACGCGGCCTGACGATGAGCACCTACCGGACACTCACGGTCGAGACCTCTGGCCGTGTCGCGATCGTCACTTTCCGGCGCGCCGATCAGCTCAACGCCATGAACCGGCTGATGCAGGGCGAGATCACCGAGGTGTTCGAGGCGCTGTCGGCAGATGCGGGCGTCGGCGTGATCGTGGTAACCGGCGAGGGGCGCGGCTTCATGGCCGGCGCCGACATCAAGGAATACGCCGCCCAGACGGCTGCCGAGTTCGACACGTTCCAGGCGGCGGGCACGCGCATGTACGCGGCGATCGAGAACAACCGCAAGCCGGTGATCGCGGCGGTCAACGGCTTCGCGTTGGGCGGCGGCATGGAGCTGGTGCTGTGCTGCGATCTCGTGATCGCCAACCAGTTCGCGAAGCTCGGCCTGCCGGAGATCAAGCTCGGGCTGATCCCCGGCGGCGGCGGCACGCAACGCAGCGTCGCCAAGCTCGGCCGCAACCGCGCCAATCTTCTGCTGATGACAGGCGCCATCGTGCCGGCTTCCGAATTCGTCGGTGCCGGCCTGGTCAACGAGATTGTCGATGTCGACGCCCTGATGCCGCGCGCGCTGGAATTGGCCGGGATGATCGCCGCCGAGCCGGCCGCGGCGATCGAAGGCCTGAAAGCGCTGACGGCGCATGCGCTGTCGGGCGATCTGGCCGAAGGCCTCGCCATGGAGCGCGACATTCTGGGCGGCCTCTACCGCAGCGAGATCGGCCAGCGGCGCATCAGGGAGTTCGCCGACAAAAGCACGACAAAGGCTAAGAAGGCTGCGCCGTGAACGCCGGCGACGACTATCGCGGCCTGGGCTGGGCACATGGCGCGCTGACCGTGCAGCGGCTCGGCGCGATGCTGGCGCCGGTCACCTTCCTGCTGGCCGATGGCCGGCAGGTCGCGCCGATGCACATCGCGCCCTGGTCCAACGAGCCGGGGGCCGAGATGCTGCCTGGCATTCTGCGCAGGCTGCGCGGCGAATGGCCTTGTGTGCCCTTCGGCTATTCGGTGCCAGCCGAGGGATGGCCCGAGAGCTGGGTGCGCGTCATGGGCCCGCCGGCGCCGGACGAAGAAGTCCATGGCCACAGCTCCAACCATGACTGGACCTGGCGCGACAGCGAGCGCGGATCGCTATCGCTGGCGCTTGCCTATCCTGAGGCAAGCCCGGTCGAGCGTGTCGAGCGGACGGTGAGGCCCGATCCGTCGGCGCCGGCCATCGACATTGAATTCAAGGTCGTCGTCCGCCGTGACTGCCGGCTGCCGATCGGGCTGCATCCGGTGTTCCGGCTGCCGTTCGAGACGGGCGCCGCCACGCTGGAGCTTGGCGGCTTCGACGAAGGCCGCACCTATCCGCACGATGTCGAACCCGGCGCGGCGCTGTTTGCCCGAAACAAATCCTTCACTGACCTCGCCTCGGTGCCCGCGCGCGCCGGCGGTGTGACTGACGCCTCTCGCTTGCCACTGGACGCCGACACGGAAGAGCTGCTGCAAATCGAGGGGCTGGACGGCACGGCGGCGCTCGCCAACCATGAGGACGGCTACCGGGTGCAGCTGTCCTGGCAAAAGGAGCATTTCCCAAGCCTGCTGCTTTGGTATTCCAATCGCGGGCGCAAGGCGGCGCCCTGGAACAGGCGTCACGTCGCCATCGGCATCGAGCCGATCTGCTCGCCCTTCGGACTCGGTCCGGCGACCGCGCTGGCCGGCAATCCGATCGCGCAATCCGGCATTGCGACGGCGCTGGAATTCTCGCCCGAAAAACCGTTCGTGACCCGCTACCGCATCGAGGCATCCACGCTGTGACAGATCGCAGGTCAGTCTCCTTGGTCAAGTCGAACCGGCCTCAATTCACCGATGTCGAGGGGCTGGCGGCGATGGTCGGCCACGGCGATGCCTTCGGGGTCGGCGGCCATCATTTCGCCCGGCTGCCGGTCGCGCTGCTGCGCGCGATAGCGAGGTCCGGCATCAAGGACTTGCGCTATATTTGCTGGGCCGGCGGGTTGCCGCTCGAGCTGCTGCTCGAGGCGGATGCGGTGGCGGAAATAGACCTCTGCTTCTCCAGCCTCGACATCTTCGGGCTGCCGCCGAAGTTCCGCGCCGCTGCCGAGAGCGGCGCAATCCCCGTTCGCGACTGGACGGCCCTGGCCATGATCCAGGCATTGCGGGCGGCACAGCAGAACCTGCCGTCGATGCCGTTCCAGCTTCCAGAGGGATCCGACATGCTGGCGCGCATGGCGAATGCGACAGCCGGACCCGATCCGCTTGCCGGAACCGATACCGGATTTGTCCCGCCGCTCAGGCTCGATACATTCGTCGTCCATGCCCAGCGCGCCGATGCAAGCGGCAATGTGCAGATCATCGGGCCGCGGGCGCTGGACTTCGCCATGGCGGGCGCGGCGCGCAAGGTGCTGGTCACCGTCGAAGAGATCGTGCCGGTCGGAGCGCTGCGGCAGGACGGCCGCCAGAGCATCCTCACCCGCAATCAGGTTTCGGCCATAGCCCTGGCGCCGGGCGGCGCTTATCCGGCCTCGTGCCTGCCGTTCTACGTCACCGACTATCAGGGATTGTCGGAGGCATTCGCGGCGAAGGACACAGCCTTGTCGGACAAGCTCCGCCTGCCTTCGGGCGGCCTGTCGGAGCGGCTCCGGAAAGCGGCGAAAGTCAGCACGGAGACGGTTCTTGCGATGCCTGCGCTCGCGCATGGCGACAAGGAGGCATCCATCGACGAGGTCATTACCGCGCGGATCGCCACCGAATTCGACAATGAGAGCTTCGCCAGCGCCGGCGCGGTGTCGCCGCTCGCCAACGTCGCCTACCGGCTGGCCAAGGCGACGCATGCGCCGGATATGTTCATCGCGACGATGAGCTGCGGCCATCTCGACATCGCGCCGAGCCCGATGGTGCTCTCGCTGATAGAAAGCCTCGATTGCGAGACGGCGGCGGCGCATGCCGGCGGCGACGACACCTATTCGACCTACTACCAGGCCGGCGCGGTGACGCATGAGATCGTCGGCGCGGCACAAGTCGACCGGCGCGGCCGCGTCAACACTATCGCGCTGCGCAAACCGAGCGGCAGCCTGTTGCGGCTGCCCGGACAGGGCGGCATGGCCGACGTCGCCAACATGCACCGCGACTATTTGCTCTATATCCCCCGCCATTCGGTCCAGTCGCTGGTGCATGAGGTCGAGATCGTGAGTTCGGCGCGCGGGCTGCTGACGCCGGCCGAGCGGGAGCCGATGGGCTATCGCACCGGCAAGGCGCTGGTCTTCACCGACCTCTGCGTCTTCCGGCTCGACCAGACATCGAGGGAATTGACCGTCATCGAAACCATGCCGGGCGTTACCCGCCAGCAGATCCGCGACGCCACCGGATTTACCGTAACATTCGATGCCGGTTGCCGGGAGGTGCCGGTGCCGTCCAGCGATACGCTCGCTACGTTAAGAAACCGCATCGACCCGCTCGGTTTGCGGCGTCTCGAATTCGTCAGCGCGAAGGAGCGTGGCGCTCTGATTGCCGAGATCCTCGCCGCCGATCGCGCGATGGTCGAGCGCTTGATCGGCATGCAGAGATCGCCTGTTACAAGCTGAGGAGCGCTCCATGGCAAAGCCGTTGCTCGACATGTCCGCCGCGCGCACCTTCTTCGACGGCATCTTCACCAATCCGCGCGTCGCGCATCCGGAAGGTGTTGCTGTCCACCGCGATGGATCGATCTGGTGCGGCACCGAAAACGGCGATCTCCTGAGGCTTGCCGCCGACGGCAGCTCGGTCGAGCGCATGGGCGGCACGGATGGGTTTCTGCTCGGCATTGCCTTCGACAGCGCCGGCAACTGTTTCGCGTGCGATCTCAGGCATGCCGCGATCTTCCGCTGGGACGCCGCGACGGGTTACATGGAGCGCTTTGCCTCGTCCGGCATCCGCGTGCCCAACTATCCGGTCGTCGACGAGACGAGAGGCTGGCTCTTCGTTTCGGACAGCGTCGGCGAGGGCAATCGCTCGGGCATCTTCCGCTACGATCTCAAGACGGGCGAGGGCGGCCTGTGGTGCCGGGAAGTCATGTCGTTCGCCAACGGCATGGCCATGGCGCCGGACGGCAACGGCCTCTACGTGGTGGAAAGCAACGCGTCCTGCATCAGTCATGTGCCGATCCTCGGCGACGGCAGCGCAGGGGCTCGGCAGGTCGTCGTCGAAGACGTGCGCAATGTTCCGGATGGCGTCGCCTTCGCTCCCGACGGCTCGCTGTTCATCTCATGCTACGAGCCGAGCCGGATCTATCGCTGGCGAAAGGAGCGAGGCCTCGAAGTGCTGATCGAGGATCCGGCGGCGACCACGCTGGCTCACCCCACCAACATCGCCTTCAAGGGCGACAAGCTCTACACCGCAAATCTTGGCCGCTGGCACATCACCGAGATCGATCTGGCCACAATTCCAGGCTGAGCAGCCTGGCGCTGTCAGTGAGCTGCTGCTTGCGAGTGTTGACCGCCAGCTTGAGAGATGCCTTCAAGCGCTTTTCCAGCATGGGTCGCTTCGCCGTTTCCGACGAGGTCGCCGAGCGAGACGATGCCCACCAACCGTTTGTCCCTGTTGAGCACCAGAAAGCGCCGCACCTGGATATCGCCCATGTCCTGAAGGACGGCACTGACTTCCTCATCCTCGAAGCAAAATTTGACGTCAGTCGACATGACATCGCGCACGGGGGTGTCAGGTTCCATTCCCGCGGCGATGCCCCGGATGGCGATATCCCGGTCAGTCACGATGCCGACCAATCGGCCGTTGTCGGCAACGGGGATCAGCCCCGCGTCCAGAACGGCCATCGCTTGGGCAACATCACGCAGACTTGCTTCCAGTGTCGCAATCCGCACGTTCCTGGTCATACACTCTTGCACTTTCATGGCGTTCTCCCGGAAAAATTGGGTGCGCTCGCTGAAGCGCTGACCAACGCCCAATGAACCTGCGGCAAAAACGTTCCGACAAATCTGGACCGGCCGCGCAGCTCAGTCATGGCTCATGCAGCCGGGAGCGACGCAAAAAAAGCCGTCGTGTGCGCAGCGACGTCGCGGAACTGTCAGCCTGTGTCGCCGACGATTCAAGGAGCACGATCGGTAAGCGCATCAGCGCCTTCCTGCTCCGCGCAGTGGACGCAACAGTAGATGATGTCGCCTTGCTCGACGCCATGCCCAATGATGCGGACCTGGCAATGGGGACAGATAGGCGCGAGCTTCTGGATCGCGCATTCGAAGCTGTCGAATGTGTAGGTTTCTCCTCCCAGATGTAGCTGAAAGGACTTGTCGTAGTCGTTGCCGCACTGGTCGCATCTGGCCATGGTCATACTCCTTTGGAAATCAGTTCTCATCACGGCTGCTCTCAGGCCGATCGCAACACCTGATCGATGTCATGAGGCTCTATCCCGAGATCGCGGAGTCCCGGCAGTCGAGTATCCGCAACATTGTCGATCTGCATGAGCTCGACCTGGTTGCGCGTCAGCGGCACGCCGGGGACGAACTCGCCGAAAGTGGCGAGTGCGTGCCAAAAGACAAACGGAACGGGCACCAATCGTGTCCTGATGCCAAGCAGCCGGGCAACTTCCAGCACCAGGTCTCGATAGGTGTAGACACGCGGCCCACCGAACTCGAACAGACGGGCGTCGGCACCTGCGGACGCGATGCGCGCAATGGCTTCCGCAACGTCTTCAACGGATGCCGGCTGGAGACGGGTGTCGCCGTTGCCGAACAGCGGATATGCAGGAAGGATGCGCAACAATCTCGTGATCGTCGTCAAAAAGGCGTCGTCCCGTCCGGTCATCACCGCGGGGCGGACGATGGTCGCGCCCGGAAATCCGACGTCGACGGCCTCTTCACCTTGCCCCCGCGCCTTGATGTAACTGGACCGCGAGCGTGAGTCGGAACCGATGCCGGATATCTGGATGTATCGTTCGGCGCCGGCTCGCCGCGCCGCGTCCGCCAACTGGGAAGCAGCCTCGACATGGACGCGCTCGAAAGTAACGCCTCCATGTTCGGAATAGAGGCTGACTGCGTTTACGACCGTGCTTGCATCCGAAACGGCCGCGGCAATTTGGCTTCGGTCGAGGATGTCGGCTTTGACCGCGCTAAAGAGCTCGTGATGAGCCTGCTTCCGTCCCGCACGTCCGGGATGGCGGGAAGCCGAGCGCACGACAAGCCCGTGGTTCAAGAGGTGCTTGACGATTCTTCGCCCAAGAAAGCCAGAACCGCCGAACACTGTGACGCATCCTGACTGCGGTCGAGTGTTTGATAACGAGGTTTGTGCGCCGGCCATACCCCTAAACGGTCTTGCGAGCGAAATGTTCGCTCGAACAATCTCACGACATGCTTTGCCCCTAACGGGTATGCAGGGCCTATCGCGCCGCTCGCTGCCTCGTCGCCGGGCCGAACCCGAAAATCGCTTGTGCGCGGGAACATTCATGCGCTGCCAATGTTCGTAATGCATGGCGCGCAGTTCTCGCTCTCCCGCGAAAAGCGCGCCGGCAAGCCGAGCATCAAGCCCGAGCAAGCCGGCCTCGGCTGCCCTCTCGAGGCGAACTCTGAAGTCAGCACTGGGGAGGATCATGCTTTATCGCGCGGCCAAGATCGCTGAAGAGGCTCATCGCGGCCAGAAAGACAAGACCGGCCAACCCTATATCGAACATGTCAGGCGCGTCGCCAACGCAGTCGAGACGCTCGACGAAAAGACCGTCGCCTATCTGCACGACGTGGTGGAGAAAGGCGAGGGCTGGACACTGGATCGGCTGGAGGCGGCAGGCTTCAGCCTTCCCGTCGTGGCGGCGGTCGATGCCCTGACGAGACGACTCGACGATAGTGAGCAGGGTTTCATTTGCCGCGCCGCCTCGAATCCGCTGGCGAGGCGGGTCAAGGAGGCGGACCTGACGGACAATCTGCGGCAGGCGCATCATGCAGGCGCCTCGCCGCAAAGATACGAAACCGGGCTGCGCCTGCTCGGCGGCATGGCCGTCGAAAACTGATGGCGGCCGCGAACGGCCAACTGATGAAGTTGGCCGCTCTGCAAAGCGCCCCGGCGCAATCCCGGTTCATGCATGTCGCCCAAAGTGTGCAGCGGTTTGGGAAAACGACATGCATAAAAACAAAGACTTAAAGCGCGTCGCCTGAATCCGTTTCGACGCGACGCGCTTTAAGGCATCATCTCGGCCTGATGGGCGCTCATCGGAGCCATGTTCACGTTGAGATGGGCCATGATCCAGACCGAGCCGATCACGACGAGCGCGACGATCAGCACGCCGAAGGCGAGCGCCAGCACGTTGTTGGTGTTGTCGGGCCCCGTGGTCAGGTGCAGGAAGAAGACGAGATGCACGCCCATCTGCGCGATGGCTAGCACCACCAGAGCCGAGATCACCGCCGGCTGGTAGATCAGGCCGGTTTGCGCCGCCAGGAAAGAGGCGATGGTCAACAGGATTGCCAGGCCGAAGCCGAGCAGATAGCCCGAAAGCCCTCCCGCCAGCTCGTGTTCGGTGATGCGCTCTTCGCCCGGCGCTGAATCGCGGCGGTCGAGCTCTTCTTCGATCCGACTTTCAATGTCGCTCATGGCGATGCTCCCAGCAGATAAACCAGGGTGAAGATGGCGATCCAGATGATGTCGAGCGCGTGCCAGAACAGGCCGAAGCAGTGCAGCCGCCGCAACAAGTCCGGCCGAAAACCCTTCACCCAGAGCTGCGCCATCATGGTGCCGAGCCAGAGCAGGCCGAGGCCGACATGGGTACCATGGCAGCCGACGAGGGCGAAGAAGGCGGAGAGGAAGGCACTGCGCGAGGGCCCCGCATTCTCGTGCGCCATCGCCACGAACTCCTGTACCTCCAGGAACAGGAAGGCAGCGCCGAGCAGGCCGGTGACGAGCAGCCAGAACTGGGTGGCCGCCATCGACCGGCGATGGGTCGCGAGCGTCGCAAGGCCGCCGGTGAAACTCGAGGTGAGCAGAAGCCCCGTCTGGGCCGCAACGCGGTTGAGCTCGAACAGCTCCTTGCCGGCCGGCCCGCCGGCCGTCGCCTGGGACAGCACGGCGAAGGACGCGAAGAAGGCCGAGAACATGATGATGTCGGACAAAAGGAAGATCCAGAAGCCGTAGGCAACCGTGACGAATTTCGAGGCCGGGCCGCCCTGGCCATGGCCGGTCGCCGAGAACAGGCCATGACCGTGCCCGTCGTGCTGTCCGGGCCGATACGGTTCGCGCACCGCGCTGCCGGCTGCGATGTCGCTCATGCCACGCGCTCCCGCTTATGTATCCAGGCAAGCTGCGCGGCCCTGCCATCGCGGTCGATGCGCTCGACCTCGTCCGCGGGGACCTCGTAGTCGCCATGCTCGCGCCAGGCGAAGACGACGAAGGTGGCATAGGCGCCGAGGAAGCCGACGATCGCCAGCCACCAGATATGCCAGATCAGCGCGAAGCCGATCAGCGTGGCAAAGAAGGCGGTGACGAAGCCGGTCGGACTGTTGCGCGGCATCTCGACCGGCTCGTAGCTTTCGTTTTCGGCCGGGGCTTGCCCATCCAGCGCCCGCTGCTTGACGGTCCAGTAGGGCTCCTCGTTCTCGACATAAGGCAGCCGCGCATAGTTGAAGAAAGGCGGCGGCGAGGACGTCGACCATTCCAGCGTGCGGCCGTCCCAGGGGTCGCCCGTCTCGTCGCGCAGCGCTTCGCGATGCCTGATCGAGACGACGAGTTGCGCGACCTGGCACGCGGCGCCGACGATCATCACCGCAATACCGAAGGCCGCCACCACCAGCCACGGCGTCCACAGGTCCATGTCGATGTGCTGGAGGCGGCGCGTCATGCCGAGCAGGCCGACGATGTAGAGCGGCACGAAGACCAGCACGTAGCCGGCAAGCGTGAACCAGAACGCGGCCTTGCCCCAGCCTTCGTGCAGCCGGAAGCCGAAGGCTTTCGGGAACCAGTAGGTGAAGCCGGCGAAGGCGGCGAACAGAACGCCCGAGATGATGACGTTGTGGAAGTGCGCCACGAGGAAGAGCGAATTGTGCAGCATGAAGTCGGCCGGCGGCACGGCGAGCAGCACGCCGGTCATGCCGCCGATGATGAAGGTGGTGACGAAGGCCAGTGACCACAGCATCGGCGTGTCGAAGCGCACGCGCCCGCCATACATGGTGAAGAGCCAGTTGTAGATCTTGACCCCGGTGCCGACGGCGATGACCGAGGTGGCGATGCCGAAGGCGGCGTTGACGTCGGCGCCGGCGCCCATGGTGAAGAAGTGGTGCAGCCAGACCATGAAGGAGACGATGCAGATGAACAGCGTCGCCGCGACCATGGAGCGGTAGCCGAACAGCGGCTTCGACGAGAAGGTCGAGAAGATCTCGGAATAGATCCCGAAGGCGGGCAACACCAGGATATAGACCTCGGGATGCCCCCACGCCCAGATGAGGTTCATGAACATCATCTGGTTGCCGCCGGCTTCGTTGGTGAAGAAGTGGAAGCCGAGGTAACGGTCGAGCGTCAGCATGGCGAGCGTCGCGGTCAGGATCGGGAAGGCCGCGACGATCAGCAGGTTGGAGGCGAGCGAGGTCCAGCAGAACATCGGCATGTGCAGATACCCCATGCCGGGCGCGCGCATCTTGAGGATGGTCGTCGCCAGGTTGACGCCGGTGAGCAGTGTGCCGACGCCGGAAATCTGGATCGACCACAGATAATAGTCGACGCCGACACCGGGCGAGTAGGCCGTCTCCGACAGCGGCGCATAGGGCAGCCAGCCGGTGCGCGCGAACTCGCCGACGACGAGCGAGATGTTGACGAGCAGCGCCCCGGTCGCCGTCAGCCAGAAGCTGACCGAATTCAGCGTCGGGAAGGCGACGTCGCGGATGCCGAGCTGCAGCGGCACGGCGAAATTCATCAGCCCGATCACAAACGGCATCGCGGCGAAGAAGATCATGATTGTGCCGTGCGCCGAAAACACCTGGTCGTAATGCTCCGGCGGCAGGTAGCCGGGCCCGTGTATCGCCATCACCTGTTGGGTGCGCATCATGACGGCGTCGACGAAGCCGCGAAAAAGCATCAGCGCCGCCAGCACGATATACATGACGCCGATGCGCTTGTGGTCGACCGAGGTTATCCACTCGTGCCAGAGATAGGGCCAGTAGCCTTTGACCGTTACCCAGATCAGCACCGCGGCGGCCGCCAGAAAGACGATGAGGGCAGCACCCAGCGGGATGGGCTGATCGAAGGGAACGGCCGACCAGTCGAGCTTGCCGAGCATCGTCATCCTCCCACTTTGGGCTGTTGAGCCGCGGGCGTCGTTCCCGCCTTCGGCTCGGCCTTCGGGCTCAACTGCGCCTCGCCGGCGGCGGCCTCAGTCGGTCCCGGGCCTGGCGGCAGCGTCTGCCGCACGATTGCGTCGAACAGGCCTGGCTGCACATGGCCGAAGGAGGACGGCGGCACGTTGATGCTCTGCCGGGCAAGCTCGCGATAGGCGCTGGCGTTGAGCACGCCGCCGCTATGCAAGGACGAGGCCCAGCTGGCGAAGGCGTCGGCCGGGATCGCCCGCACGCGGAAATTCATGTCCGAAAAGCCGTCGCCGCTGAAATGCGCCGACAGGCCGAGATAGTCGCCCTCTCGGTCGGCCTGCAGATTAACTTCGGTCTGCATGCCGTTCATGACATAGACCATACTGCCGAGCTGCGGCACGAAGAAGGTGTTCATCACGCTGGCCGAGGTCAGCTTGAAACGCACCGGCACGCCGGCCGGGATGACCAGCTGGTTGACCGTTCCGACGCCCTGGTCCGGGTAGAGGAACAGCCACTTCCAGTCGAGCGCCACGACCTGGATGTCGAGCGGCGGCTGGCTGGAGGCGATCGGCCGGCGCGGATCGAGATGGTAGGACCCGTAATAGATCAACCCGCCAAGGAAGAGGATGGTGAGCGTCGGGATCGACCAGACGATCAGCTCGATGCGGCCCGAATAGGTGAATTCCGGATCGTAGCGGGCGTTGCGGTTGGAGGCGCGGAACATCCAGGCAAACAAAAGCAGCGCCACCAGCGTCGGAATGACGATGACCAGCATGACCGCCAGCGAGTTCAAGAGGATCGTGCGGTTGCCCGCGCCGATCGGGCCTTGCGGGTCAAGCACGCCT
Source organism: Mesorhizobium shonense (assembly GCF_040545255.1). Taxonomy (NCBI): domain Bacteria; kingdom Pseudomonadati; phylum Pseudomonadota; class Alphaproteobacteria; order Hyphomicrobiales; family Phyllobacteriaceae; genus Mesorhizobium; species Mesorhizobium shonense. The sequence continues at coordinate 399,912 of NZ_JBEPLM010000002.1, forward strand.
CCCGCGCAGCCGGACAGAGCCGCGAATATCCAGAATAGCGACAGCGTTCGCCTAGATTTGCCGAGGGAGAACACTTGATCTCATCATGTGCGGCAAGAGCTTATCTGGTAAGGCCCGTGGACACTTTGTGCTGGGCATCATTCAATGGACAGGATACCTAAAGCGTGTCGCGCAGAAAAGGATTCAGGGGACGCACTTCAAGTCTTTTCTTCGTTCGATTCATGTCGTTCGCCCAAAACCGCTGCGCACCTTTGGGCGACATGCATTAACTGAGGTCCCCGCCACTTGTTCCGCGGATGCGTCCCTTTTTTGTTCGATGGTGCTACCGCATCACCGACAGGATCGTCCGTGAAGGCGTATCTGGATGGCCGGGAGCTAGCTGCGGCTCGCGCGGGTTCTGGCCGCCTTCTTCGCCGCTTGCTTCCTGCCTTGAGCGCCCTTGGTCTCTACGGCTTTCCGTGCGGCCGCCGAGCGCCCGGCTGCGCCTTTCGTCTCGGCCGCTTTTTTAGCAGCGGCCGACCGTTCACCGGCGGTCCGGCGCGAAGCCGCTCTCTTGGTTTGCCGTGACAGCGCCTCATGAGATGCGCTGCTTTTCGGTTCATCCTGAAGGACCTCGGACACGGCCTTCGAAACTTTCGGCCGGCGCTTGGGTTTGCGTTCGCCCTGGCCGACTTCGTATGCGTATTCAGCGCTTTTGCGCGTGCTCTCCTTGACCTTGCCCTTCTTTGGCGGGGGCAGGTCGACCCCGGCGCGGCGCGCTTCCGAAAGGCCGATGGCGATCGCTTGCTTTGTGGAGCGCGCGCCGTGCTTGCCGCGGCGAATCTCGTCAATCTCCTCGCGCACGAACTCGCTTGCTTGCGTGCTCGGCGACTTGCCTTCACGCTTGTCCTGTCGCGCCTTCTCGATGGTTTTCTTGTCCGGCATCGCCTTCTCCTTTCTCGGCTGGGGACGGCCGATCCGCGTCCTTAAAAGGTGGCAACGCGTCAGGGACGCAATTGATCCTTAGCTCCGAAAGTACGTCCGCATCTCACGCCGAGGGTTGGGTCTTCGCTACTGCCTGGCTGTCCGACCGCGCCATCGGCGAGCGCCTTCCCACAATCGATTTGCGCAGAGTTCAGGCAATCGACCGGATGGACGAAACAATAGCCTCAGCCGGACGTTCCAACCAAAGCAAGGGTGCGTGGGGCGCTTTTGTCTGGGAGATTACGATGAGCGCAAACGGCCTCGAGGTTTTCGACAAGACAGTCCAGATCACCAATATCTGGTTGAATGAGATCATGGATGACCTCGGTCCGGATCGGCAACTTGCATGGCATGCGCTTGGTGTGGTTCTGCGTGCTTTACGCGACAGGCTGCCCGCGGAACTGGGAGCCAATCTGGGCGCGGAGCTACCGCTCCTGATCCGCGGTGCATATTACGACCAATACCAGCCGTCCAATTTGCCGAACCGGAATCGCTCGGTCGAAGAGTTCTTCAACACCATCGCTGAAGGCTTGGAGTCCGGACGACCGGTAAACGCCAACCACGCGGCCAGGACGGTATTCAAGGCAGTCGCCCATCACATCGATTTGGGGCAGTCGGCGAAGGTGCGCGATAGCCTGCCCAAGGACTTCAAGGCGTTGTGGCCCGAGAGCATCGGGGCCTAGGCGGCACGACTGGATGGCACCCAGCGTCGGCCAACGCCCCGCGAAGGCCTGACGTTCCGGCGATCCGGCATCCTGGATCAATGGGTAGTTTGCGAATGTTGCCCGCCAGGCACCGATATGCTGCCCAAAGCCTCTCCGGCTTCTGCCGATTCTCCGCTCTTCGCGAGGTCGCCAAGGGAAATGATCCCGACAAGCCGTTTGTCTCGATTGAGAACGGGAAGTCGGCGCACCTGCAAGTCGCCCATATTCGCAAGTACATGCTCGATGTCTTCGTCATCGAAGCAATATCTGACCTCTCCAACGCTCATGACGTCACGCACCTTGGTGTCAGGCCCGTTGCCCAGCGCTACGCCGCGGACCACGATATCGCGGTCGGTGATCATGCCGACCAGCCGGTCGTTGTCACCAACAGGCATCACGCCGGCATCGAGGCTGGACATCATCTGCGCTACGTCTCGAATTGGCTGGTCGGGATTTGCGATTTTGACGTCCCTCGTCATGCAGTTGCCGACTTTCATGGCAATCTCCTATCGCTTTGCAAAGCCCGCCGCTCGATCCGTGTCGATGAGGGAACGAACTCCTCGCCGATAACGTTCCACGAAATTCGGCCTTGACCGCTGATCCGCGTTCGCAGCTTTCCGCATCCGAAAGAAGGCAGCATACGCGTCGAGCTTATCGAGCCGCCACTCGATCGCGCGTGTCCAGACTGACCTGCCAAAACCAGAGACAGTTTGCCTGGCACGCTTCTGCACTTACGGCCGATGACGCCGGGCATTTGCGATAGATCAAAGCCTGTTCCTCGCTTGCCGGATAGATCGGCGGTGGCCGACCTTTGTAGCGACCGGCATGAACCGGTGCGGGCACCGACGCGTTGTGCTTCAACCGAAGGTCGGCTTGGAACCAGCGAAGGATTGAGAGATGGCCGAGCAACCCAGCGCCAAACGCCTGTCCGAGCAGGAGATGCAAGACATCCATGCCTACTGGCGTGCCGCCAACTACCTGACCATCGGGCAGATCTACTTGCTCGACAATCCGCTGCTTCGCGAGCCGCTTCGGCTGGAGCATGTCAAGCCGAGGCTGCTCGGCCATTGGGGAACCTCGCCGGGGCTCAGCTTCATCTATACGCATCTCAACCGCGCAATCAGACAGCGCGATGCAAATGTCATCTACCTCTGCGGTCCCGGTCATGGCGGACCTGCGATGGTTGCAAACACCTACCTCGAGGGCACCTACAGCGAGATCAATCCGGATATCCAATTGGACGAGGCCGGAATGAGGAAGCTCTTCCGGCAGTTCTCCTTTCCCGGCGGCATCCCAAGCCATGCGGCGCCCGATGTGCCCGGCTCGATCCATGAAGGCGGCGAGCTCGGCTATGCGCTCTCGCATGCTTTTGGCGCCGCCTTCGACAATCCCGATCTTATCGTCGCCTGCGTCGTCGGCGACGGCGAAGCGGAAACCGGGCCGCTCGCCACGTCCTGGCACTCCAACAAGTTTCTCAACCCGGCGCTTGACGGGGCGGTGCTGCCGATCCTGCATCTCAACGGCTACAAGATCGCCAATCCCACCATTCTGGCCCGCATCCCCGAAGAAGAGCTGCGAGCGCTATTCGTCGGCTATGGTTATGAGCCGCTGTTCGTCGAGGGCGATGATCCGGCCTGGATGCATGAGCGGATGGCCGCCGTGCTCGACGATGCGCTGGATCGCATCAAGGCGATTCAGGACGCAGCTCGAAACGGCGCGGAGGCTGCACCGTCCCGGCCGAAATGGCCGATGATCGTGCTGCGAAGCCCGAAGGGCTGGACCGGCCCCAAGGAGGTCGACGGCCTGAAGACCGAGGGTTTCTGGCGCGCCCACCAGGTCCCGCTCTCCGGTCTCGCGGAAAATCCGGCGCATCTGAAGATGCTCGAGGAATGGCTGAGGAGCTACCGGCCCGAAGAACTCTTCGATGCCGCGGGCGCTCCGGCGTCCACGATCCGCGCCACCGCGCCGAGCGGCGCCAGACGCATGGGCGCCAATCCGCATGCCAATGGCGGTCTGCTGCGCCGGTCTCTCGATCTGCCGGATTTGCTCGAGCACGCCGTCCCGGTCAAGCACCCCGGAGGCGTCAAAGCGGAATCGACCCGTGTGATGGGCAACTTCCTGCGCGATGTCATGGCGTTGAACCAAAGCGCGAGGAATTTCCGCATCGCTGGTCCCGACGAGACGGCCTCGAACCGGCTTCAGGATGTCTTCGAGGTGACCGAACGCGCCTGGATGGAAGAGATCCTGCCCGAGGATGTCCACCTCGGCAGGCAGGGCAGGGTTCTGGAGATACTATCCGAGCACACCTGTCAGGGCTGGCTGGAAGGCTATCTGCTGACCGGCCGGCACGGCTTCTTCTCCTGCTACGAGGCCTTCACGCATATCGTGGACTCCATGTTCAACCAGCATGCGAAATGGTTGGACGCTTGCGGCAAGCTTCCCTGGCGACGACCGATCGCTTCGCTGAACTACCTGTTGTCGAGCCACGTCTGGCAGCAGGAGCACAATGGGTTCAGCCATCAGGATCCAGGCTTCATCGACGTGGCCTTGAACAAGAAGGCGGACGTCGTGCGCGTCTATCTGCCTGCGGATGCCAACAGCCTGCTCTGCGTGACCGACCACGTGCTCAAGACATGGAACCGCATCAACGTCATCGTCGCCGGCAAGGTCAATTCCTGGCAGTGGCTCTCCATCGACGAGGCGAAAGTTCACTGCAGCGCCGGCATCGGCATATGGGAGTGGGCATCGACCGACCACGGGGCCGAGCCGGACGTGGTCATGGCCTGCGCCGGCGACGTGCCGACGCTCGAGACCCTGGCCGCCGTCCAAATTCTGAAACGCGCTACTCCGGAACTGCGGATCCGGGTGGTCAACATCGTCGACCTGATGACCTTGCAGGCAAAGGAACATCATCCGCACGGGCTGTCGGATCGCGAGTTCGACGCGCTGTTCACCAGCGACAAGCCCGTCATCTTCGCCTACCATGGCTATCCATGGACCGTCCACCGCCTGACCTACCGGCGAACCAACCACGACAACATCCACGTGCGCGGCTACAATGAGGAAGGGACGACAACCACGCCCTTCGACATGACCGTCCTGAACGGCCTCGACCGCTACCATCTCGTACTGGGTGTTATCGAACGTCTTCCCGGGCCAACCGGCGCCCATGTCGACCTCAAACAGGCCATGGAAGGCAAGCTGATCGAACACCACGCCTATATCCGCGAGCATGGGCAGGACATGCCGGAGATTCTCGGCTGGAAATGGGAGCAGTCGTCGATGCCGAAGCGCCAGGCCGCCAGGACGAGCGCCGCAAAAGCGGCAGGAGCCGGCCGGCCATGACCGGTGCAATCCTCGTCCTCAACGGCGGCTCCTCAAGCCTGAAGTTCGCGGTGTTTCAGCAGCGCGACGACCTTCACCTTTTGGTGCGCGGCAGCGTTTCATCGATCGGGCGCCGGCCACGACTGCATGTCGCGCCGACGGCTGTCTCGCCCGAGATCGACCGGAGCTTGGGAGACGGGCCGATCGATATTGCCAAGGCATTCGAAGCCGTGGCGTCCTTTCTCACCGATCGCGGCCTTTTGCGCCAGGTCGGGAAAGTCGGACATCGGATCGTGCATGGCGGCAGGAGTTTTGTTCGCGCGACTCGGCTCGACGAGCATACGCTCGACGCCCTGCATGGGCTTGAGCCGCTCGCCCCGATCCACCAGGCGATCAACCTCGAGATCGTCGATCTGGCCAGCCGGCTCCTGCCGGAAGCCAAGCAGGTCGGCTGTTTCGATACGGCCTTTCACGCGGCGCGGCCGGAACTCGCCAAAATCTATGGCTTGCCGCATGAGATGTCCGACCAGGGCATCGTCTCCTATGGCTTCCACGGGCTCTCCTATAGCCACATCGCCGCGAAGCTTCGTGACCGCTACGGCCCAGGTGCCAGCGGCCGGGCCATCGTCGCCCATCTCGGCAGCGGAGCGAGCTTGTGCGCCATGATGGCAGGGGCAAGCACCGCCACCACCATGGGGTTTTCGACGCTCGACGGTCTTCTCATGAGCACGCGTTGCGGCGCCATCGATCCCGGCGTGATCCTGCATCTCCTGCAGGACCGGAAGCTGTCGCCCGATCAATTGACCGAATTGCTTTACGAGCGTTCCGGCTTGCTGGGGATATCCGGCATTTCCGGCGATATGCAGACGCTGCTTGCGTCGAAAGATGCCGCGGCACGTCGTGCCATCGATTTCTTCGTCTACCGTATCGGGCGTGAGATCGGATCGCTCGCAGCCGCGCTTGGAGGGCTCGACACACTCGTGTTCACCGCGGGCATCGGCGAGCATGCGCCTCAAATCCGTCAAAGGATCTGCGAGGCCGCCGCGTGGCTGGGTGTCGCGCTCGACGATGGGTTGAACGCGAAGGGCCAAGAGCTGATCAACACTCCGGATTCGAAGGTAGAAGTACTTGTCGTTCCCGCCGACGAGGAAATCGCCGTGGCCAGAGAACTCATCAAGCTTTGAACAGCTTGCCTGCGGCCCACTCGTGTGGCGGGTGACGGCAGCGGCGCCGGGCGCGTAATCGGGCGGGCAATCATAGGCCGGGCCGCAACGTCCGGAAGGTGACCGAGTAACGATGTTCCGCGACCGGAGGAATGCTGTGTTCCCATTCATTCCGCGCCGGACCATCCATGACATAAGCGGATCTCGGTTCGACCTCGATCGTCTCCCGGTCCCATCCCGCTCCATTCTTGCAGCGTAGCCGGAAGCTGCAGGACGCCAGCAGGGAAACGCCGGCGACGAGCCCGAATTGCGGCTTGTCGCGATGCCAGCCTATGCCGGCGCCCGGCCGATACTCGTTGATCAGCAGCTGCGCGAACTCGGCCGCGGGCCGGTGGGCGAGACCCGCAACCTTGTCGCGGAGCCGAAGCAGGAAATCGGGTATGGCCGCCGCCTCCACGACCTGGCTGCGATCGTAGTCGTAACGGAGGCCGAAGCCGACGACCTGCCTGTTGGCAAGATGGCCATGGAAGTCGAAGGGCTTGAACGGCAGGCCCGCAATGCGAATGGCCAATTCGCGTTCTTCGTCGCGCGTGATCAGCTCCGGTTGGTACTGGAAACCTTCCGGCAAACTTTCGGCGGCGCCAAACAGCTCGCCCTGGCGGGCCGTTGCAGTTCTGGTTTTTGTCGATGGCATAACTGCCAGATAGGGAGTGCAGCCGCGCCCGCAAGGCTTCATCCTGTGCCGGACCATCCGATAACGCGGAACCTCGCGGCCGCCTGGAAATTACGCATTGGCAAGCGGGACGTCCGACATGCCTTCCACCGCGATACGGAACATGCATTACGACCGGTCGACGAGGATCCTTTCGGTTTGGTTCGTCCCGAGCGGCGACCGCTATGACTATGACGAGGTTGAGCCCGAGACCTATGCGGCGTTCAAGGCCGCTCCGTCGAAAGGGCGGTTCTTCAACGAATTCGTGCGCGATCGATACAGGTTCCATCTCGTCGAGCACGGGCGCCGCCATTGAGTGACCGGACTGCGGGACGGGTCCCCGCACCAGATGGCGGAACAAGGCAGGGTCGCTGGCTGTTATCGGACCAGGCGGACGAAAGGTCCGAGGCCGGAGCGTTGCTGATGGCGAACGATGAGTTGCCGGGTGTGCTGGCATCACTTCCCGTAATTGATGCCAAGGCCGAGCCGACGCTGAAAAGCGCTGAAGCGGAGGCCTTCTATACGAATGCGATCCGCGAGCTCGCAGCCACCGACATTCCCTTTCTCGTCGCCGGGGCATATGCGGTGAGCGCCTATACGGGCGTTGTCCGCCACACCAAGGACCTCGACATTTTCTGCAAGGCCGGCGACTGCCAGCGCATCCTCGCGCATTTCAAGGACATCGGCTACGGGGTCGAGATCGAGGACGACCGGTGGCTTGGGAAGGTGTTCGAAGGCGAGCATTTCTTCGACGTCATATTCGCCTCCGCCAACGGCACCATGCAGGTCGAGGACCAGTGGCTGGAACATGCCCGTCAGGTCGAGCTTCTGGGGAGTCGGGTCAGGATCGTCGGCCCGACCGAGCTCGTCTGGTCGAAATGCTTCATCCAGGACCGGGGCCGGCATGACGGCGCCGACATCGCCCACACCATCCTCAAGGCGCACGATCAGATCGATTGGCACAGGCTGCTCGCCCATCTCGACGTCCATTGGGAAGTGCTGCTGATGCACATCCTGAACTTCCGCTGGATCTATCCCAGCGAGCGCAGCCACATTCCGGATTGGCTGCTCGACGATCTGCTCGCGCGGCTTGCCAGGCAACGGCAACTGCCGCCGTCCCGGACGAAGATCTGTCGTGGCCGTCTGCTGTCGCAGGTCGACTATGAGATCGACGTCAAGGAATGGGGATTTGCCGGTGTCGGAGGCATGGGAGAATTCCGCGATGGCTGACAGCGTCAACGCCAGAGGCAGCAATGTAAACGGCGACGGCGCCATCAAGATCGCTGCCATAGGCGACCTGCATGCCCAGGAGGATGCCCAGACTTCCTATCGCGATCTCTTCGGCGAAGTTTCGCGCGAGGCGGATGTCCTGGTTCTTGCTGGCGATCTCACCAATCTCGGCAAACCCAAAGAGGCCGAGCGTCTTGCCGAAGATCTGCGCGCCTGCTCGATCCCCGTGGTCGGCGTGCTTGGCAATCATGACTACGAGTCGGGTTTTGTCGAGGAGGTGACGGCAACGCTTCGTAAGGCGGGCGTCCATCTCCTCGATGGACAAGCCACGGAGTTGATGGATGTCGGCTTTGTCGGCGTGAAGGGCTTCGTCGGCGGTTTCGGCGCAAGAATGCTCAGCTCCTTCGGGGAACCCGCAATCAAGGCGATGGTTGCCGAAAGCGTCAGCGAGGCGATGCGGCTCGAGAACGCAATGCGGCAAGTCCGCGCCAAACGCACCTTGGTGGTTCTCCACTATGCACCGATCCTGGAGACGGTCCTTGGTGAGCCGCCGGAAATCTTCCCGTTTCTGGGATCCTCCCGGCTGGGCGAAACGATCGACCGCTTCAAGGTGAGCGCGGTGGTGCACGGGCACGCCCATCGCGGCACCTACGAAGGCTGCACGCCGGGCGGCGCCAAGGTCTACAACGTTGCCATGCATGTCGCGAAGCCGACCGGCCGACCCTACGCGCTGCTCGAAGTCTGAGGCGCGCCTGGTCGACGCTACGCACGGTTCCCTAAAGCGCGTCGCGCTGAAACGAATTCAGGCGCCGCGCTGTAGGTCTTTGTTCCCATGCATGTCGTTGTCCCAAAACCGCTGCACACTTTTGGGCGACATGCATTAAACTTCGTCGAACCGGCTTCCTTCCTTGGAGGGATCGCGTTTCAGGACGTCCTCTTCCTCATCATCGGGCAAAGCTTCGTCGCTCTCCTCGTAGGGGTTGTCGTCGTCTTCTTCGGGAAGAGTTCCCTCCGTCTCCTGGGTATCCGGAACGCCGTTTTCCACAACCACGCTGTCCGGGAGCACCTTGTTGCCCTCAAGGGCCTCCCAGTCCTGCTGCTCAATGGCCGGAGCCTCGGTTTCGCCCTGTTTTGCCGATCGTTGCTTGTTGCGCGGGTCCATCTCGTTCTCCAACGCTAGTGTTCCCTTGAGGAACCGCTCAAGCGGCCGGTAGTTCCGCTGAGCAGCAAGCGGGTGCCATCATACGGTGGCGTGCTGCTCGATCTGCTCGAACGTGCATTGGTGCGGGGCTTTGTCGGGCCGCCAGCGCAGCAGCTTGGTTCCATGCCGGAAGCGGCCGCCGGTGACATGGTCGAAGCGGACCTCCACCACCAATTCCGCCCGCACCGCTTCCCATTTCCCGCTGCGTTCGGTGCTCCAGCGGCTCGGTCCGCCCGGCGCCTTGCCGGAGAAGCCGGAACCGCCGCGCAATTTCTCTAGCTTGTCGGTGATCGCCGCGCGCTCGTCATTGCCGATGGTCGAGGTGAAGCCGACATGGTCGAGCAGGCCGCGTTCGTTGTAGAGGCCAAGGAGCAGCGACCCGACCTGCGGCTTGCCGTTCAGGTAGCGAAACCCACCTACCACGCAGTCGGCGGTGCGCAGCCGCTTGACCTTGATCATCGCCCGCTCGCCTGGCCGGTAAGGCTCGGCCAGCGCCTTGGCGACGATGCCGTCGGTCGAACCGTGCCCGGCGCCTTGCAGCCAGCGTTTCGCGGTCGCAAGGTTCGTCGTGGATGGCGAGAGCCGCAGGCAGGCCGTATTTGCCTTCGCCACGAAGTCCTCGAGTGCCGCACGCCGATCGACCAGTGTTTTCTCGAGGAGGCTCTTGCCGCCCGCCGCGACGAGCATGTCGAACAGGACCAACTGGGCCGGCGTCTCCACGCTCAGCTTGCGGATCCGGCTCTCGGCGGGGTGAAGCCGCATCTGCAGTGCGTCGAAGGAGGCGCGGCCTTCGATCTCGATCACGATCTCGCCGTCGACGACGAAATCCTTGGCGTCGAGAGCGTGCAACATCGCTGTCAACTCGGGAAAGTAGCGGCCGAGCGGCTTGCCGGACTTTGCCCTGAGATCGACGGCTTCACCGCCCTTGAAGGCGAGACAGCGGAACCCATCCCATTTCGGCTCGTATTGCCAGGCACCGCGGTCCTCGGGCAGCGCGTCGGCCGTGCGTGCCTCCATAGGAGGCGTGTCCGGAGGCAGCGAAAACCTGTCGCTTGATGACTCAACCATCTTGCGCCGGATATCAGGCCTCCAGGTCGATCAGGGCGATGCCGAGTTCAGGACGCTTCCTCCGGCGCAGATAGCCGGGCGACTCCAGCACCGTGATTTCGAGCGTCGGCCGCACGATGCCTTCGAGCAGATGTCCGCCGCGGGCCGATCCATCGCTCAGGCCGAGCACCGCATGGAGATGCAGGCTTGGTTTGCCGCCGTCGCCGACGGGGATGTCGCCGATGGCGCTCAGCACCTCGCATTGCTCGTCGACGGGGATCTTGCGGTAGGACTTCGACTGGAAGTCGAACCAGCCGACCGTCGCCTTCTCGAATGCGCCGATCGCTGTCAGCGAGGCGCCGGTGATGTCCTTCTGGCCGGCAAACGCAGTCAGCGCAGCGATTCACCACGAATGTCCTTTGCCCTGAGGTCTCGGCAACCAGCTTCGATTTCATCTCACCCAGCAATGATAACGATGGTCTCGAACGCAAAACTCCAAGCCGGAGCACATGTTCCAGCCCGATGCAGAGACTTCTCTTGCGCTTAGACCGTGATGGCGTTTCGTTGAATCGCCATCACGATCTAACTCTTTGTTGGAGCAAGATCTTTCTCCGAAAACCGGTTCCACTTTTCGGGATCATGCTCTAGCCGCCCGGCTTGTTGGTATCTGGCTCCGTCGGATCAGGCGCAACCGGACCGCGTTCGCTCTCCGAACCTTCAGCCTCGATCTCCTGGACTGCCTGATCCCAGTGCTCTTGCTCCCGTCCTTTCGGCCGACCTTCCCGCTCCCAGATCTCGTAGGCGCGGCGTTTTATGCGCTCTTCCCTGTCCATGGCTGCCTCCTGGGCGCCTGATACGGCGCTTGTTTACATCCAATCGGACGGCTTGATGTTTGTTCCATCAAGACAGGCTGCCTGCCGCGAGACCGGTGCAGGAAAGTACCTGGCCAACATGCGCCATAGCCTAGACGCCGAACGGATAGGTCTCCGGCACGCCGCGCACCGCATGCTCAGGCCCGAGCGGCGCCACGGCGGTGGTCTCGTCGAACCAGACGAAGGCATCGAACTGCCGCGCAAGGGAGGCATCGGCATAGTGGCTGTGCAGTTCCGTTTCCGGCCGGTAGATCACGCCGATAAAGCGTTCGAGCCGACGTTCGATCAGCCGGTCACGAAGGACTGGATCGCTTCCAGGATCGAGCAGGAAACGGGCGATGCCGGCGTCGTGGCAAAGTCGCTCATAGCTGTCTTCGCGCGAAGGCTGCACGGACATGACTTCCATGTCGCCGTCCCAATCCCTGGCGGCAGCGACCGTGCCGGTATGCGTCCCGAAGCCGATGAGGGCGACCTCATCGCCGAAGCGCTGACGGCAGAGCTGACCGATATTCACCTCGTCGCGTGAGATTCCCATATCGGTGTAGCGCGCGTCGCCGATATGGGAATTGTGCGCCCACACCACCGCTCTCGCGCTTGGGCCGCGCGCTTCGAGAATATGTTGCAGCGTCTCGAACATGTGCGTGTCGCGCAGGTTCCAGGACTGCGATCCACCATAGTACATGATGCGGTAGTAGCGTTCGGCGGAAGCGATAAGCCGCGCGTTCTGCGCGGCGTCGAAAAGCTCGGCGCCGTCCTCGCCGGCATGCTCGATCTGCCTCGCCAGCATGTCCCGGCATTGCTTGAGGACCGCTTCCTCGCATTCCCTGTAACCGCTGGTGAGCGCCGCGCGACCATAGGTCGAAGGCTCTTTCTGCCACGGGGTCAGGCAGCCATAGCGCTGTCGGGCTATTGCCGCCGCTTCAGGGTCGACGCGGTCCAGATAGTCGAGGACCGCGGCAATGGAACCGCTCATGTTGTAGATGTCGAGGCCGTAGAAGCCGGCCTGACGCTTTGATGTTCTGATCCTCCGATTATGGTTGCGCAGCCAGTCCACGAACGCCGCGACTTCGATGTTGCGCCACATCCAGGTCGGGAACCGCTGGAACGGCAGGGTGGCCATGGGCGAATGTCTGCGGTGACGCACATAGCGGTCGATCGCGGCGGCATCGGGCCAGTCGGCTTCAACCGCAACGATCGTGAAGCCATGTTTCTCGATCAGCCTCCTGGTGATCGCAGCTCGCGCCCGGTAGAATTCGGACGTGCCGTGGCTGGCCTCGCCGAGCAGCACGAGCCGCCGCTCCGCAAAGCGGTCGAAAGCTCCCGCAAAGGCCGGATCATCGAAATCCGGAAGCGGTTCGGCCGCCGCGGCGATCATCTGCGGCAGGCTCCGCGTCGGCAAATGCAAGGGGGCACGGCCCGTGCGGATCCGGTTGTCCTCCCGCCAGCCTTCTTCGCCGATCAATGGGACAAAGCGCACCGCACCGAAATCTTCTTCGCTATAAGTCGACGCGCCCGTGCGGGTGACCTTGAGCAGGCGCTGCTCTTCAGGATCCTCCCCGACCGGGATGATCAGCCTGCCGCCGACGTCCAACTGCTGCTGCAGCGCAAGCGGCGCTCCCGGTCCGCTCGCCGCGACGATGATGGCATCGAAGGGCGCCGCTTCGGGCCAGCCCTTGGTGCCGTCGCCCGTCCTGACCTCGATGTTGCGATAGCCGAGCTTCTCGAAGCGGCGTCTAGCAGTCTCGGCGAGCCCCGCGTGCCGCTCGATCGTATAGACATGATCGACGATGCGGCTCATCACGGCGGCTGCGTAGCCGGAGCCTGTGCCGACTTCGAGGACCTGATCGCCGGGGCCGATCCCAGCCATCTCCAGCATGAACGCGACGATATAGGGCTGCGATATCGTCTGGCCCTCGGCAATCGGCAGCGGTCCATCCTCATAGGCGAATTCTTCGAAGCCAGGATCCACGAAAGCCTCGCGCGGAACCTCCCGCATCGCTTGCAGGATCTCCCGGTCATGGATGCCGCGGCGGCTGAGATGGACATCGACCATTCGACGGCGTTCGCGGGACAGGTCGAGCATGTGCTTCCTCAACTGGTCAGGACGATGAAACCGCAAGCGCCTGCAGCAGTCTCATCAGACGGCTTCCATCGCCCCGGCCGGCTGCCCGCGCCTCCACGTTCCATGTCGATGAGGATTTTCGGTTGCGCCCGGGCATGGCAAGGCTCCGCTGGATGCCTTTCGAACCAGCAGGCGCGCGGTTGGTTCCTTCGGCGTACAAAAAACGGCAAGGAAGGGTAGCAGCGGCGCCTTCGGCGATGTCGCCGGCTAGGCGATAGCTCTGATCGATGTTTCTAAGGGGTGAGGGCCTAAAGCGGACGCCAAGCGCATCTGGGCGCCGGCGCCGGGCGCGTTCCAAGCGTCCAACCTTGCGCGCTTTTCGCTGGCGAACGGCTTCGTCCCGCGCGACCGCAATCCGCTGCGCTATGACCGCGCGCTGGCCGAGAAATCGGTGTTCGGCAAGCTGATCGTCCAGGGCGGCGTCACTTCTGGTATTCTCAATGCGCTGGTCGTGGAGGATTTGCCCGGGCCAGGGACGGTGTTTCTGGAAGTCGCCTGGAAGTTCGTCAAGGCGGTCGGCGTTGACGAGGAGATCACCGGGCGGGTGGAGGTCAAGGAAGTGCGCCCCGACAAGCCGATCTGCAAGATCGAGACCAGCGTGCGCAATGGCCAGGGCGAGCTTTGTCTCACCGGCACCGCGACGGTGTTCACCGTGCCGCTGCAAGGCGCATGAGCGCGGCGGACGACAGCCGGCTTGGCACGGGGGTCGGCAGCGAACGATGGCGAGTCCTTTCGCTGCTTTGCCTTGCGGTTGTTCTGTCGCTGACCACCTGGTTCTCGGCGACCGCCATCCTGCCCGAACTGAAGCAGGAGCTTGCGCTAGGGCCTGACGCCGAGGCCTGGCTGACCAACGGCGTTCAGGTCGGCTTCGTGATCGGCGCGCTGGCCGCGAGCCTGGTCAACCTTCCCGACCTGGTGCGGCTCAGCCGTCTCATGGCGGCGGCGGCATTTGTTGCGGCGCTCGCCAATACAAGCCTGCTGCTCAACCTTGGGCCGGGCGGCGTGATCGCCGCGCGGACCGTCACCGGCATGGCGCTCGCCGGCGTCTATCCGCCGGCACTGAAGCTGGTGGCAACCTGGTTCGCGCGCGACAGGGGGCTGGCGCTCGGCGCGGTCATCGGTGCGCTGACCATCGGCTCGGCGCTGCCGCATCTCTTCCGTGCCATCCTGACCGCGCTCGACTGGCGGCCGGTGGTTGCCGCCGCCAGCGTGGCGACGGCCATCGGCGCGCTGCTATTCTTGCTTTTTGCCAGGGAAGGGCCCTATCCCTTCGGCAAGGCGGTGTTCGAGCCTTCGCGCATCGGGCAGGTGTTTCGCGAGCGGCCGCTGCTCTTGGCCAATCTCGGTTATCTCGGGCACATGTGGGAGCTCTACGCCATGTGGGCCTGGCTGCTCGCCTATACGCGCGCCGCGTTCGAGGCGCAGGCGATCGGAGCGGCCGCGGCCGCCTCGCTTTCGACCTTCTTCGTCGTCGCCTCCGGCATCCTTGGCTGCCTGTTGGGCGGCTATCTTTCTGACCGCATCGGCCGTACAGCGACCACCGCCGGCATGATGATCGTTTCGGGAAGTTGCGCGCTGCTGATGGGCTTTTTGTTCCCCGGTCCGCTCTGGCTCTTCATGTTGGTCGCCATCATCTGGGGCATTTCGGTGATTGGCGATTCGGCGCAATTCTCCGCCGCTGTGACGGAACTCGGCGACCGCCGCTTCGTCGGCACCGCGCTGTCGGTGCAGCTTGGGTTGGGTTTCGCGCTGACGGTGCTTGCCATCTGGCTGACGCCGCGCTTTGCCGACTTCATCGGCGGCTGGCGATGGGCCTTCCTGCTGCTGGTTCCCGGCCCGGCTTTTGGCGCGATCGCCATGCTGTGGTTGCGAAATTTGCCGGAGAGCGTGAAAATGGCTGGCGGTCTCCGTTAGGGAGACGCTGCCGCTATTTTGAGTCGCGGCAAATGATTTTGCGGCGGGCTGAAGACCGAATGGAACAGATGACCAGAATGCGTGGGCGTTCTCGTTACGACCAGGAAGATGCCGCCGCCGCCGAGGCGTTCCGCTCGATCGGCTCCAAGGTCCAGCTCAACCGCGACGAGGCCGCACCGCTTTGGGTCCAGTTGCGCAACCAGGTGGAGGAGGCGATCAACACCGGGCTGCTGGCGGCGAATTCCCGCATCCCGTCAACCCGCTAAATCGGGTTCTCCAAGCGGTTCGTCTTGCGCCACTCCTCGTACTCCCCGCGGGCATCGTCATGCAGCGGATAGTAGCGCTGCAACGGCGCGCCCTGCATCAGCTTCTCTCGCGAGAACTCCTCCCAATCGTGATGCTTCTTCGCTTCTCCGATCACCTTCGGGGCCATTGCGACGGGAACCACCACCACCCCGTCATCGTCGGCGACGATGATGTCGCCGGGGATCACCGTGACCCCGCCGCAGGCAATCGGCACGTTGACGGCATTGGGATAAATGGTGGTCTGCACATGATAATTTGGCGTCCAGCCGCGCAGCCAGAGGGGCAGATCGAGCTTTTCGACATTGGGCCGGTCGCGCATGCATCCGTCGATGACGATACCCGCGCCGCCTCTGCCCTTGAAATACGTCGACATCATATCGCCGAAGACGCCGGAGCTCATGTCGCCGCGAGCGTCGACCACGACCACATCACCCTCCTGCGCGTGATAGAGCACGTGCCGGTGCAGTTGCGTCTCTGGATCTGCATATTCCCCCTCGGTGAAGAGGTCCGGCCGCTGCGGCATGAATTGCAGCGTCAGCGCCGGCCCGACGATCGACTTCCCGTGGTTCTGCGCCACCGGACCGACCATGTGCGGATTGCGGAAGCCCATGTGGCCAAGCGTGCCGGCAACCGTCGCAGCGCCGATCTCCCTTAGCGCGTCGATCAGGTCTCTGGGCGGCCGGGTGATGTCGGGAGTATGCGTCATGGTGGACTCCGATTGGAATGGACTACCAATTGGTAACAGAACCGTCGCGGCGCTTGAGGTGGGGCGCCTCCCAGAAACGGAAACTCTCCGCCTGGATCGCCGCTTCGTTGATCTCAACGCCGAGTCCCGGCAGATCACTGACCGGATAATCGGTCCCGTCGAGCCGTGGTTGCACGGGGAAGAAGTCGGAATTGTCGAAGCCCAGCTTCCTTTCCGGCGCCCTGGTCTCGAGCCAGGCGAAGTTGGGCACCGCGGCGGCGAGATGCACGGTCGCGGCCGTGCACACCGGACCGAGGGGATTGTGCGGCATCAGGTCCACATAATGCGCCTCGCTCCAGCCGGCGACCTTCATTGCCTCGGTCAGCCCGCCGACATTGCAGACGTCGAGCCGGTTGAACTGGTGGATGCCGCGCTCGATATAGGGCAGGAACTGCCACTTGCTGGCAAACTCCTCGCCGATGGCAAAGGGGATGTCTGTCATCCTGCGCAGGGATTCGTAGGCCTCCGACGTCTCGTCGCGTATCGGCTCCTCGAGGAAATCAAGCACGCCGCGACCGAGCTTGTTGCAGAAGCTCGCCGCCTCGGCCACCGACAGCCGATGATGGTAGTCGATGCCGAGGACGACGTCCTCGCCCAGCGCCGCGCGCGCCTTGTTCAGCATATTCGCGGTAGCGCCTATCGACTCGCGCGGCTCGAATATGTCCCTGTTGCTCTGCCCGACGGGGAAGAAGCGGATCGCCTGCCACCCCTGCGCGCGCAGTTCGCGGGCCCGTTCGATGGCCGCGTCGCCCTCCGGCTCGTCTCCGGTCGAGGCGAAGGTGGGTATGCGGTCGCGCTGCATGCCGCCCAGCAGCTCATAGACCGGCACCCCCAGCGCCTTGCCCTTGATGTCATGAAGGGCGATGTCGATGGAGGAAATCGCCGCCTGCAGGACTCGCCCGCCTTCGAAGTACTGGCTACGGTAAAGCTCTTGCCAGATGCGGCCAATCCGCATCGGGTCGCGGCCGATGAGAAACTCGCGGTAGTGCTCGATCGCGCCGGCCACGGCCCTCTCGCGACCGCTCAAGCCGCTCTCGCCCCAGCCGAAGATGCCCTGGTCGGTCTCGACCTTGACGAGCATCTGGTTACGAGTTCCCACCCACACCGGGTAGGGCTTGATCGCGGTGATCTTAAGTTTCGTAGTCATTCGTGCCCACGTTCCACACGCATCCTCGTCTCAGTTGGCCCAGTCTCAGTTGGCCCAGTTTCAGTTGGCATTGAGGGCCATTTCGGTTTCGCCGTCGAACAGGTGCATGCGCTCCTGGTCGAACTCGAGCCAGATCTGTTCGTCAGGTATGACGGCGATGTTGGGGGACACGCTGATGTTGACGATGGCGCCGGAGAGGAACGCTTGCACGAAGGTGACGTCTCCGGTCGGTTCCACCGTATAGGCCTTGGCCGGAATGGCGCCGGCGACCGCGCTCTTGTGCAGCTTGATCGTCGAATGCCGCGCACCGAGCACGACCTTTTTGGTGGCCGCTCTCTGGACCTTGCGCGCGTTGAGTTGCGACAGCTCGAGGCTCCAGCCTTCCGCGCTCGTCAGAACGGTGTCGCCGTTTGCCGTCGATGCCTCCAGCGGAATAAGGCTCATCGCCGGGCTGCCCACGAAGCTCGCGACGAACATGTTTACGGGATGGGCGAAAACTTGCGCCGGCGAATCGTATTGCTGCAGGTAGCCGCCATTCATCACAGCCATCCTGTCCGCCATGGTCACGGCCTCGAGCTGGTCGTGCGTGACATAGATGATCGTCGCCTTCAGGTCCTGATGGAACCGTTTGATTTCGGACCGCATCTGCACGCGCAGCTTTGCGTCGAGATTGGAGAGCGGCTCGTCCATCAGGAACACCGCCGGATCTCGAACGAGGGCGCGGCCCAGGGCCACGCGCTGCTGTTGCCCGCCCGAAAGTTCGCGCGGCTTGCGCTCGAGCAGCTGCGTCATGTCGAGCACGCGCGCCGCTTCCCTGACCTTCTTGTCGATCTCGTCCTTGGGCAGTTTGCGCATCTGCAGCGGGAACGCGAGATTCATATAGACCGACTTTTGCGGATAGAGCGCGTAGTTCTGGAACACCATTGCGATGTCCCGGTCCTTAGGGTCGAGGTCGTTGACCACCCGGTCTCCGATGACGATGTCGCCCGATGTGATCGAGGTCAGACCCGCGAC
Organism: Mesorhizobium shonense; assembly: GCF_040545255.1. NCBI lineage: Bacteria > Pseudomonadati > Pseudomonadota > Alphaproteobacteria > Hyphomicrobiales > Phyllobacteriaceae > Mesorhizobium > Mesorhizobium shonense. Next base: position 418,376 of record NZ_JBEPLM010000002.1, read on the forward strand.
GAGATTGAGCGTCGTTGTCTTGCCGCAGCCCGAAGGGCCGACCAGCGCAACGAATTCGCCGTCATTGACCGTCAGCGAAACCTCGTTGACCGCTTTGAAGCCGCCATAGGTCTTGACGAGATCTTTTAGGACCACGTGGGCCATCGGCAACTCCTAATGCTTGACCGCGCCTTCCGTCAGGGCGCGTACGAAGTATCGTTGCAGGACGAGGAACAGCACCACGACGGGCACGCTCATCATGAAGCTAGCCGCCATCAGGCCCGGAAAGTCCGTCGTGTTTTCCGAGAAAAAGCGCTGGATGCCGACCGGCAGCGTCAACTGTTCGTTCTTGGAGAGGAAGGTGTAGGCGTAGATGTACTCGTTCCACGCGCCGATGAAGGAATAGATCGCCGTGGCGATGATGCCAGGCGCCGAGAGCGGCATCACGATCAGGATGAAGGCTTGCAGCCGCGTCGCCCCGTCAATGCGCGCCGCCTGCTCGAGCTGCACCGGAATGTTGTCGTAGAAGCCCTTGAGGAGCCAGATTGCCAGCGGCAGGCCGAAGGTGAGGTAGGTGAGAACAAGCGAACCATGCGTGTTCACCAACCCGATCGCGCGCATCAGGATGAAGAGCGGCACGAGAAAGATTACCGCCGGGAACATGTTGCGCAGCAACACGGCGAAGAACAGGAAGTTCCGGCCGGGGAAGGTGAAGCGCGAAAACGCGTAGGCCGCAGGAACCGCCACGATCACCGAAAGGATGGTCGTGGCGGTCGAGACGAAAAGGCTGTTCCAGAAGAAGCGGAGGAAGTCCTGGCCGACGCTGTTCTGCGGATCGAGCAGCTTCTGGTAGCTGGCGAGGGTAGGCTGGTCGGGCCACCATTGCGGCGGGAATTGCATTGCCGCGAAGCCGGACTTGATCGAGGTGAGCAGCATCCAGACCATCGGCAACGCGGTGTAAAGCAGCATGAACACCAGGAAGAAGCGCCCGCCCCACCGCCATCCGTCGACGCGCGCGCGGCGGCGACTGGGCTGGCCTCGAGAGGTTGTCTCGGCAATCGTGCTCATGCGCTCCCGACCTTCCGCTCGTTGCCGCTCAGCGCGCGGACGTAGAAGTAGCCGAGCGTCATCAGGATGAGGAACAGAAGCACCGAATAGGCCGATGCCACCCCCCAGCGCTGGCGGCCGAAGGCGAGCTCATAGATGTGGGTGATCCAGATATGCGATGCGTTCGACGGCCCGCCGCCGGTCATGATCCAGGGGATGATGAAGGAATTGAAGTTGGCCACGGCCAGCAGCAGGATCGTCACCGTCGAGACATTCCTCAGATGCGGGAAGGTGACGTGCCAGAAGCGCTGCCATGCGTTGGCCCCGTCGACTTTCGCGGCGCGCAGCAACTGGTCAGGGACGGTCTGCAGGCCGGCCATCATCATGATCATGGCGAACGGAAACTCGCGCCAGATATTGACGACGATCAGGGAGGGCAGCACCGTGCCGACGCTGTCGATGAAATTCGGCGGCCGGTCGGCCAATCCGAGCTCGACCAGGATCGCGCCGATGATGCCAAAGTCCGAATGGTAGATCCATTTCCAGATATAGGACGCGGCGACCGCGCTGATGACCCAGGGGATGATCAGGATGGCGCGCAGGATACCGCGGCCGACAAAGTCGCGATGGAGCGCCAGCGCTGTGGCAAACCCCAGGACGAAGGAGATGAAGGTGGATCCCACTGTCCAGACAAGGGTGTTCCAGGTGACTTTCCAGAACACCTCACTTTTAAGGATGGCCGTGTAGTTGTTGAAGCCGACGAAGATCTTATCGCGGAGCTGCAGGCCGGGCGGCGTGTTGAAGAAGGACAGCTCGATCGTGTAGTAGATCGGATAGGCGATGACGATCAGCATCACGGCGATCGCGGGGAGCACATACGCGTAGTCGGCGCGATGCTCCCACATCTTTCGTAGCAGACCGGACCAGCCAGGTTGCAATTTTCGGCGAACCTCGGTCCTGCCGCTCACGATCGTCACTTTGGCGTGCCCTTGTTCTTCGGAACGAACCGGCTGCGTTGTCGGCGCAGCCGGTGAGATCGCAGGTCAGGTTTCTGCTAGAGTCCGCCGCCCATCAGGTCCTTTACCTTCTTGGCCGCATCGTCCGCCGCCTGGTCGACAGTCATCGCTCCGGTCAGGGCATTCTGCAGCATGTCCGGAACGATGATGTTCATGATCTCGGGCGACTGCGGCAGGGCCGGGAACGGGATGCCATATGGCAGCATCGAGGTCGTGACATCGAGGAACTTGATGCTGTCCAGACGCTCCTTCATCCATTTGGTCTTGAAGCCGTTGAGGTTGCCGGGGTTCGAGCCGGCATAGGCCATTTTCAGCGACCATTCGGGGCTCGTCCACATGCAGATGATGGCCTTTGCCGCCGGCTCGTCCACCTTGCCGCCCTCGACATATTCAGGCTTCAGGATGTGAATGTTCGAACCGCCGAACACGACGGCGCGCTTGCCGTCGGGACCCGTCGGAATGAGGCCGTAGCGCATGTTGTCGATGACGGTCTGCGCCTTCTCCTTGTCGGGACCGGTCGCCTTCTTCTGCAGGTCGAGCATGACGTTGTAGTCGGACGGGTGCGAGATCATCATGCCGAGCTGGCCGGCGAGGAACAGGGGCTGGTTGTCGGCCTGCTGGTTGGTGAGCGCCGAAACCGGAACCGATTTGTCGCGAACATACATGTCATAGGAGGCCTGCAGCGCCGCCTTGCTCTGCGGGCTGTTAAGCTCAATGTCCTTATAGGTCGGGTTCGCCGTGGCTTCGTCGAAGACGCCGCCGCCATAGGCCCATAACTGAGGCATGAAGCGGTACGGCGTATTGCCGGCATTCTTGCGCGCCACCAGACCGTAACCGGAAATGCCGAGCTTGTCGTGAATCTGCTTGGAATACTTGACCACGTCGTCCCAGGTCGCCGGAGCCTTGTCCGGATCGAGGCCCGCGCGCTTGAAAATGTCGGCATTCCAGATGAACGCCATCGTTTCGTTGTTGGTTGGGATGCCGTAGGTCACCCCGTCCCAGGTAACCGCCTTCATGGCGCCGGGCCAGAAGTCCTCGGTCGAATACCCGACGTCCTCGGGCTTGAGCGGCTGCAGGTAGCCCTTTGAGGCGAACTCGGTGCCGCCCAGGATTTGCAGGCGGACCGCCATCGGCGCGGCATTGCCGAGCAGCGCCGTGCGGAACTTGTCGAGAAGGTCGTTGTAGGTGAGGGCCTGTTCCTCGAGCTGGATGTTCGGATAGGTCTTGCGGAAAGTCTCGAAGAAATCCTTGTAGTATTGGCGCAGAAGGTCGGGGTCACCCTCGAACACGCCCTGGTACCAGAAAGTCAGTCGTCCCTTGTAGTCGAGCGGGGTGACCTTGCCGCAATCGGCCGCCGTGTCAAAATCCTGTGTGCCCGCAATCGAGCGCACATATTCCGGCGACCACTTGCTCAGGTCGACCGGCGGCGCACCCAGCGCCGAGGCCGACATCAACGATGCCATTAAAGCCGTCGAGACAGTGCCACGCAGGACGGCACCGCCGAGTGTAATCCTCCTCATAGGTCTCCTCCAGGTTCTCTCCCATGCCGCTCTGCGTCGAGGCAAGCGGTCCTTGCTCATTCGATCGCGGGACATTTTCCGGTTCTATGTATCCCTTCGACCACTTTGTACGTTTTCAGATCACAGATTGCCTGTCAACGAGCAGAATCGTACATTGTTTTATCGAAGTCGAGCGTGATATAGGGCAGGGTGTGTGCTGAATTGGGGGAACTGCCTTGGCGGAAACGAGCGATTTTAAAGCGGAGCCACCCGCGGGGATTGACCCCATAGGGGCCTCCAGCGAGGGCGCCTCGCTTTATGAATTGATCAGGGAAGACATCATCGAGGGACGGCTGGCCGCCAACGAGCGGCTTGTGGTCGCCGATCTTGCCCGGCGTCACGGCACCTCGACCAACCCCGTGCGCGAGGCCCTGCAATTGTTGCGCGGCGAGGGCTTCGTCATCTTTGCCCCCAACCGCGGGGCGCGCGTGCGACCCATAGATCAGGAATTTGTCCGCGATATCTATGAGATCGGCGTTTTGATCGAGCCGGCCCTGACGCGATGGTTCGTGAACATGGCCACCGGCGAGGACATCGCGGAACTCGAACGTCTTCAAGGCCTGATTGAGGAAAACAACTTCGCCGACACGTTCAGGCACAGTGAGCTGGATACCGCCTTCCACACCGTCATGTACCAGCGGCACTACAACCGCCATGCCGCCGAGCTTTGGTGGAAGCATCGCGAAGTGCTGCGAGCCGTGAGCCGGCGTTTCGATTTCACGCTGGCGCGACGTGCCGCGATCCTTCGCGAGCACCGCGAGCTCATCGCGCTCGTGAAGGCGGGAGATGCCGACAAGGCGGCCGAACTCGTTGCTCGCCATGTCGAGGGCTCCGGCCGGCACATCCTCGAACACATGCGTGCGCGCAATGCCGCTCGGGCCGGATAGAACATCCGGTCCAGAACATCGTTATCCTGACCACTTCGGACAAAGGTAGATGAGATGAAAATCACGAGCATTCGGCCGTGGCTGATCAAGTCCGACGCTTCTTATTGGGGAGAGTACCTGTTCGTCGAAGTGACGACCGACGAGGGGGTGAGCGGCTGGGGAGAAATCACCACCACGACAAAACTCGCCAACCGCGCGCTCTGCACGATCCTGCGGCAGATCGGCGTCGCCGTGACAGGCGAGGACCCGGCGCGTATGGAGTATCTCTGGCACAAGATTTTCCGCAGCTTCACCTACATGGGCAGCCGCGGCGCCGCCGTCGAATGCGTGAGCGCCATCGACATAGCCCTCTGGGACATACAAGGCAAAGTCCTCGGCAAGCCGATTTACGAGCTGCTTGGCGGGCCGGTACGCGATGAGATCGCCCTCTACACCCATCCAAATCAGGCCAAGTTCACCAGCAAGGAGGCCGTGGTCCGCGAAATTCACGACATCGTCGAGTCCGGACACACCGCGCTCAAGTTCGATCCTTTCCCCCACCAGGGCCGCAGCGTCGATGGCGTGCCCCGCGAACGGCGGGACGGCTACCTCGATGGCAGCATGACACGCAAGGATGAGCGCGAGGCGGCCGAACTCACGGCCCTGATCCGGGAAACGGCGGGCCCTGATGTCGACATCCTGATCGATGCGCATGGCCGCTTCGACGTCCCCACCGCCATTCGCCTCTGTCGGAGTCTCGAGGAAGCCGGCCAGATCGACTGGTTCGAGGAGCCCTGCCCACCCGAGAGCCTTAACGCCCTCAAGCAGGTGCGCGAGAAGGTCAGTGCCGCTATCTCGTGGGGCGAGCGCGGCCACACGAAGTGGGATTTCGTGCCGGTGCTCGAGAACAAGCTCGCCGACTACATCATGCCCGACGTCACCTGGACCGGCGGCATTACCGAGCTCAAGAAGATTTCCGCCCTATGCGAAGCCTATTACGTCCCGGTTTCGCCGCATGACGCCGCGGGACCGATCAACGTGGTCGCGGGAGCGCAGGTGATGATGACGGTTCCCAACTTCTATAGGCTCGAAACGTCGGAGTGGAACCTCTCCAAATACGATCACCTCATCGACAAGCCGCTCGACGTTTCGAACGGCAACCTCAAGCTGACGTCGAAGCCCGGTCTCGGCGTCGAGATGAACCGCGACTATCTGCAGGCCCATGAGATCGAGCTGTAGCAGCGCCCAGCGCTGCCCCGATGCACGGGCAATAAGCCCCGCCGACCAGAACGAGGATAAGTCATGCCAACGACGAGTGGAGCCGACGAGGCCCTCAATCGGGTGAACACGAATTCCAGGCCGTCCGAGCTTCGCATCACCGACATGCGGGTGGCCGAAATCGTCGGCGCGCCTTTCACCTCCGCGCTGCTCAAGATCTACACCAATCAGGGTATCGTCGGGCTTGGCGAGGTGCGCGACGGCGCCAGCGCCACCTTTGCGCTGATGCTGAAGAGCCGGCTGCTTGGCGAGAACCCTTGCGATGTCGACCGCCTGTTCCGCCGCATCAAACAGTTCGGCGGACATGGGCGGCAGGGCGGTGGCGTGTCGGCGGTCGAGATCGCGCTATGGGATCTTGCCGGCAAGGCTTATGGCGTGCCGATCTACCAGATGCTCGGCGGCAAGTTTCGCGATCATGTGCGCGTCTACTGCGACACCGACGCCGAGAAACCGAGCGGCACCGAAACCGGAAAGCGCCTCAAGGAGCGCATGAACCGCGGTTTCACCTTCCTCAAGATGGACTTGGGCTTAATGCAGATCGCCCATATCCCAGGCGCCGTGGTCGCGCCCGCCGGCGTGCTCGAAGGGTTTCACGGCAATCCGCGCGGCCGCGGCGGCTCGTTCGAGGAGCGCAAGGCCCGCAACCTCGCCTATGACGCGCAGAACGTGCAGCACCCGTTCACGGGCCTGCATTTCACCGAAAAGGGGATCGACCTGCTCGAGCAGTATATCCACGAGGTTCGTGAGGTCATCGGCTACGAGATCCCTTTAGCCATCGACCATGTCGGCCACATCTCGCTGCAGGACGGCATCCGCCTCTCGCGCCGCATCGAGAAATACGTCCCTGCCTGGCTCGAGGACGTAATTCCCTGGCAGCATACCGAGCAATACCGACTGCTGCAGCAAGCGACCTCGGTGCCGATCTGCACCGGCGAGGACATCTACCTCAAGGAGGCCTTCGAGCCTCTGCTCAAGAGCGGCGGCCTCTCCATTGTCCACCCGGACCTGCTCACCAGCGGAGGTATCCTCGAGACCAAGAAGATCGGCGACATGGCGCAGGACCACGGCGTCGCCATGGCCATCCACATGGCAGAAAGCCCGATCGCCGCAATGGCCGCGGCGCATGTCGCGACCGCGACCGAGAACTTCATGGCGCTCGAATACCACTCCGCCGATGTCGACTGGTGGGACGACATCGTCACCGGCCTGCCCAAGCCGCTGGTGAAGGACGGCTTCATAGCCGTGCCCGACAAGCCGGGGCTGGGCATAGACGATGTGATCGACGAGGTGATCAGCCAGCATCTGCAGCCCGGTGTCACGGGGATATGGCAATCCACCGAGCATTGGGACAATGAATATAGCTGGGACCGGACCTGGAGTTAGCCCAGACCCGTACCCTCATTCCCCCCAGGCTCACAGGGCCAACGACCGACCATTCGTGTCGACCTCTCCCAAGGGAGAGGCGAAGAAAGAAACGGACGAAACCATGATCTACGAACTGCGTATCTATGACTGCCTGCCGGGCAGGCTGCCGGCTTTGCTCAAGCGCTTTTCCGACCAAACGCTGGCCATCTGGGGGAGGCATGGCATCCGCCAAGCCGGGTTTTTCACCACGGCGATCGGCGAAAACAGCAATCGCCTCACCTATTTCCTCGCCTGGGAATCGCTGGCCGAGCGTGAGGCGAAATGGGCGGCTTTCGTCACCGATCCGGCATGGCACAGGGCCCGGGACGAGTCTGAGCGCGACGGGCAGATCATTGCCAATATCAGCAGCCAGTTGCTCACGCCGACAGCTTTCTCGTCTGTGAAATAGGACTGCGCCATGAAGATCACCGACCTGCGCTGCGCCGTCATCGGCAAGCACCCCATCGTTCGCATCGTCACCGATGAGGGGCTCTATGGCCTCGGCGAAGTCGAGTTCACCAAGACCTACCTCAAACCCTTTGTGCTGCATTTCCGCGAGGCGCTGATCGGTGAGGATCCGACCGACGTCGAGCGGGTGATGTTGAAGATCCGCCAACGCGGTTCTTTCAAGCCCTATGGCGCGGCGGTAAGCGCTATCGAGCATGCGCTGTGGGACATTGCCGGCAAGGCAGCGGGCGTGCCGGTCTACAAGCTGCTCGGCGGCAAGGTGCGCGACAAGGTGCGCGTCTATAACGGCTCGATCCGCCGGAAGCGTTCGGGCGACCGGCCGGAGGACTACGCCGCCGACGTCAAGTGGATGATGGAGCAGCCGCAGAACTTCTTCATGATCAAGCAAGGTATCTCGTTCCACTCCAACATGAAGGACTCTGTCGAGGGCTTCCACTACGGCGTGACGCAGAAGAAGGCCGGCTATCACGGCGCCATGGATCAGGGCGTGATCAGCGAGCGCGGCTTCAATCACATGCTCGACTGCGTGATCGCGATGAAGGAAGTGCTGGGCGACAAGGTCAGCCTGGCGCTCGACTGCGGCCCGGGCTGGATGCTGCCCGATGCGATCAAGTTCGCCCGCGCGGTCGAGAAGTACAATTTGATGTGGCTCGAGGATATGCTGACCGGCGACTATGTGCCGTGGGTGAACCCGCAGGCCTACCGGGAACTGACCACCTCAACCTCGACGCCGATCCATACCGGCGAGCAGATCTACCTGCGGCACAATTTCAAGGAGTTGATCGAGACCCAGGCGGTGCGCGTCATCGGCCCCGATCCCGCCGATATTGGCGGCATTGCCGAGCTCAAATGGGTCGCCGAGCACGCCTATATGCACTCGATCCTGATGGCGCCGCACGGCACCGCGAACGGCCTGCTCGGCCTCGGCGCGCTTATCAATGTCTGCGCCACCTTGCCGGCCAACTACATCGCCTTCGAGTACCCGAGCGCCTCCGACCCCTGGTGGGAGGTCCTCGTAATCGGCCTGCCGAAGCAGATCGTGAAGGACAGCATGGTGGACCTGCTGGAAGCACCGGGGCTAGGCCTCGATATCGACGCCGAGGCGGCCAGGAAATATCTCAGGGAAGAGGATGCGGGCTTCTTCGACTGAACCACTTACGACCTTCAAGATGCTGGTGAGGCATCGCAGCAGAAGCGCCATTCTGAGCAATTGATTTGCAAGTCCGCCCGAAGCGACAGGCGAGTTTCGGCAGGCCGACCATTTCAAATGGTCAACACACGGGCCAAGGATGCCGCAGCCTCCGTACCAGCCAAGCCGAGGTCGCGGACGCTGCTCATGTGATTGGCCCCTGCAAGGCTGGTGCGTGAAACGGTCAGTCCTTGCTTCTCCAGATGCTCAGTGAAGGCTGCAGCCTGGCTATGGAAGGGTGGAGTCTCATCGGCTCCGACCGAGATCTCGACGGCCACGGATCGATCAAAGCGATGGTCGATCGGCGAAAGTCGACCTGCCTCGTCATCCGTGATCGCGATCTCACCGGCGAGGAAGGAGGTTTGCAGGGGTCTCAGCTCGTAAAGCCCTCCAAGCAGCATGGCAGCTCTTATGCCTGAGGGCCGGCTGCCGTCGTTGAAGAGCATGGTTGCGAGATGCGCCCCGGCCGAGTGACCGCTTACGGTGAGCAGCCCGGGATCGCCGCCGTAATTTGCAATTTGCTCGCCCACCCACTTCCTGGCGCGGCGCACCTGATCGACGATCGTAGCCATCCTCACCGCAGGCATAAGCGCATAGTCGACGATGACTGCGATCGCTCCCGCATTCGTGACGGTCTGCGCGACATAGGAATAGTCGCGCTTCGAGAACATGCGCCAGTAGCCGCCGTGAATGAACATGTGCACCGGCAATCGATCGCGCCTGCCTTCCGGGAAAAACAGGTCCGCGGTTTCGGTGGGGTCCTGCCCATAGGCGACATCGGGGACCATTGGAACCTTCGCCCTGGTCTCCGCGCTTCTGCGAACAATCTCGGCGACGATGTCGTCGAACTCGACAACATGGTCACGAATGCGGAACGGATCTTTCGGCATCTCTCTGCTCACATCGTCACGGCGATGTATTTCGCCTCCATGAACTCGGCTATGCCGTGCTTCTGTCCGCCTTCGCGTCCCAGCCCGCTCTGCTTGACGCCGCCGAACGGCGCCGCAGGATCCGACATCAGGCCACGATTGAGCGCGATCATGCCGGACTCGACCTTCGACGCCACGCGCATCCCCTTTGCCAGGTCGCGCGTGTAGATGTAGGCGGCCAGGCCGTATTCGGTATCGTTCGCCTTTGCGACTACTTCCGCCTCTTGTTCGAAGCGGCTGATCGGCGCCACCGGGCCGAAAATCTCCTCATGCGCCATGGCTGCACCAGCGGGGACATCGCTCAGCACCGTTGGCGGATAGAAATAACCTCTGCCTGCAGAAATTGCGCCGCCGCACAGGATTTTCGCGCCGCGGGCAACGGCGTCCTGGACGAGGCGATCGATCTTGTCGACCGCCTTCCTGGTGATCATCGGGCCGCATTCGGTTTCCCAATCCGTGCCGGGGCCGACATTGAGCGCGGCCATGCGTTTGGCTAGCCCGTCAACGAAGGCGTCATGGATGCCGGCCTGCACGTAGAGCCGATTGGCCGCCGTGCAGGCTTCGCCGGCATTGCGCATCTTGGCGATCATCGCGCCGTCGAGAGCGGCCTCCAGATCGGCGTCGTCGAAGACGATGAACGGCGCGTTGCCGCCAAGCTCCATCGAACAGGAGATGACGTGTTTTGCCGCCTCGGCGAGCAAGACCCGGCCGACGCCGGTGGAGCCGGTGAACGACAGTTTCCGCACACGTGCGTCGGCCAGCATGGCCGCCGTCACCGGGCCGGGGTTCGAGGTGGTGATGACGTTGACGACGCCGGGCGGCACGCCGGCTTCGTCGTAGAGCGCTGCAAGCGCATAGGCTGTCAGCGGCGTCTCGCTGGCGGGCTTCAGGATCACGGTGCAGCCGGCTGCGAGCGCCGGCGCGATTTTGCGGGTCGCCATGGCTGCCGGGAAATTCCAGGGCGTTATCAGAACGCAAATGCCGATAGGCTGGTAGTCGACGACGATCCGGTTTGCGCCCGACGGCGCAAGGCCGAACTCGCCGCTGATACGAACCGCTTCCTCCGCGTTCCAGCGGAAGAACTCGGCCGCATATGCGACTTCGCCGCGCGCGTCGCGCAACGCCTTGCCGTTCTCCAGGGAAATCAGCGCGGCCAACGTCTCCGCCCTTTCGGTCATCAGCTCGAAGCAGCGCCGCAGGATTTCGGATCGCCTGCGCGGCGGTGTCTCGCGCCAACCCGGCGCTGCTTGGGCGGCCGCATCGACGGCGGCAGCGGCGTCGGCGAGCGTGGCATCGGGAACCGCCGCGATCACGGCTTCGGTGGAAGGATCGACCACTTCGATGACGCGGCCGTCCGATGAGGGCCGCCATTTGCCGCCGATGTAGAGCCCGTGGGAGAACGTGGTGTAGTCGGACATGTCAGCATCCAGGTCGAATAGTTCCGGGGAAATGTTCATTGGGTGCGTGCTCCATCCTTCACATGGCGCTGGCAGCCATGTCGCCCTCATAGGCAGCCCTGACCAGCCGCCGCATCGCGGCAATGTCGAACGGGCGGGGATTATTCTTGATCAACCGGTCGATGCCGAGCGCCTGCTCGGCCGTCCAGTCGATCTTGTCCTCGGGAAGGCCCAGTTCAGCCAGCGTCCGCGTGATGCCTATGGCGTTGAACAGTCTGGCAACTTCGCCGATCGCCGCGTCTGCCAGTCCATTGGCGTTGCCGTCCTGGCGAGGCAGGCCTAGAGCGGCGCCGACCTCGGCGATTTCCGCAGCCGCGGTGGAAAGATTATAGCGCATCACATAGGGAAGCATGGTTGCGACGCCCAGCCCGTGCGGCGTGTGGGTGAGCGCGCCGACCGGATATTGCACCGCGTGTGCGGCGGCGGTTCCCGCCGTGCCGAAGGCGCAGCCGGCGGCCAGCGCGCCCATCATCACGTCGGCGCGCGCGTTCTCGTTCGACCCGTCACGACAGGCTACTTCGAGGCTGCGGCCCAAAAGTCTGATCGCCAGCAGGGCGAAATGATCGGTGAGCGCGCTCTTGCCGATGAAGACATGTCGTTGCGGCAGATCGGCATCGGCGCCGCGTTTTGCGGCGGTGAAGGCTTCGATCGCATGCGTCAGCGCGTCGGCGCCGGCGATGGCGGTCAGGGAGGGCGGGCAGGTCGCCGTCAGATCCGGGTCGCAAAGCGCCACCGCGGCAATCAGGTGGGGGCTGGAGATGCCGACCTTGAGCGTCCGCTCGGGATCGGAGATCACGGCGACCGGTGTCACTTCCGAGCCGGTGCCGGCCGTGGTCGGCACTGCAATCACGGGGAGGGTGGGACCCGGCACCTTGAACTCACCATAATAGTCCTGGAGCTCGCCACCATGGCTGAGCAGAAGCGCGGCGCATTTGGCCATGTCGAGGCAACTGCCGCCGCCGATGCCGATCACCATGTCGGGCTTGAAGTCTTTCGCCCCCGCAATGCAGCCGCCCACGCTGTCGCGGGGAACGTCAGGCAAGGTCTGGTCGTGGACGAGCGTGTCGACATGGGCAGCCTCCAACCCGACGAGGATTTCAGCGAACTCTGACGTCTTCGAGAGACGTTCGTCGGTGCAGATGAATGCGCGGCTGCCATATCGCGCGGCAATGGCCGGCAGCGCATGGCGCTGGCCTTTACCGAACAGGATTTCGCGCGGCAGGCGCGCGGCGGCAAACAGGGTCATGGACTGATGTCTTCGAAACAGATTGATGGCTAAGCTATCGAGTTCGTTGCAGGCCCACTTGGTGACACCTGCCTGGTGACAAGGGCCTGCCCTCGGCGTCAGGTTTCATGCTGGGTCCGTTGAGGCCAGCCAACGTCCAGAAAGGATCTAGCCCATTCATTCGTATCCTCTATTAAATCGTATAGGATATAGTATTGAATTGGCCCAAGCATCGTGGTAGGGCTTGCTCCTGTCAAGAGGCAATACGATGCAGAATCCCGACCTGACGGTTGACAATGAAGGCCGCACGAGCGGCCGCATCCAGCGAGCCAACAGTCTGGCCGGGGATGTCTATGAAGCAATCTTCGCGCAATTGATGTCGCTGGGGATTGCTCCGGGATCGCGGATCACCGTCGACAATCTGGTCAAGGAATTCAACGTCTCTCACACGCCTATCCGCGAAGCGCTCGGCCGGCTGGAAGGGGAGGGGCTGGTGGTGAAGACTCACCTGATCGGCTATCGCGCCGCGCCGCAAATCACGCGACGCCGGTTCGACGAGCTTTACGAGCTGCGTCTTCTGCTCGAGCCCGCTGCCGCGGCCAAGGCCACGGCAACGCTGGATGACGAGCGTCTTGCAATCCTGCGGGAAGCGGCCGGCGTCATGGCGCGGCGGGTGGGAAAGGACGAGCGCCTGCGCTATTCGAATTTTGCGCGGCAGGACGCGATCTTCCACGACAAGATCATGGAGTTCGCGCAGAACGAGCTGATCCGCGAGACGCTGAACCACCAGCATACGCACTTCCACATCTTTCGCCTGATGTATCATTCGCGCGTCACCGAAGAAGCGCTGGACGAGCACGAGGCGATTCTCGCTGCCTTCGCCGCGGGCGATGCGGGCGCCGCCAAGAAGGCGATGCGCGTGCACATTGAGAATTCGCGGGACAGGCTCCTGCCCGCCTTCGAGTAGGCGCGTCCCGCGCCTTGCCACTTCCAAATCGAAAAGGACAAGTCATGCCAGCCAAGAAGATACTGATGCTGACCGGTGAATTCACCGAGGAATATGAAATCTACGTCTATCAGCAGGCGATGGAGGCGGTCGGCCACACGGTCCATGTCGTTTGTCCCGACAAGAAGGCAGGCGACCTGATCAAGACCTCGCTGCACGACTTCGAGGGCGACCAGACCTATACCGAGAAGCTCGGTCACTACGCGCTGATCAACAAGACGTTCGCGGATGCGGAGAAGCAGCTCGATCAGTACGACGCGGTCTATTGCGCCGGCGGCCGCGGACCGGAATACATCCGCACCGACAAGCGCGTTCAGGCGATGGTGCGCCATTTCCATGAAGCCAGGAAGCCGATCTTCACGATCTGCCACGGCGTGCAGATCCTGATCGCGGTCGACGGCGTGGTGCGCGGCAAGAAGGTCGGGGCGCTGGCGGCCTGCGAGCCGGAAGTGACGCTTGCGGGCGGCACCTATATCGACCTGTCGCCAACCGAGGCATATGTCGACGGCACAATGGTCTCGGCCAAAGGCTGGACCGCTCTGGCAGCCTTCATCCGGGAATGCCTGAAGGTGCTCGGCACGGAAATCCGGCACGGCTAGACCGTGATGGCGTTTCCTTGAATCGCCATCCCGATCTAACTCTTTGCTGGAGCATGATCTTTCTCCGAAAACCGGTTTCCACTTTTCGGGATCATGCTCCAGAGGAAGCGGAGGCCACTTGGAGCGGGATCGCCAGTCAGCGATCTCTCGACCATCCGATCCTGTACACGCACCCGGTTTGCCCGCCCTCGACGCTCTTGACGTAAACAAGCACTACGTCGTTCGTCGCCACGGCTTTCGAACCCACGAAGTAAGGACCGTAGAGCGGAGATGATTCCTCGAGCACGGTCGGGCTTGCCAGGTTGATGCGGCGATCCCTGCGAAGTTCGATCGCCACGCTTCGGACAATCCTTCGAGGGCGCCGTTGACCATCGCCGAGGAGGTTCCCAGCGGGATCGGGTCTTCATTCGTCGGACCGGAGGTCAATGTGAACGATCCTCCTCCGCGAAGATATTTTACCCCCGACCTGACGAGGTTGACCTGCTCCATCAATTTGCTTTGCAGACCGATCGCGTACTGTTCCACGGAGAACTCCGCCAGTGGCGCGAAATGGACCGCGCCGGCGGTGCAGACCAGAAGTTGGAAGAGCAGAAGCTGGTTACCGAGAACGGCTGCGAGAACCTTACAAAATGCCCGTTTGACCCGGCTCTGAGCTAATTCACCAGGGAGTACACCGATTGTCTGCTTTTGGCGTATCTGCGACGCACATAAGTGCCGCAATGGTAGCGGGCAGATGGCGCGGGGCCTTGAAATCATCCGGGTTTCGGACGATAGCGCTGCCAACCATCCGCTTTTTTCTGTGATTTCAATAGCTTGCGTGGATGATGGTAGCGGAGGAGGGACTTGAACCCCCGACCCCAGGATTATGATTCCCGTGCTCTAACCAACTGAGCTACTCCGCCAGGAGTGACGAAGAGGCTCGATGAACCGCCCGGGATCGGGCAATTTCGAGGCGTTCGCCAAGGTCGCGCGGATATAAGGTTGGCAGAGCAAACCTGTCAAGCTTGGATGCGACCGGCAAGTCGGCATAATCTCATCCCCGAAAAAGCTTTGCCGGACAGACACTCAAGCGCATGCGGCGGGGTTGAGTTCGACGGGGCACGTCGCTATGTCTCGGCCATGAAATTCTAGAGTTTGAACGAATGAAGCCGCGCATTGCAGTCCTCGGTTGCGGATACTGGGGCAGCAACCACATCCGCACCCTCAAGGCGCTTGGCGCGCTCCATGCCGTTTCCGACGTCAATCGCGCCCGCGCCGAAGGCTTCGCCAGCGAGCAGGACTGCGAGGCGATCGAGCCGGACAAGCTGTTCGAGCGCGCCGATGTCGACGCCATCGTCATGGCGCTGCCGCCGCAATTCCACGCCGACATGGCGGTGCGCGCCGTCGAGGGCGACAAGGACGTGCTGGTGGAAAAGCCGATAGCGCTGACGGTTGCCGACGCCGAACGCGCGGTGAAGGCGGCAAGGAAAAATGGCCGCGTCTTCATGGTCGGCCATGTGCTGCGCTTCCATCCCGCCTTCGAGACGCTGAAGGCGTTGATCGACAATGGCGAGCTCGGCGAGGTGCGCTACATCCATTCGCACCGGCTCGGCCTCGGCAAGTTCCATACCGAGAACGACGCGCTCTGGGACCTGGCGCCGCACGATCTGTCGATGATCCTCGCCATTACCGGCACCGAGCCGATCGAGGTCAGGGGAGAGGGCGCAGCCCTGCTCGACAATCTCAGCGATTTCGCGCATCTGCACATGCGTTTTCCGAACGGCGTGCGCAGCCATCTCTTCGCCTCGCGTCTCAATCCTTATCGCGAGCGGCGACTGACCGTGGTCGGCACCAAGGCGATGGCGGTGTTCGACGACGTCGAGCCCTGGGAGCGCAAGCTTGCCGTCTACCGGCACGCCGTCTGGCAGGACAGCGGCCAGTGGGCTTTTACCGCCAACGAGCCGTCCTATGTCGCGGTCGGCGAAGGCATGCCGCTGACGCGCGAACTTGCGCATTTCATGCAGTGCATCGAAACGCGCGCCGAACCCCGCACCGACGGCGAGGAAGCGATCCGGGTGCTGCGCATCCTCACCGCGGGCACGGTGACGCATAGCGGCTCGTCCGCCTGAGGCGTTCGCAAAGACAATCCTGAAACTGCAGCGGCTGGTCGAAGAGACGCTTACTCGGCGGGGATGTGCGCGGGCCGCGCCGCAAGCCTCGACAGCATGGCCTCGGCCTCGGCGCCGCGCTCTGAGCGCTCGATGAAGCCGCCGCCGAAGACACGCGCCTCGTTGCCATCGTCGGAATAGAGCACGCAGGCCTGTCCGGGGGCGATGCCGGATTCGCCGTCGACCAGTTCGACCGAGGTCACGCCGTCGCGGTGGTGCAGCACGGCCGGACGCGGCGGCCGGGTCGAACGGACTTTTGCGAAAAGCTCGATCCCGCCCTCAGGGATGTCGCAGAGCGGGCCGTCGCCGAGCCAGTTCATGGCTCGCAGGTAGATCTTGTGCGTCTCCAGCGCCTCGCGCGGGCCGACAACGACGCGTGCGCGATCGGCGTCGAGATGAACGACATAGAGCGGCTCGCCGGAAGCGATGCCGATGCCGCGGCGCTGGCCGATCGTGTAGCGCAGGATGCCTTCATGACGGCCGAGCACGCGTCCGTCGATATGGACGATGTCGCCTGGATTGGCGGCCGCCGGCTTCAGCTTGGCGATGATGTCGGAATACTTGCCTTGCGGCACGAAGCAGATGTCCTGGCTGTCCTGCTTGGCGGCGACCGTCAGCCCCATTTCCTCGGCGATCGCCCGCACCTGCGGCTTGGAGAGACCGCCCAGCGGGAAGCGCAGATAGTCGATCTGCGCCTGGGTGGTGGCGAACAGGAAATAGCTCTGGTCGCGGTCGGCATCGACCGGACGGTAGAGCGCGCGATGCGCGCCGTTGGCGCGCGAGCGGATGTAGTGGCCGGTGGCCAAAGCGTCGGCGCCGAGATCCTGCGCGGTGGCCAAAAGGTCGGCGAACTTGACCGTCTGGTTGCAGGATACGCACGGAATTGGCGTTTCGCCGGCGACATAGCTCTCGGCGAAGGGGTCGATGACCGCCTTGCGGAAACGCTCTTCGTAGTCGAGCACGTAATGCGGAATGCCGAGCGTCTCGGAAACACGTCGGGCATCGTCGATGTCCTGGCCGGCGCAGCACGACCCTGCACGGTGCGTGGCCGCGCCGTGGTCGTAAAGCTGCAGCGTGACGCCGACAACATCATAGCCTTCGCGCTTCAGGATGCCGGCAACGACCGACGAATCGACGCCGCCCGACATGGCGACGACGACGCGGGTGTTTTCTGGGCGTCCGGGAAGATCGAGGCTGTTCATGGTTCTTTCAATCTGCATGGCGCTGGCCGCCATGGCCGGAATATAGGTCAAGCGCTGCGGCTGCGCCAGCTTGGCTCCTCAAGCGATTTTTCCGGCGATTTTTCCCGGCGAAATCGGGGCCTGGACCACCATTGTCTCAAATGCCGAACAAAAACCTAACGTGACGTTCACGATCCTTACCTAGTCATTACGGTTGGCTTAGGCAATTTTTAAAGCTGTGGCGGTACTGTGGCGGGGATTGGGTCTTTGAGTTTTTAGTAGAGAGTACGATGACCGATCTGGTTAGACCTAGAGTCAAATATGTTATCGGGCCTGACGGCAGCCCCCTCACCATAGCCGATCTGCCGCCGACGAATACACGGCGCTGGGTTATCCGGCGCAAGGCGGAAGTGGTCGCTGCAGTACGCGGCGGCCTGCTCAGCCTCGAGGAAGCCTGCCAGCGTTACAAGCTCACCACCGAGGAATTCCTCTCCTGGCAGGCATCGATCGACGAATATGGCCTCGCCGGGCTGCGCACGACGCGAATCCAGCAATACCGGCACTAGGTAAACACAACCGGAAGCAGGAAGGGCGCGGAATTCCGCGCCCTTCATTTTTCAGAGGCGCGCTTCGCTTACACCGTCAGCACGACCTTGCCGATCGGCCGGGTCGCAAGGAAGGCATGGGCGGCGCCCGCCTGATCGAGCGGGAAGGCCTTCGCCACGTGGGGCGACAGCTTCTTCGCATCGACCAGCCTTGCGAGTTCGACGAGACCCTCGCGGTCAGGCACCACCGACATGCGCTCGACGCGGATGTTCCGCTCCCTTGCCTTCGCCTTTGTCGTGTCGTGGACGTTGAGCAACGAGACAAGAACGCCACCGTTGCGGAGCACTTTCAACGACTCCTCGGCGTGGTCGCCGCCGACCGTCTCCAGCACAAGGTCGAACTCGCCGGCCTTCTGCGCGAAATCACTCTTGGTGTAGTCGATGACCTCATCGGCGCCGAGCGAGCGAACGAAGTCGAGCTTGTCCGGGCTGGCGGTCGAGACGACATAGGCGCCGCTTGCCTTGGCGATTTGCACGGCCAGATGGCCGACACCGCCGGCCCCGGCGTGGATCAGCACGCGCTGGCCGGGCTGAATGCGGCCGTGCCGGACAAGGCCTTGCCAAGCGGTGAGGCCGGCGAGCGGCAGCGCCGCGGCATGGGCATGATCGATGCCCGCGGGCTTGATGGCGATCTCGTCCGCCGGCGCGGCCGCGAGCTCGGCATAGGCGCCGGCTCGCTTGGGAAAGCGCGGCATGCCGAACACATCGTCGCCGACCTTCGAGGCGGTCACACCGGCGCCCAGCGCCTCGACGGTTCCGGAAATATCCCAGCCGAGAATGAAAGGCGGTTCGCCAAGCAGCGGGTAAAAGCCGCCGCGCACGGCGCCGTCGACAGGATTGATGCCCGCCGCCTTGACGCGGACCAGCACCTCGCCAGGCTTGGGCGAGGGGTCTGGCTGCTCGGCGACGAAAAGGACGTCGGGTCCACCGACGGAGTTTTGGATAACGGCACGCATGGAAGCCTCCTTCTCAATTGGTATGCTGCTATCATTTGGATAGTAATATTCTGTTGTCTAGTATGTACCTTTTCTATATATAGGCACCTCATGGATAGTGATGACGCCACCCCCTTCGGCTACGATGCGTTCCGGCGCACCTGCCCGTCGCATACCGTGCTCGAGATGCTGGCCAGCAAATGGGTTTATCTGACCGTTTGCGCGCTGCAGCGCGGCCGGCTGCGCAATGGCGAACTGGCGCGCAAGCTGGAAGGCATCACGCCGAAGATGCTGGCCCAGACGCTGCGCGTGCTGGAGCGCGACGGCCTTGTCCGGCGCGAGGTCTTTCCGGTCATCCCGCCGCGGGTTGAATATCAGCTGACGGAGCTTGGCCAGAACCTGGCGGGGCTGCTCAGCCAGATACGCTCCTGGGCGGAAGAGCATGCGCCCGACATCAAGGATGCCCGCGCGCGGGCATCGGCGAACCATCAAGACGATATGGCAGTGCTGCCTTGAAGCGGGAGCGTGAGCACGAGTTGTTCCCGGCGCGGTTCAAGGGCGCCGCCGGCCGGCCCCGGCGATAGCGGCTAAGCGCAGTCGGCTCAGCCGATCATGGCGCTGCGGCCGCCCATATCCGCATCGCGGATCTTGCTGTCGCGCGATTCCAGCATCTCCGCCTTGGAAAGCTCCGCTTCAGCTTCGCCGAGTAGTGATTCGGCCATGGTTCGCTGCTGGGCGAGGTCGCTCTGCGAGTTCCTGAGGTTGTCGCGGCGCAGGCGTGCCGCCTTGGCGAAGGTCGGATAGGCAAAATGATTGATGTCGGTGATGCCGGCTTTTTTCTCTTCGGCGACGATCTGCGCCTCCAATTCGACGGCCATGCGTTCGAACTCGGCGATCATCATGTCCAGCTGCAAGAGCTGGCGCCGTTTCTCATTCACCTGAAACTGCTTCAGCCGAACGAGGTTTTCACGTGACTTCATGACTCGGTACTCCCGGAACCGCACACCTTGCATATCGTCCCATCGGCCTGGACAGGCCCATGCGTCGCCCGTTTCCCCCGGCTTTCCCCCTGCTATGGGAAACAAAGCCCTAAAGATTTTTGCCGGCGGTAACCATTCGTTTACGGGCATTGTTAATCATACGGGCGAGGACTTAAGGCCGGGTAAAAATTCCGGCTGCGGCGAGGGAAGCGCGGCCTGCGAGTCACTGGAGTCACTTAGGCTGGCTTGTTAATGTGGTACATGAGCGATTTGGGTCTGTGATTCATTATTAGATTCAAGTGGGTGTAGAAAGGGGTTAAAAAATCTGATATCGTGGTCAGCACGAAATTAGGATTTGTTAACCAGTCGGTGGCACCTTCTGTTCAGGCAATCACTGCTCCGGTCCGGACGGGTCGTGACACGGTTCGGCAGCAGAAAAGGGGAATGAAATGCGTGTTCTGCTGATTGAAGACGACAGTGCAACCGCACAAAGCATCGAGCTGATGCTGAAATCGGAAAGCTTCAATGTCTATACGACCGATCTCGGCGAAGAAGGGGTCGATCTTGGCAAGCTCTACGACTACGACATCATCCTTCTCGATCTCAACCTTCCCGACATGTCGGGCTACGAGGTGCTGCGCACGCTTCGCCTCTCCAAGGTCAAGACGCCGATCCTGATCCTCTCCGGCATGGCCGGCATCGAGGACAAGGTGCGCGGCCTCGGCTTCGGCGCCGACGATTACATGACCAAGCCTTTCCATAAGGACGAGCTGGTGGCGCGCATCCACGCCATCGTGCGCCGCTCCAAGGGCCATGCCCAGTCGGTCATCACCACCGGCGACCTGGTGGTCAATCTCGACGCCAAGACGGTCGAGGTCGGCGGCCAGCGCGTGCACCTGACCGGCAAGGAATATCAGATGCTGGAGCTGCTCTCGCTGCGCAAGGGCACCACGCTGACCAAGGAAATGTTCCTCAACCACCTCTATGGCGGCATGGATGAACCGGAACTGAAGATCATCGACGTCTTCATCTGCAAATTGCGCAAGAAGCTCGACGCGGCGTCCGGCGGCCAGAACTACATCGAGACGGTCTGGGGCCGCGGCTATGTGCTGCGCGAGCCGGAAGACATCCGCGTCAGCGCCTGATCTTCGGCCAAGCGATTCGTACAAATAACCCGGCTCCCGCCGGGTTTTTTGTTTTTTGGCATCGAAAGCTCAGGCCGCGATCTTCAGGAAGCGGAAACTCTCGAGCAATTGCGCCCGGTTGAAGGGCTTCAAAAGATAGCCCTGGGCGCCGGCACGCTTCGCGCGCATGATCGAGCCGACGTCGACTTCGACGAGCGAGACCAGGATCTGCGGCTTGACGGGGCTTTCGATGGCACGGATGCGGCGAATGAGGTCGACTGCCTGCATGTCCGGCAAACCGCCGTCGACAACGACGACGTCGGGCATGTCGCTGGAGCAGATCTCGATCGCATCAAGCCCGCTGGCCGCTTCGATGACCACGATGTCCGAACCGCCAAGGATACGCTTTGCGACCTTCCTGATGACGCTCGAATCGTCCACGAACAGGCAGCGCTTCATTTCCGGGCCCTCTTTGCCATCTGCCGAACCGGCAACCTCCGGTAACCGTGGGACACCCTAGAGCAATCTGGTAAAGAAGCCGAAAAGCGGTTAGGTAAAGTTTTTCCAAAGAGACGCACGGCACGGTTTTTCGTCCCACGCCAATAAGCCGGTAACGGCAGAAGTTGCTTCGCTCGCACCCCGAGCAGCAATATCAGCCGAGATAAATACTTGGCCTGTTCTTGTCTGTTGCCTCAGGCTACAGACAACACGATCTCGTCGGCGGTCGCATGAATCGAGATCGTCATGTTGGCCTCACGAGCCAGAAGCAGCGTGTAGTAGGGCTGGACCGAATGGGCATCGATCGCTTCCTCAGGCTTGTGGCCGGAATGCAGCTCGAGGAATTTCGGCGGCACGCGCAGCATCGGGCCGCTGGCCGACAGCGCAAAACGCGGTTCGGTCTCGAGGTTCTCCAGCGTGACCACCAGCTTGCCGCCGCGCGGTATGGCCGCGTTGGCCACGAGAATGAGATTGAGCAGGAGCTTGACCTTGTTCTTGGGCAGCAGCGCGCGGGGACCGTTCCAGACCAGCTCCGGCTTTTCGTTCTTCAAAAAGGCAATGGCCACGGCCTCTGCGTCGCCGGTATCGATCATCATGCCGGCCGAGCCGGCGGCACCGAAGGCGATGCGGGCAAATTGCAGACGCGCCGAGGCGTTCCTGGCGCTCTGGCGAATCAGTTTCATGGCGTCTTCGTCGGCGCCGCCTTCGTCGAGCAGTTCGAGGCCGTTGTTTATGGCGCCGACTGGCGAGATGATATCGTGGCATACGCGGCTGCACAGAAGCGCCGCCAGATCGGGGGCGGAGAGGGTGAAGAGCTCGGCCATCGGAGAATCCCTGCTAGTTCACATATTCATGGCCGAGCGATCGATTTCGCGCCCGCCACGCGAATCACGCCCTTTCCAAGGCTTTCTGAATACACAGCGCCCGCCCGTGCATCAACAAATCCGCAACCGCGGATGGCGAAAATGCTGCATTCATTCCGGGAAAACGAGGCCGGACGGGCCATGTCGGGCCGCCAGCCTTCGAACCGCCATCTTCCTGCGCCAGCTTAATGGTTGAAAAAGGATTACGGCATAGTTTGCCCGTAATAGTCATCTCGAAGCGGCCGCCAAGAGCCGCAGGGGTACGAGGCGTCGGCGAAAGTGCTCCCTGACGGAGATTGGAAGCATGTTTTCCCGATTCTATGACCGGACTCTCGTCCGCGTCCTCACCATGACCATCGCCCTCATGGGTGCTGTCATCTGCTCAACCTCCGCGTCGCGGGCCCAGGAATACACCGCGCAGGAGATCGTCGATTCCGGCCACAAGTTCTTCGGCGCGACGTCGGGCGGCCTCGCCACCGTCGTCGAAAAGATCTTTGCGTCCTACGGCCTGCCCAACGGCTATCTGCTCGGCGAGGAGGGATCCGGCGCGCTGATCGGCGGCCTGACCTATGGCGAGGGCACGCTCTATACCAAGAACGCCGGTGACCATAAGGTGTTCTGGCAAGGCCCATCGCTCGGTTGGGATTTCGGCGGCGAAGGGTCACGCGTGATGATGCTGGTCTACAATCTGGACGACATCAGCAGCCTCTACAACCGCTTCGGCGGCGTCGCCGGCTCCGCCTATGTCGTGGCCGGCGTCGGCTTCAACGTGCTGCAGAGCAACAGGGTGCTCATCGTTCCGATCCGCACCGGCGTCGGCGCCCGGCTCGGCGTCAATCTCGGCTACCTGAAGCTTACCGAACGGGCGACCTGGAACCCGTTCTGAGCGGACAGGATTGCCACAACCGCTCGGATAAGACCGATCGCGCCGCGGCATGCTCTTGCCGCGGCGCTGGATTTCCGCCATGCCAAGATGGCACAGTCGGGCATTGGCGGTTTGCCGCCCCCGTATACGGAATAGTCCACCTTGGTCCAGTCGATCCTGTTCTTCGCACTCGGCTTCCTCTGCGCCGTCTTCCTGGTGTCGCTGATTGCGCCGGCCATCTGGCGGCGGGCCGTCGTTCTGACGCGCAGGCGCCTCGAGGCCTCGATGCCGCTGACGCCTGCCGAGATCCTGGCTGAAAAGGATCGGGTCCGCGCCGAATTCGCCATGAACACGCGCCGGCTCGAGATGAACATCAAGAGCCTCAAGGAGAAGGCGGCCGAGCAACTGGTCGAGATCGGCCGCGGCCGCGAGGCCCTGAAGGGGCTGGCGGTCGAGACGAAAGACAAGAACCAGGCGCTTTCCGACCTGCAGGCCAGGAACGCGGAGCTCCGGCAGCGCGAGGAAGAACTGCACAAACTGTCGGAAAAGCTGGCGCAGACGGAGCGCTCCCTGGAGAAGCGCGCGCTGGAGCTGCAAAAGCTCGAGCAGATGTATGACGATGCCAGCTTCTCATCCAGCAACCGCCAGATCGAGCTCGTGGCCCGTGAATCGGAACTGGACAAGCTCGCCAACGACATTGCGGTGCTGCGCAGCCAGCGCAAGGAAGCGGACCGGCGCAATCAGGAAATCGCCGCGGAAGGCAAAGCGGCCAGGGACGCGCTCAAGGCGGAAAAGAAACGGGCAGCCGAACTGGACAAGAAGGTCGAGCGGCTGCTTGCCACTCTTGCCGACCGCGAGGAAAGGCTCGACAGGCGCGAGAAGGAGCTTGCCCGGATGCGCGAACGCTCAAAGCAGGGTGCCGAGGCAAATGGCGGAACGCACCAGACCGGCGAGGTCGAAGGCATCGACAAGGCGATCGCCAAGCTCGAAGGCGATCGGGAGCGGCTGGAGGCGAGGCTGACGGCGCTGGCGCGTGAGAACAAGCGGCTCAAGACCGATCTTGCCACGCTCGAAACGGCAAGGCCCGAACAGGCCAGCGACGCGCGACGCGCCGGTGCAGCGCTTCGCGAACAGATGAACGAACTGGCGGCCGAGGTCGTCAACCTGACGATGAAGCTGGACGGGCCGGATTCGCCGATTGTGAAGGCGTTGGCGCCCCCTCGCGACGGGCAGCAGGGCGCGGGCGAGCGCGGCATCAGCCTCGCGGATCGTGTAAGGGCCCTTCAGAAGGCCGACCCAACCAGCTGATCAAAACGCAGGCTGTCGGCAAGGCGACGCTTTCCCTGCTTCTGGACAGCTATCGTCTCGAGAACTGGTGCAGGGCGATGGCCGAAGCGGCGGCAACGTTCAGGCTGTCGAAACCCTCCGCCATGCCGATCCGTACCGTCCGCAGCCGGTTGAGCACGGTTTCGGGCAGGCCTTCGCCTTCCGTGCCGAGATAAAGCGCCAGCCGCGAAGTTCTTTCCGCGGCACGAATTTCGGTTTCGCCGCGCGGCGAGAGCGCGAACTGGCTGAAGCCCAGCCGGTTGAGCGTCGCAATCAAGCTCATGGCGTCGCCGAAGGGCGCGAAAGGAACCTTCAGCGCCGCGCCGACCGAAACCCGGATCGCCTTGCGATAGAGCGGATCGCAGCAGGTAGGATCGAGAAGCACGGCGTCCGCGCCAAAGGCCGCGGCGTTGCGGAAGATCGAGCCCATATTGTCGTGATTGGATATGCCGACCAGGACCACGACCAGCGCGCCTGCCGGCAAGGTTTCGAGCAAAACCTCCGCCGGTCGAGGAGCGCAGCGAACGCCGATCGCCAATATGCCGCGATGCATATGGAAGCCGGCGATCCGGTCCATGACCTCGCCCTTGGCGACAAAGACCGGGAAATCCGCCGGCGCCTTACGCAAGACGCCTTGCAGGCCCGCCAGCCTGTTTTCCAGAATGAGGGCCGACTCCGCGGCGAAGCGTCGGACCGACAAAAGAAGATCCAGCACGACCTTGCCTTCCGCGACGAAGCGCCCGTGGCGCCCGACGAGATCGCGCTCGCGGATGTCGAGATAGGCAGCGACACGCGGATCCTGCGGGTCGTCGATGGGGATGAGGTTCATGCAAATCTCGCCGGCGAACGATCATCAGCGAGGTAAGGGGCTTTGGACAGCGCGGGTCAAGCCCCGGCGCGGCGCATCCTGTAGGCCATCTGGGACAGGTCGCCGTCGCCGAAAATGCCTTCCAGCATGCGAAGCAGCTCGCGCACCGCATCGGATTTGCAGGAATAATAGATCATCTGGCGGTCGCGGCGCGTCTCGACGATTTCAAGTGCTCTCAGTTTGGCCAGATGCTGCGACAGCGCGGACTGGCTTAACTGGACTTTTTCGGCGATGGCACCGACCGACATTTCGCCTTCGATCAGATAGCTGACGATCAGCAGCCGCTTTTCGTTGCCCATGAGCGTCAGAAACGCGGCAGCCGATTCGGCATTGGCGACTAGCTTGCTCGAGATCATAGATGCCCCATGTTTTCTGGCTCATCCAGCCGCCATGGGGGCAATGGTGGCTGATTCCACAATGTTCAGGTCAGGAAGCGCCGCTGAATCAGCGCTACAACAAAGGGTAGATCATTTTATCTAAATCTCAAGAGTTGCTTTCGATCTGGGACGATTAACTTTCGCTACTGTGGCTGGCCGGCGGCGCGTCCGATCTTTGCCATCTCGACCAGCACGGACCGCAACTCGCTGGCGGCGCCGAGAGGCCGTGGGAAGAAGACCCTGCAGGTGGCATCCGCAGACACCAGATCCATGCCGTCGGCATCGAAACCGGTGACGATCCAGCCGTCGCCTTCGGCCCGGCCGAAATGGCGCGCATAGAGGCAAAGCGCATCGCCATGGTCGGCGTTCATGTGGTCGAGCGCCGACTGTTCGCTCACCGCGAGCTCCTCGATGATCGGGCCGCCGGTGATCAGATCGGCGCGATCCAGAAGATAGGCCTTGCCGAAGCCGCCATTCAGACTGGCGCGCTCAGGCTCGAGCCGGAATATCGAGAAGTCGCCAAGCCCGGCATAGAGCTTCGCCTTCGGATTGCGGTTGAGGTAGCGCCGTTCGGCGCGGGCGTGAACGGCCGATCCACGCTCCAGCCGCAGCGCCCGGCATATCAGGCTGATACGCGGATGCGCCAGCGGATCGCCCTTGCCGGGCTCGCCAAGCAGCAGCGAGCAGCGCGGATCGGCGAGAAGCGCGCCGGTATGCGCGGACAGCATCGAAACCAGGATCAGCGGCGCGCCGTCGATGTCGGTCGCCACACCGACGCGGCTTGCCAACGGCGTGCCGGTGCCGGGCTCGATCACCGCTACCGCGCCGAAGTGGGCCGAGCGGATCAGCGTCTTCGCCAGCCTGACGGCCTCGGCATCGGTCTCGCGGATGACATCCTTCCTGGTCTCGGTCAAAGCGCTCACCTTTTCGGTCGAAACACTTTCAGGATAAGCTGATTTCTGTTCTCCGGTTTATTGGCCAAACAGGCCGGACCTGACAAGGGCCTCGATTTCACTTTCGTCGATGCCGAAGCACGCCAGCACGGTTGCCGGCTGACGATCGGCAGCGTTTGGCGCCGTGGCAAGAGTTTGAGGAGCTTGCGAGAAGCGCGGCGAAGGGGCCGGACGCTCAAGCCGGCCGGAACTCACGAAGCTCTGCCTTGCGCTATTGTGAGGGTGGTCCCTGGCTTCGGTCATGGAAAGAACCGGCGCCACACAGGCATCGGTCGGGCCAAAGACGTCGACCCACTCGTCGCGCGTCTTCTCTCTGATCCTGGCTGCGATCACGGCTCGCATCTCGGGCCACGATGCCCTGTCATATTGGCTGCGGACAAAACGCTGGTCGAGCGGCAGCAGCCTCGCGAATTCGGCGAAGAACTCAGGTTCGAGGCAGCCGATGGCGACATGCCGGCCGTCTGCGGTCTCGTAAGTGTCGTAGAAGGGCGCCCCTGAATCGAGCAGGTTCTCGCCGCGTCGGTCGCTCCAGAGGCCTGCCGCCATGAAAGCGTGGATCGGAGCCGCGAGCATCGATGCGCCCTCGATCATCGCGGCGTCGATCACCTGGCCCTTGCCGGTGCGCGAACGCTGGAACAGGGCCGCCAGCATGCCGGCGATCAGCATCATGGCGCCGCCACCCTGATCGGCGACGAGGTTGAGCGGCGGCGCGGGCGGCGCCTCTTGCCTGCCGATGGCGTGCAGCAGGCCGGCATAAGCGAGATAGGTGATGTCATGGCCGGCACGACGCGAGAGCGGCCCGTCCTGGCCGAAACCCGTCAGGCGGCCATAGATCAGCGCCGGATTGCGTTCGAGCGCGATGCCGGGACCGAGGCCCAACCTTTCCATGACGCCGGGGCGAAAGCCTTCGATGAGCATGTCGGCCTTTTCCGCAAGGCGCAACAGAAGCTCCTGGCCATCCTGGCGTTTCAGGTCGAGCTTGAGGATTGAGCGGCCATGGCGGTCGAGGTCGTAGGCTTCCGGCAAGGACAGAAGCGGCTCTCTGGCGTCCGCCCGCTCGATGCGCAGCACCTCGGCGCCCATTTCCGACAACATCAGGGCGGCCAGCGGCACCGGGCCGAGGCCTGCCATCTCGATCACCCTCAAGCCAGCCAGAGGTCCTGCCTTGTCGGTGGCTGTCGGTGGCGTGGTCATTCCTTCTATTTCGGCGACATGCGGATCGCGCCGTCGAGGCGGATCGTCTCGCCGTTCAGCATCTGGTTCTCGATGATGTGGAGAGCAAGCGCGGCATACTCTGATGGCTCGCCGAGGCGGGGCGGGAAGGGGACCGAGGCGCCGAGCGAATCCTGCACCTCCTGCGGCATGCCGGCCATCATCGGCGTCTTGAAGATGCCGGGGGCGATGGTGCAGACGCGGATGCCGGAGCGCGCGAGGTCGCGCGCCACCGGCAGCGTCATGCCGACGACGCCGCCCTTGGATGCCGAATAGGCGGCCTGGCCGATCTGGCCGTCATAGGCCGCGACCGAAGCGGTGTTGACGATGATGCCGCGCTCGCCGCCTGCCAGCGGATCGAGTTTCGCCGCCCGGTCGGCGACGAGGCGGATCATGTTGAAGGTGCCGATCAGGTTGATCTCGATCACCTTGCGGTACTGGTCGAGTGGGTGCGGACCATCCTTGCCGACCGTCTTCACGCCGATGGCGATGCCGGCGCAGTTGACCAGGATGCGCGGCTCGCCGAGCTTGTTCGCCACCTCGGCAATGGCGGCGATGCCGCTGTCGCCGCTGCTGACATCGCACTGAACGGCGATGCCGCCGATATCGGCGGCAACCTTCGCCGCGCGCTCGACGCCGACATCCAGTATGGCAACCTTGGCGCCCTTGGCGGCAAGCGCGCGCGCCGTCGCCTCGCCCAGGCCGGAGCCACCGCCGGTGACGATCGCGATCTGGCCATTCGGGTTCATGTCGGCGTCCTCCCAGGATTTTTGGTCATGCTACGAAGCCCGCCCGCGAGGCGCAACCTGCATCGGGGATCGATCCGGCGGGATCAATCGCTCTGCGATTGACCCGTTGATCACGCCATTGCCGGGAGTTGCTCGGGCAGGCGGGCGGTGTCCGCATGGCAGACCTCGCCGACGAACCGGGCAACCGCGCCAGGCCTGATTTCGTGGTGGAGAAGCCTGTCGAGATCGACCGGGCGCGGCATGGTGATCTGCCCGCGCGGGAAGCGCTTGAAGCCGAGCGGCCCATAGTAAGGCTCGTCGCCGACCAGCATCACGGCCGGCGCGCCGGCCTTCGCCGCGGCTTCGAGCGCGATCGCAACCAGCCGGCGGCCGATGCCGAGATTCTTGAACGCCGGCCGCACGGCGAGCGGTCCGAGCATCATGGCGCGGCCGACGCCTGCCGCGACGCGCGTCATGCGCACGGAAGCAATCACCGTATCGCCCTTGACCGCGACAAAAGACATCGAGCGGTCATGCCCGCCTGACTCGCGGATCTTGTAGGCGGCAAGCACGAAACGGCCTGGCCCGAAGGCTTCCTCGTTTATGGCTTCGATTTCAGGATCGTGCGCCGGGGTTTCCGGCAGATATTTCACGTCGGCAAGGCTCATGGTCTTTGCGTTCCGGTATGCGAGGAAAGGTTTGCTGCAAGCGGCAGCGTTCGCCAGTCAGCGCTTCATCAAGCGCGGGCGCCCTTTCGTCGTCGGTCGAACCGGATCGAGGCAAAGTCGAACATGGGCGCCTCCGCTACCATCAATTTTTCCCGGCTGCAATCGGCGCTTTTCACCTTTCTTTGTGCGGCTCGACGAACTGGTTCGTCGTTTGAACGAACTGGTTCGCCGTTTGACGAACTGTTCAGCGCCCGAGGGCTTCGACATTCCGGCCAAACGCCTAAATATCTGTTGGGGCCGCAGGGAGATTTCGCATGGGATTGCTGATTGAAGGCAGATGGCAGGATCGGCCGGTCGCCAACAGCGGCGGCAGATTCGTGCGGGCCGAAGCGCAATGGCGCGACTGGGTGACGCGCGACGGCGCGCCGGCGGAGGGCCACAAGCGCGGCTTCAAGGCAGAACCCGGCCGCTACCACCTTTACGTCTCGCTTGCCTGCCCATGGGCCCACCGGACGCTGATATTCCGCGCCCTGAAGAAGCTGGAAGCCATCATCTCCGTCTCGGTGGTGCACCATTTCATGGGCGAGAACGGTTGGACCTTCAAGGCGGAAGACGGCGCCACCGGAGACACCCTCTACGGCCTCGACTTCCTGCACCAGATCTATGCGAAGGCCGATCCCGCCTATTCGGGCCGGGCCTCGGTGCCTGTGCTGTGGGATAAACACCAACAGACCATCGTCAATAACGAGTCCTCAGAAATCATTCGGATGCTCAATTCCGCCTTCGACGAATGGGGCGATGCGAACCTCGACTTCTATCCGCGGGCGCTGCGCGCCGAGATCGACAAGATCAATGCGCTGGTCTATCCGGCGATCAACAACGGCGTTTACCGCACCGGCTTCGCCACCACGCAGGAAGCCTATGAGGAAGCGTTCGGCGAGCTGTTCTCGGCGCTCGATACGATCGAGGAGCGGCTTTCAAAGCAGCGCTATCTGGCCGGCGAACGCATCACCGAAGCCGACTGGCGGCTGTTCACCACGCTGGTGCGCTTCGATCCGGTCTATGTCGGCCACTTCAAATGCAATCTGCGCCGCATCGCCGACTATCCAAACCTGTCGAACTATCTGCGCGACCTCTACCAGGTGCCCGGCGTGTCAGGAACGGTCAACCTGCATCACATCAAGTCACATTATTACGGAAGCCACAAATCGATCAATCCGACGGGCATTGTCCCGGTGGGGCCGGAACTCGACTATGCGGCGGCGCACGATCGCGGCAGGTTCAGGAAGGCAGCTTGACTACCAGTAGACTGAGGCCTGCTCGCCGTCGAAAATTTCGGCAATCCGCCGTCGTGTCGCCGGCGTCGTGTCTTTCGGCAGGCGGTCTAGCGGAAAGAAGGCCGCCTCGGCGATCTCATGGTCAGGCAGTTTTGGCGCCGCCTGGCTGAAGGCTTCGATCAGATAGAGACCGACATGGTCGCGGCGGCTGGAGCGGCGGTTGAAATGCATCGATTTCAGCATCGGCGGGGCCGTCAGCGCGATGTTGCCTTCCTCGGCCAACTCGCGCGCCAAGGCCTCAAGAAGGGTCTCGCCTATCTCGACGCCGCCGCCCGGCAATTGCCAGCCCGGAACATAGGTATGGCGGATGAGGAAGACGGTGTTGGAGGCGCGGTCGTAGACCAGGCCGCGGACGCCAAGCGTCATCGGGCGCCGCAGCAGGAAATAGAGATGGAACAGCCTTGCCCGCAGTCCCGCCCAGCCGGCCTGGCGGAACGCCTGTTCCGGATCGGTGGCGCCGGTCATCCGGCAATCGCCAAGCGAACAGCAAACGGTGAGTGGAAAGCCTGAACCGTGTCGCTTAAGAAGGGGCTATGCTCAGGCTCGCACATATTTCCGATGTCCATCTGGGGCCTCTGCCCGATGTAACCTATCGCGACCTCGCGTCCAAGCGCGTGCTGGGTTACGTCAACTGGCAGCGCAACCGCCGCCGCCATATGCATGATGCCGTCATCGACACGATCGTCGCCGACATCAAGGCCAACGCGCCAGACCATCTCGCCGTCACCGGCGATCTCGTCAACCTGGCGCTCGACGGCGAGATCGAGATGGCGAAGCATTGGTTGGAGACGCTTGGCGCTCCGAACGACGTGTCCGTGGTGCCAGGCAATCACGACGCCTACGTGCCGGGCGCCTTCGACAAGGTCTGCCGGTCCTGGGCGCCGTGGATGACAGGCGACGGTGTCAACAGCCCGGTCGACCGCAATTCCTTTCCGTATCTGCGTGTGCGCGGCGATGTTGCGCTGATCGGCGTCACGACGGCGCGGGCCACGGCGCCTTTCATGGCCAACGGCTTCTTCATGGAGGGCCAGGCGGAGCGGCTCGCCAAGATACTCGATGCCACGGCCAAACAGGGGCTGTTTCGCGCCATCATGATCCATCATCCGCCAGTGCGCGGCGCCGTCTCGCAGCATAAGCGGCTGTTCGGCATCGCGCGCTTCAACAAGGTCATTCGCCGGCATGGCGCCGAGCTTGTCCTGCACGGTCACTCGCACCTGCCGTCGCTGTTCACCATCGGCCCGCGCGGCGCCAAGGTGCCGGTGGTCGGCGTGGCCGCCGCCGGCCAGGCGCCGGGCGGCAGGCATCCGGCCGCTCAATACAATCTGTTCGAGATAGACGGGGAAAAAGGCAACTGGAGCATCCGCCTGACACGGCGCGGCCTGACCGGTCCGGCACTGCCGCCGTCGGATATTCAGGTGATGGAGCTCGGCGTCGATATGCCTGTGGTTCGGGAGCCAAAGCCTGTTCCATCCCGATGAAATCGGGATGGATAGGCTCTATCTGTTTGTTTGAGCATGATCTTTTCCGAAAACCGGATTCCACTTTTCGGGATCATGCTCCCGTCAGAAGCTGATCTTCATCTGGGCGATGCGGTCCCAGAACAGCACCAGCGACACCGCCAGGCCCACCAGGGCGCCGGCGGCGATCAAGCCAAGGCCGGCGAAGAAGGTCGTCCAGCCGTTGCGGCGCGCTGCGGATTGCAAGGGCGGCTCCGCTTCCTGGACATCGGCGCGATGCAGGCCAGGCACGGCGCTCTCGACCCCGCCCTCCATCATCCGCTGCCGTTCGACGACACGCTCGGCCACGTATCGTGTCACGGCGTCGGAAACGGGCTTCATGTCGATGGATTCGGCCAGCACCACGCGGCCGATGCGCGTGTCCTTGAGGAAGCGGAAGGTGCGGCGATCCCGCCCCATGGCGACGTGGCTGACGGCATCGATCCACAGTCGTGGCTGCAGGCCCGACGAGACGGCGAAATCGAAATTGTCGATGTCGGCCGGCACATCGGCAAAGACGGGCGCAAGCTCGGCAGCCAGAAGTTCGAGCCGCATGCGGTGCGCCTCGCGCATGTCGACCACCACATCGTCGCGGTCGGCGAAGGCATTCTTGACGTCGCGGATCGCATCCGCGAGCTTTCGCGACGGCTCGATCGGGGTGATTTTGTCGCCTGCATCCTTCATGGCGGCTGCCTCGCTGTTGGTAAACAGCGAGTTAACACAGTCGCCGGCAAAATGCACTGCGAGATGGGGTTCAGCTCGCCGCGGCGCCCAACACAGGCCGCCGGCCTCGACGGCGCCGCCGCGTGTTGCGGCGCACGACCTCTGCGATCAGGTCGGGCGCCTCCTCGGCCAGCATGTGGCCGGCCTCCAGCACGTGGTGCAGGTGGAAATGCGCCGGCAGGCTTTCGGCCTGGTCGACGGGCAGGACGGGATCGTCGGTTCCCCAAACCACCATCACCGGCATGTTCAAGGTCTCCAGCCGTTCGCCGGGGATGACACCTTGCCGGTCATCCCTGGTCATCGCGGCCGCGATATCGACAAGGGTCTGTAACTGGCCCGGCCGTCCACGCATACGCAAAAGCGCCTCCACCACGTGTTCAGGAGGCATGCTTCCCGGTCCCGACATGGCGGCAAGACAAGCGCGAATCTCATTGCTGTCGTCTGCGGCGGCATAGCGGCGCAGCAGCGGCCCGTTGATCTCGGGACCGAAGCCGCCGGGCGCCAGCAAGGTCAGCGAGGCCACCCTTTCGGGATCGGCGAGCGCCATCAACGTTGCGATCGCGCCGCCCATGGAATGGCCAACGAGGTGGACCCTGCCCAGCCGGCGGATGGCCAGATCCGCGAGGATGGCCCGTGCCGCCTGCTTGGCGCCGCCATTTCCGTCACATTCCAACGAGTTTCCATGGCCCGGCAGATCGTAGGCCAGCACCCTCGCACTCGGCGCCAATGCAGAAATCACGTCGCGCCATGTCTCATGGCAGCTACCGAAGCCGTGCAGCAACACGATCGTCTTCGGGCCTGCACCGTATTCGGCGACGTTAAGGGATGGGAGCATGAAATTTATCGGTTACGAAGCAAAACGAGCGGCAATTCCAAATCGTGGCTGGATGCTCCCCGGCCGAGTCGATAGCTAGTAAAATCTTCGCGACTGGGGCGGTCAGCGCCAAACCAACAGCATAAGCATACTCTAATTTTTTCGGTCGTCCTCGTGCTATTGAGGCGATCGGGGCAGCCAGGGATCGGTTCCATCGTCGGGTCGACGTGGCTAAGACAGGCTTGCGGCCTCAGCTTGGATTGCCGATTCCCGCAGAGCGCAGGGACTCCACCAGCCGATCGGTGAGATCCGCGGGATACTTCCTGTCGACGAAGGTCGCGCGCGGGTCGGCGGCGAATTTCGGGAATTCGGCCGTCAATTCGTTGGCCAGCTGGCTCGCGAGTTTGTCGCGGCCTGAAATCTTGGCGCCGATCAGGCGTGCGGCCAGGTAATGCGATTTTGACGCCGTGGTTCTGAGCGACTCGCTGGCAATCGCCGCCCGCTTCGTGTCGCCTTGCATCAGGGCTCCGAGAAACAGACCGTAATCCCACCAGGTCGGGTGGCCGCTGAATGTTTCGACGGCGTGGCCGAGGATCGGCGTACCTTCCTGATATTTGCCGGCGAAGATCAGACCGTAGCCATAGGCGGCCGCCATGCCGAGATCATAGGGGTTGAGCTCATAGGATTTGCGCATCCAGCGGATCGCTTCGTCGGTATTGCCGAGACGCGAGTTGAGGTAGCCATAGGCGCGATGCGCGTGCGGGCTCATCGGCCCCATCTGAATGGCGCGGTGAGCAAACGACATGGCCTGTTCGATGGTCGCGCCGGGCGGATAGGCGTAATGGTTGTTGACGGCTTCCAGTTGCAGGGAAGCCAGCTCCGAGTAGACGAGCGATGATTTCGTGCCTTCGCCGACCAGCTTCTCCAGGCAGCGATACGCAGCCTCGTGCGTCTTGGCGCTCTGGTCGAGGTAGTAGCGGTCGTTGAGCACCAGACATCCGATCTGACTGGTCTGGATGTCGCTCTGGTCGATATAACTGTAGATCGCGCCGGAAGCGGGGATGGTCGAAGTCAAAAGACTGGCGATGTTGTTTTCGACCGCACCAGGCGCGCTTTCAGCTGACGTCAGGTTGCGCGACAAGAGAACCCGTCCTGTCGCGACGCTTTGCAATTCGATCATCACGTCGCCGGCGGCGGGTCCGGGAATAACGTCGAAAACGAAGCTGACGGGATCGGCGGAACTTTCGCGCGTGGCGTCGGCGTCACGCCCGATGAAGTCTATGGTATCGAAGCCGGCGAGGCCTGCGCGTAGCGAAGCGGCGACACGGGCCGCCTCAGGGCCATCGGCTTTGATGGCCATGTAGATCAAGGGCAAGCTCTCGAACGGCTGCGAAGCAACGCTGCCGGTCGCACCTGCCGTTTCGACCGATGCGGTTGCGTCGCGATCATGGAAAAAGGCGTTGCCCTGGCGGACGACAAGGACACCCAGCATGGCGATGACCAGAACCATGGCTGCCCAGAAGAACCGCAATTGGCGCGTCAGCGAAGAGGCGGACGCCGCCGGGGTCGTCATCGATGGCGCGGCTTCGGTGGGTGCGGAATTCTCGAGATGTTCGGCCGATGGCGGAGCGGCCTGGCCGCTACCGGCGGGTTTGGCTTCGGCGGCCAGCCGGATCGCATTCAGCTCGTAGGAAGGTACATAGCCGCCACGCGGGATTGCGATGCGCACCGGCTCGGCAATGCCCTCATTGGCGAAATAATGCTCCAGAAGCTCACGCAGCCGCCCGGCTTGGACCCTGACGACGGCGTCTGTCGCCGAGTCGAAATCGCCGTCCTTGCCGAAGACGTCCATGGCGATGGAAAGGCCCTTCAGCCTGTCGCCTTCGCCGGCCTGCTCGCGCTCCACGAGATAGCGTAATAGCCTGCGCGCGCGCTCGGAGCGTCCGAACGTTTCGCTGGCAAGCAGTCGCTCCAATGTCTCGCGCACTGCGGGGGCGGCAGGCGTGGCAGGCTCCAAGTGTCGATCCTTCCGAAGTCGGCACAGGTTAGGGCGCGATAATATAGCGCTCGCGCCGTCGCACAAGGAACCTTCTGTTATGTGATCGCGTAAGCCACGGGAAATTTACCTGCCGGTTAATGAATTTGATCGCGGCTTGCGCCTGCCATGAAGCGTGGCACGTCCGGTGAACGCGCCACGCTTCATAGGTCAAACAATCAGCCGGCCCCGCGGCCCAGAATCCGGTTGGCGGCCGAAACCACGGCCTCCAGCGAGGCGGCGACGATGTTGGTGTTTATGCCGGCGCCGAACAGCTTGCCGCCCGGATATTCCATCTCGACATAGGAGATGGCCGAGGCGTTCGAACCGCGCTGCAAGGAATGTTCGGAATAGTCGAGCACCGACATCTCGACGCCAACATGGCGCGAAAGCGCATCGACGAAGCCGTCGATCGGGCCGGTGCCGGAACCGGTGATGGTCATCTCCTTGCCGTTGTCGAGGACCTCCGCCTCAACCACGCGCCGGCCCTTCACCTCGGTGTCAGGATAGGTGCGATGGTCGAGGAATTTCAGCCTGGCGCCGGGCTGGTCGACATAGGCTTCGAGGAAGCGCTCGTGGATGCGCTTGGCCGGCACTTCCTTGCCTTCGGCATCGGTGATCGCCTGGATATCCTGGCTGAACTCGATCTGCAGGTTGCGCGGCAGGTTGAGGCCATAATCGGCCTGCAGAACATAGGCGATGCCGCCCTTGCCGGACTGCGAGTTGATGCGGATGATCGCCTCATAGGTGCGGCCGACGTCGGCCGGGTCGATCGGCAGATAGGGCACTTCCCAGAGCGGCGTGTTGGCCTTGCGCAGCGCCTTCATGCCCTTGTTGATGGCATCCTGGTGCGAGCCGGAGAACGCGGTGTAGACGAGCTCGCCGACATAGGGATGGCGTTCCGGAATCTTCAACTGGTTGGAATATTCGTAGACATCCTTCATCCGGTTGATGTCGGAGCAGTCCAGCCCGGGATCGACCCCTTGCGTGTACATGTTGAGCGCCAGCGTCACGATGTCGACATTGCCGGTGCGCTCGCCATTGCCGAACAGCGTTCCCTCGACGCGGTCGGCGCCGGCCATCAGGCCGAGCTCGGTGGTGGCGATGCCGGTGCCGCGGTCATTGTGCGGATGCAGCGAGATGATCAGCTTGTCGCGGTTGTCGAGGTTGCGGCACATCCATTCGATGCGGTCGGCATAGACGTTGGGCGTCGACATTTCGACGGTCGAGGGCAGGTTGATGATCAGCTTGTTGTCGGCCGTCGGCTTCACGATCTCGATGACGGCGTTGCAGATCTCCAGGGCGACCTCGAGCTCGGTGCCGGTGAAGCTCTCCGGCGAGTACTCGAAACGATAGCCGCCGCCGGCCTTGGCCGCCATGTCGGTGATCATTTTGGCGGCGTCGGTGGCGATCCGCTTGATGCCGGCAACGTCCTTTTCGAAGACGACGCGACGCTGCAGCTCGCTGGTCGAGTTGTAGAAATGCACGATCGGGCGATGGGCGCCCTTGAGTGCTTCGAAGGTCCGCGTAATCAGCTCGGGCCGGCACTGCACCAGCACCTGCAGCGACACATCGCTCGGCACGCCGCCTTCCTCGATGCACCAACGGGCGAAATCGAAGTCGGTCTGCGAAGCCGACGGAAAGCCGATCTCGATCTCCTTGAAGCCCATGTCGATGAGCAACGCGAACATGCGCGCCTTGCGCTCATGGCCCATCGGGTCGATCAGCGCCTGGTTGCCGTCGCGCAGGTCGACCGAGCACCAGATCGGCGCCTGGTCGATGACCTTGGACGGCCAAGTGCGATCGGCGAGATTGACGGTCGGGTAGGGTTGATATTTGCGGGCGGCGTCCGACATCTGCCCGGGCGCTTGCGCGCCCGTTTCTGCCTCGCCGGCGCGGATTGCTTCTCTTCTATTCATCGTCGTTTCTCCCGGCGGCTCGTGTGACCGCCTTCAGGCGGGTTGGTGCCGAGCGGCGCCTTTACCAAAGTTTCATTCGCTTGATGTGACTTGCCAATCTGGCCAAGGAGCATGCGCCCTGAGCGGCGGTTTTCGACCGCCGGGCGCTCCTTCAGCGAACCCGGCGATCGCCGATAAGGCCGAGAAGAAGCAGGGTCGAAGCAAGCGCGCGCACGGTCTCGCCGGCAAAGCCGGGGCGAGGAGAAGCGACGGAGCGGGTGCGCGTGGTCATGCCGGCTCTCTTACAGGAGCAGCCATCGGGAGGCAAGTGCCGGTCCCGCCGCGTGAAGTGCCGCTCTTCCCCGCATCAGGCAAATGCGCCACACTCGCTCCCGGAGGACCTGATCTCAGGGGGAGGTCGTGCATGAATTTCGTGTTCTTCTCGCCGCATTTTCCGGCCAACGGCGCCGATTTCTGCGACCGGCTGAGGAAGGCCGGCGCCACGGTGCTCGGCATCGGCGACGCGTCCTATGAAACGCTGAGCGGGAAGTTAAAGGCGGCGCTGTCGGAATATTACCGCGTCGCGGACATGGAAGACTACGATGCCGTGTTCCGGGCGATGGGGCACTTCATCCACAAATGGGGGCGCATCGATCGGTTCGAGTCGCTCAACGAGCACTGGCTGGAGCTCGAGGCCAACATCCGCACCGATTTCAACATCTTCGGCACCAAGCTCGATTTCGTGAAGAATTTGAAGCGCAAGAGCCGCATGCGCGCCTTCTTCCGCAAGAGCGGCGTCGAGACCATTCCGCAGCGCAAATGCTCCGACCGCGCCGGGGCCATGACCTTCATCCGCCGCGTCGGCTATCCGGTGGTGGTGAAGCCGGATTCAGGCTCCGGCGCCTCGAACACGTTCAAGATCTCCAACGCCAGGGAACTCGACCAGTTCTTCAGGGACAAGCCCGAAGGCGTCAGCTTCGTCATGGAGCAGTTCATCGAAGGGTTGGTGGTGACCTTCGACGGGCTGGTCAACCGCGACGGTGAGGTGGTGCTGGCGGCGAGCCACCGCTACGATCAGAGCGTCATGGAAGTGGTCAACCGCGACCGCCACATGAGCTACACCTGCTTTCCCGAGATCAGCCCGGCGGTCGAGGAGGCGGGCAGGAAGATCCTCAAGGCGTTCGATGTGCGCGAGCGCTTCTTCCACATTGAATTGTTCGAAACCAGGGACAAGCGCGTCATCGCGCTCGAGGTCAACATGCGCCCGCCCGGCGCCTGGATGACCGACGCGATCAACTACACCTTCGACATCGACGTCTATGGCGAATGGGCCGACATGGTGGTCAAGGACGCGGCCGGCGGCCCCTACAAGGGCAAGTATTTCACCGCCTATGCCAGCCGCAAACGGCACCTCGACTATTTGCACAGCCATGAGGACGTGCTAGCCGCGCACGGCGACAAGATCGTCCACCACCAGGCCATCGAAGAGGTTTTCAGCCGCGCCATGGGCAACTATGCCTACCAGATGCGCTCGAAGGACCAGAAAGCGTTGCGCCGGGCGGTCGACTATATCCACGCGGAAAAGGCGTGAGGCGAATGGACGTTTCCTATCACAAGGGCCATGCCCGCAATCTCGGCCGCGACATGGAATACAAGCGCTACGGCCATGCCGGGCGGCCGGTGGTGGTGTTCCCGACCTCGCAGGGGCGGTTCTTCCAGTTCGAGGATTCGGGCGGCGTCGGCGCGCTCGCCGAATTCATCGATACCGGCCGCATCCAGCTGTTCACGCTCGACGGCATCGATTCGGAATCCTTCTTCGACAAGCATGGCGATCTCGCCAGCCGCATCGCCCGCCACGAGGCCTATTTCCGCTATGTGCGCGAGGAGGCGCTGCCGGAACTGCAGTCGGTTGCCGCCAAGGCCAATGGCGGGCGCAGCTTGAAGCCGCTGTTCTGCGGCTGCTCGATGGGAGGCTACCACTCGTCGAATTTCGTGTTCCGCTATCCGGAACTGGCGAGCGGCGTGATCTCGCTGTCCGGCGTCTATTCGACCCGCGACTTCTTCGACCGGACGCTCGAGGGCAGCATCTTCTACAATTCGCCGCTCGATTATCTGCCGGGCATCGTCGACCAGAGGCTGCTCGGGCGGCTGAGGGCGCTGAGGCTAATCTTCTGCTGCGGGCAGGGCGCCTGGGAAGAGCGCATGCTTGTCGAGACGCGCGAACTTGAGCAGGTGCTGCGCGACAAATCCATTCCGGCCTGGGTCGACTATTGGGGCGGCGACGTCAGCCATGACTGGCCGTGGTGGCACAAGCAGCTCGTTTATTTCTTCGGGCGCTGGTTGGACGACGATCTGATGCACAGGCTCGATTGATGACCACACCCGACCCGATTCGCCGTTTTGTCGAAGCCACCAATGCCGGCGACAGCGAGGCCTTTCTCGAAACCTTCACGGCCGATGCCCTGCTCACCGACTGGGGCCGTTCTTTCCGCGGACGCGAACAGATCGCGCGCTGGAACCGGACGGACAATATCGGCGTGCAGTCCCATCTCGACATCGTCCGCATCGCGCCGTCTGACGGCGCCTGCCATGTGCGCATCAAGGTGGCAGGCAACGGCTTCAACGGCGAAGGCGACATGACCTTCACGCTGGACGGCGACCGGATCGCGAGCCTGATCATCAGTTGAACCCGGAAGCGCTTGGCTTGACGCATGATCCGAGGCGGGTCATTCCGCCGGCGATCATAAAATATGAATTGTTTAGTCAAGTTTCTGTGGAAACCAGGGTGCCATTGTGGCATGCCCGCCTGACGGATGGCGCCCTTGCATGCGCCGGTTCCAGGAGACTTGAGCTATGGATCGACTAAGCGCGCAAGCCGATATCCGCAATAACGCCATTCGGGCGGTGATGGACAGTCTGCGCGCCGAACACCGTGACTGCGAGATCGACACTGGTATTGCCGGCCAGTGGGAATTCCACATGCATTACGGCTCGCTGAATGCCACGCTCGACGACGGCGGTGTACGCATCCGGGTCGCGGCGCAAGACGAAACCTGCTTGTCCTACATGAAGATGATCGTTGCGGGTCATATCGCCGGGCAGTTGGGAACCACCGGCGGCTTGCGCTGGCAGGGCGACGGCAGCGATGCCGGCACGCCCGTCTTCTTCCGTGAGATCACCGTGCAATCCTCGACGCGGCTGTCGCCACATATGCAGCGTGTGCGCTTCTCGGGCCACGACCTCGGTCGCTTCGCCCATGGCGGGCTGCATGTGCGGCTGTTGCTGCCCCCTGCCGGGCGGCAGCCGGTGTGGCCCTCCATGGGCGCCGACGGCATGATCGTGTGGCCATCAGGCGAGGATGCGCTCACCGTCCGCGTCTATACGATCCGCGCGCTCGATGTCGCCGATGGCTGGCTCGACATCGACTTCGTGCTGCATCCGGGAACTGAAACGCCGGCCGCGGCTTTCGCGCAGGGCGCGCGGGCCGGCGATGTCATCGGCATGATCGGCCCCGGCGGTGGTGGCGTGCCGGAGGCGCAAAATCTGCTCCTGGTCGGCGATGACACGGCGCTTCCCGCCATCGGCAGGATCCTGGAGGAACTCCCGCCAGCGGCTTGCGCCGAGGCCCTGATCGAGGTCGATGGTCCGGAAGACCGGATCGCGCTGACACAGGGCGATAACATCGCCGTCCGCTGGCTCTACCGGCACGGCCGCGAAGCAGGCCGCGCCGGTCTGCTGCCGGCGGCATTGGGCGAACGCGATCATGCGGCCGACGATCTCTATGTCTGGGCCGGATGCGAGTTCGCCGACTTCCGGGAGATCCGCAGGATCGTGCGCAAGAAGTGGGGCCTGCCGCGCGACCGGCATCTGGTCACCGCCTATTGGCGCCGTGGCGCGCATGGCGAGGGCGGGGACGGCGAGGAACAGGACAATCCATGAATTTGGATTTGTCCTCGCCGCACGCTTCACGGCAGTCGGTGCGGCCTCAGAAGCGGTAGCGCAGGCTGCCGAACAGCGAACGGCCTTCGTCGCGGTAGCAATAGCCCGCCGAGCAGATCGTCTGCTGGTTGTCGAAGAGGTTCTTGGCGTTGACCTGCAGCTTGACGCCCTCGAGCTTCGGATTGCGGTAGCCGAAGTCATAGGACAGCGAGGCGTCGACGAAGGCGCGCGCATCGTTCTTGAAGGTGTTGGTGTCGTCGCCGTAGCTGGCACCGGCAAAGCGCACGCCGGCGCCGAGCCCGAGCCCTTCCAACGTGCCGTTCTCGAACTGATAGTGGCCCCAAAGCGACAGGATGTGGTTCGGCGTCGCCGACAGCTCCTTGCCGTCGGTGCCTGCCGCACCGCGTTCGATCTTCACGCGCAGATAGGTGTAGGAAGCGATGACGCTGAAGCCGTTGTCGAGCGAGGCATTGGCTTCCAATTCGACGCCGCGCGAGTTGAGGTCGAGCTGGCGCTGCTTGTTGATGCCGGACGAGGCGTCGAACACGACGCCGTCCTTCTGGTCGATGTCGAACAGCGCGGCGCTGACCGTCGCGTTGTAATCCGGGATTTCGTATTTGACGCCGATCTCCTTCTGCGTCGCGATCGTCGGGCGGGCGACGCGGCTGACATTGCTGTTGATGTCGTCATAGACGAAGCCGATGTTGGGCGAGAACGAGGTCGAATAGTTGACGTATGGGATGATGCCCCATTCGGTCCGGTAGGAGAGGCCGATGCGGCCGGAGAAGGCGCTGTCCTTCTGCTTCGACTGGCTGAAATCCGCCGCCGTCGAGGTGGTGTCGACCCAATCATAACGGCCGCTGGTGAACAGCGTGAAATCGTTCCACTCCATCTGGTCGTGCAGGTAGACGCCGAGCTGGTTCATCTGCTGACCGCCGGAATAGGGAACGGGTGCTGACTTGATGTCGTCGACCGAGACATAGGAAAGCCCGCTGCCGGCGTCGTAGTCCGACCAGGCATAGTCGATGCCGCCGACCGCGGTGTGCCGCACCGGGCCGGTGTCGAATTCGAGCTGCGCCATGTTGTCGACGACGAAGTTCCTCATCGTCTCGGTGTAGTGGCCCCAGTAGCGCTGCAGCGGCTGGTCGGCGCCGACCGAATAGTGGCCGCTGTATTCGATGTCGCTGTCGACGGCATTGTAGCGAAGGTTCTGGCGGACGGTGAGCCAGTCGCTGAAACGGTGCTCGAATTCATAGCCGATGCGGCCCTGGTCCTGGCTGAAGTCGTTCCAGGCCGGATCGCCTTCATAGACGTTGGACAATGCGCCATAGGCCGAGTTGTAGAAGGCCGCGGTGCCGCCGGTGACCGACTTCGAATATTCGCCGAGGATGGTGAGCCTTGTGTCCTCGTCCGGCTTGAAGGTGACGGCCGGCGCCAGATAGAGCTTGTCGTCGGGATAGGCGGGCAGGTCGGTTTCGCTGAGGCGGCCAAGGCTGGTGAAGCGGTAGAGGATGCTGCCGTCTTCGTTCACCGGTCCCGAGGCATCGAGGGCCGCCTGGAAGCGGTTGTGCTCGCCGGCCAGCAATTCGATCTCGTGGAACGGCTCGTCCTTGGGCCGCTTGGTGACGACGTTGACGATGCCGCCTGGGCCGCTGACGCCGTAAAGCGAGGACGCCGGCCCCTTCAGGATGGTGACGCCCTCGATGCCGTAAGGCTCGGTCTTGAACCAAGCCGAAGGCCCGTTGTACTGGCGCAGCCCGTCGCGGAACATGCTGTTGTAGAAGGCCTGGAAGCCGCGCAGGAAGAAGGCGTCGTAGCGAGTGTCTAAGCCGAAGCTGTTGGGATTGGCGCTGGCCGTGTAGCCCAGCGCATCGTTCAGCGTGCGCGGCTTCTGGTCCTCGATCTGCTTCTGCGTCACCACCGAGACGGCCTGCGGGATCTTGACGATCGGCGTGTCGACCTTGGTGCCGATGCGGTCCTTCTTGGCGACATAGCCGTCCTGCACCAGGATCTCGTTGCTTTGCCCGGTCACCTCGATCTTGCTGAGGACGGTGGCGTCTCCATTCTCCTGCGCGATTGCCGGCCAGGCCTGGCCGAGGATCGCGGTGCCTGCCAGCAATGACATCGCCTGGCGTGATATCTTTGGGCGCCATGTCCTCGGCCGCTCGCGCATAAACTCGTCTCCAATTATCATGTTTGATTGCGCTTTCGCGCTCTCAAATATGAGTAACTGAGTCAAGTATTTTTTGATGCCTTTGCCGAAGGCTGACCATGACCCCAGCGCATGCGATGCGAAAAGGTGACGGTGGCCGCTTTCGCAGGCCTCGCTTAATAGGTCGCGCGTCCGCCGGAGAGATCGAAGGTAGCGCCGGTGGTGAAGGAATTCTCGTCGGAGAGCATGAACGCGACCATGGCGGCGGCCTCCTCCACCTCTACGAAGCGGCCGCGTGGAACCTTGCCAAGCATGTAGGTCACCTGGGCCTCTGTGAGCTGCTCGAGGATGCGGGTACGGGCAGGCGAGGGAGTCAGCGCGTTGACGGCAATGTCGTGACCGGCGAGTTCCTTACCGAGCGATTTGGTCAACGCAAGCACGCCGGCCTTGGCCGCCGAATAGGCGGCGGCATTGGGATTGCCTTCCTTGCCGGCGACGGAAGCGACATTGACGATGCGGCCGTAGTTGCGCGCGATCATGCCGGGCACCAGGCGCCTACAACAATAAAAGACGCCGTTGAGGTCGATGTCGACGATCTGCCGCCAGGCAGCCGGGTCATAGTCCACGACCGTCGCGGCCGGGCCGGCAATGCCGGCATTGTTGACGAGAAGATCGACGG
The DNA here is from genome assembly GCF_040545255.1 of Mesorhizobium shonense. NCBI lineage: Bacteria > Pseudomonadati > Pseudomonadota > Alphaproteobacteria > Hyphomicrobiales > Phyllobacteriaceae > Mesorhizobium > Mesorhizobium shonense. The sequence continues at coordinate 462,801 of NZ_JBEPLM010000002.1, forward strand.
GACCGAGCGCCCGCTCGGTTTCGATGGCGGCGCGGTCGACGGCTTCGATCTGCGATTGGTCGCAAAGCAAGGCTTCGACGCGACCAAGCGGCGCAAGCTCGGCCAGGGCACCTGTCATCGCGGCCTGGTCGATGTCCCAGATGGCGACGCCTGCGCCCGACGAGAGCAGACGCCGGGCGACGGCAAGACCGATGCCTTGCGCGCCGCCCGTCACGACGGCGACACGGCCAGTGAGATCGACGACGTTCAAACGGCGGGTCATGAGCTGCCTCCTTTGTTTCCCCTCGCAAAGGGATATCGCGGATCAGTCCCTGACGTTTCGCGCCACCAGCTTGGCTACGCTTGGCCCAATGAGCAACACGACCAGGAAGCGGGCCGATTGCAGCGCCATGACGAAAGAAATGTCGACGTTCTGCGCGGCGGCGGCAATGATGGCGACGCTGTCCATGCCGCCTGGGCTGGTGGCGAGATAGGCGGTCAACGGGTCGATGCCGAGCACGCGGCTGATGACGAAAGCCAGCCCGCCGCAGAAGGCGATCAGCGCCACGATCGAGGCGATGATCTGCGGCAGGGCGCGTGCCGCATGGCGCAGGATCGGCCGGGTGAAGTTCAATCCGATCGACCAGCCGACCATCCCGTAGCTGACCGCCAGCAGCCACGGCGGCAATTGCATCGGCACGCCGAAGCCGAGATGGACCACGGCGCCGAAGATGAAGGTGCCGAGAAAGAAGGGCGAGGGCAGCCGCAGCAGCCTTCCGAGCAGGCCGCCGACGATCGCGATGGCGATGGTGGCGGTGAAGGCCAACAGATCTATCGGCGGAAACCAGACGATGGGCGGCACTTCGATGCCTGACGTGTCGACCCACATCTTGGCGACGAGCGCCGCCGTCATCGAGACGAAGATGACGCGCAGATATTGCATGAAGGCGACGAGGCGCTGGTCCGCGCCGAAGGCGCCGGCCATCAGCACCATGGCGGTGGCCGCGCCCGGCGAGGAGCCCCAGACGGCGGTGGTGCCGGGCAGGATGCGCCAGCGGCTGATCAGCCAGCCGAGCAGGCTGGAAGCGGCGAGGGTCGCAACCACAACGCCAAGGAAGAGCTGCCATTCGGCGTAGAAGACCGGGAAGATGTCGGCCGAGATCGAGTTCGCCACCAGGCAGCCGACCACGGCCTGGGCGGAGCCGAACAGCGGGCGGGGCACACGCACCGTAGCGCCATTGGTGCCGGCCAGGATCGCGGCCATCATCGGGCCGATCAGCAGCGCCGCCGGCAGGGCGGCCAGTTCCAGCGCGCCGGCAAAGAGCAGCGAGAACACCAGCAACACCAGCCACTGCCACGGCTGGCGCAACCGCGCCATGCGTTCAACGGGTGGCTGATCCAGTGGCGGTCGCTCTGGTGAAGAGTCCATACTCGGCTCTTAGACCGGGCACTGGCAAATGCGAACCCATTTTCCCGCGGAAAGTGCTATTCGCCAGTCTCGCGCTCAGCCGCCCTTCTCGGGGACCGGCAGGCCGAAGCCGCCGACCGGATGGGTCTCGACCTGGAACTCGAAGCCGGCGATGAAAGGACGCGCCCTGGCGATCGCCGCTTGGACTTCCGGCAATTGCAGGGAGGCCTTGTGGCTTGCCTGGTCGGTCCACACTTCGGTGACCCAGATCGCGTCGGCGTCGACGGGATCGGTGGCGATGATGTAGCTCAGGCAGCCGGGCAGGGCGACGGTGCTTTCACGCAGCACGTCCATGACCGCGTCGCGCTGGCCGCGTGCTGCCCGCATCTTGCCGATCAGTCCGAACATGCCCTTCCTCTCCCTCCAGGTTGTATGCCGCCCGAGTATGCAGTCGACGGCTCACGGCATCAACTGGCCACCGTTGACCTCGATCACCTGACCGATGATGTAGCCGCTCAAGAGATCGGAGGACAGGAACAGATAGGCGCCGACGCAATCCTCGGCGGTTCCGGCGCGACCCTGCGGTATGGTGGCAACCATGGCCTTCATCTGCTCGGCGCTCGAATAGCGCTCGTGAAACGGCGTCAGGATGGTGCCGGGCGCCACGGCGTTGACGCGGATGCCGAACCCGATCAGCTCTTTTGCCATGCCGCGCGTCACGTTGGAGACGAAGGCCTTGGATGAGCCGTAGAGGCCGGCGCCGCCACCGGCACCGTTGCGGGCGGCGATCGAGGAGGTGTTGATGATGAAGCCGCCCTGGCGCTTCAGCCACGGGATCGCCTTGCGCGAGGCGGTCAGCACCGAGCGTGCGTTGAGGTCCATCACCGCGTCGTAATGCGCCTCGGTCTGCTCGGCATAGGCAACGCGCCCGAGCATGCCGCCGGCATTGTTGACCAGGCCGTCGAGCCGGCCGAAATGTTGCGCGCTCTGCTCGACCACTCGCTCGACATCGGCGGGAACCGAAAAATCGCCCTGCGTCAGGAACACTTCGCCGCCGCCGTCACGGATGGTTTTGGCGACGCCCTCCGCCGCTTCCCGGCTCGAATTGTAGTGCAGCGCGACGCGGCATTGCTGCGCGGCATACGCCTGGGCAAGTGCGGCGCCGATCCCGGTCGACGCGCCTGTGACCAGCACCACCTTGCCGGCAAGGTCTGGGATGAGAAGTGTGTCGGGCACGTCGATACCTCCGGGATTTGCGCTGGCAATTGGTAGGCGCTCGCCGGCCAGGCGTTCAAGTCAAGAAACGAAACCAGGGCGCGAGATCAGGGCCGGAGATAGACATAGCCCTGGCGCTGCAGCTCCGCGAGCTTGACGACGCCACCCTTGTCGGCGACATGGAAGCCGGCGAGCAGATCGGCAAGCGCGATATCCATGCCGCGCATCGTGTTGCCGCAAGCCTGTGGAAGGAGCCCCTGCTGGACAAGGCCGGCAAAGCGGCTGGACGTCGCGCCGGAAGCGCTGTTCGCCTTGAAGGCGGCGAGGGCCGGACCGTGCACGACCAGCACGATCTCGACATCGCCGCCGGTGCCCTCATAGTGGTTCTTGATGTTGCCGAGGACGAAATTGACCTTGTCGGCGTCGCTGAGGTGATAGGCGACCTTCAGCCTGTCCTCGCCCGTGGCGGCGCTCGCTTGGCGCAGACCGAAAAGACCCGCTGCGGCGGCAAAACCGGCGCGGAAAATGTCACGGCGCAGCATCACGTCCTCCTCAGCTGCCTGCTTGCCCACAATTTGCGTGGCCGAGGCTGCGAACCTAGACTAGCATAAATCTCGGGCACGTCCTGTCGGTGCGAGGAGAGGATCACATGACGTCGTGGATGGTGGGGGGCGCGGCGCTGGGTGCCGCGTTGTTTGTTGTCGGCGCGGCGCTTGCCGATGATGCTCTCAAGCTCACCGAATTGAGCCCGAATGGCGCCGATGCCTGTTTCGGCCGTGTCTACGATGCCGCGCACCTCAAGGCGCATCCGCACCAGAAGGTGGCGCGCATTTTCTTCTACTATGGCCATGATCCGGTCAGCCGGCCGAACGAGGAGCCGAGCACGCTCGGCGACGCCGCCTACAACGGCTTCCTCACCACGACGGTGCGCGGCGCCAAGAAGCCGGAATGGGCGGCCGGCTGGTGCAACAGGGAGGATGCGAACGACAAGGCTAGCGGCATCCGTTGCGGCATGGAATGCGACCGCACGCTCGCCTCGCTGAAGGTCGACGACAAGGGCCGGCTGATCCTCTCCAACGTGCAGCCTGACGTGTACCTCGACGCCGGCGCGGAGGAAGATCTCGGCAAAGCGGAGTACAACAAGCAGGCGCTGGGCAGCGAGGACGACAATTTCCGTCTCGATCCGATGCCGGCTGACACCTGCAAGGCGGAGTTCGCGCGCATCGATCCGATCGATCCGGCGCTTGGGGCCCCGCTGCGCGAGCGGCTGAAGTCCGATCAGCCCTTCTGCTTCGGGCGTGACTACGACGATGCGCATCTGAAGTCGCATCCCAACCAGTTGACGCAATCGATCCGCGTCTTCCGCGGACCCATCGAGCTCGCCTCCTTCGCCGCCGGGGGCGATGCCGCGAACTGGCCCGACGGGGCGGATATCGCCGTTTCGATGACGACCAGGAACAAGGGCGCCAAGGTCACCCAGACCTATTCCTGCCAGGGCGAGGCCGATCAGTGGCGCTGCTCGGCCAGCTCGAAGATGAGCGATTTTGCCTGCGACATCTCGCAGAAGGAGATTTTTCTCAAGCGCGGCGCCAGCGGCACGATGATGCTGGCCAATCCCAACAATGCGCTTGCCATCGTCGACCTCTGCTCGAAGGCAGCGGGTGGCAAGACGAAATCCGACGACAAGATCTATAGGCTGAACCCGATGCCGCAGTCGGCTTGCACACCGTGAGATATTTCGGGACGGATCGCCTTGTCCATGTTGGTGCGATGCTATATATTTTTGCTAGATATCAATGGATTTGCTTGCGATGAACAAAGCAAAAATATTCTGGTCAGGCCGCTCGCAGGCCGTCCGCCTGCCGAAGGAGTTTCGTTTTGAAACTGACGAGGTTTCGATCCGCCGTCATGGGCAGACTGTCGTTCTTGAACCTCTTCCGCAAGATTGGGCATGGCTCGATCAAGTGATCGGGACACTTGACGACGATTTTGTCGATGCGGCGGAGGAAAGGGTAGAGGAGCAGAAACGGCCCGCTCTCGGCGACGTCTTCAAGTGATCTATCTGCTCGATACCAATGCTGTCATCGCCATCATGAAGGGCGATGATGATTTGCTGAAAGTGCTCAAGCGAAACAAGGCGCAAGATTTTGTGCTTTCGGCCATCGTTGCGCACGAGCTCTATTATGGGGCCTACAGAGGCCAGCGAACGGAACAGAATCTCGCACGACTGGACGCACTTCTGTTCCCGGTACTCGAATTCGATCGGGAAGATGCGCGGCACGCCGGCGAGATTCGGGCGATGCTGGCGGTATCGGGAACTCCAATTGGTCCCTTTGATGTGCTTATTGGAGGCCAAGCACGTGCCCGCAGCCTGACGTTGATGACACGAAATGTTCGCGAGTTCGAGCGGATTAAGAATCTGGCTATCGAGACCTGGTGACTTCAGGCGAACGGCACCGCCGTCGTGCCTTTCGGCAGCTTCGCCTCGTCGTCCGGCTCGACATGGATGGTGACGCGCACCGAGGGGATCTCGGCCTTCAGCGCGTCCTCGATGCGGTCGCAGATGACGTGGCTGGCGCCGACCGTCATGTCGGCATCGACAACCAGGTGGAACTCGATGAAGGTCGCGCGCCCGGCGATGCGCGTCTTGAGGTCATGCACCTCCAGCGCGCCCTTCGAATTGGCCGAGATGATGTCGCGGATCTGCATATGCTCTTGCGTGTCCACGGCGCGGTCCATCAGGCCGCTCATCGACGAGCCGATGACATGCCAGCCCTGCCACAGGATGTTGAGCGCGACGATGACGGCAAGCGCCGGATCGAGGATCTGCCAGCCGGTGAGCACGGCGCCGACAAGACCGCCGAACACGCCGACCGACGTCACCACGTCGGTCATTATGTGCTGGCCGTCGGCAACGAGGGCCGGCGACTTCGCGTTCCGTCCGGTACGGATCAGCGTCCAAGCCCAGAGCGCATTGACCACGGTTGCCACGCCGTTGACGGCAAGGCCTTTCCAGGGCTGCTCGAGCGGGGCCGGATGCTGCCAGGATCGCCAGACCTCGTTGAGGATCAGGAGTGCTGCGACGACGATCAGCACGCCCTCGAGAACGGCCGAGAAATACTCGGCCTTGTGATGGCCGAAAGGATGGTCCTGGTCGGCAGGCTTGTAGCTGACCTGGATCGCCCAGAAGGCGGCGGCCGACGCGATGACGTTGACGATCGATTCCGCCGCGTCTGAATAAAGCGCGACGGAGCCGGTGATGTACCAGGCGGCGACCTTGAGGGCGAGCACGACGCCGGCGACGACGATCGACCAGAAGGCGAGCCTTTCGACCTTTTGCCTTGTCGCGGCTTTCGCCGCGGCCGTCGTCGTCTCCTGCGCTTCGGTCATCGTCCCTACGCGGCCTTTTCCTTGGCCTTGCGCGGCAGATGCGCGACGATGTTCTCGATGATGCGCATGCCGGCATTTTGCCCGAGCGTCATGATCGATTCCGGATGGAACTGCACGGCGGCGATCGGCTCCTTGCGATGCTCGAAGGCCATTATGATGCCGTCTTCGGTCTCGGCGGTGACGACGAAATCGTCCGGCAGGCGCACCGGATCGGCGAAGATCGAATGGTAGCGGCCGACCGTCACTTCCTTCGGCAACCCAGAGAAGATGATGCCGGGCTTCGAGACGCGGATGCGCGAGGGTTTGCCGTGCATCGGGATGTGCAGTTGCCTCAACTCGCCGCCATAGGCTTCGGCCAGCGCCTGCAGGCCCAGGCAGACGCCGAAGACCGGCAGGTCGCGAGCGCGCGCCCTTTTGATGGTGGCGGCGCAATCGAAATCCTTCGGCGTGCCCGGTCCGGGCGACAGCACGACGAGATCGGGCTTCAGCCTCTCGAAGACCTCTTCGGGCACCGGGGTGCGCACGGTGGAAACATTGGCGCCGGTCTGGCGGAAATAGTTGGCCAGAGTGTGAACGAAAGAGTCCTCGTGGTCGACGAGCAGGATGTTGACGCCGTCGCCGACGCGCGCGGTGGTGCGTTCAGTGCCTGCGGCGTTGCCGGTCTTGGCGTCGCGGATGGCGGAGAGCATGGCGGATGCCTTCAGTTCGGTTTCGGCTTCTTCTTCCTCTGGAACGCTGTCGAAGAGCAGCGTCGCTCCGGCACGCACTTCGGCGATGCCGTCCTTGATGCGGATGGTGCGCAGCGTCAGACCGGTGTTCATGTCGCCGTTGAAGTTGACCATGCCGATGGCGCCGCCATACCAGGCGCGCGGGCTCTTCTCGTTCTGCTCGATGAAGCGCATGGCCCAGAGCTTCGGCGCGCCGGTGACGGTGACCGCCCAGGCGTGCGACAGGAAGGCGTCGAAGGCGTCCATGCCCTCGCGCAGCCGCCCCTCGATGTGGTCGACGGTGTGGATCAGGCGCGAATACATCTCGATCTGGCGGCGGCCGATGACGCGCACCGAGCCCGGCTCGCAGACGCGCGACTTGTCGTTGCGGTCGACGTCCGAGCACATGGTGAGCTCGGACTCGTCCTTCTTGGAGTTGAGCAGCTTGAGGATCTGCTCGCTGTCGGAGATCGCGTCGTCGCCGCGCTTGATGGTGCCGGAGATCGGGCAGGTCTCGACGCGCCGGCCGTTGACGCGCACGAACATCTCGGGCGAGGCGCCGATCAGATATTCGTTTTCGCCGAGATTGATGAAGAAGGAATAGGGCGAGGGATTAATCGACTTCAGCTTGCGGGAAATGTCGGAAGGCTGGGTCTCGCAGCGCTCGTAGAACATCTGGCCGGGCACGACCTCGAACAGGTCGCCGCGCTTGAAGCTCTCCATGGCCCGGCGCACGAGGTTCGCGTATTCGCCCGGTTCGTGGTCGCCGCGCGGCGGGATGCGGTCGGCGGTCTTGAAGGGCTCGACATGGGCGTCGCGCGCCAAGCCTTCCGTCGAAAAACCTTCGCCGGAATAGTCGTAGCGGTCGGTCCAGGCCTTGGTCGAATAGTGGTCGACGACCAGAATCTCGTCAGGCAGGAAGAGCACCAGGTCGCGCTGGCTTTGCTTGCGCTCGAGCTTGTAGTCGACAGGGTCGAACTGGAAGGCGAGGTCGTAGCCGAAGGCGCCGTAAAGGCCGAGATTGGCGTCCTCGGCGGTCTTGAACAAAGCGGTGATGGCGCGCAGCACCGTGAAAACGGACGGAACGCGACTGCGCTCCTCTTCGGTGAAGACGCGGCCCGGCCTGGCGACATCGAGGCGGATGAGCTTTTTCGAGGCCTCGGCGATCGTCACCTCGCTCAACGCTGCGAGCGTCTTGCCGATCACCGGCAACAGTGCTTCGCCACGGGCGTTCAGCGCCTCGATGCGCACAGCGCGGCCGCGCGCCGAGATCACTAGCGGCGGGTCGATGATGGCCGTGTCCCAGCGCGTGTATCGGCCCGGATATTCGTAGTTGGAGGAAAACACCGCGCCGCGGCGGGAATTCAGGCCATCGACATAGGCATCGATCGCGCCCTCATAGGGCCTGTCATGGCGCTCGCGGGTGATCGTCACCCCGCCCGCGGTGACGAAGCGCTCGGCCCCGTTGTCCAGAACTTTAGTCGTCATTGCCGTCTCCATCAGCGTTTTGGGCAACGGACCCGGGAATGGCTTGAAAAAACAAATGGCCGCCCGGACATTCCGTTGCGGCCACCCTCTCTTTACGCACGCGCGTTCGAACCGGCCGCTGTCAGCGAGCCCACCACCAAACGGTCTTGTTCGAACGCATGTTCATGGCGACTCCCATAGCGGCGAATGGCGACCCGCGCAACTGGATTTCGTGGAGACGGTGAAGAGGGCGGCCTTTGTTTGGTGCATGTCGTTCGCCTAAACCGCAGCGCAGTTTGGGCGACATGCGTTAGTCCTCAAGCGTGCCGGAGCGCGCGTCGTCGCTTCGCTTGTCGCCTGCCAGCTTCAGCAAATCCTCGCCGGCGCGGATGATGCGGCGGGAACGCCGGGTCAGGATGAAACCCGACTGCGGCGCGAAGACCTCGGTGCGGCCGCCGACTTCGCCGGGCGCGTGGACGATCGTCGCCAGCCTGTCGCCCTTGGCGACGCGGTCACCCGGCTTGACGTCGTAAAGGATGGCGCCGGCCCTGGGCGAGGGCATCATGTCGATGTTTTCCAGCGGCACGACGGCGCCGGTGAAGCTGCTCGCTTTCAGAACGGACGGATCCTGTACCACGCCACGCGTGACCAAGAGTCGATAGAGCCCTTGGGCATCGGACGCGGCCAAGGCGCCGTCGACGTCGAGCATGCCGCGATATTCGACCGTGGTGGCGACGCGCCGGTCGAAGCGCGACACACTTGCCGGCACATTCTGATAGGGCATGATCGAGGCGCCTTCGAAGGTGCCGCTGCTGTCCTCGTTCCATAACAAGACGGCATCGACGCCCATGGCCGCCGCGCAGTCGGCCATCGCCGGCCACAGGCTGGCGTGGATGTAGAGATAGGCAAGGCCTTCGTCGTCGCAATGGAGATCGAGCACGATGTCGCGGCCAAGCGAGAGCTCGACGAGCCGGTGCTTCAGCCGGCGGTCGGCGCCGCCGAGGCTGACGTCCGGCAAAAGCTCGGCGTGCGGCGCTGCAAGCAGCGGGAAGGCACGGTTGAAATTGGTGCGGGTACCGAGATTGAAGCGGCCCTGGTGCTCGCCGAAATGATATTGCGCCCGGCCGATCGGATTGGCCCACGGCACGACGGTGATGGCGCCCCTGATGCGGCTCTCGGCCTCGGCCTTGGTCAGCATCGGCATCAGCGCGTCGATGGCGACGACGCCCGGCAATTCGCCGGCATGCAGGGCGGCCTGGAGATAGGCGGTCGGAGCCGACTTGTCCGCGCCCTCGAAGCGGAAAACCGGGAATTCGTAAGCAACGCCTTCGCTGTCGCCGGCGATGCGCTCGATCGTCTTCTGCATGAGGTGCCTCCGATAGAGAGGCCAGACATGCATGTTTGCGGCTCGACTGTCGAGTGGTCCAGCCGGGCCGGGCTGTCGGCTCAGACTGTTACCCGGCGGGCGGATCTGCGGCGCTGTGCACGGTTGAGCGCCAGCGCAGCCCAGCGGCCTGAGGCGGCTTATCCAGCCTCAGGCCAGCGGCTTCAGTTCCTGGGCAATGGTCGGCAGCAGCTCCGAGACATTGGGGTGGATGTGCATGGCGCGCGCCAGCGTCGAGATCGGCGCTTTGGCGTACATGAGGTCGAGCACCGAGTGGATCGCCTCGTCGCCGCCCGGGCCGAGGACCGAGCAGCCGAGGATTTCGCCGGTGTCGGCATCGGCCAGGATCTTCATGAAACCCTGCGTCTCGCCCTTTTCGACGGCGCGGCCGACACGGGTCATCGGCCGCTGGCCGATCAGCGCTCGGCGGCCGGATTTCTTCACCGCCGCCTCCGTCATGCCGCAGCGGCCGAGCGGCGGATCGATGTAGAGCGCATAGGCCTCGATGCGGTCGCTGACCTTGCGTGGATCGTTGTCGAGCAGATTGGCGGCAACGATCTCGTAGTCGTTGTAGGAGGTATGGGTGAAGGCGCCCCTGCCGTTGCAATCGCCCATCGCCCAGATGCCGGGCACGCTGGTGCGCAGTTGGTCGTCGACGACGATGTAGCCGCGCTGGTCGACCTTGACGCCTGCCTTGTCGAGACCAAGATCGTCGGTGTTGGGGACGCGCCCAAGCGCGAGCAGCACATGCGAGCCGACCGCCGGCGGCTGGCCGGCGGAAAAGGTCACGGCGATCTCGTTGCCCTTCCTGGCAAAGCCGATGTCGTCGGCGCCGACATGGACGGCAATGTCTTCGTTTTCGAGGACGGACTGGATCGCGGCCGAGACGTCCTCGTCCTCGCGGCCGGCCAGCCGAAGCGCTTTCTCGATCACCGTGACCTCGGATCCGAAGCGGCGGAACATCTGCGCGAATTCGAGCGAGATGTAGCTGCCGCCGACGACGATAAGATGGCTGGGCAGCACATCGAGATCCATCATCGAGGAATTGGTGAGATAGCGGATGTCGTTGACGCCGGGCAGGTCAGGCACGGAGGCACGGCCGCCGGTGTTGAGGAAGATCTTTGGCGCGGTCAGCAGGTCGTCGCCGACGCGCACGGTGTCGGCGGATTCAAAACGGGCATGGCCGCGATAAAGCGCGCAGCCCTTCATTCCGGCGATCCAGCTTTCGAGATTGCCGCGGGCGTCGTTCGTGACCTTGTCCTTGCGCGCCTTGATCCTCTGATAGTCGACACCGACGGGACCGGAAAGCGCCACGCCATAGTCGGTCGCGCGGCGGGCTAGATGCGCGGCATAGGCGCTCGCCACCATTGTCTTGGTCGGCATGCAGCCGGTGTTGACGCAGGTGCCGCCGACGAATTTGCGCTCGATCAGCGCGACATTCATGCCGGCGGCCTCGAGCCGGCCGGCGAGCGGTGGACCGGCCTGGCCGGCACCGATGACGATGGCGTCGAAGCGCTTCGCCGTCATGCCACGGCCGCCACGATAAGCAGGCCGCCGATGATCGCGACCGCGTCCTCGATGAAGGCAGCCGGCGGATCCTTGCCGAAGGCGGCTGCCATGCGTGCACGAACTTCCGCGCCGCCCAGCGTGCCGATCACCGCGCCGATCGCGCCGGCGATCAGGCCGCCGATGGTGGCGCCGGCAGTGGCGCCGATCACCGCGCCGCAGAAGGCGCCAACGACGATGCGCGTGCCGAATTGCTGCGGCACCTTGCGACTCGGCGTCGACGGCAGCTGGTCGGCGATGAGCTCGACGATCGCCATGATGGTGAAGATGCCGACGGCGATCCAGTGGCCCATGAAGCTCGCCCAGGTGCCGCCGACCGGCAGCCAGCCGAGCCAGGCGCCCCAGGCGGTGACGGCAAGCGCCGTTCCGACACGCAGGCCGGTGACGACACCAATCAGCAATGCAAGAATGTAAAGCATGCTCGACCCCCCTCAAATTCAGGGCCTCGCACGGCCCCGAGACGTCAGGCTAGCATAGGCCGGGCTTTTGGCCACGGCTTTTCCCTAAAGCGCGTCGCGATCTTTCAGATTCGCTCCATGCGCTTTTAGGTTTGTGATTTTACGCATCTCTTTGTCCCGAAACCGGTTCCCACTTTCGGGAGACATGCTTTGGGGGCGGATTGTGCTTGGCAGCAGGCGGCATCGGAGGAGCGGACATGACAAGCGAGCGCATGAAGATGGCGGCGGGCGAATGGTACACCTGCCTCGACCCGGAGCTGGAAGAGCTGCGCGATGCCGCTCGCGATGCCGTTTTCGAGCACAACGGCCTGCCGCCCCGGCAGCGCGGCGGCATCGGTCCCGCGTTGGCTGCGCTGCTCGGCGGCGCGGGCGAGGGGGCACGCATCGAGGCGCCGTTCCACTGCGCCTACGGCTTCAACCTGTTCCTCGGCGACGGCGTCTTCCTCAATGCCGGCTGCACCATCCTCGATACTGCGCCGGTCCGCATCGGCAAGAGGACGATGCTCGGGCCCAATGTGCAGATCTATTGCGCCGAACATCACCGCGAAGCCGCCGGCCGACGCGCCGGACTGGAGATCGCGAAGCCGGTGACGATCTGCGACGACGCCTGGATCGGCGGCAGCGCGGTGATCCTCGCCGGCGTCAACATCGGCAACGGCGCCATCGTCGGTGCCGGCGCGGTGGTGACGCGCGACGTGCCGGCCAATGCGACCGTCGTCGGCAATCCGGCGCGGGCGGTCACACGCCGTTGAGGGCGACCTGAACGCTCCAGTATTTGTTCTTACGCAATTCCGGACGCAAAACCGCTCAGCACCTTTCCTGGAATTGCTCTTGAGAATTCGCGCCGATACTGCATGGGCGAGGTCTTGAGCCGCGCGGCGAAATGCTGGCGCAGCGAGGTCGCGCTGCCGAAGCCGGCCTCGAAGGCCACCATATCCATCGACTTGTCCGTCTGCTCCAGCAGCCTCTGCGCCAGCGCCACGCGCTGGTCGGCCAGCCAGTCGCCGAAGCTGGTGCCGGTCGTCTTCTGGAAGCGGCGCGTGAAGGTGCGGCGGGTAAGGCCTGCCGCTTCGGCGACGTTGTCCAGGCTGTGGGTTTCGCCGAGCGTTGCCCGCACGTCGTCGAGAGCCTTGGCGAACCGGTCGACGCTCGGCGTCGGCGCGAGCGGGCGTTCGATGAACTGAGCCTGTCCGCCTTGCCGGTGCGGCGAGAGCACGACGTGGCGGGCAAGCCGAAGCGCTGCCTCGGCGCCGTAGCGAGCCCGCACGATGTGCAGACAGCAGTCGAGACCCGCAGCGACGCCGGCGGAGGTGACGATATCGCCTTCATCGACATAGAGCACGTCGGCGTCGACAGCGATGTCGGGGTGAATGGCCTTGAGCTGATCGGTATAGGCCCAATGTGTGGTCGCCTTGCGTCCCGCCAGCAATCCGGCGGCGGCGATGGCGAAGGTGCCGAGGCACAGGCCCACGATCAGCGCGCCGCGTTCATGCGCCCGTTCGAGCGCTTGCTTGAGCGGCGCGGCCAGAGGGGCGTCGAGATCCTTCCAACTCGGAATGATGACGATATCAGCGTCGTCAAGCGCCGAAAGATCGTGCGGGACCGAAATGCTCAGACCGGCATCGGTATGAATAGGCCCTTGTTCGACTGCGCAGACGCGGAAGTCGAAGCGCGGCAGGCCAAGCTTCGTGCGGTCCGCGCCGAACACAAGGCAAGGCACGGAGAGGTGGAAGGGACTGATGCCATCGAAGGCGACGGCGGCAATGATCGGATTACGCATGGCAGACACCATTGGGTTGGGTTGAGTGTCCCAATTCTTTCGAATAATGTCAATCAGGCCACTTTCTATGTGTCGATGTTCGGCTAGCTTTGCGCCCATCAACCCGGTCGAAAGGAAATCGCCATGTCAGCACCAGCCACCCAGCCGCGCCGCGCGCTCGTCGTCGTCGACGTCCAGAACGACTATAACGGCGGCAATCTCGCCATCCAGCATCCGCCCTTCGCCGACAGCGTCGCCAACGTGGCGCGCGCCATGGACGCCGCGGCGGCGGCCGGCATCAAGATCGTCGTCGTCAAGCAGATGGCGCCGGAGACCTCGCCGATCTTCGCCAAGGGCAGCCATGGCGGCGAACTGCACCCTGAGATCGCCCGGCGTGCCCGCGACCACTATGTCGAAAAGACACTGCCCTCCGCCTTCACGGGCACGGATCTCGAGGACTGGCTGCGCACCAACCAGATCGATACGATCGCGGTCGTCGGCTACATGACGCATAATTGCGATCTGTCGACCATCATCCATGCCGTGCATATGGGGTTTGCCGTCGAGTTCCTCTCGGATGCCAGCGGCTCGGTGCCCTATGCCAACAGCGCCGGCTACGCGTCCGCCGAGGACATCCATCGCGTGGTGAGCGTCGTGCTGCAGTCGCGTTTCGCCGCGGTACTCAAGACCGCCGAATGGATCGACTGCCTGAAGACCGGCGCCCTGCCCGCACGCGACACCATCTATGCGTCGAACCAGCGGGCGCTGGCGCGCAACGCTGCCTAAAGCGCGTTTTGATTTTACGCATGTCTTTGTCCCGAAACCGGCCCCACTTTCGGGGGACATGCTTTAGCCCGACACAACAAAGGCGCCGCAGCGATGCGGCGCCCTTGTTTCCATGAAGATGCTTCCAGCGATCGCGATTTATCGCGCCCGGCATTTCTTTTTCGGGCAACTCGCTGCCCGAACAACGCCCCGTCGATCACAATTTTTGGCGTTGTGTTGAAGCAAATGGAAACCATGCAGAGAGTGATGTATTTCACAGACGTCACCGTCGTCTTGCCGCAAAATAGAATTTGAGCTTTAATTCAAGTTCGATTGGTAGGCTGTGGGGGCTGGCAATTGAAAGCGCGGGTTGCACGAAATGCGGTGGCCGCGGCGTTAGTTTGTGTTGCGACAACCCTGCCGCGGCCTGCTTTCGCTCAAGTTCCCCCGCACGCTCCAGGGACAATCTGTTTTACTCCGAATTTCTGGTGTTGGGCGCAGCCTCCAGGCCCGCCTGGATCGCCCTGTGGATGCCCTAGTCCCTATGGCTTTGTGCCTGGGTGGCTTGGCTGAGGAGGTCGCTTGGCGCCAACGACACAAGCCGAAAGCGTCGAGGATCTGCTCTTGGAAGCGGATCGGCTTGTCGCGGAGGCGGCAAGCAAGGGGAGGCCGCGGAACGAGAAACTCATATCCGCGCTAGAAAAAGTTACGGCACTTCCGGCGGAGCAAGGAAAGATTGATCACGCTGATGTTATTGCGCTGAAAGCTGAGATAGAAGCGGCGCAGTTATCCTTGAAGAGCGCTAACGACAACCTTGTCTCTCAAGGTATGGTCTATACCTGTATTTTTCTTTCAATGCTGCTCATGTTTCTGGTCGGATCTCTGTCTCTGGTATACAACAAGGGTGTCGCCTTGCTTTCAGAGGTGCAAACTTTGGCGGCACAGCAACCGGATCGCCGATTTGGTCAGCTGGAGCGGCAACTGCTTGTCGCTCAGGATGATCTGTTCTCCCCAGACCAGATGCAACTCGCGAGCCTTCCCGTTGAATTGGGTGGAAAGCCGGAAGACCCTAAGGTTCCAGCAAAAAGGCCGATCGACGAACTGGCGCGGGAATCGTCCTACCTGACGCTGCACGAACTTCGCGATCTGAATTTCAAGCTGAAATCCCTGGAAACAAGAGTGGGCGACTTCGAAAATTTGTCAGCCTCGCCATTTCCGGGAGTGTTGAAGCTCGAAACCTTCGTTGGTACGGCGATGGCGAGCGGCCGGAATTTTGTCGGGGCATTCAAAACCGCGGACGTCGCCACGGCCGGACCGCCTTCACCTGAAACGAAGCTGGCCGGTGCCGGCAATGCAGGGGCCGCCAAGGAACCGCCTGCCGGAAACGACACCATGAACTTCTTTTGTCGGGCTCAACCGGCGGCCAAACTGGAAAACAAAGACGGCAAAAGCGTCGACGGCGCTACGACGCAAGCAATATCCAAGGCCGAACTTGCGATGCAAGCCTCCGCCTCTCAGGTCCTTGGAATGGACATGAGAAAGATTGTCGATCAAGCCTGCAAGTATTCGCTGAACTATGTCTCGATGACGGTGCCATCGGTGGATTCGTGGGCTCTAAGGATAAAAGACGCCATCGATCCCTACGCCGTATGGATCTTGCCATGTCTTTATGCAGCCTTGGGCTCAATGATCTACTATATGAGACTTATTCTGGATACGACGCAACCAAATCCGCCGGTTTATCGCATAGCCCATCGTATGGCGCTGGCCGCGCTGGCTGGGATGATCCTGGCGTGGTTTTGGGGTCCGACGTTCGGCAGCAACAGCGAGTTCAAGTCCGTAGGTTTCGGCCTCTTCACCTTTGCTTTTATCGTTGGGTTCAGCATAGACGTCTTTTTTGCGCTGCTCGACCGTCTGGTTTTCATCTCCACGAACGCGATCAGCAAATTCGGCGGGAATTAGCGATCGGGGAACCGCAAGGAACGGCAGCGCGAGTTGCCAATCCTTGCTTCAAGCCAAGGCGCCTTCACCACAGTCGGTGGCCGGCATCAAGAAGGTCGTCCAAGTAAAAAGGGCGCCGCGATGAGGCGGCGCCCTTGGTCATTGTGTTCGAGCAATGCTTAGAACAGGCCTTCGATCTGACCTGCCTCGTTGAGGAAGATCTTTTCCGAGGACGGCGCCTTGGGCAGGCCCGGCATGGTCATGATCTCGCCGCAGATGATGACGACGAAGCCGGCGCCGGCCGAGAGTCTCACCTCGCGCACCGGCACGGTGTGGCCGGTCGGCGCGCCGCGCAGGTTCGGGTCGGTCGAGAACGAATACTGGGTCTTGGCCATGCAGACCGGCAGGTTGCCGTAGCCGGCCTGCTCCCAGGCATGCAGCTGGTCGCGGATCGACTTGTCGGCGATCGCCTCGTCGCCGCGATAGATGCGCTTGACGATGGTGTTGACCTTCTCGAACAGCGGCATCTCGTCGGGATAGAGCGGCGAGAACTGCGAGGCGCCCGATTCGGCGATCTCGACGACCTTCCGTGCGAGGTCCTCGATGCCGGCCGAGCCTTGCGCCCAGTGCTTGCACAGGATCGCCTCGGCGCCCTGCGCCTTGACGAAGTCCTTCATCGCCTGGATCTCGGTTTCGGTGTCGGTGGTGAAGTGGTTGATTGCGACGACTGCCGGGACGCCGAACTGCTTCACGTTCTCGATGTGGCGGCCGAGGTTGAGGCAGCCCTTCTTGACCGCCTCGATGTTCTCCTTGCCGAGGTCTTCCTTCTTGACGCCGCCGTTCATCTTCATGGCGCGCACGGTGGCGACGATGACGGCTGCCGCCGGCTTCAAGCCCGCCTTGCGGCACTTGATGTCGAAGAACTTCTCGGCACCGAGATCGGCGCCGAAGCCGGCTTCGGTGACGACATAGTCGGCAAGCTTGAGCGCCGTCGTGGTGGCGACGACCGAGTTGCAGCCATGCGCGATGTTGGCGAACGGGCCGCCATGCACGAAGGCCGGGTTGTTCTCCAGCGTCTGCACCAGGTTGGGCTGGATGGCGTCCTTCAAGAGCACCGCCATGGCGCCGTCGGCCTTGAGGTCGCGGGCATAGACCGGCGACTTGTCGCGGCGGTAGGCGACGATGATGTCGCCGAGGCGCTTCTCGAGGTCATTGAGGTCGGTGGCAAGGCACAGGATCGCCATCACTTCCGAGGCGACGGTGATGTCGAAGCCGGCCTCGCGCGGGAAGCCGTTGGCGACGCCGCCGAGAGAGCAGAGGATCTCGCGCAGCGCCCGGTCGTTCATGTCCATGACGCGGCGCCAGGCGACGCGGCGGATGTCGATGCCGAGCTCGTTGCCCCAGTAGATGTGGTTGTCGATCAGCGCCGAAAGCAGGTTGTGGGCGGTGGTGATGGCGTGGAAGTCACCGGTGAAGTGGAGGTTCATGTCATCCATCGGTACGACCTGGGCCAGGCCGCCGCCGGCGGCGCCGCCCTTCATGCCGAAGTTCGGGCCGAGCGAGGCTTCGCGGATGCACACGATCGCCTTCTTGCCGATGCGGTTCAGGCCGTCGCCGAGGCCGACCGTGGTGGTCGTCTTGCCTTCGCCAGCAGGCGTCGGGTTGATGGCGGTGACCAGGATCAGCTTGCCGTCCTTGTTGCCCTTGACCGACTTGATGAACTCGGCCGAGACCTTCGCCTTGTCGTGGCCATAGGGCAGCAGATGCTCGTTGGGGATGCCGATCTTGGCGCCGATCTCCTGGATCGGTTTCTTCCTGGCGGCACGCGCGATCTCGATGTCGGACTTCACTTCGGCCATGACGGCTTTCCTCTGGAATAGTCGGTGGAGGGGAGGGGTTCGATCATTCGTGCATGCTCGAAACGCCGCCCGGATGCAAGGGCATGTTCTAACCCTGTCGCTGTCACGGCGTCAACTTCCATGCAACTATGTTTCCTGTTAAGAAAGAGATTGCTGTTCCAAGCTGACCTTCCCAGGGTCTTTGGCGCCCGGTCGTTGCGCCGTATAGAAGCCAGAGCGGGGATCGCTCCGCCGTCTCAAAACAGCCGCGCAATGCACGGAATGCGACAGAGGCGACGGCGCAAATCCGCCAGCGCCCGGCTGTGGCCGCAGCGTTACTGGCTGAGGACGTTGCTGATCTCGACCATATTGGAGCGCACGCGCAGGATATAGAAGCCCATGGTCGTCAGATGCGTCGGCAGAAGCCAGCCGTCCTCGCGGCCGTTGGCGATGATGAAAGGCTGGATGCGCAGCGCCGAGACGAACTGGGCGTCCATCGTGTCCCACAGGTTCTGCAGGTGCTTTTCCTTGATCACATCGTCGAAATCGGCCTGAGCGCCCTTCATCAGGCCGTAATAGCCGTAGAGCTGGCCATAGGCGAACCAGAAGCGGTCGTCGGCGCGGAAGTCGAACCAGCCGTCATTATGGTTCTCGGCCCGTTCCTTGAGGATCGCCGAGGTCGAGCCAATGTCGGAAGAGATGCGGTCGATGTACTGCTTCAGATTGTCGGCACGGGCATCGAACGTCGCCTGGCAGGTAGCAAGGCGGGCATTGAAGGAGCGCAGCTTGCGCACCGCGTCGCGGTAGTAGCTCGGCGTCGGCGTCTTCGGACCGAACGGGTTGAGGCCGAAATACCAGGTGTATTCATCGAACTGCAGGTTGCCGCGCGCGTCCTGCAGGTCGGCGTCGATCTGCGAGGTGGTGCGCACGCGCCCGAGATTGTCGGCAAGCTCGGTCGCGGTGCGGCGGACCGCCTGGTTGATGCCGCGCTGGAAGGAGGCCTTGTTGTCCATCCAGGGCGTATGGTCCCAGTCGATGCCGAACAGGCCAAGCTTGTAGAGGATCATCGACGAGATCCAGGCATTCTGGTTGACGTTGAAGTCGGTTAGATCCGCGGCCACCTGGGCGATCGCCGAATTGCCGCAGGTCTTGGCGGTGTCGGTGCCGGCGCCGGCCGAGACCTGCTCGCCGGCCGACACGTTGCGCTTCTCGAAGGTGTATTTGTCGGGATAGTTCGGGTCGAAATTGTTCCACCACTGGGTGGCGTAGAAGAAGTTGGCATAGAGGCCGATCAGCACCAGAAGGGCGAGGCCGACCACGGCCTTGAGGATCCAGCCGCGCTGGCCGTACCACCGGCCGACCCACATGAACGGCCACAGGATGATGCCGACGACGAAGCCGATGCCGCGGCCGATCAATTGAAAAACCTGGGTGAAGAAATTCACGATCGGATCAAGCATGGCTGTCGTCACCCCCTCAGTCAGTCAAGCCGTAAAGGCGCGCGCGGAACGCCGCCTTATCCTTCAGATATGTGGTTTTCAGAACGTCCACAACATGCGATCGCCAGGCGTCGCTGAAGCCGTCGAAGTCCTTGTAGAAGCCTGGTTTGTTGAAGACGTAGCGCGAGACGAAGTCCTGCGGCACGAAATCCGAGATAAGCTGGTTGGTGAGCCAGGCATCGTGATGATCGGGCCTGGCGCGCACGACCAGGAAGCGCTGGCGCGGCGGCACATCTTCCAGCTTCAGGTGACCGAACTGGGCGATCTCGCGCTTGGCGGCGTTGAGGAAGGGGAAGTTGCCGTCGCTGGCGATCAGGTCGGCATGGCCGTGGATCCAGGTCTGCAGCCAGACCTTGTCGACATCGGTCAGGTTGCGGTTGGGCTCGGCGTCGCGGATCAATGCCCGCACCACCATCTCGGCGCGATGCTCGAGATAGCCCGACGCCTCGATCCAGGAAGCGCGCGGCAGGTCCAGCCGGCCAGTGGCGGCAAGGAAGCGGAATACCTTGTCGGCGTCGTTGATCGACAGATAGCTCACCTGCCAGGGCCGCGAGCGGCGGAAGCCTGGGGCGGAGGGGTCGCTGATCACCGTCGTTATGTCGGGGTCGACGAACACGTAGAGCCCGCCGAAATGGCTGGTCCAGTAGGCGTTGTGGCGGAAGATCACCTGGTCGGGGACCAGCGCGTTCTCGCGGATGTCGCCGCAGACCTTGGCGAGATCGACCATGCGCTCAAGCATGGCGTTGTCGCGCCAGGCGTCGGGCTCCTGCTTCAGCCGGTCGACGAGCTTGCCGAGCTCGGCCGCCTTGCCCAGCACGTCCTCGGCCGACAGCACCTTGAACTCGACCTGGTTGATCGACAGCAGGTCCTCGATGTCGTTGACCTTGGGGACGGAATCCTCGATCTCGCCGTAGATGACATCCTTGATGGTCAGCGCGTCGATGGCGCGCTGGTTCTTGGACATGAACTCGAACATCAACTGCGAGGTGTTGGAGAAAGCGGTGTGCACCACCGGCAGGTCGATCTGCGACGGCGTCAGGATGATGAAGCGGCGATTGACCTCGTTGGGATCGAGATAGTCGTAGTCGCCGCACTCCTCGGCGACCTCGGGCGAGAAGCCGGTGCGGTCAATCTGGAAGCTCTTCAGCTTGGTAGGCTCGAGGCCAAAGGCGACAAGCGCCTTGTTGTAGCGCTGGATGAGATGCGGCTCGTCGACGGCGAGCAGCCTGCCATAGATCAGCTCGTTATCGCGCAGGAGATCGGGTTTCTTGGCGGAGGTCATATGCGCGACCCCGCGGGGTTTTCCTGTATGGACGAAGGATAGAGCGCCAACGCTGGCGACCCCCTCTCCCCGTTCTTCACGGGGAGAGGGTAAGGGTGAGGGGCAGCGCGAACCGTCAAGGATATGTCTCCCCATAACCTTCGGCAGCAAAAAATCGAAGGTCGTGCGTATCGATGTGGCGCTCTAAACGCTGCTCGACGGCCGCCAGTATGGTCTCAAGCACGGCCTCCCTTTCTTTCAAAACGTCGATATTCCAAAAGCGGAGGATGGACCAGCCGGCCGACACCATGAAGCGATCGCGGATCTGATCGCGTTTGTTCGCGAAATGCTGGCTCCCATCGACTTCGACTACAAGTTGGCATTCCCTGCAAGCAAAGTCGGCGAAGTAGGGACCGATAGGAAATTGGCGCACGAATTTGTTGCCGTTCAGCCTGCGGTCACGCAGTTCGATCCAAAGTGCGTTTTCGGCGTCATTGTCTGACTGCCGCAATCGCCGCGCTCGCTTCGTCGTCTCGATTACCGGTCCACGCACGGCGCTGCCCCTCACCCTTACCTCTCCCCGTGAAGGACGGGGAGAGGGCGGCGCCGACGTTGGCACCACATCCTTCCGCACTCGCGGGCAGCGAAGAAAGCCTACGCATTCCACAACCCCTTCTTCTTCAATTCCTCCATCTCGCGCGCGGCGCGCTCGCGCAGACGCGCGTCGCGCAGGAGCTTCTCCACCGCGGCGTCGTCGGACTTGTCGGAATAGCGGAATTCGGAATCGGCGTAGCGGTTGATCTCCTGCATGACCATGTCCATCGAAAATGGCCCGCGCAGTTCCTCGATCATCGCCTTCTTGTCGTCGTAGCTCTTGTGCATGAAGGCTTCCGGCTTCTCGAACCAGTCGTCCGGCAGCTCAATGTCCATGGCGCGCATCTTGATGGCGTCGGTGACGTTCTTGATGGCGCGGCCGGTGAAGCGCGGCTCGGCGTCCTTGATCATGTGCAGGTAGGTGCCGATGTCGGCCATGGTCTTGGGCGCGCCGTTCTCCTTCATGTAGCGCTCGTACACCTTCATTAGCCCGTCTTCCTGCGGTTTCTCGTGCTCCTCATAGGCTTCGGCGACGGCACGCTGGATCTCCTGCGCGGCATAGAGCTCGTGGTCTCCAAGCGGGATCTTGTGGTTCTTGCCGGCGAGCAGCACGAAGATGTCGATGTAGTCGTCGCGCGTTTGCGGTCCGTCGACCAGCCAGCGGGCGCCGGCGCGCTGGCGCAGCGCATCGTCGACATTTTCCGGATAGTTGGAAAACATGCCGAAGGAGCAGTTGCCGCGCACCACGGTGGCCGCACCTGCAAAAGCATCCATAAGCACGCCGGTAATCTCCTGCTGGCCGGCGGACGCGCGATCGTCGGAGCGGCGCGCCGCCACCTGGTCGATGTCGTCGATGGTGCCGAAACCGATGGCGCGCGGATTGAGCACATTGTTGATGAACTGGCGGCAGTTCTGGCCGGACTTGCCCTGGTAGGACGAGATCTGGTCGACGCCGAAATTCTCGTAGGCGAAGGGGTAGCCGGCCACCTGGCAGTAGCCGTTGACGAGGCCGGCGATCATCTGGATCAGCGTCGTCTTGCCGGTGCCCGGCGCGCCGTCGCCGATGAAGGTGAACAGGAAGCCGCCGAGCTCGACAAAGGGGTTCAACTCGCGCTCGAAGTCGTAGGCCATCAGCATCTTGGCCAGCCTGACCGACTGGAATTTGGCGATGTGATTGCCGACGACCTCCTCCGGTTTCTTGAAGGTCATCACCAGCGGTTTCGAGCGTTTGCCGGGCGCGACGTCGAAGCCGTCGAGGGTGAAGTCGTCGACGTCGATGCGGATGTGCGCGTTCTCGAACGGGCCGATGCCGTCGAAGCGGCCCTTGCGCGCCAGGAGCCCGTCGATGGCGACGCGGGCGAAGGCGCGCCCCCGCGTCATCAGGTCGGCGTCATCCTTCGAGCCGGCAATCGCCTTGTCGAGGCCGGCCACGATCGACTTCACCGCGTCCTGCGGCGTGTCGAACAGAAAGTCCGGCTCGGGAATATCGTTCGGCGCCTCACCGTCGCTGTCGATCAGCTGGAAGAGGTAGGAGGCGAGGCTGAAGGCGGAAATGTAAGCCGCGGCCGACAAAAGTTTCTTGAAGGCCGCGGCCTCATCGCCTTCGAGCGGCGCGCGGGCGTTCTTGGCCTGCAGGCTTTCGAGGTCGGAGCCTCCGGCGAAGACATCCGATACGGCAAGCGCGATCGCCAAGCCGCGCCGGGCACGGAAGAGGAGCATGTGCTGCGGGATGGTCATCAACTGGTCGTCGGGATGGACGGCTTGAACCGTTTTCGACAGTTCGACCTCGCGCGTGCGGCGCACCGAGCCGGTCGACACGGTCGAGACGAAACGACGGTTGGTGCCGGCAAGCGGCGTGCCGGATTCCCGCGACGGATCCTCCAGCACGACGATGCGGGTGATGAAGCTCTGCGCGGTGGCGCGGTGCTTTTCGATTGCCGCTTCCGAGATCGTGGTCAGCCCGGTGTCCATCGAGGGTGCTCCGCGGTTGAAATCAGACGTCGCTGATGACCTGCCCCTTGGACAGGATGTGGACCTTGTAGCCGGAAAAGATCTTTTGCGCCTCGCCGGCGGCGTAGAGCGCCTGATAGGCCTCATGCGGGATCAGCGCATGGTTCTCGTAGCTCGACACGCCCTGGCGCGCCGCCTCGAGGTCGTCGGTGTTGATGAAGAATTCCTGCGTCGTCTTCTCGCTGGAGAACAGGCCCTTGCGACCGGGCTTCTCGGCCTTGGAAAAGACTTCCTGGATGGTCCAGGTGAGCAGCCAGGCATTTTCCGGCTTGCGCACCTTTGCCAGTACCTCGGTCACGGTCGAATTGTTTTCGGTGATGCCTGCGGAATAGAAGGGACCGAGCACGACGCGCCTCAACTGCTTCGGGTGCAACGGCTCGAAATCCTTGTCGAGATTGACCGCGATGGTTGCGGGCGAGAGGGTATAGGCCGAGTTCTTCTCGGTGAAATCGTCGAAGCGATGGGCAAGCTCTGGGTTGAGCAGGCCGTCGACGGGAAGCGGGATGTCGACCCGCTCATTGAGCTTGCCGTTCTCGTCGACAAGCTGGCGCACCATGCTCTCGGAGGAGTCCTCCACTGTCACCATGTAGACCAGCGGCAGGTTGGCGCTTCCGTCGAACGAGGCCCAGTGGACGAGGTAATAGGGCCGCAAGGTTTTCGGATTGACCGAGACCTTCGCCGTCTGCGCCAGGATGAAGGGACCGAAGGTCGCCTCGCTCTTGACGTCTTCCAGATAGAGCCGCTCGGCCATCGACTTCTGCAGCGCCGCGGGAAACTCCTTGTGGCGCAGAATGAAGTCGGCCATCTCCTCGCGCAGCTCGCCGGCCTGCGGAATGTTGGCGAGCCGTGCGTCGGCCTGACGGCGGTCGTTCTCCAGCTCGAGCAGGTTCTGGAAAACCGGATAGCCGCTGTCGGCGCGCGAGATACGGAACGTGTCCATGAAGCCGAGCCGGTTGCGCCAGCAGGAAAAAGACTTGTCCAGCCGGGCGATGTATTCGGCGACGATCCTGGCGACGATGCCATGCCGGTAGAGCGGCGAGCGGTCGTCGCGCATGAATATTTCCAGCCCGCTCAGCGCCGCTGTGATAGCGGAGAAGTAGCGCGCCGCCGCTTCATTTTCGGGGGTCATGGCACTGCCCTGGAAGAAAATGCCGGCACGCCGCCTACTGCTGCACGTAGTTGGCGGAATTGTGCTTCTTCATCACCTCGTCGAATCGGCGGGCGAAGGCATCGTCGGCGAGCTTCTTGCGGCGCTGGATGTCGGCGCTGGCCACCATGTTCTTCTCGTGCATTTCGAGCAGGTCGCCGATGTGCTTCTGGGAGGCGGCGCCGATGCCGGCCATGGTTTCCTCGGCGGTGTTGTCGACCTGGCTGCCAAGCGTGTTGATCTTGTGGGCGACGTCCTGCTGGGCGGCGGTCTTCAGCGAGTCTTCCAGCGCTTTGTACAGCACGATGCGCTGCTCGGTATCTATGGTCAGCTTGTTGATCAGCGTCGACTGTGCCGCGATCTGGTTGTTGAGGGAATCCACGAACGTCTGGAACATCGAGGTGTAGCGTTCCAGCGTCTGGCTTTCGGCGAGCAGCTCCTGCTCCTTGGCCTGCTTCTCGTTGTATTCGGTCGCCATCTTCGAGCGCTCGCCTTCGAGCTGGGTGCGCTCCTTCTGGCTGGTCGAGGCGGCGATCTTGTTCTCGATGTCGAGCAGCATCGGGTTGAGCTCCTCGATGCGCTTCTGCACCGCCTCGAGATTGGCCATGGTCGCCTTGCGGCGCTCGATCACCTGCGACAGGCTGGCCTCGGAGGTCTTGTAGCGCTGGTCGAGGATCTGCTTCTGGGCTTTGAGAATACCGACGATGGTATCGGATTTGGCCAGCAGCTCCTGCAGGTTGCCGGCCAGCGACATGTTGCGCACGCGGTCGGTACGCATGCGCTGCTTGCGCTGTGCCGAGAAGACGCCGACGAAATTTTCCCAGCCGGTATAGTTCTTCATGCTCTCGAACTCGGCGCCGAAGACGTTGGTGGCGTCTTCCAGCCCGATGATCAGGTCGGCGATATTGCCTTCCATCACCTTCTGCTGCTTGAGCACGTCCTCGATGCGGGCGTTCTCGATGTCGAAATTGGCGTCGCCGATCTTCTTGTCGGCCTGGGCGAGCGTGTCGAGCACTGTGCCGGACTGCTCGATCTTGGTGCGCATGTCCTCGACGACTTGCTTGGTCTTGGCAATTTCGGCATCGAAATTCTGCAATGTCGCCATAGGGGCCTCCCGCTTCGGCATCCGGTTTCGTGTCGCACGTGGCGGCGAATATATGTGGGGCCTCAAGGGATTGAAAGACGGAAGACAAGGAGAAGCGCCAAAACAAAAGAATTGGTTGGTCCCTTGAAAGACAAGGCAAGCATGCTCAAGGCGCGAGTAATGCGCATCGCCTTTAAGCAGCTTGAACTGATATGCTTAAGCTATTGTTTTTGCGCGGCAAGGCCGTCGGCAGGTCTCCGCCTCAATTACGGGCAAAACCGATGAAGTCATCGGGCGCGGCCCGGCCCATTTCCTCTTCCCAGTGCTGGCGACAGAGTGAGACATAGACGTCCTTGCCGATCGCCACCTGCTCGCCCTGCTTGGCCACCTTGCCGTCGGGACCGAGGCGCACGACCATCGTCGCCTTGCGGCCGCAGCGGCAGATGGTGCGCACTTCGCGCAGGTCGTCAGCGATGGCAAGCAGCGCGCGCGAGCCGGAAAACAGCTTGCCCTGGAAATCGGTACGCAGGCCGTAGCACATGACCGGGATGTTCAGCCGGTCGGCGATGCGGGCAAGCTGCCAGACCTGCTCTTCCTCCAGGAACTGCGCCTCGTCGACGAATATGCAATGCACGGTCGTGTGCTCGTGATGCTCGGCGACGCGGGCGTAGAGATCGTCGCCGTCGCGGAATATCTCGGCCTCGGCCTCAAGACCGATGCGCGACGAGATCAGTCCGGTGTCGCCCTTGCGATAATGGCCGGCGACGAACAGCATCGTCGTCATGCCGCGTTCGCGGTAGTTGTAGGACGCCTGCAAGAGCATCGTCGTCTTGCCGGCATTCATCGTCGCGTAATTGAAGTAAAGCTTGGCCATGGCGCCCTTTTTGGAGTGTGTCGATATTCAGATGAGGCCGGCCTGCAAATCGCGGCTTCCTGCGCTTCCGGTGCTCACGTACTTAAGTACGCTCCGCTCCGGTTCTCGGAACCCACCATTTTCGGCTCGGCCTGACCTGAATTTCGACACACCCTAAGCCGAGTTGCCGCGGCACTGGGAGGGGGCGCCAGCGCCGTCCACTAAAAAAGCCGCCCCACCGGAAAGGCGTGGCCATGTCGCTGAATGGCCAGCGCGCGCCGTTCATCGTGATGTGGCGCCGCTTGAAACCACTTCAAAATGGTGTTTGGCTGACGAAACAAGGCGGTCGCAAGAACCGTGACTTCGAGCCGCCTCGAATTGCAATGGGAGAAAGTTAATGTCGCGTATGAAATCTTTCGTCGCCGGCCTCGGCCTGGCGGCGCTTCTGTCTACGACCGCCGCCTATGCCGGCGACCCGGCGAGCTGCAAGGCGGTGCGTCTGTCCGATGTCGGCTGGACCGACATCCAGGCGACCACGGGGCTGGCCTCGGTGCTGCTCACCGCGCTCGGCTACGAGCCGCAGGTGATCCAGCTTTCGGTGCCGGTGACCTATGCGTCGCTGAAGAACAAGGACCTCGACGTCTTCCTCGGCAACTGGATGCCGTCGATGACCAATGACATCAAGGACTACACCGCCGACGGCTCGGTCGAGACGGTAAGCACCAACCTGACCGGCGCCGGCTACGGCATCGTCGTGCCGACCTATGTCGCCGATGCCGGCGTCAAGACGCTGACCGATCTCGGCAAGTTCAAGGACAAGTTCAACGGCAAGATCTACGGCATCGAAGCCGGCAATGACGGCAACCGCATCATCCTCGACATGATTAAGAACCCGAAGGACAACCTCGAGGGCTTCGAACTCGTCGAGTCGTCGGAAGCCGGCATGCTGACCCAGGCCGAGCAGTCGATGAAGAACAACGAGTGGATCGCCTTCCTCGGCTGGACCCCGCATCCGGTTATGGGCGCCATGAAGATCACGTACCTCGAAGGCATGGGCGACAGCGGCTTCGGTGCGGCAACCGTCTACACCAACGTGCGCAAGGG
This sequence comes from Mesorhizobium shonense, assembly GCF_040545255.1. Classification (NCBI taxonomy): domain Bacteria; kingdom Pseudomonadati; phylum Pseudomonadota; class Alphaproteobacteria; order Hyphomicrobiales; family Phyllobacteriaceae; genus Mesorhizobium; species Mesorhizobium shonense. The sequence continues at coordinate 490,230 of NZ_JBEPLM010000002.1, forward strand.
CTACACCACCGAGTGCCCGAACGCCGGCAAGTTCATCTCCAACCTGAAGTTCAATCTCGACATGGAAGGCGAGATGATGGACGCGATCCTCAAGGGCGGCGACGCCCAGACGGTCGCCACCGACTGGCTGAAGAAGCATCCGGATGCGATCACGCCCTGGATCGCCGGCGTGACCACCTTCGACGGCGGCGACGCGGCGGCGGCGGTCAAGACCGCGCTCGGGAGCTGAGCAAGCCTTGAGTCCGGCATGATCTCCGGAAAAGGGCAGCCACTGGAAAAGGCTGCCCTTTTTCATATGCTGAGAGAAGAGGACCGTACGGCAAGTGCGGCGGGTCAAAGAGGGGAAAGATGGATCCGATCTCGAAATTCCTGGTCGCCTACAAGATACCCATCGGACCGTGGGGCAAGGCCTTCTTCGGTTTTCTTACCGACAATTTCGACACTGTTTTCAGAGCCTTCTCGAACGGGCTGAACTTCATCCTCGACGGCGCGGTGGACCTCCTGCTCATAGTCCCGCCGGTGCTGCTAGCCCTGGTCGTCGCGGTTATCGCCTGGTTCCTGCAGCGTTCGCGGCCGCTGGCCATCGGCGTCTTCATCGGCCTCGTCTTCATCATCAACCAGAACCTGTGGAAGCAGACCGTGGAGACGCTGGTGCTGGTGGTTGCTGCCGCCGCTGCCTCGATGGCTATCGGCGTTCCGCTCGGCATCTGGGCCGCGCACAAGCCGAAGGTCTACCGCTTCATGCTGCCGGTGCTCGACCTGATGCAGACGCTGCCGACCTTCGTCTACCTGATCCCGGTGCTGACCCTGTTCGGGCTTGGCAACGCCCCCGGCCTCATCGTCACCATTATCTTCGTCATTCCGACCCCGGTCCGTCTCACGCATCTCGGCGTCACTTCAGTGCCGAAATCGATCGTCGAGGCAGGTGAGGCGTTCGGCGCCACCAAAAGACAACTTCTCTGGAAGGTCGAGCTACCTTCAGCCTTGCCCACCATTATGGCGGGCCTGACGCAGTCGATCATGCTGTCACTATCGATGGTGGTCTTCGCGGCGCTGATCGGTGCCGGGGGCCTCGGCACTGAAATCAACCGCGCGCTCGGCTCGCGCCGGATCGACCTCGGGCTCGAGGCTGGCCTTGGCATCGTCGTGCTGGCCATCGTGCTCGACCGGATGACGCGCATCGGCGTGGGAGGCAAGAAATGACCGTCGCGGTTGACTTCAGGAACGTCGACATCGTCTTCGGCGCCGATCAGGCGGGCTCGCTTGCAATGATCGACAAAGGCGCCACGCGCGCCGAGATCCTCGAAAAGACCGGCAATGTGCTGGGCTGCGCCGGCGCCAACCTCACCGTGCATGAGGGTGAGATATCGGTGCTGATGGGCCTTTCGGGTTCCGGCAAGTCGACGCTGCTCAGGGCCGTCAACCGGCTCAATGTCGTGTCGCGCGGCCAGGTGCTGGTCAAGGACGGCGACCGCACCGTCGATGTCGTCACCTGCGACGAGGCAACGCTTAGGCGCCTGCGGCAGAAGCAGGTGGCCATGGTGTTCCAGCAATTCGGCCTGCTGCCGTGGCGCACGGTGGAGGAGAACGTCGGCTTTGGCCTAGAGCTTGCCGGCGTGCCGGATACCGAGCGCAAGACGAGGGTCCAGAAACAACTGCAACTCGTCCATCTTGACCAGTGGTCGAAGAAATACGCGCATGAGCTCTCGGGCGGCATGCAGCAGCGCGTCGGTCTCGCCCGAGCATTCGCCACCGAGGCGCCGATTCTGTTGATGGACGAGCCGTTCTCGGCGCTCGATCCGCTGATCCGCACCAAGCTGCAGGACGAGCTCCTGCAACTCCAGGCGGAGCTGAAGAAGACCATCATCTTCGTCAGCCACGACCTCGAGGAGGCGCTGAAGATCGGCACTCACATCACCATCATGGAGGGTGGGCGCATCGTCCAGACCGGCGCGCCGGAAGATATCGTGCTCAGGCCCGCCAACGACTATGTCCGCGACTTCATCGCCAATGTGAATCCTCTTTCGGTGCTGACGGCGTGGAACGTGATGCGCGACCGCCGCGACCTCGAACAGGGCGAGAACGGCTGGGTCTGGCTCGACCGGCGCAAGACGACGCGCTTCAAGATCGACGAGCATGGCCTGGTGGCGGCGGCCGAACGCCACGGCGAGCCGGCAGTGTGGGTGTCGTGCGCCGATGTCGAGCGCCGGCCGGAGGAGGGGGCGCAGGTGTTCTGGGCCAATCCCGGCACGTCGCTGAAGACGGTGATGCTGGCCATGCACCGCTCGCAGACGGCGCCGGTGGCGCTGTTCGACGAAGGCTCGCGTTTCGTCGGCGCGATCGGCATCCGGGACGTGCTGAGCGCGGTGCTGAGGCGATAGCTTCGGCCTTTGGTTTTGATGCATGTCCTTTTCCCAAAACCGCCGCGCACTTTTGGGCGACATGCATTAAATCAAGCATGAAGTGTTCGCTGGCGGGCACCTCATGCTTGTTTTAGACTTACCTGACTGACGGCCGGGCTGGGCCGCTGACGCATGGGGCCGAGAAATGATCTTTCGTCAGCTCTTCGATTCCGTTTCGGGCACCTACTCCTATCTGCTCGCCAGCCGCCGGGGCGGCGAGGCATTGATCATCGATCCGGTGCTGGAGAAGGTCGAACGCTACCTGCAGCTGGTCAACGAGCTCGACCTCAGGCTGGTCAAGGCGGTCGACACGCATCTCCATGCCGATCACATCACCGGCCTCGGCGCGCTGCGCGACAGGACGCATTGCGTGACCGTGATGGGCGAGCAGACGAAGGCCGACGTCGTGTCGATGCGGCTTGCCGACGGCGACAAGCTCGCGATCGAGGGGCTGGCGCTGGACGTCATCTACACGCCCGGCCACACCGACGATTCCTACAGCTTCATCCTGCCGGACCGGGTTTTTACCGGCGACACGCTGCTCATTCGCGGCACCGGCCGCACCGATTTCCAGAACGGGGATCCGCGCCAGCAATATGAATCGATCTTCGGCCGACTGCTCAAGCTCCCCGACGAGACGATGATCTTCCCGGCGCATGACTACAAGGGCGAGACCGTGTCGACGATCGGCGAGGAAAAGGCCTTCAATCCCCGCCTGCAGGTGAAGTCGGTCGACGAGTATGTCGACATCATGAACAATCTGAAGCTGTCCAATCCGAAGATGATGGACGTCGCGGTGCCGGCCAACATGCGGGTGGGGCTGCATCAGGACGATATCGCCAGCCGCGGCTGGTCGGTGACCGCCGAACAGGCGCTGGCTCTGGTCGGCCGGCCCGATGTGGCGCTGATCGACCTGCGCGAGCAATCCGAACGGGATCGCCACGGCGTCATCCGCGGCGCGATCCATCTGCCTTACACGCGACTGCAGGAGAACATCGCGGCCGGCGGCATGCTGCATGAGCTGGCGAAGTCGACAGCCAAGCAGATCCTGTTCTATTGCGCGTTCGGCGAGCGTTCGGCGATGGCCGTGCAGGCGGCGCAGGACGTCGGGATATCGAGCGCCCGCCACATACAGGGCGGCATCGATGCATGGCGGAAGGCGAGCGGCCCGCTGATGCATTGAAGCGCGTCGCCCAATCGCGTCGTCTTGGGGCGGAGCAAGGAGCGAGGCGACGCAGCCTAAGACTCCAGGATCCTGTGTGGAGGGTGAGATCGGCAGCGATCCTTCGCGCCCCCCCTCTGTCCTGCCGGACATCTCCCCCACAAGGGGGAGATTGGCAGCTTTGGCGCTTGGCTCAATCCTGCGACGTTTGCGATTGGAGAAAGCCGTGGTGAAGTCCGATCTCCCCCCAAGTGGGGGAGATGGCCGGCAGGCCAGAGGGGGGCGCTGTCCCGCCGGCCTCTCCGAGCGCTCATGGCACCGACCGCCAAGGCTCAATGCAACCCGATGAGCTTGGCTCCGCTGCGGAACAGGGCTTCACCGTCCCGGTCGAAGCGGAAGGTGGCGATGAAATCGTCCGCCCGATAGTCAGGCCATGTGGTGCGGATCGCGGCAGCAAAATTCCGCGCCTCGTGCCGGCGGCCGGCCAGCGCCAGGCAGTGGGCCGTGATCGCGAGGATGATGACATGGGCATTGGGCCGGGCCGCCGCTTTCAGCGCCCATTCCGCGGCCTCATTGTATTCGCCCAGCCGCGCATGGGCCATGGCGCGCGCGCCCATCATGCCGAACAGCAGCGGATCGAAGGGGCTGAGATGGCGCGAGTGATCGGACGAGCCGATCGCCAATTGCGGATCGCCCGACTGCGAGTGGACGAAGGACAGCGCATAGTGGCCGAGCGCGAAATTCGGGCTGAGGTCGACGGCCTTTGCCAGCTCGATCAGAGAGTTGTCCTGCTCGCCGCGCAGCCACAAGGCGCGTCCCATCGCCCAGTGCGCAGCCGGATTGCGGTCATCGACCAGAAGGCTGTGACCGGCGGTTTCGAAAGCCAGCGCCGTCTCGTGGTCGCGATCGCCCCAACGCTGGAAGGCATTCTGCCAATGGGTGAAGGAAAGCCCGGCATAGGCGCGGGCGAAGGTCGGGTCGAGCTTCAGGGCGTCGTTGAAGAACTGCTGCGCCAGGTCGTTCTCCTGGCGGGTGAAGCGGTACATGTGCCAGAGGCCGCGATGATAGGCCTCCCAGGCATTCAGCGAATTCGGTGCCTTCAGCATCGCGCGGTTTCGCTCGACGGTCGCAATCTCGGCGGCGATCGAGGAGACGATGCTGTTGCCGATATCGTCGATGACGACAAAGATTTCGTCCGGCCTGTGCTCGAAGGTCTCGGCCCAGACGATCCGCGCGGTGCGGACCTCGACGAGCTCGACCGAGACGATGACCCTGCCCGAAAGGCTGCGGACCGAGCCGGTCGCCACATAATCGACATTGAGCCGCCGGCCGGCATCCTCTGGCGCGATGTTCTTTTCCGCGAGCGCGAAGGCCGAGCCGCGCGCGATGACGAAGAAATCGCGGAGCTTGGCGAGGCGCGTGATGATGTCGTGGGTCAGGCCGTCGGCCAGCCCGCCGCGGAAATTGACGGTGCTTTCCGCAAACGGCATCACCGCCAGCGAGGCCCGGCGCGACGCGGCGGGTTCGAAATCGACGGCAACGATCGGCGGTTGCGGCGCCAGAAAAGTTGGTCCGGACCGGGCGCATGGCGTCGCGCTGATGTTGCGGGCTCTAATCTCCTGCCATGCCTCGCGCAAGGGAGCGACATCCAGCTCCTCGGAGCGAAACAGCTCCGCGGCGGTGGCCAGATGTTCCTCGCCAGCGCCGATCTGGCCGCGCCGCGCAAGGTTTTCCAGCAACGCCACATGCGCTCGCCCGTCGAACGGCGCGAGTTCCAGCCATTTGTCCAGATAGGCGCCGGCTTCATCGGCTCCCTGCGCAAGAAGGGCGATGATATGCTCCAGAACGGCGACATGGCATGAGCTGAAACGGCGGCGTTGTGCGGTCAGCCAGCTGGTGAAATGCGGGCTCCGATCGAGTTCCAGCCCGTCGAGGAAATCGCCGGCGAAAAGTTGCGCCAACGCTCGCAGGCGTCCGAGGCTAAGCGTCTCGATCCCTTCGGCTACCGCCGCGGCGGCGGCGACGGCATCGACATTGATGTCGGCAAGGCGAAGCGCCACGGTGTCGCCTTCGGTCTCGATCCTGTGCAGACCCGGTTCGTCGAGGGCGCCGCGAAGCTTGCTCAGGCACCAGCGAAGCTCGCCGCGCGGATCGTTGGGCACATCCCATAGAAGCTCGCAGAGCCGGCTGCGGCTGACGGGATGCGGCGCGAGCGCCAGATAGGCCAGCAGCGCGCGCAGCTTGCGCGAGGAGGGCAGCTTAACCGGCTCGCCGTCACGGGCAATCGCCAGTTGCCCAAGCAGTCGCACGGACAAGCCGGCGGCGGTTTCGTTCAGGCTCGATCGGGTGGATTCCACGTATGTTTCCACGCTCTCTCCAACGCTGACCAGCTGGTCCATGTTCTATCACCAAAGACGACAGGAAGCATCCGGCAGCCTCATTCCGTGCCGGAATGCCGCCGTTGCCGCATTCGCGGCTGGTCAAGCAACCTAACTCGGCAAGGTGTCGAAACCGCGCCGCCCAAGCCGCCGGTTTGTAACCGGCACGTGAGATACCGAGGAGAAAAGCCCCATGTTGCAGCAGTTGAAGATCAGGACCACCGCCGGTCGCGGCCGGCTGTTCGACAGCATCCTCGACACGGTCGGCGACACGCCGGTCATCCGTATCAACAATCTCGGTCCGACCCATGCGACGATCTATGTGAAGGCCGAGTTCTTCAATCCGGCAGCCTCGGTCAAGGACCGGCTGGCGCTCAACATCATCGAGGAGGGCGAGCGCAGCGGCAAATTGAAGCCGGGCCAGACCGTCGTCGAGGCGACCAGCGGCAACACCGGCATCGGCTTAGCCATGGTCTGCGCGCAGAAAGGTTATCCGCTGGTGGTGACGATGGCCGACAGCTTCTCCATCGAGCGCCGCAAGCTGATGCGCATGCTGGGCGCCAAGGTGGTGCTGACGCCGCGCGCCCAGAAGGGCTTTGGCATGTACAAGAAGGCGGTGGAACTCGCCGAAGCTAATGGCTGGTTCCTGGCCCGCCAGTTCGAGACCGAAGCCAATGCCGCCATTCACGAGGCGACGACGGCGCGCGAGATCATCAACGATTTCGCGGGTTCCAGGCTCGATGTGCTGGTCACCGGCTACGGCACCGGCGGCACGGTCGCCGGCGTCGGCCGGGTGCTGCGCCGCGAGCGGCCGGACGTCAAGATCGTGCTTGCAGAGCCGGCGAACGCACAGCTTATCGGCAGCGGCAAGGGACAGGAGCGCGGCGCCGGCGGCGCGCCGGCCGCCAGCCATCCAGCCTTCGAGCCGCATCCGATCCAGGGCTGGACGCCCGATTTCATCCCCAACGTGCTGCAGGAGGCGATCGACCAGCACTACTACGACGAAGTCGTGCCGATCCCCGGTCCGGAAGGCATCAAATGGGCGAAGGCGCTGGCGCAGCAGGAGGGCATCTTCACCGGCATCTCGGGCGGCGCCACCTTCGCCGTGGCGCGCCAGATCGCCGGAACCGCTTCGGCCGGTTCGGTGATCCTGTGCATGCTGCCCGACACCGGCGAACGCTACATGTCGACGCCGCTCTTCGACGGCATCGAGGCGGAGATGGATGCCGAGGAGACGGCGCTGTCGCGCTCGACGCCAAGCTGCCAGTTCGAAGCCTGAAGAAAGGCGCGGCGCTGCCGTCCCATCGGGTCGGCGGTGCCGCGGCCGATTTCGCAAGTGGATGCCTTGAGGGAGCAATGATGGACACGCTGCAGGAAGCCATGGTCTCGGACGAAACGCTCGATCCGCCGGACTGGAGCGATATGCAGGCGCTGTCGCACAGGATCATCGACGACGCCGTCGCTTATCTCAAGAACGTCCGGGACCGTCCGGTGTGGCGCGAGATGCCGGCCGATGTCCGCAGCTTCTTTTCGGCGCCGGTGCCGCACGAGCCTGCGTCCATTGCCGATGTGTATGACGATGTGGCTCGCAATGTGATGGCCTATCCGATGGGCAACATCCATCCGCGCTTCTGGTCCTGGTATATGGGTTCAAGCAATTTCACCGGCGCGCTCGGCGATTTCCTGGCGGCGATCCAGGGCTCGAACCTCGGCGGCGGCAACCACGCCGCCGGGCTGATGGATAGCCAGGTGGTCAATTGGTGCAAGGAGATGGTGGGCTTCCCGGCCTCGGCCGGCGGCACGCTGGTCAGCGGCGGCTCGATGGCCAACATCATCGGCCTGACCGTGGCGCGCAACGTCAAGGCGGGCGTCGACGTTCGTGAAAGGGGCGTCGGCGCTATCCCAAGGCCGCTGCGCTACTATGCTTCGGACCAGGTCCATTCCTGCCATCGCAAGGCGATGGAAGCGCTCGGCCTCGGCAACCGGGCGCTGCAGCGCGTCTCGACCGACGTCGATTTGCGCATCGACGTCGATGCGCTCAAGACGGCCATCGCCGAGGACCGCGCGGCGGGTTTCAAGCCGGCCTGCGTGATCGGCACCGCCGGCACTGTCAACACCGGCGCGATCGACGACCTCCAGGCGTTGGCAGGATTGGCCGCCGAGGAGGACCTCTGGTTCCATGTCGACGGCTGCATCGGCGCTCTGATCGCGATAGCGCCTGAAAACGGATCCCTTGTCGCCGGCATCGAGCAGGCGCATTCCATCGCGCTCGACCCGCACAAATGGCTGCATGCGCCGTTCGAGGCGGGTTGCGCGCTGGTGCGGGATGCGTCCGCCCACCGCAACACTTTCGCCGTTACCCCGGAATATCTGGAATCGACGCCGCGCGGCCTCGCCTCAGGGCAATGGCTGCACGATTACGGGCTTCAAACTTCGCGTGGTTTCCGCGCGCTGAAAATCTGGATGGCGCTCAAGGAGCATGGGGTCGAGAAGTTCGGCCGGCTCATCGACCAGAACATCGCCCAGGCTCGCTATCTCGCCGAATTGATCGAGGCGGAGCCGGCGCTCGAGCTGACGGCGCCGACCACGATCAACATCGTCTGCTTCCGCCACCGCCTGGATGGGGCATCCGAGGAACGGCTCAAGGCATTCAACACCGAGATCATGCTGCGGCTGCAGGAAGAAGGTATCGCCGCCTTGTCCGACACCACCGTGCGCGGCCGGCATTGCCTGAGGGTGGCAATCACCAACCACCGCACGCGGCGCGACGATCTCGATCTGCTGGTGCGCGAGACGCTGCGCCTTGGAAAGGAAGTCGAGGCTGCAACGCTGGCGGATTGAAGACGATGCACCAAGACGTGTCTATTCGGGCAGGCCGGCCAGCCGCAGCGCCTCGGCATATTTGGCGAAATAGGCCGGCCTGATATGGCCCGCCACGTGTGTGAGGTTGGCAAGCTTCAGGTCGGGGTCGAGCGCCAGCGCGCGCGCGATATGCTTGCTCGCGGCATCTAGCCTGCCGGCCATGGCGTTGCTGGCGGCCGCGACGCGCAGGCCGGTGAGATAATATGGCTGCGTGCGCGATGCCGCCTCTGCGAGCGGCCAGGCGACGTCGTAGCGGCCGGCCACGAAATGGGCGAAGGCGGTGCAGGTCTGCATGAAGAAGGTCAGCGGATCGAGCGGGCTCAGCCGTCTTGCCCGCGACAGGTGCTCGATGGCGATGTCAGGATCGTCGTAGCAGGACTTGAGGTAGCCGCTGGCGCACCAGGCGGTGGCGCAGTTCGGGTTCAGCACGAGCGCGCGGTCGGCCAGTGCCGAGGCGGCCTCGTAGTCGCCGGTGACATAGCCCAGCGCCAGGCCGCTGAAGGCCAGCGCTACCGCGTCGTCATGGCCGGAGATCGCGACGTTGCCGACCAACCGGGAAACCTCGGCGGTCTCCTTCTGCCGATCGGTCATCCAGCGATTCGCCATCCGCCAGAAATAGCACCAGGCGGCAGCGCCCTCCGCTGCGGCAAAATCGGGGTCGAGCGCGACGGCCTTGTAGAACTGCGGCAGCGCCTCCTCCTGCCCCTCCCTCGTCCAGCGGTAAAGGCTCGCCATGCCACGCAGATAATGGTCGTAGGCGTCGAGGCTTTCGGTGGGCTTGCGTTTGGCGCGCGCCATCTCGGCCTGTTCGAGCCTGGGCGAAATCGCGCCGACGACGCTGGAGGCGACGAGGTCCTGCAGTTCGAACACCTCCGAGACATCGCCTTCGAAGCGATCGGCCCACAGACTCACCCCCGCCGCCGCCTCGATAAGCTGGCCTGCCACGCGCAACCGGCTGCCGGCCTTGCGGACGCTGCCCTCCAGCACGTAGCGCACTCCGAGTTCCCGCGCCACGCGCGTCACGTCGATCGCCTGGCCCTTGTAGGCAAAGGCGGAATTGCGCGCGATCACGAACAGCCAGTTCACATGCGACAGCGCCGTCGTGATCTCCTCGACAACACCGTCGGTGAAATACTCCTGTTCGGCGTCGCCGCTCATGTTCTGGAACGGCAGGACCGCGATCGACGGCTTTTCCGGCACTGAAACGGCAGTACGCGGCGGCTCTGCTCTCGCTTCGAGGCGGGACAGCTCGACCTCGGGCGGGCCGCCGTCGGCTATCGGCTCCTTCAGGCTCTCCATGTTGGGCATCTCTGAGCGTTCGACCAGCGCCCGCGTCGCTTCCTCGGGCTCGACGCCGAGCTCGCGCTTCAGCGCTTCCTTGCAGACCAGGAACTGACGGAAGGCATCGTTGGTCTTGCCGCGGCGGCGGAAGATGCGGATCAGTGCACGGTGGGCCTGCTCGGCGCATGGGTCGAGCGTCACCAGCCGTTCGGCCAGTGTTTCGCAGGCCTGTACTTCGCGCGAATCCAGCTTCGGCAAGAGGCTCAGCCGCTCTGCCAGGTCCAGAGCCTTGCGGGTATAGTTCGCCCGATGCGGCGCGAGCCAGTCTTCGATCTCGCCAGGAGATGACAGCCCATCGAGCAGGTCGCCCCGGTAGAGGTCGGCCGCTGTCGCGAGGGTCGTGCCGTCATCGGCCTCAATCTTCCGGTCGAAAATCCAGATGTCGGCCTCGTCGGCATTCGCCGCCAGCCAGATGGTATCGGCATTGCCTTCAATGCGAATTGCCTCGTCGCCGGTGGACGGAAACAGCCGCCTGATGTCGACCAGGGCCTGGCGCAGGCTGTTTCGCGCCTGCTGCTCGCCGCTGCCAGCCCATAACATCGCTGCCAGCCTCTCGCGGCGAAGGCCTCTGGGGCCGGCCAGAACGAGCGCGGCAAAGAGCAGCGACGTCTTGCGCGTCGCGAAGTGTAGAGGTTTCCCGCCTGCGGAGACAACCTCGATGCCACCAAGCAATCGGATGTGCACCCTGGCCCCCGTGAAAAAGCCTTGGGTAGAATATCACGTCCCGCCGCCGACTTAACGGCGATTTAGCGCGGTTTTTCGTGCCGCTTCACACCCGCATGAACATTGGCAAAGCGCGCCGGTGGGACATTGCCCTCGTGAGTTCGAACGAGGGAGAATGACAATGACCTACATCGGCCTCAGGACCTTCCAGCCAACCTCCCGCTTCGCCGGCACGCTCGCCACCCATATCGCGACCGTCTTCACCGGGTTCCGGCGCCGGTATCAGGCTGCCATGCAGCGCAGGGCTTTGGCGGGCCTGTCGATGCCGGAACTGAAGGATTTCGGCTATCCGGTCGATGAGGCCCCCGCCGATGTCGCGGCTCGCGGCCGCATTACCAGGAGCCGCCCGCCGCGGTGAACTCGTCACTTTTCCTGGAATCAGGCCAGCGGCGCGCCCGGCAGATAAAGCATGATCGGACGGATCTCGTAGACGGCGGTGGGATTGACGCGCTTGAGATCGCGCGCCACCGCAACCGCCTCGTCCTGGTTCGCGCAATCCAGCACATAGAGGCCGAGCAACTGCTCCTTGGTCTCGGCAAACGGACCGTCGATCACCATGCCGTCGCCCGGACCGCGCAGCGTGACCGCTTTCGCTGTATCGCCCAGCCTTGCCGCCGGTCCCAGCTTGCCGGCGCGGGTCAGCCTGTCGTTGATCTCGAGCAGGTCATTCATGAGCGCCGCATCCTCGTCGGGCGTCCAGGACTGGACGGTCTCTTCGACGTGATAGGCGAGGATTGCGTAGAACATGGCTCGGTTCCTCGTGCATGACCCCGAAAATCCGAATCGATTTTGCGTCGCTGGCCTTCGGTTGGGAAAAGATCATGCACCAAATTGAAGTGCTACAGCGTCCGCGTCCAAGGGGACGCGCGGCGCTGTAGAGCGGGCCGCACTATCACAAGGATGGCGCGGCTAATCCAGTCCCGGCAGCCGTCGAAAATGCGCCTGCTGACTCAAGCTGCCAGCGGCAGGCGCAGCTCCGTCAGCAGGCCGCCGCCGGGATGGTTGGAAAGGCTGATCTCGCCGCCGGCGCCGCGGGCGATGTTGCGGGCGATGGTGAGGCCAAGACCCAGGCCGCCGGTCTCGCGGTTGCGCGACTGCTCGAGGCGCACGAAGGAGCCGAACACCTGATCCAGCTTCGCCTGCGGAATGCCCGGACCCTCGTCGCGGATGGTGAGCGTGATCGTGTCGCCCGACCGCCGCACGCCGATATGCGCCTTCTTGCCGTAGGTGACCGCGTTCTGGACGAGATTGGTGATGCAGCGGCGCAGCGCCACCGGCCGCGCGATGCAGATCAGGCCGCGCGTCGGCGTGGCGTCCTCGTCGAATGAAGCATCCTCGAACATGTCCGCGACGGACTCTACCAGCGACCAGAAATCGATCCGCTCGGCCTTTTCTTCCGTGACCTCGAATTTGGCGAAGTCGATCACTGAGCTGGCGATGCTTTCGATGTCGGCGAGGTCATGCGCAAGCGCCTCGCGCGTCTGCGATTTGCGAAGCAATTCGAGCCGCAGCCGCATCCTGGTCAGCGGCGTGCGCAGATCATGCGCGAGCGCCGCCGCCAGATGCTCGCGGTCCTCGACATAGTCGCGCAGGCGCATCTGCATGGCGTTGACCGCCTTTGCCGCGGCGCGGATCTCACGGCTGCCGGTCTCGGCGATCGGCGGGCTTTTGAGATCGTTGCCGATGCGGTTGACCGCCGTCTCCATCATGCGATAGGGCGCCGTCAGCCGGCGCAACGACCAGATCGACATCACGACGATCAGTCCCGCTATCAGCGAATAGAGCGGCAGGCTGTCCCAGCTCAAGATCGGCCCTGCGGGCGTGATCGGCTCGGTGAAGTTCAGCCACTGGCCGTCGGAAAAGCGCAGCGATGCCGTCAGCTTGTCGCTCTGGGCAAAATCCGCGGCCAGCACCAGAAGATCGCGCTCGACCTGGCCGACGTCCTTGTTCATCACTTGCCCGTCCGGGGCGTCTGCTTCCTGCGTTGCCGGGTCGCGCCGCACACGCGCGTCGGTGACGCCGAACTTGGACAGGCGGCCGACCAGAATGTCCTCCAGCTCGGCCAGCTGGTCATCGCCGGCGATCGAGGAGGTGACGGCGGGCGTGTCCGAAACGGTCAGCGCATAGGTGGCGTTGAACAGGCCGGACGCGGTCGCCTTGCGTTCCTCGGGCGTGGTGTCATGCATCAGCTGCACCAGCGAATAGGCGCGGTCGTTCAGCCGGTAGAGATCGACCACATCGTTGGCGGCGGCGCGGTCGCGCGCCACGATATAGAGCGTCGCCACCTGGCTGATCATCAGGCCGGCAATGACGATGAGCAACACCCAGACAGGCAGGGTCTGCGGCAGGAAGCGTCTCATTCGGCGGTCGTTTCGGGCAGAAACTGATAGCCGCCGCTGCGCACGGTGAGGATCAGCTTCGGCGTCTTCGGATCGTCCTCCATCTTGCGGCGCAGGCGGCTCACCAGAATGTCGACGCTGCGGTCGAAGCTGTAGCCGGTGTCGCCGCCCGAAAGCTCGATGAGCTGCTCGCGGGTGAGCACGCGCTGCGCGCTCTTGACGAAGGTCTGCAACAGGTTGAACTCCGCCATCGTCAGCTCCACCCGCACGTCGTCGGGCGCCGTCAGCCGGCGGCGCGAGCAGTCCATGGTCCAGCCGGCGAAGCGGTAGATCTGCTTGGCGGCGGGCCGGCGCGGCTCGGCCGTGCCGTTGCGCCTCAGAACCGCGCGGATGCGGGCGAGCAGCTCGCGCGGATCGAAGGGTTTCGGCACATAGTCGTCCGCGCCCATCTCGAGGCCGACGACGCGGTCCGTCGTTTCGGTCACCGCCGTCAGCATGATGATCGGTGTGGTGTAGTTGGCGCGGATCTCGCGGCAAAGCTCCAGCCCGCTCTTGCCGGGCAGCATCACGTCGAGGACGATGAGATCGACCTGCGCGCGGCGCAGGATCGCCTCCATCTCGGTGCCGTCGGCGGCCACCGTCGTGTGCAGTCCCCGCTTCTGGAAGAATTCCTGAAGCAGGTCCCGTATGCCCTTGTCGTCATCGACGATCAGTATGTGCGCGTCGGATTTCACGAGAACCCCGCGATTGCTGTGGCCAAGCCGTCCTTCGGTGATCACCCACACGATAGAATTCGGGCCACATCTTGGCCAGTGGCGACGATTTGGGAAGGGGCGGCCTCCCCAGAAACACTTCAGAAACAAAATTCTACAGTCGGGAAAAACTCGTGAAAAATTTCAAGGGCATAACTGGTGTCGTGGCGGTCAGGTCATCGGCTGCGACGCAAGTTTCGGGAGTAACGGGCAATACCGATGCAGAGGTTCTGGATCAGCGTGATGGGTGCTTTGCTCAGCATGTCCCTCATCACAGCCGCGGTCGGGGCTTCCAACGCAAAGGTAACGCCGCTGACCCGGGCCGAGCGCTGCACCAACCTCAGCCGTCAAGTTGACGAAGCCTTCGAAACCCATGCCGCGGCAACGCAGGTCACCGCGGCGAAGGCACTTCAAAGAAAGGGAAACCGGTTCTGCGCCGCCAAGAAACAGGCACAGGGCATCCGGATGCTCGCAAATGCTTTGAAGCTGCTTGGAGTGACACCGATCGACCCGGTTCAGTGACGCTCACCTCCTCGACCCGCATGAAAAGGAAATGAAGCCATGAAGAAGTCCATCCTCTCCGCCCTCGGCCTCAGTGTTGCTCTCGCCTTCGCGATGCCGACTCTCGGCAACGCCGCCGCCACGACGACCGCTGCTCCGGCCGCTTCGACCACGACCACCGCTCCGGCCGACAACACTGCAAAGCCGCCCGTGAAGAAAGTCGCCGCGAAGAAGCACAAGAAGGCTTCGACGAAGAAGGTCGTCAAGAAGACCGACAAGAAGGATGCTCCGAAGACCTGATCCGGGTCTCGGCTCTTACTTCCACAAAAACCGCTCCAGCCGGTTTCGGCTGGGGCGGTTTCGGGCGACCGAAGGCGACCCGGCTGCTTCAGCCGCGACAGCTTGATCCTTAACCCGATCGCAATGCCGGTGCTTTAGGACAATCCGCATGAGGAAGCGGCTTTCGTCCCTGACGCGTTCGTTGACCCTCGGCGGCCTGATTGCCACCGTGGCTGCAACAGCGCTGATCATCTTCACAGCCAGCCCAGTGCCGGATCCTGCAAGCGGCAGGACCGAGCCGGAGCTTTTCGCGCCGGCGATCTCATCGAGCTTCGACTACATCACGCCGGCACAGAGCTGGATTCTGATCGTGCTGACCGGCACAACGCTGATCGGCTTCGCCGCCTGGATGGTTGCCGCGTTCAGGGAGCGCGGCTCCGACATGGACGACGGCGGCTCCGGCAGATCCGGCACGGCGATGCGCCGCACGATCGGGCGGCAGGGCCGTTGAACGGTAGGCAGCGCTTTCCCACATAACTGGCGTGTCCGTCCGCAGCCACAGCGGGCAAAATGGACGAAACCTTCCTTGCATGACAGAGTGCAAGCGAGAAACCCAGTTGCCAACTGGTGGATTCCGATGCCTGAAACCGTCGTTAAACCGCGCACCAAAACGCAGCCGAAAACAGAGCGGCCAAAGCTCTACAAGGTCATCCTAGTCAATGACGACTTCACGCCGCGCGAGTTCGTGGTGACGGTGCTCAAAGGTGAATTCAAGCTCAGCGAGGATCAGGCGCATCGCGTGATGATCACGGCGCACACGCGTGGCGTTTGTGTCGTCGCCGTCTTCACGCGTGACGTCGCCGAGACCAAGGCCACGCGAGCGACCGATGCCGGCAAGGCCAAGGGCTATCCGCTGCTGTTCACGACAGAGCCGGAAGAGTAGGAGCGGCACTTCTTCCTTCTCCCACAAGGGGAGAAGGGAAGAGTAGTAGCCGCTACCTTCCTTCGCGATACCACATCGAGCCGATGGCCAGGAGCAGCAGGCCGAGGCCGAGGAAGCCGCCGAACAGCGGCACGCGCGAAACGGCCTTGAGGCTGCTGTCGTTGGTGGTGCGCAGCCCGATCCAGTCATCGCCCGATGCAGCGCCCGAGGAGCGTACCGGCACGATGGAAGGCAGCGCCACGCCGCCCGAAAGGTTGCCAAGCATGGACGACGGAGCGAGCCTGCGCACGCTGCCCCCGGTCGCCTCAGCCGGTGCCTTCAGCCTGTCTTCGGTGGAAATGACATCGGAGAATTCCGGCGCGTTGATCGGGCCGACATGGGCAAGCGCGGTGAGGTCGCCATTGCCTACCTGATAGAGGCCGATCTCGGTGGTCTGCAGGCTGCCGGTGAAAATCCCCGGCTCGGATTTTTGCAGCTTGACCGTCATCGCCTTGCCGGATGGCGTGATCACCTGGGCCGGGCCTGGATCATCGCTCATTGTCTGGCGCCTTATTTCCAGCACCATGCCGCGGCCATCGGCGGTCAGCCGTTCCTCTTCCAGCTCCGGTTCCTTCATCAACCAGTGGGCGATGCGGCGATAGAGCTGGACATGCGGCCCGCCGCCTTCGAAGCCGCGCGCCCACAGCCAGCCCTGGTCGGAAAGCAGCATCCCGACCCGGCCCTCGCCCTTGCGGTCGAGCACAAGCAGAGGGCGATCGTCGGCCCCTTTCAACACCACCTCGCCCTCGGGATTCTTGACGCCGATGGTGCGGAACCAGCGGCTCCAGTGCGGCGGATCGGTGGCCGAGCCGTCGAGCCCGCGCGTCACGGGGTGACGCTGGCCGAGATCGGTGAGACGCGGATAGAAGGCCTTGTCGACGACCTCGCCGGTGGGCATTGCCGGCAGGGCCGATATCAGCGGCGTGCGGGCAATCGAGCTCTCGCCGGCATATTCGGGGCCGGCGGCGATCAGCAGTGCGCCACCCTTTTCGACATATTCGGAGATGTAGTCGTAATAGAGGATCGGCAGCACGTCGCGATGCTGATAGCGGTCGAAGATGATCAGATCGAAATCCTTGATCTTTTCGACGAACAGTTCGCGCGTCGGGAAGGCGATCAACGACAGTTCGTTGATCGGCGTGCCGTCCTGTTTTTCCGGCGGCCGCAGAATGGTGAAGTGGACGAGGTCGACTGACGCGTCGGACTTCAAAAGGTTGCGCCAGGTGCGCTCGCCGGCATGCGGCTCGCCGGAGACCAGAAGCACGCGCAGATGATCGCGGATGCCGTCGACCAGCGCGATGGCGCGGTTGTTAGCGTCGGTCAGTTCCCCCGGCTCGTGATCGATTGAAAGCTGGACGATGTTGCGCCCGGCGTTGGGGATGGTGACCTCAAGCTTCATCGGCTGGCCGATGGTCGCATGTTCGACCGAGACCTGCTCGCCATTGACCGAGACCCGCACGTCGACCGGGCTGCCCTGGCCTTCGGTGGAAATGACCCGATAGCTCATGTCGAGCGGCTTGCCGACGAGACCGAAGCGTGGCGCGTTCTCGAAGCGGATGCGGCGGTCCTTCTCATGGTCGTTGCCGGTGATCAGCGCATGCAGCGGCGCGTTGAAGTCCGGAGCGCCGGTCGGCGCGTCATGCACCTCACCGTCGGTGATCATGATCGCGCCGCCGATGCGCGAGGGCGGCACGTCGCGGAAAGCGCTCTCCAGCGCGCCGAACAGCCTGGTTTCCGTGCGCTCGTCGGCGGCCTCGGACTTGCCGGCGTCGACCATGCGGACATCGAATTGCTTGAAACGGCCGAGACGCTCCTGAAGGCCAGCCAGGGCCTCGTCGGTCTGCTTGGTGCGGTCGCCGATGTCCTGGCTCTGGCTTCGGTCGACGATGACGGCGACGACGCTTTTCAGCGCCTCGCGTTCCTCATCGAGGAAGACGGGGTTGAGGAGCGCGGCTCCAAGCGCAAGCAGGGCGATGAAGCGCAGGACCGAGCCGCGCTGACGAAACCACAGCCCCGCCAGCGCGAGCAGCAGGAGCGGCACGATGGCGACCCAGAACAACGGCCAAGAAACGAGCGGCTCAAAGGAAATCGACCAGTTCATGACCTACTGTCCCAGCCGTTCGAGCAGGACAGGCACATGCACCTGGTCGGATTTGTAGTTGCCGGTCAGCATGTACATCATGATGTTGACGCCGGCGCGCAGCGCGTAGACGCGCTGCATCGGATCCGGCGGCACGGTCGGCAGCATCGGATCGCCGTTCTCGTCGATCGCCCAGGCGCCGGCGAAATCATTGGCGGTGATCATGATCGGCGACACGCCGTCGCCGGTCCGCACCGGACGGTTTTCGGTGTTGCTGGCGTCGAGCGAGGTCTCGACCCAGAGCGGACTGCCGTTGAAGCGGCCGGGAAACTCCGGGAGGATGAAAAAGGATTTCGTCAGCACATGGTCCGATGGCACCGGTTCCAGCGGCGGCACGTTGAGGTTGCCGAGGATGTCGCGCAGCCGCTCGGTCGCCGGGCTTGCCGAGCCGGCGCCGATGCCGTTGGAGAACTGGTCGCGCGTGTCGAAGAGAACCGTGCCGCCCTGCTGCATATAGGCATCGATGCGCGCGATCGCCGCTTCGCTGGGCATCGGCGCGGTAGCGTCGATCGGCCAATAGATCAGCGGATAGAAGGCCAATTCGTCCTTGGAGATGTCGACGCCGGCCGGCGGGCCGGGCTCCAGCGCCGTCTTCTCGATCAGGAAGCGGGTCAGGCCCTCGAGCCCTGCGCGGCTGATCGAGTCGACGCCGGGCTCGCCGGTGATCACATAGGCGATGCGGGTTTTCGAAATATCCTCGATCGCCTGCGAATCGCCGGGCTTCGAATCATCCGCGCGGGCAAGATCGGCGTGGCCGAAGAGCCCGCCGAACACGATCAGCACGGCAGCGGCGGTCGCCGTGGCGCGGCGTGGCCGGCGCGAAAACAACCCGCCCATCCACAAGACGGCCAGCGTGTCGAGGACCATCAGCAGTAGCGCGGCGGTAACCAGCGGGCCCTTCAGGTTCTCCGATTCATCGAACGCGTAGGGAATGGCAGTCACCGGCAGCGAAACCTGCGGCTGAGCGAGCGGCGCGAACGTGCTCGAAGCGTTGAGCAGGTTGTGGGCGAAGACGCCGGTTTCCGAGCCGTAGAGGCCGGGCGGGTTTTCCAGCGTCACAGGCAACGGGCCGGCGCCGGGCACGAGCGGCCGCGCATCAGGCGTCGGCGGCACCAGCGTGCCGTCGGCGCCGATCATGCGATAAGGCGCCAGCGACGCGGCGGCAGCCTCGGCATTGGCGACCGCGGCGCCCTGGTTGCGCGACAATTGCACGATGCGCCTCAGCATCTCGACGAAGCTACCGGAGATCGGCAGGTTCGACCAGGTTGCTTCGGGCGTGACGTGGAAGAGCACGAGCGTGCCCTTGTCCTTCTTCATGCCCGTGACCAGCGGCGTGCCGTCGGCAAGCGTGGCCCAGGTGCGCTCGACGATGTCGGGCGTCGGTTCGGCCAGCACCTGCCGGCTGACCGTCACTTCGGTCGGCGGCGCGAGATCGGCGAACGGGCCGTTCTTCGGGAATTCGGTGACCTGTTGCGGCGTCGTCCACGACAAAGCACCGCCCAGCGCGCGCTCGCCGCTGCGCAGCCTGACCGGCAAGAGGTCGTCGTCATTGCCGGCGGCGGCCAGCCTTGAACCGGCAAAGCGCACCAGCGTGCCGCCCTTGTCGACCCAATCGGCCAGCCGTTGCCGGACCTGCTCGGGGATGGTGCCGACATCGGCCATGATGATCATCGCCGGCTTCTGGTCGAGAAGCTGCGGGATGGCGTCGGCCAGATCGGCGCTCGACGGCTCGACCAGGTCGGCGAAGGGCCGCAGGGCGCGGCGAATGTAATAGAGCGGGGACAGAAGCGGTTGCGCCTGGTCGGCCTCGGCCTGCGAAAGCAATCCGACGCGGCGGCGCTTGGAGCTTTCATCGAGCACGCGCACGGCACCGGCCTGATGCTCGCCGTCGAGCGCGACCGAGGCGAAGTCGTTGCGCAATTCGAACGGCACCTTCATCGTTCCGGTGGCGGTGGTCTGACCCGGCGCGAAGCTCAGCGTCGCGTCGGCGATGCGGCGGCCCTTGTCGTCGAAGGCGCCGGCCGTGACTTGGGCCAGCGCGGGATCGCCCGGCGCGCGGACGGCGGTCAGCGCGAAGCCGTCGACCTGATTGTCGGCACCGGTCAGGCCGGTCAGCGAGACCCGGTCGGAAGTGGCCCAGACCAGTCGCGAGGCATTTTTTTCGAGAAGCGTCCTGAAAGCCGCTTCGTCGCCGTTGGCCGCCAGCCCGTCGGCAAGCACGGCGACACTGGCGCCCGGCAGGCGCTCCAATGTGGCGGCGACACGGGCATAGACGGCGGGGCGGTCGGTCGGGATCGGACGCGGCTTTGCCGCGCGCAGGCGGTCGAGCGCGGCCGACGCATCGAAGGGGCCGATCTCGGCATTGGGCTTCTCGGCGGTGAAGGCGATGACGACCGGCACGCCGTTCGAGCCGGCATCGGCGATCAGCCGCTCGGCAGTGGCGACGCGCTTGCCCCAATCGGCGGCGCTTGCCCAGTCATTGTCGATGACAAGCGCCAGCGCCGAGCCTTCCGCCGGCAGTTTTTCGCGCGGATTGAACACCGGTTCCGCAAGCGCGGTGATGACAAGGGCAGCCATCAGCAGGCGCAGCAGCGTCAGCCACCAAGGGCTTTGATGCGGCGTCTCTTCGCGCCTCAATACGCGGGCGAGGATCCTGAGCGGCGGAAAGACTTCCGTCTGCGGCCTGGGCGGCGTAAGCCTCAGCAGCCACCAGATCACCGGCAAGGCCAACAGGCCCCACAGCACCATCGGCGCGCCGAAGGAAAGCGGCAGCCAGTTCATGCGACCGCCTTTCCGGGATCACCACCGCCGGCGGTAAGCCCGGCATGACCGGCGGTCAGCCCGGCATGACCAGTGGTCAGCCCGGCATGACCTGTGGTCAGCCCTGGACGGCTGCTGTCGGCGGTCATCGCCATGTGGACGCGCACCAGCGCCTCTGAGGCGAGGCGGTCGGTGTGGTTGACGGTGAAGCTCCAGCCCAGACGCTTGCACCAGCCGGCCAGTTCCTCGCGGCGGGCGGTATAGAGCAGGCGGTATTCCTCTTTGAGCGTTTCGGCGCGGCCGGCGGTCAGCTTGTCGCCGGTTTCGGGATCGGTGAATTCGGTGCGGCCGGCATAGGGGAAGGTCTCCTCAGCCGGGTCGGCGACCTCGATCAGATGCGCGCGAACGCCGTGACGGGCGAGCACGTCGAGCCAGGCCATCGTTTCCTCGACCGGATCGAGGAAATCGCTGACGATGACGATGTCGCAGAAGCGACGGATGGCCGACAGGTCAGGCTTGGCCGGCAGCTCGCCGGCATGGCTGAGCTGGGCTGCGATGCGCTCGGCGCCGTTGCGGGCGGTGAACGGATCGGTGAGGCCCGGCCAAGCGATGCGCTCGCCGCTGCGCGACAGAAGCTCGGCCATGGCGAGGGCCAGCACCAGCGCGCGCGATTCCTTGGAAACGCCGGCTGCCGCGGACTTGTAGAGCATGGAGGGGGAGGGGTCGGACCAGAGCCAGACCGTGTGAGCCGCCTCCCACTCGCGGTCGCGCACATAGGTGTGGTCGTCACGGGCCGAGCGGCGCCAGTCGATGCGCGAGGAATCGCCTTCGACATAGGGCCGGAACTGCCAGAAATTCTCGCCGATGCCGCGCTTGCGGCGCCCATGCCAGCCGGCGATCACCGTGTTGACGATGCGGCGCGCCTCGACCAGCAGATCCGGCACCAAAGAGGCCCGCAACCGGCCACGAGCGAGCGCGTCGCGCGTCGCAACCGGTGCCTGGACCTCGCCTATTCGACCCATCAGATGCCTTTTGCCAGTTTCGCCACCACGTCGCGCACGGAAGTGCCTTCGGCGCGGGCAGCGAAAGTCAACGCCATGCGATGCTGCAGCACCGGCTCGGCCAAGGCACGGATGTCGTCGACCGACGGCGCCAACCTCCCATCATATAGGGCGCGCGCCCGGGCGCACAGGGTCAGCGCCTGGCTGGCGCGAGGACCTGGACCCCAAGCGACGTGCTTGTCGGTGTCGGCGTTGCCCTGGCCGGGGCGGGCCGAGCGTACCAGCTTGAGGATCGCCTCGACGACGCTTTCCGGCACCGGCATGCGGCGGATCAGCGTCTGGATCTCCTTCAGCCTGGCCGACCGCAGCACATTGTCGGCCTTGGCCTCCTCGACACCTGTGGTTTCAAGCAGGATGCGGCGCTCGGCCTCGATCTCCGGATAAAGGATATCGACCTGCATCAAGAAACGGTCGAGCTGCGCCTCGGGCAGCGGATAGGTGCCTTCCTGCTCCAGCGGGTTCTGTGTCGCCAGCACGTGGAAGGGCGAGGGCAGGTCGTGGCGCACGCCGGCGATGGTGACGTGATATTCCTGCATCGCCTGCAGCAGAGCCGACTGGGTGCGCGGCGAGGCGCGGTTGATTTCGTCGGCCATCAGAAGCTGGGTGAAGATCGGCCCCGAAATGAAGCGGAAGGAGCGCTTGCCGAACTCGTCCTGTTCCATCACTTCCGAGCCGAGGATATCGGACGGCATCAGGTCGGGCGTGAACTGGACGCGGCGGGAATCGAGGCCGAGCACGATGCCGAGCGTCTCGACCAGCTTGGTCTTGGCGAGGCCCGGCACGCCGACCAACAGCGCGTGGCCGCCGGCAAGCAGCGCCACCAGCGTGCGCTCGACAACGGCTTCCTGGCCGAAGATCACCCGGCCTACGGCGTCGCGGACCTTCGAGATGTCGGCCAGCGCCTTCTCGGCCTCCTCGATCATCGCTTTGTCGCTCAACGGGCTTTCCTTGATCATCACGCTCATGCCGTTCGATCCTTGTGGTTGGAAATACCGGCCTGCACTCTCAGAGCCGCAGAATGCCGCGATTCGGCCTCGCCTGGCGCCTGCGATTGAACTTAAATCACAGACTTAGGCTGACAAGCGAAACAACAGTGACTATTTCGTGACCATGACCGATCATTCCGGATATCGCGAGCAGAGTTTGACCGGCGCCACCGAGGCGCGCGGGCTGGAAGCGCTGATCTCGCGGGCGGCGCGCGCGGACAAGGGACCGGCTCCGGTGGAGCGCTGGAATCCGGAGTTCTGCGGCGATCTCGACATGGAGATCAAGGCCGACGGCACCTGGTTCTATCTCGGCACGCCGATCGGGCGCATGCCATTGGTGCAACTCTTTTCGAGCGTCCTGCGCAAGGATGCCGACGGCAGAACCTATCTGGTGACGCCGGTGGAGCGCGTGGGCATCCGCGTCGCCGATGCGCCCTTCATCGCCGTCGAGATGAACGTGTCGGGGACCGGCGACGGACGGGTCATCACCTTCCGCACCAATGTCGGCGACGTGGTCGCCGCCGGGCCCGGCCATCCGCTGCGCTTCGTCGACGAGGACGCGACCGGCGGCCTGAAACCCTATGTGCTGGTGCGTGGTCGGCTGGAAGCCCTGGTGGCGCGGCCGGTAATGTACGAACTGGTCGAACATGGCGAGGTGATCGACATCGACGGCAAGGCAATCTTCGCCGTCCGCTCGGGCGGCGAGGTCTATCCGATCATGCCGGCCGAAAAGCTCGAGAGGCTGAGCGCGTGATGGACCAGGTGGCGCCGTTGCCGTTCTCGATCGCGGATTTTCGCGCCCGCGTCGCGGCACAGGCCGAGGCGCAACCCGGCGACGAGTTCGGCGATCATCGCTTCAATCCCGGCCACCCGAGGTTGAAACATATCAAGCCGCTGCGCGATGCCGCGGTGCTGATCCCGGTCATCGATCACGCCGATGGCGCGACCGTGCTGCTCACCAAGCGCGCCGAGAAGCTGCGCAGCCATTCCGGCCAGGTGGCCTTTCCCGGCGGCACCATCGATCCGACGGACCCCGGCCCCGAGGCCGCCGCGCTGCGCGAGACTTTCGAGGAGATAGGCCTCGACCGCGACCATATCGAAATCATCGGCCGGATGCCCGATTATGTCTCCGGCAGCGGCTACCGCATCGTGCCGGTGCTTTCCGTGGTGCGGCCGGGCTTTTCGCTGACGCTCAACGCCGACGAGGTCGACGCCGCCTTCGAAGTGCCGCTGCGCTTCCTGATGGATCCCGCCAACCATGCGCGCGACAGCCGCATGTGGAACGACCTCGAATGGTTCTTCTACGAGATGCCCTATGGCGGCCAGCGCATCTGGGGCGTCACCGCCGGCATCGTCCGCACGCTCTATGAAAGGCTCTATGCATGAGCGCGAGGGTGTCTCTGTCTGGCAGGGCCGACTGGCTGGGCGAAAAGCACCTGCAGAAGCTGCTTGACGCCCTGAAGGAAGGCGGCGAGGAGGCGCGCGTCGCCGGCGGCGCGGTGCGCAATGCGCTGATCGGCCAGCCGGTCGCCGACATCGACATCGCGGCGACGACCCTGCCTGAGGAAACGATCCGCCGCGCCGAGGCCGCCGGCTTCAAGACGGTGCCGACCGGTATCGAGCACGGCACGATCACGGCGATCGCCGGCGGCAAGGCCTATGAGGTCACCACGCTCAGGGCCGATATCGAGACCGACGGCCGGCGGGCGAAAGTGACCTTCGGGCGCGACTGGAAGCTTGACGCCGAGCGGCGCGACTTCACCATCAACGCGCTCTACGCCGAAGCCGACGGGACGGTCGTCGATCTTGTCGGCGGCGTCGCCGACATCGAGGCGCGGCGGCTGCGCTTCATCGGCGATCCGGAAGCGCGCATCCGCGAGGATTATCTGCGCATCCTGCGCTTCTTCCGCTTCTTCGCCTGGTATGGCGACGGCCGGCCCGATGCCGAAGGCCTGAAGGCCTGCGCCAGGCTGAAGGACGGGCTCGGCAGGCTTTCGGCTGAGCGCGTCTGGGCCGAGCTGAAGAAGCTGTTTTCGGCACCCGATCCTTCGCGCGCGCTGCTTTGGATGCGCCAGGCCGGCGTTCTCACCGCCGTGCTGCCGGAGAGCGAGAAGTGGGGCATCGACGCCATCCACGGGCTGGTCCGGACCGAAAAGGATCTAGGCTGGAATGCCGATCCGCTGCTCCGGCTGGAGGCCGTCGTTCCGCCGGATGCCGCGCGCATGAAGACGCTTGCCGAAAGGCTGAGATTTTCGACCGGCGAAGGGGGACGTCTCCGGCGCTGGGCGCTGACTGCACCGCCTGACTCCAAGACGACCGAGACGGAGCTGGCGAAAAAGCTCTATTTCGGCGATCGCGAAGGCTTCCTCGATCGACTGCGGCTCGCGCTTGCCGCCGCGCGGACACGCGCCGTCGAGGACAATCAGGCGATGATGGAAGCCGGCGGTTTCTCGCGCCTGCTCGGCTTCGCCCTAAAATGGCAAAAACCGGTGTTTCCGATCAAGGGCGCCGACCTGACCGAACTCGGCGCGTCGCCCGGCCCGAAGGTTGGCGCTACGCTGAAAAACCTCGAAAAGGAATGGGTCGAGTCTGGTTTCATACTAGACCGCGGCGCGCTTCTCAAACGCGCCGCGCAAGCGCTCGAGGCTTAGAGCGGCAGCCCGGACCGATCGGTGCCGGTCAACGTATCGATACGGGAGCCAGGGCGCGCGAAAGGCTGGCTTCGCCCTTGCCGTAGACCGAGGGATCGTAATTGACCAGCGTGTCGGTGCGAGCCGTGTTGAGCAGGTCGTTGGTGATCTGAACCGGCGTCGCCTTGGTGAACTTGCTGCCGATGATCGCGGCATATCCGGAGATGATCGGCGCGGCGAAAGACGTGCCGTAAAGGCCGGTCTTGTCGCCCTCGACGCCGACCACCAGGAAGTGGCTCTGCACGGCGGTATTGGAACCGGCGTAGTTGGAATACCAGGCAAGCTCGGCCTTGTTGGCTGTCGTGCCGTTCGTCGACAGCGCGCCGACGAAGATCGCGGTTTGCTTGCCGATCAAAGCGAGGTCGAGATAGTCCTGCTGGCCGCCGGTGACCCCGCCGACCGCGACCGCGTCGTTGCCGGCAGCTTTCGAGACTATGGCCGATCCCTTGGTGGCATAGGAGATGATCGAGGCTTCCTCCTGAGCCCAGCCGATCTGGCTGACGCTGTAGCCGGCGTTGGCGTACATGCCGTAACTGAGGTTGAGCACGTTCCGGCCGCCTGCCAGCGGGACGGCGGTGCCGCTAGAGAAATCCTTGGAGCGGATGGTCGCCGCGGGAGCGATCATGCTCGCCTCCTCGCGCGTCCATTCGCCATGCCGCTGGGTCTGCACGCCGATGCCGAAATTGCCGGAGAAGCGCGATGAGCTGCTGAAATCGTCGACGATGGTGATGGTAACGCCCTTGCCCTTGTAGCCCGCCGCCCATGCCGCGCCGACGTCGGGGCTCATCCAGTTCTGTACCGTCTGGGTCGTCCGCGCGACCGGGATCTTTGCGCTCGCGCATATCGATTGACCGCCGTGGCACAGGGCGGCCGTCTCGTCCGCGTCGAGGGCTTCCTGTGCCGATGCGATGGACGCCGGCAGAAGGACGAGAGCCGCGGCAATACCGAACTTCCAGAAATTACCAGACATGGTCTTACTCCCGGTCAACCAAGGAAAGAGGATGGCAGGAACGAGGACGGACGATCGCGGACTTCGGGAGCATGAAGATTTCTCATGCACGGCTTCCCGCCGATCAAAAGGTAACACGGTAATTGAGCCACAGGCGCAGCCTCTCGGGTGTAGCGTTAACCAGATATTTCAGCGTGTCCTCAGGCGCCATCTCGCCGGCCGCGAGCCGGCAGTTGACGCTGTAGGTGCCCAGATCCCCGTAGTCGGCGACGCATGGCTTTTCAGTCAGATTGCCGCCGATGATCGAGGTGACCGAAAGGGACAAGGTGCTGTTCAGACTCGGATGGGTCTGGGTGAGGAAGCCGAGCTTGAGGCTCGGCGCAATGCGGTACTTCTCGGCTTGCTCCCCGGTGCCGAACCCCCACAGGATGCCGCTGTTTTCGGTCAACTGGGTGAGCAGGTCGACATGCATGTCGACCCAATTCGCGTGGTACCACCGATTGAACGAGACCTGGCTTCCGTCCTGCAACTCGTAGCCGCCATTGCCAAGTCCTCTCGCGCGCTCGCTGAGCGGCGAGCCCTGGTGGATATCGACGAGCGACGTGGTCATTTCCTGAGCGGCCACGGGCGACGCGCCGACGAACGCGCACAATAGGAGCGCCGCTGCGCGGAAACCGCCTCGATTGTCGGATCTTTCGCGCATGCGCGAGGCACCTCGTCCCACCGGATCCGGCCAGCGCCTGGTCGCGAACGGCTCCTCGGACAGCCGCTTGTGACCGGATCATGCGCGCGACGATCGCATGCATACCGTTACCGCGGGGTTATCTAAGCCGATACGAATATAAGTTTTGCTTGAATTCAGCGAAGCCGGCCATTGTCGGCGGCCGGGGCGCAAATAGAGCGAGATGCGCCCGAATGCTGCATCCCGCTCGCGTCCCTGTTGGTGGTCGCGCGAAATCCGCGAGCGGATGCCTCAGGCCGCGTCGCGGACCTTCTGGATGCGGGAACGGATCGCCTCGATCATCGTCTCGCGGATGATGGTTTCGCCGTGGGTCTCGCGCATGTGCTCGACGGCACGGCGCATGACCTCCGCCTCTTCCTCGGCCCGCGTGTGCCAGTCACAGCCAGGGACGAGTGTTCCGCATTGGAATTCCTTCATGGGTTTTCCTTTCCTCGCTGCGGAGCGGTTCGGCTTTGACCACTCCAGTTATAGTTTTAACGCAATCCCGCATGGAAACCGCTGGGCACTTTCCCTGGAATTGCTCAAGTGGATAACCATAACACATGTTGCCGACTTCGGTTGCATCAAGAGTCGTGCTGTCCGGAGCGCTCCATCCAGGCCCTGAAACCCAAGAGGCGGAGCAGTACTGCTCCGCCTCCTTGCTGCCTGATCTTGCTAAAGTTGCGTAGGCCGTCGCTTCATGATCTTGCCAAGGCCGAGCAGGCCGTCATTTCATGATCTTGACGGCCTCGGCAATCTTGTTCTTGCCGCTCATATCCCAGGAAACGCGGACTTTCTCGCCCGGCTTGATGCCCGGATCCTTGAAGGCCTTGGCCAAGGTGAAGGTCGATCCGTTGTCCAGAACAAGGCTCATGGCCGTTCCATCAAAGCTCTTGACCGTGCCCGTGGTGTGCTTGACCGCGGCGAACGCGGCGCCACCGGAGGCGAGAAAGGCAGCGGCTGCTGCCGTCACAATAAGCTTGCGCATTGGCATGCTCTCCTGGAATGCGGGCACCGTATGAAAGGCACCCCTCTCGATCAGGGCCGTCCGGTCGCGTCGGGTCGCGGCTCGCAGCAAAGACGAACCGCCGGCGCTTCCCGACCCGGCAACGTTAAATAGCTCAATTTTTTCAAAAGGATATTAGACGAAAAAGAAATCGTAGCCGCCACATTGCGCGCCCAGATTCGGCGAATGGGACATCAATGCGGCCTTCTCTCCGATCACCGGATTTTTACGGCCACTTTACCTCGGGCGGCAGGCTGGACAGGATCGAGGCGACGTTGCCGCCGGTCTTCAGGCCGAAGATGGTGCCGCGATCGTGAAGCAAGTTGAATTCGACGTAACGGCCGCGCCGGATGAGCTGTTCGTCGCGATCGCCGTCGGTCCAATTCTGGTTGAAATTGCCCCGCACCAGGTGGGAATAGACGACGAGGAAAGAGCGTCCGACGTCCTGAACGAAATTGAAATCGGGGTCCCAGCCGCCCTTGTCCTCGCCCGAATGCAGCCAGTCGAAAAAGATACCGCCGATGCCGCGCGGCTCATCGCGATGCGGCAGGAAGAAGTACTCGTCGCACCACGCCTTGAACTTCGCGTAGTCGGCGACCGCGGCGTTCTTCTCGCAAGCGAATTGCATGGCGCGGTGGAAGGCGAGCGTATCGGGATCGTCCTGGGTGCGGCGTCGGTCGAGCACCGGCGTCAGGTCGGCGCCGCCGCCGAACCACTGGCGCGTGGTCACCACCATGCGCGTGTTCATGTGCACGGCCGGCACGTTGGGGTTCCAGGGGTGCGCGATCAGCGAAATGCCGCTCGCCCAGAAGCGCGGATCGTCCTCGGCGCCGGGGATCTGCTTGCGGAATTCGGGAGAGAATTCGCCATAGACGGTCGATGTGTGCACGCCGACTTTCTCGAAGACACGGCCGCGCATCATCGACATGGTCCCGCCGCCTCCCTTGCCCTCGTCGCGCTCCCAGGGCGTCTTCTCGAAATGCCCGGGCGACCAGGACGATAGCGGTCCGGTGAGTTCCTGCTCGATCTGCTCGAATGTGGCGCAGATGCGCTCGCGCAGCGCCTCGAACCAGAGACGGGCCTTCATCTTCTTCTGTTCGATGTCGGCCGGCAGGCCCACGGGAAGGTCAGGTCGTTCCAATTCCGTCTCCAGTTACAGGCCCATTCGCCTGACAAATGACTCGTCTTTTCAGGGCGCGATCCCTAATCTCTTAAGGGCAAGGGTCAAGTCCTGTCTGATCAAGGCACAAAGGAGTTCCTTCGTGCGTACCCCGGCAAGACCGCCGCTGGATGGCTTGAGGAAGAGGTTGGAGCGCTCGCGGGCCGAGCGCGAAAGAGGGCCGCGCGACGGATTCCTGCGCGAGACCTTCGTGCTGCCGCGCCCGGCCGCGCGTCTCAAGGCGAAGGAATGGTTCGAACGCTTTCCCAAGCAGGCCTACTGGACCGAGATCGAAAGCTGGTTCGAACGGCCGGGCGACGTCATTGAATTCACCATGCGCCGGCTGCCGGCGGCCGATTGACCATCAGCGCGCTACCAGCCGCCTCGCTCCCGTGCCTTCTCTGGCCAACCGATCGTCCTTGTTCCTCAGCGGGCATTTGTCGATCGACATGCAGCCGCAGCCGATACAGTCGGTCAGCCCGTCGCGCAGATTCTTCAACTGGTCGATCTTGTGGTCGAGTCCGTCGCGCCAGGACGTTGAAAGCAGGTTCCAATCCTCGCGCGTCGGCGTGCGGCCTTCCGGGAGGGACCGGAATGTCGCAGCGATCTCGGCGAGCGAGATGCCGACCTCCTGAGCGATACGGATGATCGCCACCCGCCGCAGCACATCGCGGCCGTAGCGCCGCTGGTTGCCCGCTGTGCGATGGCTGCGGATCAGGCCGCGCGCCTCGTAGAAATGCAGCGCCGATACCGCCACGCCGCTCCTCATCGCCACCTGGCCGACCGTCAATTCCTTCACCGGAGCCATTCGCAGTTTCCGCTTGACCTCAAGTTAGGTTGAGCTTGTAGCGAGGAAATCCTGGCAAGGCAAATTGAGGAGAAGGCGATGTGCGCCTGGGTGAGAATGACGGCAGAAGGAGAGGCGGTCTGCGGTAGCGAAGGGCTGAGGATGCTGGCTCGTTGTTTTGACGCAATTCCGGACGGTAGGCTACGGCAAAGGCGCCGAGCCCAACCGTTTCACACTTTTCCTGGAATTGCTTTAGCCGAGCTGGCGCAGCGCTTCGCCCGCGACCATCGCGACGGAGAGCGCGACATTGATGCTGCGCGCGCCCGGCCGCATCGGAATGGTCAGCCGCGCATCCGCCCCCTGATGAACCTCTTGCGGCACGCCGGCCGATTCACGGCCGAACAGAATGATGTCGCCGCCGGCGAAAGCGAAGTCCGTATAGGCGGTCGCGGCCTTGGTGGTGAGCAGCACCAGGCGGCGCGCATTCGTCCGGCGCCATTCCTCGAAGGCGTGCCAGTCGGCATGGCGGGAAAGCGCCGCCATTTCGAGATAGTCCATGCCGGCCCGTTTCAGCGCCCGGTCGGAGAGCGGAAAGCCGGCCGGCTCGATGATGTCGACACTGAGATCAAGGCAGGCGGCGAAGCGCAGGATTGTCCCGGTGTTGCCGGCGATATCAGGCTGGTAGAGCGCGATGCGGAGACGGTCGTTCATTTCCGCATCCTTCTAATAAGTGGCAGATCGGCCACAGGCGTCTCCCGCTTTTGGCGATTTCTGGACTGGCGGGTGGCCATTTTCTGCGAAGTCGAGTATATGCCCACCATCGTCAACCCGAACCGAAGGAGGGGGACCACATGACCATGCATTTCCAGTTCCTCTCCGGGCAGCGCCTCTCCGGGGCTCTTGCATGCCCAACGGCGGTTTCGGTACGACGATTCTTCTGACACTTTAAGAACCTCATCGCACCGATTCCCGCCGAACCCAGTTTTCGGTCTTCGAAGGAATCTTGCGATGTTTTTCAAACTGCCAAAGGGACCAAGCGCCCCACAAGAACGTGTCGGGACCGACGCTTGCCGTCGTGTCCGGGCTGAAGCTTGCCGTCATGCCCCGACCGATGCGTTTCATGCCTCCGGCCGAATGCCGGAGGTCGAGTTCGTGTCACCCTTTTTAACGCATTTGCACATGGAGGACGGACCGATGTTCGATCCCTATAAAATACCGGGTTCAAGAAGCCTGCACGAGCGCAAGATGGCGACCTGGGCGCTGCTGATCGGCGAGACCTACTCGTCGGCGGTCCATGCCGAGATGCGCCGGCGTCCGCATCGCGGCATGCTGCCGGATGTCGATTTCTCGCGCGCCGTACCCGATCCCGGCCGGCCTTCGCTGGTGCGCCGTATCGCAAGGCTGTTCCGTCCGGGCGAGAAAGCACGCGCTGGCTCCAGCGTGCCGTCAGGATCGCCAAACGAGCCTGTCGGCGAAAAGCCCGCGACACCCTATATTGCGCGAAGCAGGGCCGGCGATGCAGTTGATTCCGTATCGCCGGCCCGTCATGCCGCGCGGCCGAAAGGCCTTACCCATCAATCCCGCGCCGCGTGAGCGCACAGACAGTCGAGTGCCTGGAATGTTCCGCTGGTTTGAAAAGAGGCTCGATCCGTTTCCCGCGGCGGAACCGGCAGAGCCGCCGAAAACGCTGGTCGCCTTCTGCGTGCACTACACGCGTGGCGTCTGGCCCTACATCGTCGTGGATGCAGTGCTGGTGGCGGTGATCGCCGTCACCGAAGTGTGGATGTTCGGTTTCATGGGCCGCATCGTCGACTGGCTGTCGGCGCAGAACCGAGAAACTTTCCTGCAGACCGAGAGCTGGAAGCTGGCCGGCATGGCTTTCATCGTGCTGGTCGCGCTGCCCGGCACGGTCTGGGTGCGTTCGTTGGTCAACCAGCAGACGATGATGGGCAACTACCCGATGCGCATCCGCTGGCAGGTGCATCGCTACCTGCTCAAGCAGTCGATGGCTTTCTACCAGGATGAGTTCGCCGGCCGCATCGCCACCAAGCTGATGCAGACCGCACTCGCCGTGCGCGACTGCGTCATGAAGGTTATTGACGTCCTCAACTACGTGATCGTCTATTTTCTCGGCATGCTGCTCATCGTCGGCTCGGCGGACTTGCGGCTGGCCGCACCCTTGGGCGTATGGCTGATCGGCTATATCGGGCTGTTGCGGTATTTTATTCCCCGGCTCGGCAAGGTCGGCGAGGAACAGGCCAATGCGCGTTCGACCATGACCGGCCGCGTCGTCGACAGCTATGCCAACATCCAGACGGTGAAGCTGTTTTCGCATGCGCGCCGCGAAGCAGCTTTCGCCAAGGAGGGCATGGCGGGCTTCCTTGATACCGTGTACCGCTCGATGCGCCTGGTGACGGTGCTCTACGGCCTGCTCTACATCCTGAATTCGCTGCTGCTGTTCTCGGTCACGGCGATCTCGCTTTGGCTGTGGCTGGACGACGCGGTGACGATCGGCGCAGTGGCCGTGGTCATCGGCCTGGTGCTCAGGATGTGGGGCATGTCGCAGTGGATCATGTGGGAGATGTCGGGCCTGTTCGAGAACATCGGCACGGTGCAGGACGGCATCCAGTCGATCTCGCTGCCGCGACTCGTCGAGGACAGGCGGGGTGCCAAGGACATCACCGTCAGCCAGGGCGAGATCCGCTTCGAGGACATACGCTTCCACTATGGCAAGCAGAAGGGCGTCATCGAAAACCTGTCGCTTATGGTGAAGCCGGGCGAGAAGGTCGGCATCGTCGGCCGCTCCGGCGCCGGCAAGTCGACGCTGGTCAACCTGTTGCTGCGCTTCTACGACCTGGAAGGCGGCAGGATCCTCATCGACGGCCAGGAGATCGCCGGGGTGAAGCAGGATTCGCTGCGCGCGCAGATCGGCATGGTGACGCAGGATACCTCGCTGCTGCATCGCTCGGTGCGCGACAACATCCTCTACGGCCGGCCCGATGCCAGCAACGAGATGCTGGTCGAGGCGGCGCGGCGGGCCGAGGCGCTCGATTTCATCGGCGGGCTTTCCGACCACAACGGCCGCAAGGGATTCGACGCCCATGTCGGCGACCGGGGCGTCAAATTGTCCGGCGGCCAGCGGCAGCGCGTCGCCATTGCCCGCGTTATGCTGAAAGACGCGCCGATCCTCATCCTCGACGAGGCGACCTCGGCGCTCGATTCGGAAGCAGAGGCGGCGATCCAGGAGAACCTCTACAAGCTGATGCAGGGCAAGACCGTCATTGCCATCGCGCACCGGCTGTCGACCATCGCGGCGATGAACAGGCTCGTCGTCATGGACAAGGGCCGCGTCATCGAGGAGGGCTCGCACGAGGAGCTGGTCGCGAAGGGTGGGCTCTATGCCCAGCTCTGGCAGCGGCAGTCGGGCGGCTTCCTGCTCGACGACATGCCGGCCGAGGCCGCCAACGATGCGATTGCCCATGAGTTTGGCGCCAAGGGTGAAGCCGCGGAATGATGAAGGCCGTCTATCACTGGTTCGAAGGCTGGGTCTACCCGTTCCGAGAGCCAGCGAATCTTCGGCCACCCGCCAGTGTCCGCGGCTTCCTCTGGCACTATGTCGGGCAGGCGAAGCTCGCCTTCTTCGCCATGCTGATCATCGGCGGCATCGCGCCGCTGGTCGAGGCCGGGCTGTTCTATTTCGTCGGACGGCTGGTCGATATCCTCGACCAGCTTCCCGGAGAACGCAGCTGGCACGCGCTGTGGGCTGCCGCCGGTCCCGAGCTTCTGTTCATGGGCGCTGTGGTGCTGATCATCCGCACGCTGGTGGTCGGCCTTTCGGCGCTCGTCGACGAACAGACGATCACGCCGGGCTTCTACAGCCTGGTGCGCTGGCAGGCGCACCGGCATGTCTCGCGCCAGTCCTACGCTTTCTTCCAGAACGATTTCGCCGGGCGCATCGCCACCAAGGTCTGGCAGGCCGGGCAGGCAACCGGCGACCTGATGGAGAGCTTCATCGAGGTCGTCTGGTTCATGATCGTCTACACGGTGACGACGCTGGCGCTGGTCGCCGGCCTCGACCTCAGGCTGGCGGTGCTGGTGGTGATATGGATCGCCGCCTTTGCCTGGTTGGCCCGGCTCTATTTGCCGGCGATCCGCAAGCATGCCGAGGCGACCGCCGAGGCCGGCTCGATGATCACCGGCCGCATCGTCGATTCCTATTCCAACGTGCAGACGCTGAAGCTGTTCGCCGCCGACGGCGACGACCGCTACATCCGCAGCGGCTTCGACATCTATCTCGATGCGCTGCGGCCGTTCACGCGCCGGCTGACCGGCGTGCGTATGGCGCTGACGACGCTTTCGGGCATCATGATCACGTCAATCGCCGTCTTCGCCGTCTATCTTTGGGTGGAGGGCTCGATCACCGTCGGCGCCGTCGCTTTCACGCTTTCTCTCGTCTTGCGGCTCAACATGCTGTTGGGACGGGTGATGATGCAGCTCAACAGCATCTTGAGGAATCTCGGCGTGCTGGAGAATTCCAAGGCGCTGATCTCGCAGTCGCTCGGCCTGACCGATGCCCCGGACGCCAAGCAGCTGGTGGTTGACGGCGGCCGCATCGACCTCAAGAACGTCACCTTCCATTATGGCAAGGGGGCAGGAGTTCTGGACGGCATCGACCTCGTCGTGCGGCCTGGCGAAAAGGTCGGGCTGGTCGGTCCGTCGGGCGCCGGCAAGACGACTTTAGCCAATCTCATCCTGCGCCTCTACGACCTCGAGGGCGGCAAGATCCTGATCGACGGCCAGGACATCGCCAAGGCGACGCAGAATTCGCTGCGCGCCAATATCGGCGTGGTCAGCCAGGACACTGCGCTCTTCCATCGCTCGCTGCGCGACAACATCAAGCTCGGCATGCCGGACGCGACGGACGCGGAGGTGATCGCCGCGGCGCGCAAAGCCGAAGCGCATGATTTCATCATGGGGCTGCGCGACAATCGCCAGCGCGCCGGTTACGAGGCCTATGTCGGCGAGCGCGGCGTGAAGCTCTCCGGCGGCCAGCGCCAGCGCGTGGCGATCGCCCGCCTTTTCCTCAAGGATGCGCCGATCCTCATCCTGGATGAAGCGACCTCGGCGCTCGATTCCGACATCGAAGCGGCGATCCAGGAAAACCTGGTAAGGCTGATGGAGGACAAGACCGTCATCGCCATCGCCCACCGGCTGTCGACCATTGCCGCACTCGACCGGCTGGTCGTGCTCGACGGCGGGCGCATCGTCGAAGAGGGCACGCATGACGAGCTGGTGGCGCTCGACGGGCTTTATGCGCGGCTGTGGAAGCGGCAGTCCGGCGGCTTCCTGTTCAATGAGGAGAGCGTGCTGGAAGAGACGCGGCCAGCGGAGTAGAACGCAACCATGTCGGTACGCATGCCCAGCAATTTCGGACGAAGCGGCGCGCAGGAGAACGCGCTCGACCTGCTCGGCCACGAAATCCTCGCCGAAAAGGCGGCCGCCCTTGGCCGCGCCGGCCAGCGCGTCGAGGAGACGCTGGCGAAGTTGCGCGAGAACGGCGAGGGCGGGGATCGCAACCGGCTGCTGAAAGAGGCAGCGGCGGCCGTCCACGGCTATTTCATCCAGCGCGAACTCTGCGGGCTGCGCAAGCACGACGCCGTGATCCGCGAATACAACATCCCGAGGGCGGTGCTGGTCAGGCTAGGCGCCAGTTAGCGCTCTTTGAGTCTGACCATGATCTTTCCCGAAAACCGGTGCGCACTTTTAGCTACGCCGACCTTCGGTTCGGGATCATGGTCTATTCCAGCCATTCGGTGATGAAGCTGCCGTTCTCGTGGATGTCGGTGGTCTCGAGCGGACCAGGGCCGAGATTGGTGAATTTGTGCGGCGTGTCGGGCGGGACGATGAGGATCTGGCCGGCCGAAGCCTCGATCTGCTGGTCGCCGACCGTGAACAGGCCGGTGCCGGCGCGGATGATGAAGATCTCCGTGTAGGGGTGCTTGTGCAGGCGCGGGCCGCCGCCGATGCCGGGCAGATAATTGAAGATCAGGCAGCTTCTGGAGCCAAAAGCGCCGCATTGCAGCTCGCCTTGCCAGCGGTCGGGCGCCTCCGCCCATTTGTCGCGATCGATGACATGCGCCATGGCTGGAGAATAGACCGGGCCAACGGCCGCTGTCGAGGTGAACAAGAGCTCTCTTTCGCCCTCGATTCCCAGCTGTTT
This sequence comes from Mesorhizobium shonense, assembly GCF_040545255.1. Taxonomy (NCBI): domain Bacteria; kingdom Pseudomonadati; phylum Pseudomonadota; class Alphaproteobacteria; order Hyphomicrobiales; family Phyllobacteriaceae; genus Mesorhizobium; species Mesorhizobium shonense. The sequence goes on from NZ_JBEPLM010000002.1 coordinate 526,430, forward strand.
CAAGGCGTTCGGCGGTCTGCCGACGACACCTCGGCGCAGGCCGTGACCTACACCCGCGACAATGTGCCCTTGTGCCTTCACGCGTCTGGACAAAAACGGGCTTCACGCATAAACCGAACTCCAAATGCCGGAGGAATTCGCTAGCCTGTTCGCCATGCGCTGTCAGGCCGGCGCGATGGAGCGGGGACAAGGCTCGGCCGCCGGCACGGAAAGAGGCGAAAGGATCAGGCACCCGTGAGCGCAACCGACATCCACGATCCCAACCGTCGCGATTTTCTCTATATCGCCACCGGCATGGCCGGTGTGGTCGGCGCGGGCGCCGTCGCCTGGCCGTTCATCGACCAGATGCAGCCGGATGCCTCGACGCTGGCGCTGGCTTCGGTCGAGGTCGATGTCTCTTCGCTGCAGCCCGGCAGCTCGCTGGTCGTCAAGTGGCGCGGCAAGCCGGTCGTGGTGCGCAACCGCACCGAGAAAGAGATGAAGGACGGCGCGGCGGTCAGCCTCAATGATCTCAAGGATCCGATCGCTCGCAACGCCAACCTGCCGGCCGACGCGCCGGCGACCGATGCCAACCGCACCACCCCCGGCAAAGAAGCCTGGATGGTGATGGTGCAGGTCTGCACCCATCTCGGCTGCATCCCGCTCGGCCAGGAGGGCGATTTCGGCGGCTGGTTCTGCCCGTGCCACGGCTCGCAGTACGACACCGCCGGCCGCATCCGCAAAGGCCCGGCGCCCGAGAACATGGCGATCCCGGTATTCAAATTCATTTCCGATACCAAGATCCTTATCGGCTGAGGCAGGGGATATTTCGATGAGCGAGGGACACTCCACCTACACGCCGAAGACCGGGATCGGACGCTGGTTCGATGCCCGCATGCCGCTGCCCAGGCTGGTCTATGACAGCTTCGTCGCCTATCCGGTGCCGCGCAACCTTAACTACATGTGGACGTTCGGCGGCATCCTTTCGATCATGCTGGCGGCGCAGATCCTGACCGGCATCGTGCTGGCCATGCACTACACGTCCGATACCATTCTCGCCTTCGATTCGGTCGAGAAGATCATGCGCGACGTGAATTCGGGATGGCTCTTGCGCTATCTCCATTCCAACGGCGCCTCGTTCTTCTTCGTCGCCGTCTACATCCACATCTTCCGTGGGCTCTTCTACGGCTCCTACAAGGCGCCGCGCGAGCTGCTGTGGATCCTCGGCTGCATCATCTACCTCCTGATGATGGCCACCGGCTTCATGGGCTACGTGCTGCCCTGGGGACAGATGAGCTTCTGGGGCGCCACCGTGATCACCGGCTTCTTCAGCGCCATTCCGCTGGTCGGCAACTGGATCCAGGAGCTGCTGCTCGGCGGCTTCGCCGTCGACAATCCGACGCTGAACCGGTTCTTCGCGCTGCATTACCTGCTGCCTTTCATGATCGCCGGCGTCGTCGTGCTGCACATCTGGGCGCTGCATGTCGTCGGCCAGTCGAACCCGACCGGCATCGAGGTGAAGTCGAAGACCGACACCGTCGCCTTCACGCCTTACGCCACCATCAAGGACGCGTTCGGCATGATCGTGTTCCTGTTCGTCTTCGCCTATTTCGTCTTCTACCTGCCGAACTATCTCGGCCACCCCGACAACTACACGGTCGCCAACCCGCTGAAGACGCCGGCCCACATCGTTCCGGAATGGTACTTCCTGCCGTTCTACGCGATCCTGCGCGCCATCACCTTCAACATCGGGCCGATCAACTCCAAGCTCGGCGGCGTGCTGTGCATGTTCGGCGCCATCGCCATGCTGTTCCTGGTGCCGTGGCTCGACACCTCGAAGGTGCGCTCGGCGGTCTATCGGCCGTGGTACAAGCTGTTCTTCTGGCTGTTCGTGGCCGACGCCATCCTGCTCGGATGGCTGGGCTCGCAGCCGGCGGAAGGCAGCTATGTGTTCATGGCGCAGATGGCGACGCTGTTCTACTTCGCCTTCTTCCTGGTCGTCATGCCGGTGCTCGGCCTGATCGAGACGCCGCGGCGCCTGCCGAACTCGATCACCGAGGCGGTGCTGGAAAAGAAGAACAAGGGGGCCGGCGGACATCCGGCAGGCGCGGTGAGCGCGCCGGAAACCAAGGGCTGAGAATCTAGGGGATTTGGCATGAAGAAGATTCTCACCTCGCTGGCGGTGCTCGGCCTTCTGGCGGCAGGCGCTGGAGCGGCCACCGCTCAGGAGCAGGGGCACGCAGAGGCGGCGCCGACGCATTTCCCGATCAACGAGCCGAAGGAGATGAGCTGGAGCTTCGCCGGCCCGTTCGGCACCTACGACAAGGCCCAGCTGCAGCGCGGCCTGAAGGTCTACAAGGAAGTCTGCTCGGCCTGCCACTCGATGAACCTGGTGGCGTTCCGCACGCTGGAGGGCCTCGGCTATTCGGAAGCGCAGATCAAGACGCTGGCCGCCGAATACACCATCCATGACGGCCCGAACGATGCGGGCGACATGTTCGACCGCCCGGGCAAGCCTTCGGACCACTTCCCGGCGCCGTTCCCGAACGAGCAGGCCGCAGCGGCCGCCAATGGCGGCGCCGCGCCGCCCGACATGTCGCTGCTCGCCAAGGCGCGCGGCGTCGAGCGCGGCTTCCCGCGCTTCGTCTTCGATATCTTCACCCAATATGCGCAGGGCGGGCCGGACTACATCCACTCGCTGTTGACCGGCTACGACCAGACGCCGCCGGCCGGCATGGCGATCCCGGAAGGCACGCACTACAATCCGTACTTCCTGTCCGGCGTGTCGCTGAAGATGCCGAAGCCGCTTTCGGACGGCCAGGTGACCTATGACGACGGCTCGCCGCAGACGGTCGATCAGTATTCGCGCGACGTTGCAGCATTCCTGATGTGGGCCGCCGAGCCGCACCTCGAAGACCGCAAGAAGACCGGCTTCCGCGTGCTGGTGTTCCTGCTGCTGTTCGGCGCGCTGGTCTACATGACCAAGCGCAAGGTCTGGGCCGACGTGGCGCACTGAGGCGCCGGGCTTTCCAGAAAATGCGAGGGCGCCGAAAGGCGCCCTTTTCTTTTCGGCCGCTTGCCGGCAAAACTGTGCGGCAACGGATCAAACCGCCCATGAAATCCTCCCTCGAAGACACGCTGCTTGCGGCCATCCGCACGATTCCGGATTATCCCAGACCCGGCATATTGTTTCGCGACATCACCACGCTGCTCGGCGATGCGCGCGCTTTCCGCCGGGCCATTGACGAGTTGGTGCACCCTTACGCCGGGCTGAAGATCGACAAGATCGCCGGCATCGAGGCGCGCGGCTTCATCCTGGGAGGCGCCGTGGCGCACCAGCTTTCGGCTGGCTTCGTGCCGATCCGCAAGAAGGGCAAGCTGCCCTACGAGACGGTTCGCGTCGCCTACAGCCTCGAATACGGGCTGGACGAGATGGAGATGCACAAGGACGGCGTCTCGCCCGGCGAGAAGGTGATCTTGGTCGACGACCTGATCGCCACCGGCGGCACGGCGGAAGCGGCAGTGAAGCTGCTCAGGCAGATCGGCGCCGACATCGTCGCCGCCTGCTTCGTTATCGATCTACCCGATCTTGGAGGGCGGCAGAAGCTGGAAGCGCTCGGCGTGCCGGTAAGGACCTTGATCGGGTTCGAGGGGCATTAGCTCTTGCCTTCTCCCCTTGTGGGAGAAGGTGGATTGGCGCGCAGCGCCAAGACGGATGAGGGGTGTTGGAAGGAACGAGGCGCAGGTGAAGCTGGTGAATTTGTCGCCTTGCGTCGCGTTATCCATGTGAGCAGGCGTATCTGCCAAGCTGGAACACCCCTCATCCGACCGAGCTTCGCTCGGCCACCTTCTCCCACAAGGGGAGAAGGGCAAGGTGGCGCTACTCCACCTTCACCAGCACGGCGCTGTCGAACTCGATGACCTTGTCGCCGGTCGAGTCAAAACCCTCCGAGCGTAGCGTGAGCAGGTTCCAGCCGGGGCGCCCGCCAAGGGGACGATGGGCGAGCGCGGTGCGCGTGAAGGTCACGGTCTCGCCGGCATAGACCGGCTTCAGCCATTTGAGATTGCGAAAGCCAGGCGACGGACCGAATTCGGGCTGCGGGCCGGGACCGGCCCAGCGCACGCCCTCGGTCTCCATGCGCTTTTCGAGGTTGTATTTCATCCAGATGGCGGCGGTGTGCCAGCCCGAGGCGCAGAGACCGCCGAGCACGCTCTTCTTCGCCGCCTCCTCGTCGACATGGAAGACCTGCGGATCGTATTTCTTGGCGAAGGCCTTGATCTCTTCCGCGCCGAACTTATGCGAGCCGAGGGTGACGGTTTCACCGATCAGGAAATACTCGTCCAGGGTCACGCGATGGCCTCTCGGCTCAGGAACATGCCCGTGTTCTCAAGCTCGAAGACGCATTCGCCGCGCTGGTTGAACAACTCGCTGCGCATGCTGACCAAGCCGAGCTGAGGCCTCGACTTGGACTGGCGCTTGGCAAGCACGGTGACCTTGCCGGTAAGGCGATCACCGGCCAGAACCGGCTTCTTCCATTTGACATGCTCGATGCCCGGCGAGCCTTGCGAGGTCGAATCGAGCAGGAAGGCATCGCACAGCATGCGCATGAACATCGCGCAGGTGTGCCAGCCCGAAGCCGAAAGGCCGCCCAGGATGCTGGCCTTGCCGGCCTCCTCGTCGAGATGCATCGGCTGGGCATCGAATTCGCTGGCGAATTCGATAATCTCGGCAGCGCTGACATTCTTGCTGCCGAGGTCGAGCGAGGCGCCCTCGACGAAGTCCTCATAGGCCCAGGTCTTTCCGGTCATATCGGCAATCCGGTTGACGAATGCGTGATCCCCACGGTCGGGCACCCCGGATGAAGGCCCGAGCCAGTTTGGTCAAGTCCTTTCTGGTGAGCCAGTTGCTTCCGCTGGCGCGGTCAGAGCCAGCCGCGCCGGCGGAAATACCAGAAGGGCAGGATTGCCGAGATCACCATCAGGCCGATGGCGAAGGGGTAGCCGAACTCCCATTTGAGCTCGGGGATGATGTCGAAGTTCATGCCGTAGATCGAGGCGACCAGCGTCGGCGGCAGGAAGATGACGGCGGCGACCGAGAAGATCTTGATGATGGCGTTCTGCTCGATCGAGATCATGCCGAGCGTGGCATCGAGCAGGAAGGAGATCTTCTGCGACAGGAAAGTGGCGTGGTCGGCGAGCGACAGCACGTCGCGCGACAGCGTCTTGATGCGGGCCCTCACGTCCTTGCTCATCTTGGTCTGGGCAGCGACATGGGTGAGAAAGCCGGCCAGGCGCTGCAGCGAGATCAGGCTGTCGCGGACGGAGGAAGCGAGATCCTCCTTGCGGCCGATGCCTTTCAAGAGCTCCTGGAAATCGCGGCTGCGCTTCGAAGCCTTGGTCGAGCGCGCCTCGAAGATGTCGCGCGAGATCACTTCCACGTCACGGCCGGCGCGCTCGAGGATATCGGCCAGCCGATCGACGATCGCTTCCAGGAGGCCGATCAGGATGGTGTCGCCGCTGGTGCAGCCGGTCGCCACCTTTTCGGCGCGCAGCGGGAAGGTCTTGAAGGCCTTGGGCTCGTGATAGCGAATGGTGATCAGCCGGTTGCCGGCGAGCGCAAAGGTCACCGGCGACATCAATGGGTCGTCGACCTCGGTCTGCGCCGGCAGCACGGCGGTCATGAAGTAGCCGCCGTCCTCGACATAGAGGCGGCTCGAGATCTCGATTTCTTCCATCTCCTCTCGGGTCGGGATGGCAATGCCCAGCCAGCCCTCGATGACGGCCTCTTCCTCCTTGGTGGGATTGAACAGGTCGGCCCAAACAACCCTGTCGCCGTCTCGGGTAAGATCGTCGGTGACCCGCAGGCGATCATTGTCCACGACGAAGGCCTTGATCATCGCCGGGTCTCCCTTGCTGGACCAAAGAGATTTCGTTCGAAGCGTCGTCCGGATGGCACAGGCTCATGGAGCCTGTCAGCCCCGGCCGCTTAGCCCTGCTGCATCACAAGGTCAAGACAAGGCGTCCACCGGCCGGAGGACCGGCGGTCAAAACCGGGTGCAAGCAATATCAGGTGTTGAACTTGAACAGCATGATGTCGCCGTCCTGGACGACATACTCCTTGCCTTCGTCGCGCGCCTTGCCGGCTTCCTTGGCGGCCACTTCGCCGCCCAGCGTGAGGAAATCGTTGTAGGAAATCGTCTGGGCGCGGATGAAGCCGCGCTCGAAATCGGTGTGGATGACACCGGCAGCCTGCGGTGCCTTATCGCCTTTGTGGATCGTCCAGGCGCGCGTCTCCTTCGGCCCGACGGTGAAATAGGTGATCAGATGCAGGAGCTCGTAGCCGGCGCGGATCACCTTGTTGAGACCCGGCTCATCAAGGCCGATCGAGGCAAGGAACTCCATTTCCTCCTCGTCGGAAAGCTGAGCGACTTCCGCCTCGATCGCCGCCGAGATCACCACCGTGCCGGCGCCCTGCGCGGACGCCATCTTCTCCACCGCCTTGGTATGCTCGTTGCCGGTGGCGGCGTCCGCCTCGGCGACGTTGCAGACATAGAGCACGGGATGCGAGGTCAGAAGGTTCAGCCCCTGCAGGATGCGCAGATCCTCCGCCGCGATGCCGTTGAGCAGGAAGCGCGTCGGCTTGCCGGCCTGCAGCAATTCGAGCGATGCCTCCATCATCGGCAGCACGGCCATGGCTTCCTTGTCCTTGCCGGCGGCGCGCTTGCGGAATTGGACGATGCGGCGCTCGAGGCTTTCCAGGTCGGCGAGCATCAGCTCGGTCTCGACCGTCTCGGCGTCGGCGACCGGATCGATACGGCCCTCGACATGGGTGATGTCGTCATCCTCGAAGCAGCGCAGCACATGCACGATGGCGTCGACCTCGCGGATGTTGGCGAGGAACTGGTTGCCAAGCCCTTCGCCCTTGGAGGCGCCGCGAACCAGACCGGCGATGTCGACGAAGGAGATGCGGGTCGGGATGATCTCCTTCGACTTGCCGATCGCGGCGATCTTCTGCAGGCGCGGGTCCGGCACCGCCACCTCGCCGGTGTTCGGCTCGATGGTGCAGAAAGGATAGTTGGCGGCCTGCGCGGCGGCGGTCCTGGTCAACGCGTTGAACAGCGTCGACTTGCCGACGTTGGGCAAGCCAACGATGCCACATTTGAAACCCATTTTTGTTCGGTCCTATCGGGAATTCGAGTTTGCGGAGGCTATGGGCGAAAGGGCGGACGATCGTCAAGCCCTCGGGCGGTCGTGTTTCGGTTCAATCCTTACCGCCGAACAGCTTCTTCAGCATCGCAGCCATCGGGCCGCTTTCGGGGACCTTTGCCGCTGGCTGCTGCGGACGGGCCTGGCGGATGTGGCTTTGTGCCTTGGGTGCCTTGGGTGGCGGCCGGTCGTCATCGCCGGTGGGCACGAGCTTGTCGCGCAGCGCCAGCGTGATGCGGTTCATGAAGGAACTGTCGTCGCCCTTGGCCAGCAAGCCTGCGTCGTCGGCGATCGCGTCGAGCAAAACGTCGAGCCATTCACGGTCGGCCTTGGCGAAATCGCCGAGCACATGGCCGTGCACCATCTCCTTGACGCCGGGATGGCCGACACCGATGCGCACGCGACGATAGGCATTGCCGACATGCTGATCGAGCGAGCGGATGCCGTTGTGGCCGCCTGATCCGCCGCCAACCTTGACCCTTACCTTGCCGGCGGCAAGGTCGATCTCGTCGTAGAAGACGGTGAGGGCGGCGGCGTCGAGCTTGTAGAATCGCAGCGCTTCGCCGACCGATTGTCCGGACAGGTTCATGAAGGTCTGCGGCTTGATCAGCAGGACCTTCTCGCCGCCGAGTGAGCCTTCGGAAATCAGCCCCTGGAACTTTTTCGACCAGGGCGAAAAGGAATGGCGGCGGGCAATCGCGTCCGCCGCCATGAAGCCGACATTGTGCCGGTTGTTCTGATATTTCGCGCCCGGATTGCCGAGGCCTGCAAAGACAAGCATCGTCGCCTCCGGACGCGGAAGAGATTACTTCTCTTCCTCGGCAGGGGCCGCCGCTTCCGGCGCCTCCGCCTCGGTGGTTTCTTCCGCCTCCGGCTTCATTGCCGCTGAGCCGGCAATGGTCGCGATGGTGAAGTCGCGATCGGAGATCACCGGCTTGACGCCGGCCGGCAGGGCAACCGCCGAAATGTGGATCGAGTCGCCGATTTCGGCGCCGGTGAGATCGACGGTGATGAATTCCGGGATCGCGTTGGCCGGGCAGTGGAACTCGACTTCGTGGCGAACGATGTTGAGCACGCCGCCGCGCTTGATGCCGGGCGACTTCTCTTCATTGATGAAATGGACGGGCACGTCGACATTGACCTCGGTGTCCTTGCCGACCCTAAGGAAGTCGACATGGACCGGGAAGTCCTTGACCGGATCGAGCTGAAAATCCTTCGGCAGGACCTGGATCTTCTTGCCGTCAACATCGATCGTGGCGATCGTGGTCAGGAACCCGCCGCCGTGGATCTTGTAGAAGACGTCCTTGTAGTCGAGCGCGATCGCCAGGGGTGGCTGCTTGTCGCCGTAAATAACTGCAGGCACTTTACCGTTACGGCGAACTGCACGGGCGGACCCCTTACCGACCTGTTCGCGCGCTTCGGCCTTGAGCTCGTAAGCCTCGTGGCTCATGGCATTTCCTTTCGCGTGTTTTGGAGCGTTCGCGGCGGGCAAGCCCATCCGTAAACGTCGAAAGCCGTCGCAGCTTGCATGGTCGATCCAATGCTTTTGGCTGTCCAAACGCTTTGGGGATCATGCAGGCCTGGCCGGCCTTCCTCCGCGTTGCCTCCAAGGGTGTCTACGCGGGTGGCGGCTCTATAGCGGAAGCCGGGCAAGGGCGCAAGCCGTTGAGGCGGAAGCCCTTGACCAAGGTCGGCTTGAGCATAGTCGACGCTTCCGCCTGACGCAAAGTTGGATCTGCCAGCCAGCTCCGAGCGCCGTCTGCATTCGTCATGTAGGATCGGGCAGGTTTCAATCGTCCTTGGCATTCGAAGGACCTCTGGAGATCGACATGAAACTTCTGTTCAGCCGCAACCCCAATCCTCGCCTCGCGGTCGCGGTGGCGCGCTATCTCAAGGCGGAGGTCGCGTACGAATTCGCATCACCCATGGCGCCGGGTCAGGCCGAGCGCTATCGCGCGCTGAACCCCAATTTGACGTTACCCATATTGGTCGGTCCCGGCTGGAGCCTGTGGGAGGCTGACGCAATAGCCTGCCGGCTCTCGCGCGACACGCATTCGAATTTCTGGCGCAGCGGAGACGACGAGCCCGAGATGATCCGCTGGCTGAGCTGGGGTAAGGAGAATTTTGCCCGCGGCTGCGACATGGTGCATTTCGAGCGCGGCACCAAGCAGCGTTGGGGGTTGGGGCCGATCGACAAGGCCCTGGTCGAGGAGGGGCTTGGAGTATTCCACACATCGGCCGCCATCCTTGATGTGGTGCTTTCGGAAAGGGAGTGGCTGGTTGGCAATTCCGTCTCCTATGCCGACTTTCGCATGGCGACGTTTCTCGCGTTCAACGATGTCGCCAGGTTGCCGCTCGAGGACTACCCATCCATCCGCCGCTGGTATGGCCGGCTCGAGGCGATCGATGCCTGGCGCGACCCGTTCCAGGGGCTGGAGGCGCCGCCGCTGCCGCTGGTCAACAGCGAAGCCTTGCCGGACTGAGCGTCGATCTGAACCGATCCTTTTGAAGGATGACCGGGGATCTGCCGATCATAGCTAAAATGGCCGATAACCTCGCCATCCTGGTGATGGGACGCGGACCGGAACTCCGCATCCGCTGAACCAACCAACGGCGAAAGGACGCAAACTCAATCCCTCCGCCAAGCTCGTTTTGAAATCTTCTCGCTCACTTAATTCTACAAAGTCGGTAGTCTTAATGGAGAAGCACTCGCGAGGAGAGCCTGAAAATGACGAAGAAGCTGGTGGTGGGGATATCCGGCAACCTGACCCGCCCGTCGAAGACCAAGGCGTTCATCAGCCACATTGCCGGCGAGGTCGCCGGCCGGATCGGCGCGGCCGCGGCGGTCTTTGACATTGATGATCTTGGCCTATCGTTGCCTACGGCACGGCGGCTTGGTGATCTCGACCCGACTGCCCGCGGTGTTATCGAACAGCTGGTCAACGCCGATGTTCTAGTGGCCGGATCGCCGACTTTCAAAGGCAGCTATACCGGCCTTTTCAAGCATTTGTTCGATCTGCTTGATCCGTCCTCTCTGCGTGGAAAGCCGGTTGTTCTTGCGGCGACCGGCGGCGGCGAGCGTCACTCGCTGATCGTCGAGCATCAGCTGCGACCGCTGTTCGGCTTCTTCGAAGCGCTGACCATGCCGACCGCGATTTACGCCTCCGACAAGGATTTTGCCGACGGCGTGCTGGTGTCGGAAGCGATCCATGCCCGCGCCCGTCAGGCCGTGGCCGAGGCTGTCAACGTTGTCGGCGCCACCCGCAGCGTCGGCCTCGCCGCCTGACCCCGAAGCATTCGCATCGAACCGAAGGATCAGCCATGACCAGCCCCAGCAAGTCCAGACAGATCAAGCTCGGCGCCTTTCTGCCCGGCGGCGGCCAACATGTCGCGGCCTGGCGCCATCCGGAGTCGCCGGCTGACGGCGCGACCAATTTCGAGTTCCACAGAAAGCTTGCGCTGACCGCCGAGCGTGGCCTGTTCGATGCCTATTTCCTCGCCGACAATCTGACCGTCGGTCTCGGCGCCCGCGAGGGCGGCAACGCCAAGATCGCCGGTTTCGAGCCGGTGACGCTGTTTGCGGCGCTGGCGCCGTTCACCACCCATATCGGCTTCATCGCTACCGCTTCGACGACCTATGAGGAGCCTTACACGCTCGCCCGCAAATTCGCTTCGCTCGACCTTCTGTCGAACGGCAGAGCCGGCTGGAACGTCGTGACCTCGGCGGGCGACGATACGGCGCGCAATTTCAACCGCGACGTCCAGCCCAACCATGCGGAGCGCTATGCGCGGGCGCATGAGCATGTCGAGACCGTCAAGGCGCTGTGGGATAGCTGGGAAGACGACGCTTTCATCCGCGACAAGAAGACCGGCCGCTTCTACGACAAGGACAGACTGCACGACATCAACCACAAGGGCGAGCATTTCAGCGTCAAAGGGCCGCTCAACGTGCCGCGTCCGGTGCAAGGGCATCCCGTGGTGGTGCAGGCCGGTCAATCCGAGGACGGGCGCGGGCTTGCGGCCGCTTCGGCCGAGGTGATCTTCACAGCACACCAGAATCTAGCCTCCGCGCGGGAATTCTATCGCGACATCAAGGCGCGCGTGGCGGCGGCCGGCCGCGATCCGGCGCAGGTGCTGATCATGCCCGGCGTGGCACCCTTCGTTGGCCGTACCGAAGAGGAGGCCCGCGCCAAATACCGGCAGTTGAACGACCTGATCCTGCCGGAAGATGGCGTGGCGCTGCTCAACGCGCTTGCCGGCCAGACACTCGACCTCAGGGACTATCCGCTCGACGGTCCCTTGCCGCCGAGCAAGGAGACCGAAGGCATGAAGAGCCGGCAAGCGCTGATCCGCCAGATCGCCGACGAGCACAATTTCACGATTCGCCAGCTCTATCAGTGGGTGGCGACCGCGCGCGGCCATTACACGGTGATCGGCAGCGCCACACAGGTCGCCGACCAGCTGGAAGAGTGGTTCACCACCGAAGCCGCTGACGGCTTCAACATCCTGCCGCCCTGGCTGCCAGGCGCGCTCGACGACTTCGTCGACCTGGTGATCCCCGAACTGCAGCGCCGCGGCCTGTTCCGCACTGCCTATGAAGGCAGGACGCTGCGCGAGAATCTCGGTCTCAGGCGGCCGCGGAATCCGTGGACGGTCGCGCGTTCGACCGTGCTCGCAGCCGAATGATCCTCAGAAGACGGAAGGCAAGACGATGACTTTGCAGCACATCGAACGCCCGGTCGGTATCAGCGGGCATGAGGGCGGCAATGGCTTCGGGACGGAGGCCTTGCGGCTGGCCGGCCGGACCTCGGCGCGTATCCTGTCGCGCTATGGCGTGCTGCTCGGCTTCCTGGCGCTCTGGCAGGTGGCGGCAAGCAGCGGCTGGGTCAATACGGCGGTGCTGCCGCCGATCGACACGATTGTTGCAGCACTCTGGAAGGGGCTGGCCGGAGGCAGCCTGCTCGGCGACATCGCTATCAGCCTGCAGCGCGCCGGTCTCGCTTTCGCGGCGGCGGTCGTCGTCGCTATCCCGCTCGGCCTGGTGATGGGCCAGGTGCGCGCCGTGGAAACCGCGCTCGACCCGATCGTGCAGCTCTTCCGCCAGACCTCGGCGCTGGCGCTCTATCCGGTGTTCATCCTGCTTTTGGGACTGGGAGAAGCATCCAAGGTGTTCGTCATCTTCTGGGCGACGCTGTTTCCGCTGCTGCTCAACACCATCAGCGGCGTCAAGGAGGTCGACCCGAAGCTGCTCGAAATGGCGCGCGTCTATGGCGCCCGGCGACTCACCATTTTCCGCCGTGTCGTGCTGCCGGGAGCCGTGCCCTCGATCTTCGTCGGCTTGAGGCTCGGCGCCACCACTGCGCTGCTGCTGTTGATCGCCTCGGAGATGATCGGCGCCAACAAGGGCATCGGCTTCCAGGTGATGAATGCCCAATACAACTTCCAGATCCCGCTGATGTTCGCGGCGATCGTTATCCTTGCGGCGCTCGGCCTGATCGCCAACCAGGCGCTGGTCAGCCTGCAGCGGCGGCTCTGCCGCTGGAGCAACACCGTCGGCTAAGCAGCCAATCTTTCACTTCTCATTCCTGAAAACCATGAAAGGCCGGACCATGACCATCACACGCCGTTCGCTTCTCCTGCGTGCCCCGCTTGCCGCCGGCATCCTTGCCGTAGGCCTGCCTTCGATCGCACGCTCGCAAGCGGCTTCCGTCAAAATCCGTTTTCTCGCCAGCCGCGGCAGCATCTCCCCGCATGAGCTCGCCGGCGAGCTCGGCTATTTCAAAGGCCTCGGCATCGAGCTCGAAAATGTCGGCTATGCCGCGGGCGGGCCGGAATCACTGTTCGCGCTCGCCTCCGGCAGCGTCGATCTGGGCTCGGCCGCAACGCCGGCCGTGATCAACTCGATCGCCGGCGGCAACGACTTCGTCGCCGCCTACCCGAGCAACGGCATCAACAGCCAAGTGAAAAGCGTCTTCTATGTGCTGGAGGACAGTCCGATCAAATCGATCGCCGACATCGCCGGCAAGACGATCTCGGTCAACACGCTCGGCGCCCATCTCGACTACACGGTGCGCGAGGCGCTGCACGGCATCGGCCTGCCGCCGGACGCGGCCAAGCTCGTCGTGGTGCCCGGACCGCAGCTCGAGCAGACGTTGCGCTCGCATCAGGTCGACGTCGCGGGCTTGGGTTATTGGCAGGCTACCTTCGCCGGCCAGCTGGTCAGCAATGGCGGTGTGCGCGGCGTCTTCAACGACACCGATGTGCTCGGCGAGATCGCCGGCGGTTTCGTGGTGCTGCGGAGGGACTTCATTGCCGCCAACCCGGACGTCGCCCGCAACTTCGTCGAGCAGTCCGCACGCGCTTCCGACTGGTCGCGGCAGAACCCCGACGAGGCGCGCAAGCTGCTAGCCGACGTCCTGAGCAAACGCGGCGAGAACGGCGATCTGGCGCGCTACTGGACCGGTTTCGGCCTGCGCGAAAAGGCGGCGGTGACGAATCGCGACGTCGACTTCTGGGTGAACATTCTCGAGCGGGACGGTCGTCTGCCGAAGGGCAAACTCAAGGCAGCCGACATCCTCTACCGCCCGGGCGAAACCAAAACCAACTGACCACGGAGACCCATGCCATGGCTACGCCAAGCGGCGGCGAGGTCACGATACGCGACCTGTCGAAATCCTTCGCACTCGGCGGGCGCCAACTTGCCGTGCTGCGCTCGCTCAATCTCGACATCCGCTCCGGCGAATGCCTGGTCATCGTCGGCGCCAGCGGCTCCGGCAAGACGACGCTGCTGCGCATCCTCGCCGGGCTGGAGCGGGCCGACGGCGGCGCTGTCGCCATCGACGGCAGAGAGATCGACGGCGTCGGCGCAGAGCGGGCGGTGATCTTCCAGGAGCCGCGCCTGCTGCCCTGGCTGACCGTGCTCGGCAATGTCGCCTTCGGCCTCGAGGTGCGCGGCGTGTCCAAGGCGGATGCCGAGAAACGCGCGCGGTTCTATATCGCGCTGGTCGGCCTGGCTGAGTTCGCCGACGCCTATCCGCGGCAGCTCTCGGGCGGCATGGCGCAGCGCGTCGGTATCGCGCGGGCGCTGACGGTGCAGCCGGAAATCCTGCTGCTCGACGAGCCGCTCGGCGCGCTCGACGCCATGACCAAGATCTCCATGCAGGAAGAACTGGCGCGCATCTGGAGCGAGGAGAACGTCACCATGGTCGTGGTCACCCACGACCTGGAAGAGGCGATCTACCTCGCCGATAGGGTGCTGATCCTGCCCAAGGAGAAGGGCGGCGCGGCAAGGCTGATCGATGTCGATCTTCCGCGTCCGCGCGACCGCAGCGAAAGCCGCTTCGTGCGCTACCGCGAGGAACTGCTGCGCGAGTTCGGCCTGCATTAAGGGATAGTGCGCAGGCTTCAGCTGTCGCCGGCCGGGTCGCTGTTCAGCGCATCCCGCAGCGCCTGGACCTGCCGGTTCAGGGCATCGAGCTCAGCCAGCGTCATACCCGAGCGCTCGATCAGGGTCTCGTTCAGGCAATTGCACCGGACCAACAGCGCGCGTCCCGCCGCGGTCAGGTCGACCTGCACCTGACGCTCGTCGGTTCGGCTGCGCTGGCGCGTGACCAGTCCGGCCTGTTCCATTCGCTTCACCAGCGGCGTGATCGTGCTCGATTCCAGGGCGAGCCGGTGCGCGATGCTGCCCACCGACATGCCGTCCGCCTCGCCAAGCGCGTTGAGCACGAGATATTGCGGATAGGTGATGCCCATTTCGTCCAACATCGGTTTGTAGGTACGATTGATTGTCATGCTGGTGGCGTAAAGCGTGAAACAGAGCTGATTGTCCAAGGGAAGAGGCACGGCACGATCCTTTTGCCGACTGAGCACCGATTATGTACCACGGAAAATGTTATCGTGATATATTTTTATGGACAAGCGAGCTCGATCGCATTACGCATATCATTATCGCGATATTATTTATTGCGAAAATTTCAAAGGAGATGGAGATGACTGAAGCTTCGCAGACCAAGATCGGCAGCGGCACGATCACCACGAAGGACGGAACGCAGATCTTCTACAAGGACTGGGGGACCGGTCAGCCGATCGTCTTCCACCATGGCTGGCCGCTGAGCAGCGACGACTGGGACGCCCAGATGCTGTTCTTCCTGTCGAAAGGCTACCGCGTCATCGCGCATGACCGCCGCGGCCACGGCCGTTCGACCCAGACCGACATCGGCAACGAGATGGACACCTATGCCGCCGACGTGGCGGCGCTGACCGCGCATCTCGACCTCAAGGACGCCATCCATGTCGGGCATTCGACCGGCGGCGGCGAGGTGGCGCGCTATGTCGCGCAGTACGGTTCCGGCGGTCGCGTGGCCAAGGCTGTGCTGATCGGCGCCGTGCCGCCGATCATGCTCAAGACCGATGCCAATCCCGGCGGCCTGCCGATCGAGGTGTTCGATGGCTTCCGTTCCGCCCAGGCAGCCAACCGCGCCCAGTTCTTCCGCGACGTTCCGGCCGGTCCGTTCTACGGCTTCAACCGCCCGGGCGCTGTGGTGTCGCAGGGGATCATCGACAATTGGTGGCGCCAGGGCATGATGGGCGGCACCAAGGCGCATTACGACTGCATCAAGGCCTTCTCGGAAACCGACTTCACCGAGGACCTGAAGAAGATCGACGTGCCGGTGCTGGTCATGCATGGCGACGACGACCAGATCGTGCCGATCGCCGACTCCGCGCTGCTGTCGATCAAGCTGCTCAAGAAGGGCGAGCTCAAGGTCTACAAGGGCTTCCCGCACGGCATGGCGACCACCCATGCGGATGTCATCAACGCCGACCTGTTGGCCTTCTTCAAGGCCTGAGGCTGGTCCCCAAACACGAAAGCACCCGCCATCAGGCGGGTGCTTTGATCTTTGGATCTCGTTTGTGGTGGCCGGGCAATCAGGCATTCCGCGCTTCCTTCATGTTCGGCAGGAACACCGTAAGCAGGCCGAGGAAGGGCAGGTAGGAGCAGATCTGGTAGACGAAGTCGATGCCCTTCATGTCGGCGATGACGCCGAGCACCGCGGCGGCGATGCCGCCCATGCCGAAGGCGAAGCCGAAGAAGATGCCGGCAATCATGCCGACGCGGCCGGGGACCAGCTCCTGCGCGAAAACGACGATGTTGGAGAAGGCCGATGACAGGATGAGGCCGATCAGCACGGTGAGCACCATCGTCCATTCCAGGTTGGCGTAGGGGAGCGCCAGCGTGAACGGCAGCACGCCGACGATCGAGAACCAGATCATCGCCTTCTGTCCGTAGCGGTCTCCGAACGGGCCGCCGAGCAGGATGCCGAGCGCCGAGGCGCCGAGGAACAGGAACAGCATCACCTGCGACATCTGCACCGAAACGCCGAACTTATGGATGGCATAGAAAGTGTAGTAGCTGGAGAGCGAGGCGATATAGGCGTTCTTGGTCAGCACCAGCAGCGTCAGCACCGCCAATGCCCACATGACCTTGCTGCGCGGGAAGGGGGAGACGTGGGCCGCCTGCTTGCGGGTGGCCATCGAGGCGCGCAGCCGGCTGTACCAGCCGCCAACCTGCCACAGAACGACGATGCCGACCAGCGAGCCGACGGCGAACCAGGAAATGCTGGTCTGGCCGAACGGCACGACGATGAAGGCGGCGAGCAGCGGGCCCATGGCCTGGCCGAAATTGCCGCCGACCTGGAACAGCGACTGCGCCAGGCCGAAGCGGCCGCCGGAGGCGAAGCGGGCGATGCGCGAGGATTCCGGATGGAATATCGCCGAGCCGATGCCGATCAGCGAGGCGCCGATCAGGAGCAGCCAGTAATGGCCGGCGTGAGCGAGCACCACCAGCCCGACCAGCGACGAGGCCATGCCCCAAGGCAGGGAATAGGGCATCGGCCGCTTGTCGGTGACCATGCCGATCACCGGCTGCAGCAGAGAGGCCGTCACCTGGAAGGTGAAGGTCAAAAGACCGATCTGCCAGAAATCGAGACCGTAATTGTCCTTGAGCAGCGGATAGATGGCCGAAAGCAGCGACTGCATGATGTCGTTGACGCAGTGGCAGAAGCTCACCGCAAGAATGACGGTGAAGGCCGTCGCTTGCGCCGAGGGGTGGCTGGCCGGCGCCGTGGTAGCGACGGCAGTGGCAGTCGTATCGGTCAAGGCAATGCTCCGTGGTCTTTTTGGCGGCGAACCGCAGGCAGTCTTATCGGACGCTTGCCTTATAATCGGCTTGAATGGCGACTTCTTTCGTGGTTTGGTCCAATAGTTTCGCAAGTGGGCCACATCCGATGCCGCACGGCCGGGAAATCTTCAGGGGCGACGCCGCCGAGCTTGGCCGGCTGCATGAAAGCCGTTGGCAATGGCTGGAGCAGGCGGTCGGGCCGGCGGTCGCGTTGCCGACCGAATATCCCGACGGCTACCACGTGCCGCGGCATCGCCACAGCCGCAGCCAGCTGCTGCACGCGCTGGTCGGCGTGGTGCTGGTGACGACGAAGCACGGCCGCTGGATGGTGCCGCCCGACCATGCGATGTGGATACCGGCCGGCATCGAACACTCGGTCGAGATGCTGGGCGACGTCTCGATGCGCTCGGTCTATGTCATGCCGGATGCTATTGCCGGCCTGCCGGAGGGCTTGCGCGTCGTCGGCATCACCGAGCTGATGCACAGCCTGATCGTCGAATCGGAGAAGCTGCCGCAGGGCGGCGAGCTCGAAGGGCGCGCCGGGCTGATCATGGGGCTCTTGCTGCACGAGATCCCGAACCTGCCGGAGCGGCCGCTCGGCCTGCCTTTCCCGTCGGACCCGAAGCTCGCAGCGCTCTGCCGGCGCTTCGTGGCGGCACCTTCGCCGCATGCCACGATCGACGAATGGGCGGGTGCTGTGGGCATGAGCCGGCGCTCGTTCACGCGCGCTTTCCATCGTCAGACCGGCCTGTCGCTGTCGACATGGCGCCAGCAGGCCTGCCTGTTCGCCGCGCTGCCCAGGCTTGCCGACGGCGAGCCGATCACCAGGGTGGCGCTTGATCTCGGCTACGACAGCGTGCCGGCCTTCATTACCATGTTCAAGCGCATGTTAGGCGCCTCGCCGCGCGGATATATGCGCGGCGCGCGCGACGCGGGCGAAGGCATAAAGCGACTGACCGGTTCGGCGCAGGCCAGCAGCGCCGCGGTTTAATCGAACAGGCTGGAGACCGATTCCTCGGTGGCGGTTCGCGAGATCGCCTCGCCCATCAGGTCGGCGATCGAGATGACGCGGATGTTGGGCGCATCGAGCACGGCCTGGCTCGGCTGGATGGAATCGGTGATCACCAGTTCCTGCAGTTTCGAACCGGCGATGCGGGCAACGGCGCCGCCCGAGAGCACGCCATGGGTGATGTAGGCGGTGACGCTGGTGGCGCCGTTGGCGAGCAGAGCTTCCGCCGCGTTGCAGAGCGTGCCGCCCGAATCGACGATGTCGTCGATCAAGAGGCAATCCTTGCCGGCGACGGCGCCGATGATGTTCATGACCTCGGATTCGCCGGGGCGCTCGCGGCGCTTGTCGACGATGGCCAGTTGCGCGTCGAAGCGTTTTGCCAGCGCGCGCGCCCGCACCACGCCGCCGATGTCGGGCGACACGACGACGACATTGCCGAGCTGCTTGTATTTCGCCTTCACGTCGCGGGCCATCACCGGCACCGAGAAAAGATTGTCGGTCGGGATGTCGAAGAAGCCCTGGATCTGGCCGGCATGCAGGTCGAGCGTCAGCACACGGTCGGCACCGGCGCGGGTGATCATGTTGGCGACGAGCTTGGCCGAGATCGGCGTGCGGCCGGAGGCGCGGCGATCCTGCCTGGCGTAGCCGAAATAGGGGATCACCGCCGTGATGCGCCGGGCGGAGGAGCGCATGAAGGCGTCCATCATGATGAGCAGTTCCATCAGATGGTCGTTGGTCGGATAAGAGGTCGACTGCAGGATGAACACATCCTCGCCGCGCACGTTTTCCTGGATCTCGACGAAGATCTCCTGATCGGCGAAGCGCCTGACGCTGGCCTTACCCAGCGGGATGTTTAGATAGCGAGCGACCGCTTCGGCCAGCACCCTGTTGGAATTGCCCGCGAAAAGCTTCATGCACCGTTCCTGGCGAAGGATAGAGAGACCGGACAGACTCTCATGAGCCTTTTATGCGGGCTTTTAGCGGTCCGCGCCGGTATTGCAAGCCTCGCGATCGGGAATCCTTCGACAAGGCGCAACAAAGGTCGGTCGCATCGCAAGCCGGCAACAGGTTGTTTGATCAACCAGCGCCACCGCTGCCAAGCCAGGCGGTGAACTGGTCGATGGTCTGATCGGCGATCGACTGCATGGTCGCCGGCGCCACCGCCGGCCAGCCCTCGGTGCTGCCGGCGGAAGGCGCCTTCTGCTGGCCGTTGATGCGATGCAGGCGGTTGCCCGACGGGTCGTAGACGTCCCAGACATAGATGACGGTGGTGTCCTTGCCTTCGGACATCGTCGAAAAATAGCCCTTCAACACATGCGTTGCCGTCTGGTCGCTGCTGCCGACAAGTGTGACACCGCGCTGCCTGGCGCGCGCCTGCAGTTCCGCCGTCAGCGGTGCTGCCGCTTCCACGGAGGCGCCGACGATCGGCGCCACCTGCAGCCGGGTCTTGGCGATAGCGGCGGTCTGAGCCGGCGTGGCGGGCGTAGAAGCCGCCGCCGTCGCCGTGGGGGCAGGCGAGGTCGTGGTCGGGGAGGTGGTGGCCGATGTGCCCTGCGTGGCCGGCAGGGCCGAATTCGCCGGCGGCTTGACGGCGGAAGGATCGAGGACATCCTTGGCGTTGGTGCAAGAGGTAAGCGCCAGCGCCGCAAGCAATGACACGGTCGTCACCTGCGATCGTCTCATTTGCCCGAAACTCCCTGGTGGCGAACGCCCCCGCGTGAACCAACCATTATGGATTCACTGCACGATCAAGTCGAGATCATGGCGGGAGAGCGGCTTCGGCGCCGATTCCGTGGTGAGGTAAGTGCGGCCGAGCGTCATCGCCGTCTCGGTTTCCGAGTCCATGATGATCATGTGGGCGAACAGCGTCATGTTGGGCGCGATCGGTTCCGGATTGCCCTGGTAGAACATCGGCATGTCCATCCAGGATGGCGTGAAGCGGGCGCCGAGCGAATAGCCGCAGGCGTTCAGCCGGTGCTTGGTCAGGTTGTGCGCCTCGAGCGTGCGGGCATGCGCGTCGAAGACGTCGCCGAAGGTGTTGCCCGGCGTCATCGCCTTCTCGACCGCAAGCAGGGCCGCACGCGCGGCGTCGAACAGTTCCTGGTGGCGCTTCGAGACCTTGCCGGTCAAAACGGTGCGCATCATCGCTGCGTGATAGTGATGGAAGACGCCCGCCCATTCGAGCGTCAGCTGGTCGTTCTTGGTAAGCTTGCGGCGCCCGGCCTTGTAGCGACAGAGCAGGGCATCGGCGCCGGAGCCGATGATGAATTCGTTGGCGGGATAGTCGCCGCCGCCGGCGAAAATCGCTCCCTGCATGGCGGCAAGGATCAGCGCTTCGTCGCCGCCTTGCTTGATCAACGGCAACGCGGCGTCGAGCGCATCGTCGGCGAGGCTCGCGGCTTTTTCGGCCTTGGCGACCTCGGCGGGACTCTTGAAGAGGCGCAGCCGGCCGACGATGCCGGAGGCATCGGCGATCTGGCCGAAGGTCTGCAACTGCTCATCCACGCGGCGGCCATTATAGGCAGTCAGCCCATGAGTGTCGTATTCGACGCCGATGCGGGCGCCGAGCAGATCGAGGTCATTGAGCAGGTTGCGCAGGTCGATCGCCGGATTGGCGCTGTCGCGATCGGTCCAAAGCTCGATGTTGTCGATGGTCGAGGTGTGGCGCGCTTGCCTCAGATCGGCCGAGCGGGTGAGCAGCACCATCGAGCCGTCGGCCTTCACCACCAGGCACTGGAAGAAGCAGAAGCCGAAGGTGTCGTAGCCGGTCAGCCAGTACATGCTCTCCTGCGCGAACAGGAGCACGGCGTCGAGCTTCTTCTCGGCCATTTCGATCAGCAGCCGATCGCGCCGCGCGTCGAATTCCGAACGTTCGAAATGCAGCGCCATTACTCTTTCTCCAGAACGATTGCCGAAACCTGGCGCCCGTAATCCGCTTCCTTGCGGTGGGTGGTACGCCGGTAGGAATAGAAAAGATCTTCTTCCGCATAGGTGCAGCGGCCGAGGCTCTCGGTGGTCACGCCAGCGTCCCGCAGCCGGTCGACCGTATATTGGTTGAGGTCGAACATCGAGTGGCCGGGATTCAAAGACCGCTTGAAATAGCGTTGATTGGAGACGTCAGCCTCGACGAAGCGGGCGACGAATTCGGGTCCGACCTCGTAGTTGTCGGGGCCGATGGAGGGACCGAGCACGGCGACGATACGGTCGCGGCGGGCGCCGAGACCTTCCATCGCGGCAACGGTGTTTTCGAGCACGCCGGTGAAGGCGCCCTTCCAGCCGGCATGGGTGGCGCCGATGACGCGGGCCTCGGCATCGGCGAACAGGACCGGCCCGCAATCGGCCGTCGAGGCGCCGACGGCGATGCCTGGCCGGTCGGTGACGACGGCGTCGGCCTTGGGGCGAGGGCCTGCGAAAGGCTCCCTGGCGATGACGACGTCGGGGGAATGCACCTGATGCGCGGTGAGCAGGTGATCCGCTGGCACGCCCATCCAGTCGGCGACGCGGCGACGGTTCTCGGCGACCAGCGTCTGGTCGTCACTCGAGCCGGTGCCGATGTTGAGGCCCTGGTAGATGCCGCTGGAGACGCCGCCGATGCGGGTAAAGTAACCGTGACGGATGCCTTGCGCCTTCTCCAGAAGGGGCGAGCGTACTGGATCGGGTCTGGTCTGATTCAGCATGGATGGGTTTGTTGTCCGCGCGGGCGATTTCGTCAAGGTGAAGTTCGGGGCGAGTGGGAGAAGTCCGGCAATTGGCCGGACCAGCTTGCACGGGGTGCCTGCCGATGTCAGCCGGTTTTCGCCGCGGGCAGGATCTTCATCACCTTGAACAGCTCGCCCATCGCATCGGGCCCGGCGAGTCGTTCGACCGCGTCGGAAATCGCCTGCCGCTCGCCGTCGTCGACATTGGCGCCGAGCGCGCCGGCGCGCTCGAGCAGCCCCATGCCGAGCAGGAACTCGCCCTGCGTGGTCAGTTCCACGTCGAGGCCGTGCGCGCGGGCGCTTGCGGACAGGGCCGCGAAGTCCACATGGGCGGTGAGGTCTGCCTCGCCGGGATTGGCCAGCACGTCTTCGTGTTCGTGCCTGCGCAGGGCCTGCAATGTGTCGCCGAGGCCGGGCACAAGATGGCCATAGTCGATGAACAGTCCGGCGCCGCCATGGCCGGCGACGCGCTCGGCTATCGCCGACATCAGCGCCGCGCGGGCCGGCGCCACCTCGGCGATTGCGCCCTGCGGCGCGTCGGCAGCGCCCGGCGGCAATAGCGCCGGGTCGACGGAACCGGCGCCGGCGAAGAAACGGAGATTGTCGGCGTCGTCGAGGCCGACCATGCGCTCGCGCCAACCGGTGCCGACATAGACGAACTGGCGAATCGGCACCGCGTCGAACAGCTCGTTGCCGACGATGAAAAGCGGCCGTCGGGGCAGCGTGTCGATGGTCTGGTGCCAGGCGAGGGCCGTGCTCTGGCCGGCAAGTGTGGCCCTCTGGACTTCGGCCAGGCGCGGACTGGTCTCGATCATGGCAAAGGACGCGCCGGCGGCAAGTGCGGAATCGAGCCGCGACCAGGTGCGCAGCATGTCCTTCATCAGCGTGCCGCGGCCGGGGCCGATTTCGGCGAAGGTGGCGGGGAGCGGCCGGCCGGCGCGCTGCCAGGCCTGGTAAAGCCAGACGGCGACAAGCTCGCCGAACATCTGGCTGATTTCCGGCGCGGTGACGAAATCGCCGGCGGCGCCGAAGGGCTCGCGAGTCGTGTAATAGCCGTCCTTAGGGTCGAACAGGCAGAGCGCCATGTATTCGCTGACCGGGATCGGCCCCACGGCGCCGATCAGGTCGACAATGCGCTTCCTCAGCCGGGTCATGCCGCCTGCGGCTTCGTCATCGGCTTAGCCGTCGCCATGGCCCAGATGCCGGCAAGCACCATCGGTGTGGACAGGATCATGCCCATGGTCAGCCAATTGGTGCCGAGCAGATAGCCGAGCTGCTGGTCGGGCTCGCGGAAGAACTCGACGAAGATGCGCGACAGGCCATAGCCGCAGATAAAGGCGCCGCCGACGAAACGCGGCGTCCTCAGCTTCAGCCGCGAATGGGTGAGGAAGCGCAGCACCAGGAACAGCACGAGGCCTTCGAGCAGCGCCTCATAGAGCTGGCTGGGATGGCGGGTGAATGGGCCGCCATTGGGGAATTCGATCGCCCAAGGCACGTCCGAAGGCCTGCCCCAGAGTTCCGAATTGATGAAGTTGGCGACGCGCACCAGCCCGAGGCCGACCGGCACGCCTGCCGCGACGACATCGAACAGCGTCCAGGTGTGGATGCCGCGCTTGAGCGAGAACAAGGTCATGGCGAGGATGACGCCGAGCAGCCCACCGTGGAATGACATGCCGCCCTGCCAGACGGCAAAGATGTCGAGCGGATGCGCGATATAGCGCGGGAGATCGTAGAAGAGCACATAGCCGGTACGCCCGCCGAGCACCACGCCGATCGCCGCCCAGACGATGAAGTCGTCGAGGTCCTCGGGCTTCATCGGCAACTTGCCGTCCGGCCAGAGGCTGGCGTTGGTGACGAGCCGCTTGGCGTACCACCAGGCAAAGAGAATGCCGACGATGTAGCCGACGCCATACCAATGCACCGCCAGCGGTCCGATATTGACGATGACCGGATCGATGTTGGGAAACGGCAGGGAGGCCAGCGGCAGCAGGAAATATTCGCTCAAACTGGGTCTCCCGATTGCGGTCGTCTATCGGGCGCGGACCATGCGGCAGGGTTTTGGCGGGGTCAAGGCAGGCTGCGCTTGCATTCCGCGTCGCGCGCCACTACGTCAAAACCAAGCAAGCGAGGATCTGCCATGTCGAACGGCCCGAACCGCATTCTCGATGAGTTCGCCAAGCTGATGACGGATGCAGCGGGGGCAGCCCAAGGCGTTCGGCGTGAGATGGAGACAGCCTTTCGCAGCCAGGCCGAGCGCCTGCTCAACTCGATGGATGTGGTGCAGCGCGAGGAGTTCGAGGCCGCGCGCGAGATGGCCGTCAAGGCCAGGGAAGACAACATCCAGCTCGCGGCGCGCGTCGAAGCGCTCGAGGCGAAGCTCGCCGAATTGACCGGGCAGGCCGCACCGGCGGCCGCGGCGAAGCCCAGATCAAAAAAATAATCGTAAACTTTTCCACAAAGCGCGATCCGAAAAATCGCTTTGCCGTGAATCGCTTACCGGCATTGCATGAATCTTTTTGACAGCGCCTTTCCACATGCGAATGACGCAGTGCGAAAAATTGGGCTGTTCACGCGACTCCCGATCAATAGACTGAATTTGTTGCATGATTCGGAGCAGGGTCATGCGCCGGGCGGTGGGTCCGGTCTGGGGTCTTTGCGTTTGAGAAGTTCCTGGCCGTCCGAGTTCTAGACAAGATTGTTCGTCGTGTGTGCCCCGCGGAGCGTGTGGCGCTCCCCTGAACACAGGAAGCATTCCATGGAACTTCTCGAACTCGAATTCTCCCGCGAAATCCACCCGGTGGATGTCATCGAGCAGGTGGCCCACAACAATGACTGGTCCTTCGAGCGCGCCGGCGACGACGAGATTTCGATTTCGGTGACCGGCAGTTGGACCGACTATCACGTCTCATTCTCCTGGATGGAGGATTTCGAGGCGTTGCACCTGGCCTGCGCCTTCGACATCAAGGTGCCGGAAATACGCACGCTCGAAGTGATGCGGCTGTTGTCGCTGATCAACGAGCAGATGCTGTTCGGCCATTTCGACCTGTGGGAGCAGGAGGGCGCGATCATGTTCCGGCAGTCGCTGCTGCTTGCCGGCGGGGTCGAGCCTTCGAGCCAGCAGGTCGAAGTGCTGCTGTCCTCGGCGCTCGAGGCCTGCGAATGCTATTTCCAGGCCTTCCAGTTCGTTGTCTGGTCGGGTACATCGGCCAAGGACGCGCTGTCCAGCGTGCTCTTTGAGACCCATGGAAACGCCTGAACCAAGCAGACACCAGCGATGAGTTCCAGCAGCGAGCGCAAGCCCGAGATCAGCTTTGCCGATTTCGACCGCGTCGACATCCGTGCCGGCACGATTATCGAGGCCGAGCCATTTCCGGAAGCGCGCAAGCCGGCGTTCAAATTGAAGATCGATTTCGGCCCGGCCATCGGGGTCAAGAAGTCATCGGCGCAAATCACCAAATATTATAAGCCGGAGACACTGATCGGCCGGCAGGTCTTCGCGGTGGTCAATTTCCCGCCGCGACAGATCGGCCCGTTCATGTCGGAAGTGCTGACGCTGGGCTTTCCGGATGAGGAGGGCGCCGTCGTGCTCGGCGCCATCGAGCGCAACGTGCCGGACGGCGGGCGACTGTTCTAAACTAGCGGGGCAGGCTGCCATCCGGCAGGCGCGATCATAGCGCCGCAGCCGGCCGGATTGAAGCGATAGCTGGGGACCGAAACGCGCCGAGAATGGTTCCGACCGTTGCGGCTGACAGCACGAGATGCAGGACGTCGAACGGCCAGGCCAGTCCGAAATGCATCAGCATAAGGTTCAAGAAGGAAGGCGACGCGGCATCCGCGGGAATCAGGATCAAGCCTACGGCCAGGGCCAGCCCATATTTGAGCATGGCAACTATCGCGAAAACGATGAACACTATGGCGACGAAACGCAGATGATTGCCGTCGAGCGCACGCCAGCACCCGATCGGGTCGAACGATCCCGTCCAGAGAAAATCGCCGACAAAGAGATATGTCCAAACAAGTACGAAACCACCCGCGAAGAGGTTGAGGACTCCCATCGCCGACACCCAAGGCGCGACGTCCTCGGGGTTGAGCGGCAGGTCATGTGTGGCCAGCAGGCTGGCAACAAGCAGTCTGTGCTCGCCGGCGACCGCAAAGCTGCAAAGAAGCTGGACGGCCGCGAGAAGCAACGCGGCCCAAAGAATCCGCGGGCCGAGCTCAAAGCGCATGCCCGGAATAGCGAAGCGTTTGACACTTTCAATGCCGCGCCGAACAACGACACGGCCGTTCTCCGGCGCGTTTGCCATGCGGTCCAGAACGAACGCAAAGACCATCGCCGAGAACGGCGCGGCAATAATGGCGGAAAGCCAAGTCCTGGAGTCAAAGCCTCGCGACAGAAGCCAGCTGGGCACCTGCTCCGGATCGGCAAAAAGAATAAGAGCAAGCACCGCCAGACCGAGCGCCGTCAAAAAGCAGGGAAACCAGGCGGCCACGAAGAGCGGCCAGGCATTCGCGCGGCAATAGTCGAACACTCTCGCAACGGTCTTGCCGATGCGCAAGACGCGACGCTTCGGCGATACGGCAGGCAAATCGTCCAGCGTTGAAATCGGCGTCAATCCCGCAGCGAACTACTCACGCAGAATAATGCACTTCAAGGAGTTGTCGCGCAAGCTCTCGCAAGGAACGCGTGTACTGGGATCAAAGCTTGCCGGCGCGCGATCCGTCAGTAAATCTCGACAACTTCACGCGGAAGACTTGTCCAAAGGCATTGCCAAGTTGTCGAGGTTCCCGATCTCCCGAGGGAAAAGCAAGAGTGGGCGGCATTGAAGAGGCCGCACAACTACCACCGATCCGCATCGCCGAGGGTCGACGCCGGTCTGTCAGGCGGCCAGCGTGCGTGGCATTCCCAACGCTTCCTCGACCACGTCGAGGAACATCTCGGCGCAGGCCTTCCAGCTGTAGCGCATGGCGCGCTGGCGTGCTTCCGCGCGGTCGATGTGAAGCGCGGCAAGCGCGGCCTCGCGCAGGTCCTCGGACACCGCCCCGCCAATGCCGTCGCCGACGATGTCGATCGGTCCCGTCACCGGATAGGCGGCCACCGGCGTGCCGCTGGCTAAAGCCTCGATGATGACATTGCCGAAGGTGTCGGTGCGGCTCGGGAAGACGAAGACGTCGGCCGATGCGTAGATTTCCGCCAGTTCGTCATTCGGGCGATGGCCGAGGAAATGCGCGTTCGGATAACGGGCCTTGAGCTTTGCCAGCTCCGGCCCTTCGCCGACCACCACCTTGCTGCCGGGGAGGTCGAGATCGAGGAAGGCGGTCAGGTTCTTTTCGATCGCGACACGGCCGACGCAAAGAAAGACGGGGCGGGGGAAGTTCGTGTCCTTGCGCTTGTCCGGCCGGAAATGATCGATGTCGACGCCCCGCGTCCAGGGCCTCAGCTTGTTGAAGCCGCGCGAAGCGAGGTCGTCCGCAAGCGACTGGGTGGCGACAAGCGTGCCTTGTCCGGAATTGTGGAAATCGCGCAGCCAGTTGTAGGCCCAGCTCTCCGGCACCGGCAGGCGGGCGCTGAGATATTCGGGGAAGCGCGTGTGGTAGCTGGTGGTGAAGGGACGCCCGGTCTTGCGGCAATAGCGGCGCGCCATGATGCCGAGCGGCCCTTCGGTGACGATATGGACATGGTCGGCCTTGCGCTGATCGATCAGGCGCGCGACGTGGCGGGGGGTCGTCAACGCGAGCCGAATGTCCGGATAGGTCGGCAGCGGCAAGGTGCGAAAGATGTTCGGTGTCAGGAAATCGACCTGGACGTCGAAGGATTTCAGCGTCTCGGTCAGCCGCTCCAGCGTGTGGACCACACCGTTGACCTGCGGCCGCCATGCATCGGTGACCATCAGGATGCGCATGACGATCCCTTGGAGAGGTTCTCGAGCGCGCCTGCGCGGTGGCGGAACGGCAACCAGGCGGCAGCTCGCGCTTCGCTCCAGCGCACCCTTCCAGGCACGACGGGATCGAAGCGGGGCGGCAGGCTCGAATCGATAAAGGTCGCGCGCTTCATGCGCGCTCTTGATCATGGTTTCATGACGGGCGGATGAAGCTGCTTTTTTGATTGAGCATGATAGCTGCCGCCAAACAAACCAAATAAATTAAGAGAACCCATAACCATCCATAAGGTTTTCTCCACTATGATATTATAAAAGACCCTTCTCTCTCATAATATCAATATATTTTTTGGCGTTAACATGGCCTTTTTCTGAAGCGCTTTTGAACCAAAACGCGGCTGCTTTATAGTCGACATTCCCGTTTATACCATTGTAGTATAAAACTCCTAGGTTAAACTGCGCATCAATATTTCCTCTCTCGGCAGCCGCGCGCCACCAATGGGCAGCAGATTCTTCGTCCTTGGGTACGATTTTGCCTGCAGCAAGGGCGAATGCCAAACCCATTTGGGCGTCAATATTTCCCTGATTTGCGGCCTTAAGCCACCACACCACTGCATCGGAACCATTTTGATCCACTCCAACGCCCTGCGCGTATCTAAACCCTAATACCGCTTGCGCAACTGCATAACCCTGATCTGCCGCCTTTCGCTGCCAAGCAGTCGCTTCAACTTCGTCTACTGCAACGGCGATGCCATTCGAATACATTACACCTAGAGTATACTGAGCGGGAGCATAACCTTGGTCGGCCGCCTTTCTGAACCAGATCAACGCCTGCACGTCATCTTTGGTAACACCCCTCCCAGCAGCGTAAGAATCGCCTACGTTGTATTGAGCATCGGCAACTCCGACTGCCGCAGCCTTTAACCACCAATTGAATGCCGACTGATTGTCGGGGGCGACGCCTTCGCCTTTCCAATACAGATTCCCCAACTGGCTTTGGGCCTGAGCCTGCCCTCCTTCCGCCGCCCGGCGAATCCACCGTGCCGCTGTTGATACATCTTTCTCAACGCCCTCCCCGATTAGGTAACAAGAGCCGAGATAGTACGCAGCATCTAAGTTCCCTCCCTCAGCAGCATTGCGCCACCAGAACACGGCCCGAGCCTTATCTTGCGGGACACCTTGCCCATGTGCGTATAAGAGGCCGAGATTAAACTGGGCAACGGGATCTCCTGCCTCGGCTAACGACTTCCACTGGTTGAACGCTTCGACATAATTTCTGGCGACGAGGGCCGATTTCGCCTCTCTCGCGCCAGCAAAAACAATTGTTGGGGAGGATATTTGGGTCAAAACCACAAGAAAAACGAAGAAAAATTTGGCCACGAAATTTTTCTCGTTAATAATGTCGTCCTGCAAACCTTTGCACGACACATTATAGCACCAAAGTTTTCTATACACGATCATCACCGCCGCAAGATTCTTCCACGAAAAACTGATATTTTTTTGGATTGAAAATCAAATCTTAGCTAATCTCTTATGAGGAGACCTGGTCCGTCATCGCTATTGGTGGCTGCCTTGTCCGAAAACCGGCTTCCCACTTTTCATGCTCTGGCTAGGCGGGAACCTTGATCACGGCGCGCAAGCCGCCGAGCGGGCTGTCCTCGAGCGTGATGTCGCCGCCATGGCTGCGGGCGATGTCGCGGGCGATCGACAGGCCGAGGCCGGTGCCGCTGGCATCGAGGTTGCGCGCCTCGTCGAGCCGCAGGAACGGCTTGAACACCTCTTCGCGTTTGTCGGGGGCGATGCCCGGGCCGTCGTCGTCGATGGTTACCGTCAGCGAGCCGCGGCCGTGATTGGCATGGACCTCGACGGTCTTGGCATAGCGGAAGGCGTTGCCGATGACGTTGGACAGCAGCCTGGCAAAGGCATTCGGCCGCACATGCACGGCCGGATCGCCGATCAAGGTGGTGGACAGCTTGGCCTTGCGCAGCTGCGCTTCTTCGCCCAGCTTCTGAAAATAGGTCTCAAGATCGAAGCGGCCAGTATCTTCAGCAGCCTCGCCGCGGGCAAAGGCAAGGTAGCCCTCCAGCATCGACTGCATGTCGTCGATGTCCTGGTTGAGCGCAGCCTTGGTCTCGGCCTTGCCGCCCGCCAGCGCCAGCTGCAGCTTGAAACGGGTGAGGATGGTCCTGAGGTCGTGGCTGACGCCGGTCAGCATGGCGGTGCGCTGTTCGATCTGGCGCTCGATGCGCTCGCGCATCTGGATGAAGGCGAAGCCGGCGCGGCGCACTTCCTCCGCGCCGCGCGGGCGGAAATCGCGCGGCATCGGCCTGCCCTTGCCGAAGCTTTCGGCGGCTTCGGCGAGGGTGAGTATCGGCCTGATCTGGTTGCGCAGGAAGGGGATGGCGATCATCAAAAGCACCAGCGAGGTGCCGACCATCCAGATCAGGAAGATATGGGTGTTGGAGGCATAGGCCTGGCTGCGGCGCACGAAGACGCGCAAGACCTTGCCTTCGAGCTGGACGCGGACCTCGACGATGTTGGAATTGCCGACGGTGTCGATCCAGAAGGGTCGGTTGATCTGCCTGGTGATCTCTGACGACAAAGCCTCGTCGAGGATCGAGAAGAACGGTTTCGGTCCGGGCGGCGGCAGCGGATCGGGCGGCAGCAGATCCACTTTCAGCTGCATGCGGTCCTGGGCGATGCGGATGATGTTGGCGTAGTCCGCATCGTGCGGATAGGTCTCCATCATGTCGATGATGGCGGCGATATCGCGGACGGTGGCCTGCGACAGACGCTGGGTGACCGTCTGCCAATGCCGCTCCATGAACACGAACGCGACGACCGACTGCAGGAGGATCATCGGCGCGATGACGATGATGAGCGAGCGCGCATAGAGCCGCTTCGGCATGTAGAGCGCGACCAGGCGCCAGAACCGGTTCCAGGCGCGCGGCATCGCCTTCAGCGTCCGCATCGCGAAATCGCCGGGACCGCCTCCTTTCGGATGTTCCAGTTGCGTGGTCGCCATTCGCCCTTCCGCTCGTCGAGGGCCGTTCAGCAAAAGGCCGTCGAGAGGATGTTATTCCACGCTGAGCCGATACCCAATACCGCGAACGGTCTGTAGCCACACCGGATTGGACGGATCGCGCTCGATCTTTCGGCGCAGCCGGTTGATCTGGACATCGATAGTACGCTCGCCGACGTCCGATTCGTCGCCGACGAGTTCGTGCCGCGGTATCGTCTCTCCCGCCCGCGCGGCGAAGATCGCCAGGATCTCCTGCTCGCGATCGGTCAGCTTCAGCGCCTCGCCGCCACGCTTCAGTTCGCGCTTGGCGATCTGGAACGTGTAGGGGCCGAAGACGAGCTGCTCGACCTTCGGCGTCGCCGCCGGCCCGCCGCGGCGCAGAATGTTGTTGATGCGCAGGATCAGCTCGCGCGGGTCGAAGGGCTTCGGCAGATAGTCGTCGGCGCCGGCTTCCAGCCCGGTGATGCGGCTGTCGGTTTCCGACAGCGCCGTCAGCATCAGGATCGGCACGTTCTTCTCGGCCCGCAGCGCCTTGGTCAGGTCGACGCCGGTTTCGCCGGGCATCATGACGTCGAGCACGAGCAGGTCGAAGTCGAGGCCCGCGAGCTTGCGCCGGGCCTCGCCCGAATTTCCGGCGACGGTGACGCGAAAGCCGTTCTCGGACAGGTATTGCTTGAGCAGATTGCGGATGCGGGTGTCGTCATCGACCACCAGCAGATGTGGCGCATCATCGCCGGGCGCCGCCGGATGATCAACCTTCTCAGTGGTCTCCATTTTTCTTCCCCGATGTTTGCGCAGGCACAATGTTGATCTGCGCTCTTAGTTCCGGATTGACCATCGCCTCCAGGAATCGTTCGATCGAGGTGCGTTCGGTGGTCCCAGAATCCTTCAATGCAGCACGGATGCGGCGCGACTGTGGCCGTGCCAGCGCCAGCGCCAGCGCGCGGCCCTTGGCGGTCGGATAAAGTTCGCGCTGACGGCGGTCGCGCGGGCCCTGCAACTGGACGATATGGTCCGTGTCGATCAACTGCTTCAGCACCCGCGCGAGGCTCTGCTTGGTGATCTTCAGCACGTCGAGCAGCTCGGCGACCGTCAGCCCGGGCCTGCGGTTGACGAAATGCAGCACGCGGTGATGGGCGCGGCCGAAGCCGTAGTCGGCGAGGATCTGGTCCGGATCGGAGGTGAAGTCGCGATAAGCGAAGAAAAACAATTCGATGATGGCAAAGTCGATGCCGTCCTCGTCGGTGATCGCCGTTCTGATCGGTTTTCCGGCTGCGGGGCTTCGATCCGTCATCATTTCTCCATGCGAAGGCGGAATTATGTCAGTACTGTTGACGTAATTTCCGGGCAATGATAATTTTTGACAAGCTTTTCGGCGGATTGCGAACGAAAAGGCAAGCGAAAGCGGTTTTTCCGGAACTTCCTGAGTTTGCCATGGATTGAATATCCGCCTACGTTTCCAAGCACCGGCCGGCGTTTCGGACCTGTGGCGCGGCTGACGCGAAACGCTATATGACACAACGATTTGCGGGCGTCCGCCCGCGGGAGGTTTCCATGGCATCCGTTCCCTTCGATCAACTGGAAGGCTTCATCTGGATGAACGGCGAGTTCGTCAAATGGGCCGACGCCAAGATCCACGTGCTGACCCACGGCCTGCACTATGCCAGCGCCGTCTTCGAAGGCGAGCGCGCCTATGGCGGCCAGATCTTCAAACTGACCGAGCACAACGAGCGCCTGCATGAATCGGCGCGCCTGCTCGGCTTCAAGATTCCCTATTCGGTCGCCGAGATCGACGAGGCCTGCCGTACGCTTTTGAAGAAGCAGGGTTTCCAGGACGCCTATGTGCGCCCGATCGCCTGGCGCGGCAGCGAGCAGATGGGCGTCTCGGCGCAGAACAACCGCATCAACTGCGCCATCGCCATATGGCAATGGCCTAGCTATTTCGACCCGGCGCAGAAGCTGAAGGGCATTCGTCTCGACATCGCCGAATGGCGCCGCCCAGACCCGCGCACCGAGCCGTCCAAATCCAAGGCCGCCGGCCTCTACATGATCTGCACGCTCTCCAAGCACGCCGCCGAGGCCAAGGGCTATGCCGACGCCATGATGCTCGACTGGCGCGGCCAGGTGGCGGAAGCCACCGGCGCCAACATCTTCTTCGTCAAGGACGGCAAGGTCCACACGCCGACGCCCGACTGCTTCCTCGACGGCATCACCCGCCGCACCGTGATCGGCCTGGCCAAGGATCGTGGTCTCGAGGTGATCGATCGCGCCATCATGCCTGAAGAGCTCGAAGGCTTCGAGCAGTGCTTCCTCACCGGCACGGCCGCGGAAGTCACTCCGGTTTCGGAGATCGGCCCGTACCGATTCGAGGTCGGCGAGATCGCCAAGACGTTGATGAATGACTATTCTGCCGCAGTGCAACCAAAGCACGCCATCGCGGCAGAATAGCGATAGTCACAGCTTTTTTGTGCAACAGGGGCGGTTTTCGGGCCGCCCCTTTTATTTAAGCGCTCGCGCATTTGACTTTCGAACAATTCGGCGTCTCATGATGGCGTCGGCCCGAGGAGGCTGGCGGCTATGGAGGGACTAGGTACATGGATACGAACACACTCGTTGCGATCGTTATTCAGGTGATCACGGGTGTCATCGGCGGTCAGGCAGTCGGCGCGGCGCTGAAACAGGCGGCACTGGGCCAACTTCCCAAGATCCTCGGCGGCGCTATCGGCGGCGTCGGCGGCGCGGCCATTCTCGGCAGCCTGCTCGGCGGCGGCACGGTCGATCCGGCGGCGGCCGCGGCAGCAGCGGGCGGGCTGGGCAGCGCGCTGAACGTGCCGAACATCGTCGGCGGCGCCGGCGGCGGCGCCATCCTGACCGCCATCATCGGCGCGGTCATGGGCGCGATGAAGAAATAGGGCATTTTTCTTTTCGGGCCTGCGCATGGGCGGCCACGGCCGCCCATTTCTTTTTCATGGATTATTTGCGGCGGCCACGGCCGCCATTTCTTTTCGAGGATCATTCGCTCCGGCCGAATGGTGGACGCCGCTCGCTCACCTGTCTACATCAGGGCGACACTTCGAAAGGAAAGCCGTGGGGAAGGAAAGCCATGGGTCAGCTCAATGCCGGCATAGTGCCGGTCACGCCCTTCCAGCAGAACTGCGCCATCCTGTTCGACATGGACGATAGGAACGGCGTCGTCGTCGATCCCGGCGGCGATGTCGACAAGATACTGGCAGTGCTCGAGGACAATGCGATCACGGCGGGAGCGATCTGGATCACCCACGGCCATATCGATCATGCGGGCGGCGCGATGGAACTGAAAGATGCGCTCGGCATCGACATCATCGGCCCGCATGAGGCCGATCGACCGCTGCTTGCCAACCTCGAGAACCAGGCCAGGCGTTTCGGGCTCACGGATCCCGTACGCAATTGCGTGCCGGACCGGTTTCTCATCGAAGGCGAGACGGTTTCATTCGGCGAGCATGTGTTCGAGGTGCTGCATTGCCCGGGTCACGCGCCGGGTCATGTCGTCTACTACAACCGCGCGGCCAAGTTCGCCCATGTCGGCGACGTGCTGTTCCGCGGCTCGGTCGGCCGCACCGATCTGCCTGGCGGCGATCACGCCGCGCTGATGGCCTCGATAAAGAACAAGCTCCTGCCGCTCGGCGACGATGTCGGCTTCATCTGTGGCCACGGTCCGGGCGGCCGCTTCGGCGAGGAGCGCCGGACCAACCCATTTTTGGTCTGACCTGCCTCCAAAAGAAAAGCGCCGCTGAGAGGCGGCGCTTTTGCCGGGCAGGGAACCCCAAGAGTTTAGACGCGATTGCTCCGGTTAGTTGGCGACGCAGAAATGCTGCTCGCCATCATTGCCGGTGAAGGTGCCGGTACGCGAGTTGAAGGTGCGGTAGCGGTCCGAGCAATACTCGTACCAGTCGCGGGTCCACGGCTCGGCATAGCGGTCGGCATAGACGACACGCGGCTGCGCGTAATAACGGCGAACGGGCCGGTCGACATAATAACCATCATCATAGGCCGGGTCGTAATACCTCGGCCCGGGGTTGCTGAGCGCGCTGCCGATCAGCGCACCTGCCGCGAGGCCGACAACGCCGGCGGCGAGGGCGTCACCATGGCCACCATGGTGATGATGACGCCAGCGCCAGTCGTCGGCATTGGCCGCCGAGAAGGTGGCCAAAGTGGTCGCGGCGATGCCGGCAGTCAGAATGGCGGTCTTGAGAAATCGGTTCATTTTCGGTCTCCTTCGCGCCGGGCCCGCGTATTTTTCAGGGGATGCGGATCGGCTTTGGCAAAGATTGATAGAAGACCGTGGCTGAACGGAGGCTGAACGGAATTGGGCGAACGATGTCGCGGCTCGAACAAAAATTCCGAGCTCCGCGGGAGCGTCCCGCCTGCTCAGCCTCCGTCGGATCTGTCTTGAGCCGGCTTAGCCGATAGACAGATTGACGGCCTTCGGACCCTTGCCGCGCTTGTCCGGCTCGGTGTCGAATGTCACTTTCTGCCCATCCTCAAGACCGGGAAGGCCCGACGCCTGCACGGCCGAAATGTGGACGAAGACATCCTTCGCGCCATCGTCGGGCGTGATGAAGCCGAAGCCCTTGGCATGGTTGAAGAATTTGACGGTGCCGGTCTGCGGCATGGGAAGCTCCTTTGATCCCATCATGTCAGTCTCGGGCCGGCAAACTGCCCGAGAGGAAATTTGTCCTTTATTTTAGCGCTATCGGCAAGAGAAAGTTTTCGCTTGCCAATCCAGCCATTTGCCGGACAAAAAAGGGCGCAACGGTCCCGTCGCGCCCTCGAAAACTCATGCTTCTTGCGAAGCCAATTCATGATCCTGCCGCGCCATTCATCAGCGGAAGACAGGCAGCGTTGCCCGCTCAGGCCGCGCGCAGGTTGACCGCCTTCGGGCCTTTGCCCATGCGGTCCGGCTCGACGTCGAAGGTAACCTTCTGACCGTCGACGAGCGTGCGCAGGCCGGAGGCCTCGATCGCGGAGATGTGGACGAACACGTCCTTGGCGCCGCCGTCAGGCGTGATGAAGCCGAAGCCTTTGGTGGCGTTGAAGAACTTTACGGTGCCGGTCTGGGCCATGGGGGAAACTCCTTCACCCGTATCAGTCTCGTGGGCTCGCCCGCTGTCTCGTGTCTGGGCTAGTCCCGGTGCTTGGTTCGGCAGTCATGCATTCGCGCATGGTCAAGGCCCCCGCCGAAAAACGGGGCCGTCAGAGATTCACACTATCGGGGAAAGGTCGTTCCAAAACGTGCCGCTCTCCGGGTCGTAAATGCCCGAACCCGAAATTTATTACACGGAAATGTGATGGTTGCAAGACGGCGCCGCGGGCGGCCGTCAGCGCGCCCGACGCAGGGGCATCGATAGACCCGGCGCCATGACCGGTCATCGGCCAGAAAGGAGCCAGGCATGGGCCAGCGAGAAAGCCAGTCGGCAATAAAGCGCGTCGCGTCGAAACGGACTCAAGCGACGCGCTTTAAGTCTTTGTTTTGATGCATGTCGTTTTCCCAAAACCGCTGCGCACTTTTGGGCGACATGCATTGGATCTTCCGCCCGGGCAATCCACAAGCCGGGGTTGCGCTCGATGTCGAAATGTCGAGTATTGCGCGAGCTGGCGCGGGTTGCGCCTGAACGAGGACCGGGGAGGGACCCATGCGATTTCTAGCGGCAATCGTTTCGCGGCAGGGCTTTGTCGCCCTGCTTCTGTCGGCATTGCTGGCGGCCTGCACCGTCGTGGTCGATGAAGGGCCGCGTCCACGCCCGCCAAGGCCGCATCCGCAACTCTGCACCATGCAATATGAACCGGTCTGCGCACGGCGCGGCGGCGACCGCCAGACCTTCGCCAACGCCTGCCAGGCAGAGAGGGCAGGGTATCGCATCGTGCGCGACGGTCCTTGCCGGGATGGCGGTGGTGGTGGCGGTGGGGGCGGCGAGCAGACCTTCTGCACGCGCGAATACGCGCCGGTCTGCGCCAGGCGCCATGGCGCGGTGCGCACCTTCCCGAATGCATGCGAGGCCCGCGCGGCGGACTATCGCGTCATCGGCGACGGGCCGTGCTAGCGGGGGCCTGGTTTGCGCTCCGTGTCGAGGGCAATCTGCCGGAGCGCCAGCCACACACTTGCATCTCCCGTCCGCTTGGCTTAGGTCCGGCGGGCGGACAAATACGGCAGGTTTCCCATTAACAGAGATCAGAGAAGAGCGGCAAACGCGGGCGGCAAGCCAGGATCGGCGAGCCCGCTCGATCCCTATGTGCAGCGCGCGCTGCAACTGCACCAGGCGGGGCGCCGCCAGGAAGCGGAGTCGCTTTACCGGCAGGTGCTGGGGCAGCAGCCGAACCATGCCGCTGCACTTCATTTCCTTGGCCTTCTCCTGCATCAGACCGGCCGCAGCGAGGAAGGGCTCGACCTCATCGAGCAGTCGGTGACGCAGCAGCCCAGGAATGCCGATTTCCTCAACAATATGGGCACGGTCATGCGCGATCTCGGTCGCGTCGCCGCCGCCGCCGATTTCTTCCGCGGCGCTGTGGACATCCGGCCGGACCAATTGGCGGCGCGCGACAATCTCGGCTCGTCGCTGAAGCAACTCGGCCAGTTCGAGGGCGCCGAGGAGATCTATCGCGGCACGATCGGCCGCAACCCCTTCCATGTTCGCGCGCGCATCGGCCTTGCCGAAACGCTGCAGGAAGCCGGGCGGCTGGACGAGGCGATTGCGCTCTTCCGCGAGTCGCTGTCGATCCGGCCCAAGGATGCGGAGCTGCTCTATGGGCTCGGCGTCGCCATGATGGAGAAGGGCAAGCTCACTGAAGCCGCCGATCTTGCCCGCCAGGCGGTGGCGATCGCTCCCGCCATGGCGAAAGCCTGGCTTTTGCTGACACAGGTCAAGCGCCAGTCCGAGCGCGACCCGGAGCTTGCCGGCATGGAGGCCGAGCACGCCAAGGCGCCGCAGGACAGCCTTGCGCGCATGCAGCTTTCCTTCGGCCTCGGCAAGGCCAATGACGATCTGAAGGACTATGGCCGCGCCTTCGACTATTTCGCCGAGGGCAATTCGATCCGCCGCAAGGGCATCGACTACGATCCGGTGCGGACGCGCGACGAGTTCGAGGCGATGAAGGCGGTCTTCGACAAGGCCTTCTTCGAAAAGCACCGGACGAGCGATATTTCCGACGACACGCCGATCTTCGTCGTCGGCATGCCGCGCTCCGGCACGACGCTGGTCGAGCAGATCATCGCCAGCCATCCGCAGGTCTTTGGCGCGGGCGAGCTCAGCATCCTGAAGACGGTGGTCGGCAAGCAGTTTCCGATGAGCATGCCGGGCGGCTTTCCCTGGGGGATTGCCGAGATGCCGGACAAGGCCTTCGCCGAGGCGGGGCAGGCCTATCTCGACATGCTGCACGGCCGCTACCCGGGCTTCCGCCATGTCACCGACAAGATGCCGGGCAACTTCCTTCTGGTCGGCTTCCTTCACATGATGCTGCCGAAGGCGAAGATCGTGCATTGCGCGCGCGACGCGGCGGCCACGTGCCTGTCGATCTTCAAGGTGCATTTCCGCGGCGACAGCCACCGCTACGGCTACGATCTCGGCGAGCTCGCCGACTTCCATAACCTCTATGCCGACATCATGGCGCATTGGCGCAAGGTGCTGCCCGGCGTCGTGCACGACGTGCGCTACGAGGATTTCGTCGCCGACCAGGAAGGGCAAACGCGAGCATTGATGGCGCATCTCGGCCTGCCCTGGGACGACAAGGTGCTGTCGTTCCACGAGACCGACCGGCCGGTGCGCACGGCGTCCGCCGCGCAGGTGCGCCAGCCGATGTATCAAGGCTCGGTCGATCTGTGGAAGCGCTATGGGGACAGGCTGAAGCCGCTGCTCGACAAGCTGGGCTGATCTTGAGGTGAGGCCGGCCTACGAACGGCGGTTCCCTGCGCTTCCGGCCTTCGCCGGCCGAAGCACTCGCGAGTGGCGCGGCAGCTAAATTAAGGCTACGGCCGGCGTAGGCCGGTGCTCACGTACGTTAAGTACGCTCCGCTCCGGTTCTCGGGAACCACCATTCTCGACTCGGCCTGACCTCAATCTCAACCCAGCTTGGGGTCGCGCTGCTCAAAGCTCGATGAACGGCTGGAAGCCGCCGAAAATCATGCGCTTGCCGTCGAACGGCATTGTCGGCCAATCGGCTTTCAACCGCTCGTCGACCATGATCTTGGCCATGACGGCGTCGCGGCTTTGCCTGTTTTCATAGACGACCCAGGCGAAGACGACGACTTCGTCATCCTTGGCCTGGACGGCGCGCGGGAACGAGGTGATCTCGCCATAGGGCACGTCGTCGCCGATGCATTCGACATAGGCGAGCGCGCCGTACTCCTTCCAGATAGCGCCGGCCTGTGTGGCCATTTTCTTGTAGGCGTCGAGATTTGCCTTCGGCACGGCGAGCACGAAGCCATCGACATAGGACATGGTGATCTCCTTGGTTGGGTGCGGCTCTCCCTTCTCCCCTTGTTGTGGGAGAAGGTGGATCGGCGCGCAGCGCCGCGACGGATGAGGGGTGTTCCAGCTTGGCGCTGCTTACCCCTGATTGCCAGCCGAATTGCGAAGGGCAATTCGGGGCAATCCGACCTCTCCCACAGGGAGAGAGGTAGGACGGGCTCACTTCACCGGCGCGTTCATAGCCCAGGCGACGCCGAAGGGATCCTTCACCTGGCCCCAGCGGTCGCCCCAGAACATGACCTGCAGCGGCGTGACGACTTCGCAGCCGGCGTCCACTGCGCGCTTCCACCAGGTATCGATATCGTCGCTGCCGAGATGGAGCTGCAGCGTGTAGCCCTGCGCCGCCTGATGCGGATGGCCGTGCTCGGGATAGGCGTCGCCCAGCATCAGCGTCGAGCCGTTGACGTAGAGGTGGATATGCATGGTGCGGCCCTTGTCGTCCGGCGGATAGGCAAAGACTTCCTCGGCCCCGAAAGCCTTCTTGTAGAACTCCGCCGCCTTGATGGCGCCGTCGACCTGCAGGTAGGGGGTCAGTCCGCCAAGCACCTTGGCGCGGGGTGGGGTCTGGTCGGTCATTTGCGTGTTCCTCTGCACGGGTTGATTTGGCCTTGCGATCGAAAGACGGACGAGGCGACCGCAATCCTACACGGGTCGCAAAATTTTCTAGAGAGCCGGACCCGGACAGGCCGGGCGACCGGGGAAGCCGGGTGACTATCGCACTAGATGATTGGCCACTCTCAGATGACCTTGCTCGAGAAGGTGGCCACGTGGCGGCTGTTCCGCGTTTCGAGAATTTCCGGAAAACCGATGTCCTTGCGTAGTTCGTCCGGCAGCGAAAGCAGGATGCGTTCGCTGCGGTAGCGGGCGCGCGTCGCCGCATATTGGGTGGCGATGCGGCCGATGGATGACAGTATCGACATGATGAACTCTCCCTGGTTGATGCCGGCATCATCGTGTAGGCATCCCAAGGACGACGGGTACTGCGGCGATCCGACAGATCGCCCAGATTTTTTCTTGTGCCGGAAAGCCGGCCCATTACGGGCCAGCCTTGTTGTGGTCTCTCAGCGCTCCGTCTCGGCAACAGAGCGGAAGAAGTTCTCCGGACTGTCGACTTCGGTCAGCCGCCGCTTCTCGATCAGCCAGAAACGGTTGCCGACCGTGCGGATGAAGGAGCGGTCGTGCGAGGCGAGCAGGCAGCTCGCCTGATGCTTCAGCAACTCGTCCTCCAGCGCTTCCTGGCCGTCGATGTCGAGATGGTTGGTCGGCTCGTCGAGCAGATAGAAGTTGGGGTTGATGAGCCGCAGCACCAGCATCATCAGCCGCGACCGCTGGCCGCCCGACAAGGCGCCGATCTTTTTCTCCTGCATCTCGATGGCGACGCCCGCGCCGGCAAGAAGCGAACGGGCGCGGGGCTCGCCGACCTCGAAGCGGCGCGAGACCATCGCCAGCGGCGTGTCGTCGGCGCCGATGCCCGACAGCGCCTGGTCGCTGTAGCCAAGCACGGTCGACGGCGTCACCTTGATGTTCCGCACCGTGCCGGGGTCGGCGATGGCGGCGCGTATCATCGAAATGAAGCGCGACTTGCCGACGCCGTTGCGGCCGAGCAGAACGATGCGGTCGTCCTGGCAGATATGGCGCTTGCCGCTCCTGAACAGCAGCGCGCCGTCGGGCGTTTCCACCGCCGCGTCGTCCAGCGTGACCAGCACCTTGGCGTGGGTGCCGCGGTTCGCCAGCCTGATCGCGCCGGCCGAGCGCTCGCGATGGGCGGCCACGGCTGCATCCTCCAGCTTCTCGGCCCGCTGCTTGAGCTGCCTGGTTTTCACTGTCAGCAGGTCGCTGCCGGAATTGATGCCGATGTTGTTGAGCTTGGCGGCCTGCCGGCGCAACTGCTGGGCGATTTTCATATCGCGCTCGAACTTGCGCGCCGTCGAGGCGTCGGCCTCGTCGAGCGCCTGCCTGGCGCGCGAATAAGGCAGCGAGAACACCGGCGATTCTTCCGGGCGCAGGAACAGCGTGCGGTTGGTGGTGGCGTCGAGAAAGGCGCGGTCGTGGCTGGCGATGATGACCGGCACCTCGCGCGGCAGGCCGTTGAGCCAGGTTTCGAGCTGGCCGATCTTGGCGAGGTCGAGATGGTTGGTCGGCTCGTCGAGCAGAAGCACGTCAGGATCGGTAACCCAGACGCGGGCGATCAGCGCCAGCCGCTGCCAGCCGCCGCTCAACGCCCGCATCGGCCGGCCGCGCATGTCCTCGGCTACGTCGAGCGAATCGAGTACCACGTCGACGCGCCAGAGCTCGCTGTCGCGCTGCTCGGGCGGCAAGGCATCGGCGACGACTTCATGGAAGCTGCAGTCGAGGAGCGCCTCGGGAATGGATTGCTCGACA
The DNA here is from genome assembly GCF_040545255.1 of Mesorhizobium shonense. Classification (NCBI taxonomy): domain Bacteria; kingdom Pseudomonadati; phylum Pseudomonadota; class Alphaproteobacteria; order Hyphomicrobiales; family Phyllobacteriaceae; genus Mesorhizobium; species Mesorhizobium shonense. The sequence continues at coordinate 568,283 of NZ_JBEPLM010000002.1, forward strand.
TGGCCGACACGAAGGCCGCGCGACCGGGTGATCTCGCCGGCGGTAGGTTCGAGTTCACCGGCCAGGCATTTCAGCAAGGTGGATTTGCCGCGGCCGTTTGCGGCGACGATGCCCAGCCGGTCGCCGGCGCCGATGGTGAGGTCGAGATTGTAGAAGAGCGGCGCACTCGTGGTGACGCCGAGGGATTTGAGGCTGATCAGGGCCATGTCGATTTCTCTGGTCTGCCCGGAGGAACTCCGGCTGGTGCACTTTAACGGTGCGCAGGCAGGCCATCAGGCCGAGCTCAGCGGCACCACGAAGGGCAGACCAAAAATCGAAGCGGGGAAATTTCCCGGACCGTCCTGGTCAGCCCTGCAAGCAAGCTCGCAGGGCACAGACAGGGCCGCGCTGACGGTGGTGATAGAAATACACGCAGCCCTCCTTTGCAGATGTTCGAGTTGGGGGACTGGGTACACCGAGGGAGGGCAGGAGGCAAGCGGTCGGCAGGCAGCAGGTCAGACAGACCTCAGATGGCCACCATTCACCCCGTACTCCTCGTTCAAGTCCAGTAAGAAATGGCCGAACACCGCTCTTTTGCCGAGATCGACGACGATGACCAGAAGCGTATTGAAACGGCCGGTGCCGATCAGAACCTGATCGAACCGGCTTAGCGCGTCCCGATAGACATAGTGGACGTCGTTCAAATAGGGCAGACCGATTTCATCCAAATCCAACGCCTCGACATATGGCCATATGTCGACGTCGGCCTCCGCGGTGGCGGTGACGTTCCGCATCGGCTCCGCGAAACAGGCCTTGAATTCGTCTTCCTGAAGTCTGCGAACAACGACCATCGGGCCAGTCTAGATGCCGTTCGAACATATCCGCAACAGCGTGCTACTGCCCCGGCCGCCCCGTCTTGCCAGGCCGGCGTTTTTGACGGCGCTCGTCGCTCGGGTCTTCGTAGGAGCCGATGCCGGAGCGCTGACGGACGATTGGTTTGTCTTCTCGCTCCTTCGCGCTCCGTTCGGTCTCGCCAGGTCCCGAGATCGGCTGCGGCCTCGCCGGCTTCTTTCCTTCGACGGGTTTTTCGGTGCGGCGCACCGTCATTTCGTCGAGCGAGTTCTTCCGGAACAACGGCTTGGTGCGATCGCCGGGGATGCCGAAGTCGGAGCCGTGCGCTTCCTGAGCGCTCTGCTTCTTGAACAGCGAGCGCGAAACAGCGCCCGACGGCGTCGGCATATCGGTGCCGGGTCCCATGTCGTCGATCGACGGCTTGGCGAACAGCGCCTTCCTCACCGGCACGGCGCCGTCGGCGCCCATCTCGTCAAGATGCGGCTTGCGAAACATGTTGGGCCGGGCAGCCTTGGCCGCCTCTTCGGCGGCACGTGCCTCGTCGAGCCTGCGGAAACGCTCCTGTTCCTCGGCCGTACGGTGTCTGGCCACGCCCTTGTTGTGCTTGCCCTTTTCACGGCCTGAGGCGGGACTTTGGCTTTCCACCTCGCGCGCCAGCGGGTCGTCGGAGATGGCAAGCTCCATCTCGCGCAGCCGCTTGATCTCATCGCGGATGCGGGCGGCCTTCTCGAAGTCGAGATTGGCGGCGGCATCGCGCATCTGCTTGTCGAGCGCCTCGAGATGGGTCTTCAGATTGTTGCCGATCATGGCGCCGGCATCGTCGGTGAACTGCGAGATGTCGGCGCGCACATGATCCTTCTCGTAGACCGAATCCAGAATGTCGGCGATGCGCGACTTGACCGATTCCGGCGTGATGCCGTTGGCCGCGTTCCACTCCATCTGCTTCTCGCGGCGGCGGTTGGTCTCGGCCATCGCCCGCTCCATCGAGCCGGTGATCTGGTCGGCATAGAGGATGACCTTGCCGTCGACATTGCGCGCGGCGCGGCCGATGGTCTGGATCAGCGAGGTTTCCGAGCGCAAGAAACCTTCCTTGTCTGCGTCTAGGATGGCGACGAAGCCGCACTCCGGAATGTCCAGACCTTCGCGCAAAAGGTTGATGCCGACCAGCACGTCGAAGGCGCCGAGGCGCAGGTCGCGCAGGATCTCGATGCGCTCCAGCGTGTCGATGTCGGAATGCATGTAACGGACGCGGATGCCGTTCTCATGCAGGTACTCGGTGAGGTCTTCCGCCATGCGCTTGGTCAGTACCGTGACCAGCGTGCGATAGCCCAGCCTGGTCGTCTCGCGGATCTCGCCGACGACATCGTCGACCTGGCTCTTGGCGGGGCGCACCTCGACCGGCGGGTCGATCAGGCCGGTCGGGCGGATGACCTGCTCGGCGAAGACGCCGCCGGACTGCTCCAGCTCCCAGCCGCCCGGCGTCGCCGAAACCGCGACCGACAGCGGGCGCATGGCGTCCCATTCCTCGAAGCGCAGCGGCCGGTTGTCCATGCAGGAAGGCAGGCGGAAACCGTACTCCGCCAGCGTCGCCTTGCGGCGGAAGTCGCCGCGATACATGCCGCCGATCTGCGGCACGGTGACGTGGCTCTCGTCAATAAAGATCAGCGCATTGTCCGGCACATATTCGAACAGCGTCGGCGGCGGCTCGCCGGGCTGGCGTCCGGTGAGATAGCGCGAATAGTTCTCGATGCCGGCGCAAGAGCCGGTCGCTTCCAGCATCTCAAGGTCGAAGCGGGTGCGCTGCTCGAGCCGCTGCGCCTCCAGCAGACGGCCAGCCTTTTCAAGCTCTTGCAGGCGGTATTGCAGCTCTTCCTTGATGGACTTGATGGCTTGATTCAAGGTCGGGCGCGGCGTCACATAGTGCGAGTTGGCATATATCTTGACGCTCTTCAGCTCACCCGTCTTCTGGCCGGTCAGCGGGTCGAACTCGGTGATCGCCTCGATCTCGTCGCCGAACATCGAGATGCGCCAGGCGCGGTCCTCGAGGTGGGCGGGGAAGATCTCGATCGTGTCGCCGCGCACGCGGAAGGAGCCGCGCACGAAGTTGACGTCCTGGCGCTTGTACTGCTGGGCGACGAGGTCGGCGAGCAGAGCGCGCTGGTCGAGCCGGTCGCCGACCTGCATCTGGAAGGTCATCGCCGTATAGGTCTCGACCGAACCGATACCGTAGATGCAGGAGACCGAGGCGACGATGATGACGTCGTCGCGCTCCAGCAGCGAGCGCGTCGCCGAGTGGCGCATGCGGTCAATCTGTTCGTTGATCGAGGATTCCTTCTCGATATAAGTGTCGGTGCGCGGAACGTAGGCCTCAGGCTGGTAGTAGTCGTAGTAGGAGACGAAATACTCGACCGCGTTGTCGGGGAAGAATTTTTTGAACTCGGCGTAGAGCTGCGCGGCCAGCGTCTTGTTGGGCGCCAGGATCAGGGCAGGGCGCTGCGTTTCCTCGATCACCTTGGCCATGGTGAAGGTCTTGCCCGAGCCGGTGACGCCGAGCAGCACCTGGGTGCGGTCGCTCTGGTCGACGCCTTCGACGAGGTCCTTGATGGCGGTCGGCTGGTCGCCGGCCGGCTCGAAATCCGACACCATCTTGATCGCGATGCCGCCTTCCGACTTTTCCGGCCGCGCGGGACGGTGCGGCGTCCAGAGTTGACCGTCCTTGTGCAGCGGGTTGCCGGATTCGATCAGCGCCGACAGCGCCGCTACCGTGGCGGTGACACCGCTCGAGGAAACCGACTCGGCGTCCTCCAGACTGATGTCGAGACCGGCCACCGGGTTGAGGCCGGCGGCCGCGCGTTCCTTCGCAGACGCCGCGCCGCCCATTGACGTGCCGCGCGCCGTGCGACCGGGCGCGGACGAGCGTTCGGGGATCTTCTTCGGCGCCTTTGCCTTCGGCTGCTTTTCCGCCTCGCGCTCGATCTGCCCGGCCCAATCGGAGATCGAGCCGGTCAGCGGCGCGCCGGAGAACTCGCTCTGCGGCGCCTCGGCAAAGCCGCCCGGCCTCAACGGCTCGGCAGCGTCGAGGAATTCGGTCAGCGGGCTGCGCCGTTTCGGCGCGCCCTCTTGCGCCGGCGAGGGCGTTTTCTTGTCGGTGCGTTTGGCCATGGCCCGAATATGGGAGGACTCGGCCGAAATGGAAAGAGCGGAGTGAAGAGGCGGGTGTCGCCGGCGGACGCTGCTGACAGAAGGCTGTCAGGAGGCATGTCGCACGCTTCCCTCCCCTTCAATTGAACCACAGCGCGAAAGTCAAGAATCCGGCGCCGCCGAACTCGCGCTGGATCTGGTCGAAATCGTCGCTGGTGAGAATTTTCCCGCTTTCGAGATAGGGCGCGATGGCGGGGCCGGTGATCGACAGCACGAGGTCGAAAGGCTTCGGCTCGTCGAAGAAGCGCTTCATGTTGATGCCCTTGCCGGCGATGCGGAAATGCGGCAGCAGCACGCGGCCTTCGAGAAGGTCTTCGGCCGTATCAAGCGCGGCCAGCCAGGCCTGCACCTGCTCCTCGCCGACCTCGAGGCCGGTGAGCGGATTGATGCCCTTCTGCTGCGGTCCCGGCAGCCATTCGCGGTCGTTGTCGGTTTCAGCGCGGATCGCCTTCCAGTCTTCGCGGGAAAGCCGGATCATCTCCAAAAGGTGACGGCGCGCGGCCTGCCGGCGCTCCGGCTCGACCACCGGCCAGTTGACGAGATGCACCAGCGAGATGAAGTCGGCGAAGCGCCATTCGGAGGCGAAGATGCTGCCGCTCATCCCGCCGTCCGGCGGCACCAGCGTATCCTGCAGCGGCAGTTTCGCGCGCGGGAACAGCATGTGGAAGGAGCCGTCGAACATGGTCTTGAAATCATGCGCCAGCCAGAAATCGGCCTGCGCCATCAGGAACTCGGCGTAACCCTGCAGCCAATAGCCGTCGGCGCGGTCGAAGCGGAAGGTAAGCTGCGGTGCGCCATCCCTCGTGTCGATGCCGCCGCGTGAGAGCGAGGCCATGATCGCGCCAATGCTTTCGTCCGGCGCGATGTTGCCATCCTCATTGAGATCGATGCCGGCATGGATGAGGTCGACCACCAAGCCGATGTCGGCATCAGCGGGCACCGAGCCCAGCGTGGCGGCGGATTTCTCCAGTCGGTCGCGGAAGGCGACCAGGATGGCGCGGAATTTTTCATAAGTGAGCGGCTCGGGATTGGGATTGTCCGGCACCGGAAGCCGCATCAGCGGCAACACGAAGGATTGCGGGCTCTCGAAGCCGTGGCGGTGGAGCCCGCTGGCCAGGATTTCCAGCGCGGTGAAGAATTCGCCAGCGCCGGCTGCATAGGCCGATGCCGGATCGCCCGGTGCCGCCGCTTCCAGCGCGGACAGGGCGGTGTTCCGCTCCGAAACGGATTTGGCCTCGAACAGGGTTTTTGCAGCTGCCGGCATTTCCGCGGCGACCGATGAGATCGGCAGGCACAGAAACAAGGCTGCAGCCACCAGGCCGGCAATGCGCGTCATCGTCATCCTCCACTCACAGTGCAGCGACCATACACCTGTTGGCCGACGGCGTCCGCTCTGAGCGGGGCCATGAGACCGGCTTCAACCGATCCCCGGAACGGTCTACACACAGGACAAACGAATGGGCATCGCGTGTCGAACTATCCGCTTTCCTACAAACTGTCCTGGCTGCCGCGATTCCTGAAACCGTCGCTCGGCGGCGACAGGAACGGTTTCGCGGCGCCGGCGGCGACGCTGATCGATCCGCCGCCGGCGCAGACGGTGCGGCTTGCCTTCATCGGCGACATCTCGGCGGTCGCCAATCGCACGGCTCCGGAATGCGACCCCGCGATTGCGGCGCTGCTCGGCTCCGCCGATCTCGTCGTCGGCAATTGCGAAAGCCCGATCGTCGCGCGGCCGAGCGCAGTGATGGGCACGCGGCTCGGCACCCATCACGCCATGACCGAGCGTTTTTTGGCGGACGCGCTCGCGGCCGTCGGTATTGTCCGCGACAAGCTCGTGCTGTCACTCGCCAACAACCACATGCTCGACCAGGGTGTCGCCGGCTTCGACGAGACGGTCGTGGCGCTGAAGGGGCTCGGCATTCGCACCATCGGCACGACGATTGGCGGGCCGGTCCAGCACCATGCCGCCGGGCCGCTGACGATCGGCTTTGCCGCCTTCACGCTTTGGCGCAATGCCGGTGAAGCCGATTTTCGAGCGCGTGTGTCCATGAAGAGCGATCCGGGTGAATGGCCGCGCGGGCTTAGCGAGGGCGTCGCTCTTTTATGCGCCGTGCCGCATTGGGACTGGGAATTCCGGCATTTTCCGAGGCCGGCAACGCGGGCGCTGGCCCGGCGGCTGGCAGAGTGTGGTGTCCGACTGATTGCCGGCCACCACGCCCATGTCGTACAGCCGGTCGAGCGCATCGGCGACAGCCTCGTCGCCTACGGCCTCGGCGATTTCCTCGGCACGGCCTTTGCCAGGCAGCCATGGCCCGGCCGCATAGGCTCGATTCTCGTCGTCGACGTCAGCGCCGAGAGCGACACACTTGGCAGGATCGCTACCTACAAACTGTACCCCTTCATGCGGTTGCGCAGGGGCCCTCATGAGCAGCTGGTGCCGGTAGAGGTGCTGGAGAGATCATTGAAGCGGAAGGTTGCGGAACGCCTGAGCGCGATCTTTCCCGGCTGACAAGCCGACTGTTGACCGATCCCTGCCTGCCCACTGCATAGGCATGGCGCGATCATGCTGTTCAACAATCGAAGCCGTATTGGGCGCGCATGTAATCCGCCTCTTCCTTCGACATTTGCTTGAACATCACGCAGACGGTGAAGCTGCCGACCTGGCGACCATTTTTGGTGTATCCCCAGTCGGAAATATCATCCCTGGTGAATTCGATGTTCTGGCCGAAGACGACGTTGCGGACGAGTTCCGGCTCGTTCGCCAATATGCCGACAAAGCCGTTGGCGGTCCGCTTGAAGGGGATGACCCAGAAATGCTCCGTCACATTTCCGTCGACGACCATGACCTTCAACTTGAATTTGTCGGTTCCGGGCGGCGGCGCTTCGGACAAAGCCAGGAAGTCATCCAGGCTGGATCGTGCCTTTGCGATCGCCGCCGCCATATCGGCGTCGTCCGGGGCGACCATCACCGTCTTGTCGTCACTGTTATCGGTGCCTTGCGCCTGAACATGCAAAGGAATGAGCGCCAGCAGCAGGCAAAGCGCGGCGCGAACGGCAAAGGTCATGAAGCCCCCCAACTCCAGATAGGCCGCTATCTTCACGCAACGCGCCGGCATTATCAATCGACGCCTTCAGAGTGGTCACGCTATCTGTCATGAGCGAATGATAGGTGGTGAGCAGAGCGACTTCGGCGTCGCGCGACCGGCGAAGCTTGGAGTGGAACTGGTTTGGAGGAACAGGACATGCGACTGAGACTTGCGGCTACGGTGCTCGCCACGATCCTGCCTTGCGCCGGGCTCGCCCGCGCCGAGGACCTGAAAGCCTTCAAGCTGACGATCGACGGCGTGACTGTCGACATCGATCCCGGTGAGGACGCGAACGTCACCTTGCCCGGCGGCCGGACGGCCAAGGTGAGGCTCGACCGCAACGACTTCGCAACCTTCTCGGGCGGCACTTTTTCCTTCGTCCATCCGAGCCGTATCTCCGTCACCGAGACCGACCTCGGCGACAGCACAACGCAGTACCTGGCGGCCTCGGCGCTGGGCACCATCGTCGTGGTGCAGGAATACGGCAAGATGAACCCGGTATCGCTCGACCAGTTGATGCTGCAGGAGATGACGAAGGAATCGGTTCAGGCGGGCGGGACGCTGACGCAGCAGCCGACGACCCGCAAGCTCGCCGACGGCAGGCAACTGACCGGCATCAAGGCCACCGTGAAGACACGGACCGACAGCGCCGATTTCGAGATCGTCGGCTTCGGCCTCGCCGATCAGGGGCTGCTGTTCATCACGCGCATCGGCGACCAGGACGCGGCAACCGAGCAGCCGATGATCGACAAGTTTTGGGAGACCCTGAAGGTCAGGCTTTAGAGGTGGACTTTTTGTTTTACGCAGTTCCGGACGGAAAACCGCTTCACGCTTTTCCTGGAATTGCTCCTACAGCCCGCTCGGCACGAGTCCCGTCAGCCAGTTTGCCGACCGCTTGGCCATGTCGACCGTCGCGGTCGCGGCGCGGCCGAGATCGGTCTTGACCACGGCATAACCGGCCTTGGTGCGGTAGAGCACGGCGCTGCCGCCGTCGACCGCGCTCTCGAAGGCGACCGGCCGCGCGGCTTCCGTCTCGCTGGCCGTCACCGTCTCGCCGACCGGGACGCTGGGACGATGGCTGAGCTCGGGCGGCAACGGAGCGATGGTTTCGACGGTGCGGTTCATCGGCCTCAGCTCCGGCCCGGACGCTTTCGCGGCGAGCTCCGAGGTCGATGCCGAGCCCTTGGTGCGGCAGATGCCGGAAACCAGCGGATAGTTGAAGTTGCGCTGATGCAGCATCTGGCTCTTCATCGCCGCCTCGCAGTCGGCGATCGTCGCCCATTTGGCGGGCGTCTCGCCGATATATTCGCAGAGCTTGGCGTCGCAGTCGCAGCCGACGATGGTCATGGCGACAAGGGCGGTCTTGATCACGGTCCTGTCCCTTTGAATTCGTTCCCAGGCCGATCAATCGCCGGGGAACAAGGCGGGATTTGGCCGCGATTGTGAATTGTGCATGACCGCGCGTTACGGAAGATTGCTTGGCTTGCGACTGTGGCCGGAAAACATCAGTTGCAGCGCCGGAAAGATGTGTTGAAGCGGCAGCCAAAAAGACAGTCGGCGCTGGGATTTCTCCCAGCGCCTCCCTGTCAGATCAGGAACCAGTCGCGGCAGCAACTTCCGTAAAGTCGTCGCGCCAAGCCGGCCTTGATTTTGACGGTCCTGCCAGTCGCCACCCGAGGGGCAGCGCCCGTTCCGGACCACGCCGATCTCCACCCTTGCGGGCTTCGCCCAGCGTGCCATCGAAGGTTTTCACCGGCCTTCATGGCAGCATCGGTCCGCCGTTGGCGTTCGCACGCTTTCCGCGGCCCCGCCGACATCCGTCCCTCCAACAGGCGAACCTGCTCTCGTTCCGGCTCGTACGGGCCTCAGGAAATCCGCCTTGCGCTTTGCCTTTCGGCGAGGCGTTCGGTAGCCGCCTGAGATGGGTTCAATGTACGCCGGGTAATGGCTTTGCGGAATACACGCGAACCTGTGGATAGCGGGATTATCGGGGATCGACGTGACAAGTCCCTGAATTTGCGGCCCAAACCCCTTAGACAGCCTGCCCCGCCATTTGCGTGACCCTTCGAACGATGGAGCCTTGCCCCGCCGACCGGCCCGGGTTTCAATGCCGGCAAAGGACTGTTGGCTCAGCTTCGGCTCTTGTCAGATCTATGTCGCTGTCCAAAACCGCCGTCCAGGTTGGGCGGCATGCCTCGGGGGAGGTCGGATTGAAGGTCGGGGTGGTTCTCAATCCGATTGCGGGAGGCGGCAAGCTGAAGCGTCATTGGCCCGAGGTTGCCGCATCGCTCAAGAAGCATTTCGGTGAATTCGATCTGCGCGAAACGCAAACCAGCGGCGATGCCGAGCGGCTGGCGATCGACCTCGCGGTCGATGGCTGCAACCTGGTGATTGCCGCCGGCGGCGACGGCACGGCCAGCGAGGTGGCGGACGGGCTGCTGCAGGCAGAATTCGAGACCGGCCGGACGAGCGAACTTGGGCTGCTGCCCTGCGGCACCGGCATCGATTTCGCGCGAGGGCTGGGCCTGCCGGACGACATCGAGGAAGCGCTGGCGCGCATCGCCGGCGCCAGCGCGCGCAAGATCGACGCCGGACGCATCAGCTATATCGACGACCACGGCGCGCTGGCCAGCCGTCATTTCATCAACATCGCCAGTCTCGGCCTATCAGGCGCCACCGATCGCGCGGTCAATGCCGACAAGCGCAAGGGCCAGGTCTCGGTCAAGGCGCTGTTCTTCTGGCGCACGGTGCTGGAGTTCCTCCGCTACCGCTTCCAGGAGGTCAGGATCACCATAGACGACGGCGAGCCGATCGAGGCGCGCATGGCGCTGGTGGCGGTCGCCAACGGCAAGTTCTTCGGCGGCGGCATGATGATCGCGCCCGACGCCGATCTCTCCGACGGCCAGTTCGACATCGTCATCGTGCGGGCGCAGAACAAGCTCGGGCTGATCCGGGACATCCGGCTGCTCTATGGCGGGCGCCACCGCAACCACCCGGCGATCACCATACTGCGCGGCTGCAAGGTGCTGGTGGAGCCGGTTGGCGATGTGGAGAAGAACGGCGCGCTGGTCGACATAGACGGCGAGTCACCGGGCCGAATCCCTGCGACTTTCGAAATCCTGCCCGGCGCGCTGACGCTGAGATGTTGAATCAACTGCCTTAGGGGTTGATTCCGCGCGTGCGATTAGATGATTGAAATGGCTGGCTAAATTTTGCCGGTTATACTTCAAGCTTGGCCGGAAAACCCGATGCGCGAAGCTCGGCTCCAACGGCATCCTCGAGCAGCTTGACGATCCGCGTCGACCAGGCGTCGCCGCCATAAGCTTCTTTGCCTTGCTCGAAAATCGCGTTGACACGGGTTGCCAGATCGAGCGGCACGCCGAAATCCTTGCCCATGGCAAGCGCGAAGCCGAGGTCCTTCAGCGCCAGGTCCATGGTGAAGCCGATGTCGTAGGAGCCGTTCAAGACGAGCTGGCTTTCGGTCTCGTGCACGAAGCTGTTGCCGGAGGAGGCGACGATCGCATGATAGGCTTGGGCGAGATCGAGTCCGCCTTGCTTGGCCAGCATCAGTGCCTCGCCGGCGGCGACCAGATGGATGAAGGCCAGCATGTTGGTGATGACCTTGATCACCGCCGCCGAACTGACCGGACCCATCAGGAACGATTTTGCGCACATCGCCTCGATTGCAGGGCGATGCCGTTCATAGAGTGCGGCGTCGCCGCCGACCAGCGCGGTTATCTTTCCAACCGCGGCCAAATGCACGCCGCCGGTGACCGGGCATTCAAGCGTCTCGACGCCCTTCGCCAACGCCAGCGCCGACAGCCGCAAAATCTCGTCGCGGCCATTGGTCGACATCTCGATTCAGGTGCCGCCAGCGGGCAGGCCGTCCAGCAGTCCGTCAGGGCCGGTCAGCACCGCCTCGCTCACCTTGGGCGAGGGCAGGCAAGTGATCGCGTTGCCGGCGTGGGCGACTGCCTCGGCCGGGCTCCTGGCGGCTGTCGCGCCGAGCGCGACAAGCCTCTCGATCGGCGACGGGTCGCGGTCGAAGACGGTGACGGCGAAGCCGTTGCGTAGCAGGCTGGCGGCAAGGTTGCCGCCGAGATGGCCGAGGCCGATGAAGGCATAGGCGAGGCGCGCGGTCACGGCATCAGCGGCGTCTGCATCATTTGCAGGTGCAATTCCTTGCCGCTGTAAGGATGCGCATCGCAGACCTCTTCGTTGAGCTCGACCCCGAGACCGGGCTCCTTTGATGGGATGACGTTGCCGTCCTGCCATTCGATCTTCTTCTTGAGCAGCGTAGCGTGGAAGCCGTCCCACTGCTTCAGCGATTCCAGGATGAGGAAGTTGGGCAGCGTCACCGCAAGCTGGATGTTGGCGGCGCCGACGATCGGCCCGCAATAACAATGCGGCGCGACCTGGATGTGATAGGCCTCGGCCATGGCGGCAATCTTCTTGGTTTCGAGAATGCCGCCAGAGCGGCCGAGGTCGGGCTGCAGGATGGTCGCGGCGCGGTTCTCGATGACGCGTGCGAACTCCGATTTTGTCGTCAGCCGCTCGCCGGTGGCGACTGGAATGGAGGTGGCGCGGGCGACCTGCGCCATCACCTCGGGCATGTCCGGCGGCACCGGCTCCTCGAACCACAGCGGATCGTAGGGCTCGATGGCGCGTGCGAGGCGCAGCGCGCCGGAAGCGGTGAACTGGCCATGCGTGCCGAACAGGATGTCGGCCCTGGTGCCGACGGCCTCGCGGATCGCCTTGATCATGCGCGCCGAAAGATCGATGTCGATGAGGCGCGGCTGATGGCCGTCATAGGCGGTGTAGGGGCCGGCTGGGTCGAGCTTCACGGCGTTGAAGCCTTGCTCGACATATTCCAGCGCGCAGGCGGCGGCCATGTCGGGATCGTTATAGACGTTCTGGCCGCGCGCATCCTCCGAATGGACGCTGCCGGTGTGCGGATAAAGGTAGGTATAGGAGCGCAGCGTCTCGTGCACCTGGCCGCCGAGCAGCTTGTAGACCGGCTTGCCCGCCTCCTTGCCGATAATGTCCCAACAGGCCATTTCGAGCGCCGAGAAGCAGCCCATGCCGGAGACATCGGGTCGCTGGGTGAAGCCGGAGGAATACACGCGGCGGAACAGGTTCTCGACATCGTGCGGATCACGGCCGATCAAATAGCGCTCGGCCATGTCCTCGATCATCCTGGCCGTGACATGCGCCGAAAAAGTTGCGTTGTAGGCCTCGCCGTAGCCCACCACGCCGCCGTCGGTGGTGAGCTTGACGAAGATGAAATACTTGCCGCCGATGCCGGGCGGCGGGTTGCCGACAACCCAGGTCTTGACGTCGGTGACTTTCATTTCTGATCCTCCAGAACCAGCTCGGCGCCTTTCCATCCGGTGAGGATCGAGGCGGCGTTGGTGTTGCCCGTGATGTTGTCGGGAAAGATCGAAGCGTCGATGACGCGCAGGCCATCGAGGCCATGCACGCGCAGCCGCGGATCGACGACGGCGCGCGAGGCATCCGGTCCCATGCGGCAGGTCGAAACCGGATGATAGACGGTGCCCGAGCGCTTCCTGAAATCCTGAATCAGATCGGCATCGGATGTGATTGACGGACCAGGCAAAACCTCTTCCACAATGATCTCGGCCATGGCCGGCATCGCGGCGATCTTGCGCACGAATTTCACCGCCGCCAGCATCTCGTCGACATCGGCGTTGGTGGAATAGGCGTTGGCCGTGATCCTCGGATAGTCGCGCGGATTCTTCGAGCGGATCATGATCTCGCCGCGGCTCGACGGGCGGCAATTGGAAAGGCCGATGGAAAAGCCGGGCCACGGGTCGGGCGTCAGGATCGGGCGCTCGCCGCTCTTCGGAATGACCGTCGAGAAGGCTTGGAAATAAAGCTGCATGTTCGGCCGCGTCATTGACGGGTCGGTGCGGAAGAAGCCGCCGGCATTGTTCATCGACAGCGACAGCGGGCCCGAGCGCAAGAGGATGTATTGCATGCCGACGAGCAGCTTGCCCCACCATGGACGCAGGATCTGGTTGAGCGTCGGCAGCTTGCCCTTGAAGGTGTAGTTGATGCCGACATGGTCCTGCAGGTTGGCGCCGACATTATCGTTGGCGTGGACGACGGGGATGCCAAGACCGGTGAGCAGCGCCGAGGGGCCGACGCCGGAGAGTTGTAGCAATTGCGGCGAGTTGACCGAGCCGCCGGACAGGATCACCTCGCGGGCCGCGCGGACAGTTTTCTTCTCACCATTCAGCTCATATTCGACGCCGACGGCGCGCTTGCCCTCGAACAGGATTTTCGTCGCGAGCGCGTTGGTCTCGACGCGGACGTTGCCGCGCTTCATGGCCGGGCGCAGGAAGGCCCGCGCCGCGGACATGCGGCGGCCGTTCCGGGTGGTGATCTGGTAGACGCCGACACCTTCCTGCGAAGCGCCGTTGAAATCCGGATTGAACGGCAGCCCGGCCTGCTGTGCGGCCGCCAAATAGCGCTTCGTCAGCGGGTGCACGGCGTTCGAGCAATCGGTGATATGCAACGGGCCGCCGACGCCGCGCCATTGGTCCGCGCCGGCCTCATTGTCCTCCAGCGCCTTGAAGGCGGGCAGCAGCTCGTCATAGCTCCAGCCCGGATTGCCGGCGGCGGCCCAGGCGTCGAAATCCTCGCGCGCGCCGCGGATAAAGACCATGGCGTTGATCGAGCTCGATCCGCCGAGCAGCTTGCCGCGCGGCCAGTGGTCGGCATTGTTGCTGAGGCCGGGATCAGGCTCGGCCTTGTAGTTCCAGTTGACGGCCGGATCGAAGAAGGTCTTGCCGTAGCCGAGCGGCATCTGGACATAGAAGCGGCGGTCGCTTCCGCCCGCCTCCAGCACCAGCACCGAAAAGCGGCCTGAGGCCGAGAGCCTTTCGGCAACAACCGAGCCGGCCGAGCCGGAGCCGACGATGATGAAGTCATATGTCTGCATGATGCGCGGGCGGCTCCGAAATCCGGGGCTTACCCTAGACACTGCCGGCTGACGTCGTCGCCGGGGCTTCCGGCATGGCTTGTGAAAAAAGCGACCGGCGTTCGTGTCGGAATCGCCCCGGAAGTGCTGGTTTAATCGACAGGCTGGCCGGCTTCGTCGGTAACCGACAGCCGGGCGACCTGCGTGAGGAAATGTTCTTCCAGCAATTGTTCGATCACTGCAGCGGTACGACGCACGCGCCGCTTCGAGCGAACCGGTATGGTGAGTTGCGACGAGACGCGATCCACATCGTCGAGCGAAAGCGACGCGAGTTCGTTCGATCGCAAGGCGCGATAAAGGTCCTCGGCGAATATCCAGATCTTGAAGTTGAGATCGTGGTCGCCCGGCGTCGTCTCGAAATCGATGAGGATGCGACGTGCCATACAAGCTCTCCAACCTGCCGTTCCGGCGTTGACCATTCATCCCGTGATCGCTACGCAATTTCGTCAATCTGGCAAGGAGTTGTCTCCCCATGGTGCATTACGCGGACGGACGGCCGCTTGGCGACCTGACGCTGAGGACGCTGGCCATGCCGTCCGACGCCAATGCGGCCGGGGACATCTTCGGCGGCTGGGTGATGGCGCAGATGGACCTTGCCTGCGGCATCCGCGCGGCCGAGCGCGCCAAGGGCCGCGTGGTGACGGCGGCGGTGAAGGAGATGTCCTTCGCCAAGCCGATGAAGATCGGCGACACGCTCTGCATCTACACGCATGTCGAGCGCGTCGGCCGCACCTCGATGACGCTCAAGGTCGAGGCCTGGGCGCAACGCTACCTCTCCGACCTGATGGAAAAGGTCACCCATGCCGATTTCGTCATGGTGGCGCTCGACGGCGAGGGCAAACCGAAGCCGGTTCCGGCCGAAAGCTGACGAAGGCGATTCTCCAATCCAGAGTCATTTGTAACATCGCCTGCGCGAGCAATGTGCTTCGCGACATCCAATGGTTGCCTTCGCGCTCAATTCTGAGGGTGTTGGAGGAAAGACAATGCGTCAACACATGCTGAACGGCTGGCTGGTGGCAGCCCTCGTCGCCCTGGTCTGCCTGCTCGGCATAACGGCCTATGCCGAGGTGAAAAAAGATCTTCCGCGCACCGCCCAATTGCATGGCAACGGGAGCGTTGAGACGCAGGGCGCGACGCGCGCGATCTGCAATCCAACGCCTTGTGGCAGCACCAGGTCAAAAGCCTGAATGGCTGTCTTTAAAACGCGGTCCTCGTCATCAGAGTCGAGCAGGCGTTAGACTGACATCGCGTCCAATACGACAAGCGGAAAGATTCCAAGATATAGCCGTGCGCGCTTCTTCGGTGGGCAAAGCCTTCCACCCAAGAAACTCAAATCCCTTGTGGTGCAAGGCTTTCAAGCCCGCGTGCCATCAAACTTTGCGCGGGCGGCCTTGACCCTTTCGGTATTCCTGCGCGCCCATTCGCCGAGTGCGCCGACCGGCACCAGCAGCTCGTGGCCGAGCTCCGTCAGCTCATAATCGACACGCGGCGGAATGGTCGGAAACACTTTTCGCGTGACGAAGCCGTCACGTTCAAGACCGCGCAAAGTGCTGGTCAGCATCTTCTGTGAAATGCCGCCGACGGCCGTGCGCAATTCGTTGAAGCGCATCGCCCCGTTGCCCAACTTGCCGACCACCAGAACTGTCCATTTGTCGCCGACCCGTTGCAGGATTTCCGAAACGGCGCGGCAGTCCTCGGTGTTGTGCGGGTGCCTCAGTAACAAAAACGTGCCTCCTTGCGTGGCGATTTGTCAGTATCACATATAGCGCCGGTATCCAAACGATACCAAAAATTCCCGCAAGGAGAGCCCAAGATGTCCAAGCCCAAAATCGCCATTGTCGTCGGTTCGACGCGCGCCGCCCGCTTCGCTGACGTGCCGACGCAGTGGATCGCCAAGATCGCCAAGACGCATGCCGACATCGACGTCGAAGTCGTCGATCTGCGCGATTTCCCGCTGCCCTTCTTCGACGAGGTCGCATCGTCAGCCTGGGCGCCGTCGCAGAACGAGGTGGCGCAGCGCTGGCAGAAGAAGGTCGCCGAGTTCGACGGCTTCATCTTTACCACCGCCGAGTACAATCATGGCCCGACCGCCGTGCTCAAGAACGCGATCGACTATGCCGCCAATGAGTGGAACAAGAAGCCGGCCGGTTTCGTCGGCTACGGCAGCGTCGGCGGCTCGCGCGCCGTCGAACAGCTCCGGCTGCATGCCGTCGAGCTGCAGATGGCGCCGGTCAAGTCGGCTGTCCACATCGCCTGGGGCGATTTCCTTGCGGTTCGCCAGGGCGAAAAGAAGCTCGAGGACATCGAGCATCTGAACCAGGCTGCGGCCGCGCTCGTGAACGACGTCGCCTGGTGGGCGAAAGTGCTGAAGGCGGCTCGCGCTGCCGATGCGATTGACGCTGAAGCCAAGGCGGCTTGAGCCGTCGATCGAGATTATCCTCCCAATGGACAAAGGGGCGGCGCTTGCGCCGCCCCTTTCAATTTGCGGAAGCCTCAGCGGCCTGCCTTGGCCTGATGATGCAGTCGGCAATGTGCTCCCGTTCGTTCAGCTCGTCGGCGTGGTGCTGTCCCCATTGGCAAAGCGCCAAAAGGATCGGCTCGAGACTGAGACCGAGAGGCGTCGCCGAATATTCCACACGCGCCGGGACCTCAGCGAAGATTTCGCGGCTCACCAGCCCGTGCTCCTCCATCTCGCGCAACTGCTCGATCAGCACCTTCTGGGTGATGCCGGGCATCAATGCCTTGAGCGCCGAGAGACGGCGCGGGCCATCGAACAGATAATAGAGGATCACCGCTTTCCAGCGGCCCGAGACAACTTTCAGGGCGCGCTCCGCCGGCAGCATCGGCAGTTTCTTGATTGTGCGGGCCATGGTCACCTCCTGGTGAGAAGCGGACAAATGAGTGTGTAGAAACGACAGCGCAGATAGTGGCAAAGCGCGACCGATGCCATAGCGATCGGAGCTTGCCATGAAAGCCGTTCAGTACAACCGCTTCGGCGGCCCAGAGGTGCTTGAGGTCGTCGACGTCCCGACACCCGTCGCGGGAGCCGGCGAGGTCCTGATAAGGGTCGGGGCCGCCGGCATCAACTTCTTCGAGGTGCTGATGCGGGCGGATCGCTACGCGGCCACACCAGGGCTGCCGATGTTCCCAGGCGTCGAAGCCGCCGGCACCGTCGAGGCAGTCGGCGAGGGCGTGGACCCTCGCCTCCTGGGAAGCCGCGTGGCGGCGCCGCTGTTTGTCTCGGAGCGGCCTTTCGGCGGTCATGCCGAGTATGTGACGATCGACGCCGGCCTGGCCGTGCCGGTGCCGGATGCGCTTTCCTTCGAGGAAGCGACGGCCTTGATGGTGCAAGGGCTGACGGCCTTGCATCTGCTCAGGCAAAGCCCGCCCGCCAACAAGACGGTGCTCATTCCCGCCGCGGCAGGCGGCGTCGGTTCATTGCTCGTCCAACTGGCCCGGGGGCAGGGCGCTAGCCGCATCATCGCGCTGGCCGGCGGCAAGGCGAAGCTCGATTTCGCTTCGTCGCTGGGCGCCGATGTGGCGATCGACTCCAGTGAGGCAGAATGGCCAGCGCAGGTCCGCGAGGCGGCCGGCAGCATGGGGGTCGACATCATCTACGATACGGTTGGCGGCGCGACGACGCCGGCGGCTCTCTCGGCTTTGGCCCCCGGCGGCGCGCTCGTCTTTGCAGCGCTCAGCCGGTTTGCGTTGTCGACCCCAGACCTGGAGGCGATGGTCGGCCGCAACCAGTCGCTCGAGGGGTTCGCGCTGCTGCCGCGTTTGTCTGCCGAGGTGTTGAGAGACAGCTTATCCACCCTGTTCCAGTTGGCGTCGACGGGCCGGCTGCTGGCGACAATCGGAGGCCGCTTTCCACTCGATCAGGCCGGCGAAGCTCACCGCCTGATCGAGGCGCGCCGCTCGACCGGCAAGGTCGTGTTGCTGCCCTAGCCAAGCCACACGCAACTGCCGGAACGAACGCCTTCTCAGGTAGCGGTCGTTCCTGCTTACCACTTTACCTTGAAGCCGACCGTGCCGCCAAAAGCGTGGCTTTCGCCGAAATCCTCCAGGCTGGTGCGCGCGAGCAGCTCGCCGTGGACGGAGTAGCGGTCGTCGGCCCAGCTCAGCGAGCCGCCGACGCCAAGCCCGCCCCAGAGCGGCTGCGCCTTGCTGACAAGCTTGGCGCCTGAGACGTCGACATCGTAGCCATCGAGGACGTCGTAGTAGAGGTTGGCGACGCCGTAGACATGCGAGCGGCTCGACCGATCCGCCTTGCCCTTCCATTCGCTCTCATAGTCGGCAGACAGTCCAAGGCGGCCGATCAGGCTGTCGCTGCTGACGTTGGAGACCAGCGCCCCATAGGGATCGGTGAAGCTGTCGAAATCGACCGAGGAATAGCTGAGCTGCGCCTGCGGCGTCAGCGACCAGTTGCCCTGCAGCGCGATCTTCTGTCCGGCCTCGATGCCGAGGCCATAGCCGAAGCCGTTATTGCCGTCGGCGAGTTTCTTGCCGAGCGTCGCGGAGGAAAGATCGCTGTCGAACCAGGTCAGCTCAGCCTGCGTGTCGACGTAAAAACCGTTCTTGCCATACCAGGTCAGCGTGCCGCCCAGGCCGTAGCCGGTCGTATCGATCGAGCCGGTACCGAAGAACGAGGAGATGTCCGACTTCACCGTGCCGTAGTGGACGGTGACGCCGCCGATCAGGACGCCGGCTTCGGTCTCGGACAGCAGGGTGTCGAGACCCGCCTGCAACTTCCAGAGGTCGGCGTCATAGTCGGTTCCGGTCGTGGTCGTACCCGGATCGAACTCGCTGTGCGACGCCTCGATGCGCCCCCAGATCGGGCTGCCTTGTTCGACGCCGTCGCCCGCACCCGATTGCGTTCCGCCCCAAGAGCGGTTGCCGACGCGCTGCTGCAGCGTGCCGAGCTGGGTGAAGCTCTGCAGCACACCGGCATAGGCCTCGTAGATCGGCGCGGCAGGCGAATAGAGCGGCGTCGGATCGACCGGCGGTGTCGGGTCGTCGGGGCTGATCAGGGACGAGCGCAGATACCAGTCGCCGTCGGAAGGCGTGCTGATGCCGTTCTTGTAGAGCCGGTAGGCATAGGCTCCGGCGACCACGGCCTGATCGCCCTCGAAGACGTAGTTGCCGAGCAGGCTGAACGTACCGGCCGAGATGCCGCCGACATCGACGATCTTGATGCCTTCGCTGGTTTGCGCGCCCGAGCCGCCGACACCGATAACCTTGACATAGGTTGCCCCGGAAGTGTCGCCGGTGATGACGAGTCGGTCGGCGGAAGAGGCATCGCCGTCGAGCATCGCCTCGATCTCCAGCGTGCCGCCTGCCCCGGCGTAGTTGCCATCGATGGTCAGCGTGCCGATCGAGTTGCCCGGCGCGATCACGCCGCCGGCCTGCAGCGTCGTGGCGCCGACCGTGCCGTTGCCGCCAAGCGCGCCGCCGTTGAGAATGGTGACGGCGGAATTGGCAATCGAGCCCTTGACCGAAAGCTTGCCGGCCTCGATCGTGGTCGCGCCGGTATAGGTGCTAGTGCCCGAGAGCGTAAGTGTGCCGTTGCCGAGCTTGGCAAGAGAGCCGCCGGCGCCTGAGATCACACCGGAGAAAATGGTGCTGGCGTCGCCGCCGATCGTCAGTTTCCTGTCGCCGAGATTCACATTGCCGGCACCCGACAACGAGCCGATCGTCTCGTCGTCGCTGTCTATGCCCGTGAAGATAGGGGAGAGAGGGGGCCGCACAAGCGACAGTGTAGCGCCGGCCGCCACCGTCACGGCCGAGGAGTCGGGAATGGAGTCGATGCCCGTACCGAGCGCAAAGAGCGTGCCGGCCAGGATTTGTGTCGCGCCCTGATAGCTGCTGTTGCCGGCCAGCACCTGGCGGTAGGCGCCGTTCTTGACGAAGTCGCCGGTTCCGGTGATGCCGCCGTAGAACAACGCAGTCGTGTTGGCGAAATTCGTGCTGGTCGTGAGGTTGCCGACGAGCTCCACCGTGCCGGCATCTCCCGAGAGCATGCCGATGGTCTCGTTGTCGAGGACGCGGAACACACCGGCCTGGGCGACCACGGCAGACTGGTCGCCGATCGCGTTGCCGCCCTCGGCCTCGAGGGTCCCACCCAGAATTCGCGTGCCGCCGGTATAGCTGTTGTTGCCCGACAAAGTCAGCGTACCGGCGCCGGTCTTGGTGAAAAGGCCGCTGCCGCTGATGGCGCCTGTCAGGCCAAGGTCGGCATCGGTCTGGAACGTGCCATTGCCGGTCAGGGTGACATTGCGGCCGCTGGTGAACGCGGACGTCGTCTGCAGCGTGCCGCCGTTGAAGGCCAGTCCGCCAGAGGCATCGCCGAGATTGTTATCGGCGGAGACCGACAGCACGCCATTGGAGATCGTGGTTCCGCCGCTATAGGTATTGGCTCCGGTGAGCACCGTGGTGCCGGAGCCGAGCTGGCGCACCGCGCCCGTGCCGGAGATGATGCCGGAATATGCAAGTGTGTCGCTGCGTTTGAAAGCCAGCGTGCCGTTGTTGACGACATTGCCGACGATGCTGCCGGTCGCGCCGCCATTGCCGAGCTGCAGAGTGCCGGCCGAGATCGTCGTGCCCCCGCTGTAGCTGTTGTCGCCGGCAAGTACGGTCGTGCCGGTTCCGATCTGAGTCACCGCGCCGCTGCCCGAGATGACGCCGGCATAGCTGTAGGTGTTGGAGCGGTCGAAGGCTAAAGTGCCGCTATTGGTTACATCGCCGATGATGCTGCCGGTAGTGCCGCCATTGCCGAGCTGCAGCGTGCCCTGTTGGATATCCCAATTGGTCGTAGCCGTGTTGTTCGCCGTCAGCGTCCAGGTGCCGCTGCCGGTCTTCTCAAAGATGTCGAAGTTCTGGTATTGCCCGGCGGTACCGATCGAACCATCCAGGATCGAGAAGCCCGTCCCGCTGAGACGAAGGCGATCCGTAGTCGCCGCCGCGTTCGCCACCACGTTGCCGAATATCTGCGAGCCATCCTGCAGCTCCAGTTGGATGACGCCCGTCGTCGGCGTGATGCCCGAACTCCACCCAATCGCGTTGGCCCCGGCGCCGGCGCGGATCGTGCCGCTGTTGACGACATCGATCGAGACGGTGGCGCCGTTGGCCACGATCGCGCCTCCACCGGCGCCACCCCCTTCGATCGTGCCGGTGTTGACGATCTGACCGGCACCGCTTCGCACCAAGACGCCGATGCCTCCAGTGCCGCTTGCACTTGGCCCACCGCGGACGGTTCCGTGATTGACTAAGGCGGTGGCAGCGCCGCCAAAATCGACGCCGGCACCGCCATTTCCTATAGAGTTTGTTCCGCCCTCGACGAGGCCCATATTCGTAACCGACGCCCCGTTTCGGATTTGCAGCCCCGCCCCTGAACTCCCGCCGTCGGTGCCCATGAACGTGCCCACCAGTGTCCTGACGGCGCCGGTGCCTGTGATTACGATGCCGCTGTTTGCCGGGCCCGAAAGCGTGAAACCTTGCGTGTCGATCGTGATGGACTTGGTCGGCACCGGAAGTGAAGTGCTCGCCGTGGCAAAGCTGGCGGTCATCACGATCGTCGAGTTGGAATCGCCGTCTCCATTCGCCGCAGTAATGGCAGCGCGCAACTCGCTGTCAGTGCTGACGAAATAGGTCGCGGCCGAGGCGGCGCCCGGAAGGCAGGCGATCGCCGCGCCGCTCACGCCGGCAAGGAGCATCCCATTCCGAATGCGCCGAAGCGCTCCGCCGCTCGTCTTCATTGGTCTGCCCGCCCAGAAATCTGCCGCGATGGCCCGCACGGCGTGCCGACCAAATCGACAAGAGGTTAACTTGGCGTTTGATTCCCGTCGCGAAGTTGAATCGTCGATTACTGATTTATTTGTGCACCGTTACTTAAAAGCAACATTAGCTACTCGTAATATAATAAGTATAAATATGAGCTTTGACTTGAATACGGCAACCGCGCCAACGCCGGATATGCGCAGCAGCGCGCGACGACTCGCTCTTACAGCCAGCCGCCCGAAAATCCGGCTCGTTGCAGTCCGGCGGTGATGGCCGGCACGCGGCGCATCAGTCGCCACAGGAAATCCGACCGGTAATTCTCGATCATCAGGGCGATCGGCCCCTGGTTGATGCCGACATGGTCCGGCGACACCCAGCCGCAGGCCCGGCCGTCGGCGACGGCGATGGTCGGATTGAAGCTGGCGGTGAAGCCGTAGGGATTGCCTTCGTGCAGGTCGATCTCGTGAAAGTAACGAAGCGCCGGCAACACGATTTCCGGCGCGAAGGGCAGCGAGGTGATCGCCGCCCATGGCGACAGCGTGCCGTCGTCGGGACCGAAGGGCACGCCGCGCGCCAGATAGCCGAAGAAACGGCGCCCACCGATCGTCAGCTGAAGTTTTTTCAGGCCCGGGCCGTCGCTGGCGGTGATGCCCCAGCAATTCTCATCATAGCCGACGAAGCCCTTCGGATTGCGAATGGCGTAGTCGCGCTGGAGGTAGGTCGCCTGGCGGCTGTTCTCGAAATAGTCGCTGCCGTGCTTGCGCATGAAAGCGTCGCGGATGCCGCGAAAATCGATCCAGATATGCGAGAACTGGTGGATGAAGAGCGGGCCAGCATAGACCAGCTCGCGACCATAGATCTTCTTCCACTTGTAAGTGGACAGCCAGGCCGCATAGCTCTCGGGCGGCAGCGGGAAAGTCGGCGAGCCGAGGCCCAGCATGTAGAGGATCAGCGCCTCGTCGTAACCCTCCCAGCGGTAGCGCAGAAACCCTTTCCCGGACCGCCAGCCATGGGTGACGGTGGCGCCGCCATTCTGCGCCCAGCGCCAGTCGGCGCGGCGGTAGAGCACGTCGGCAAGTCGACGGATTTCCAGTTCGGATTCGTCGTCGGCGTCAAAATAGGCGCCGGCGGCCAGGACACCCGCCAGCAGAAACGCGGTGTCGACCGTGGACAGCTCGCAGTTCCAGACGCGGCGTCCGGTCTTCATGTCGAGGAAATGATAGTAGAAGCCCTTGTAGCCGGCGGCGTCGGGCTCCAGTCCCTGCGGCGCGTCGCGGAAGAAGCGAAGCGTGGCGAGCGTCCGCTCGACCGCGGCGGCGCGGGTCATGAAACCACGCGCCACTCCGACAGGATAGGACGACAAAGCGAGGCCGACGGCGGCGATGCTGGCTGGCGATCCGGCGGTGTTGCGGTCGGCGATCAGGCCGTTGGCCGGGTTGGCCTCTTTGAGGAAATAGTCGAAAGACAGACGCTGGATGTCCGAGAGAAGCTCGTCGTTCAGCGGGTGGTCGCTCGATGCATCCATGGCTGCCGATATAGACGCTTTCGCCGTGTTTCCCAGCTTTTGGCCGGTCAATCATAGGTGAGGAAAGCGAAGCCATAGCGCGTCAACCGACACGCTCCCTCCAATCGGCGAATGTTGCCGGCTACCGCCGCGCGATCGGGCGGTGTCCGTCGGGCAGGCGGGTGGCGATCAGCTTGTCGATGCGGCGGCCGTCGAGGTCGACCACTTCGAAGCGCCAGCCTTGCGCGTCGACGCATTCGCCGGTGTTGGGGAGGTGGTGCAGATGCGACAGCACATAGCCGGCCACGGTCTCATAGTCGCGGTTCTCCGGCAGGTCGATGCCCAGCACTTCGGCCATCTCGTCGGCCTGCATGTAGCCTGCGAGCAGCCATGAGCCGTCCTCGCGCTTGACGGCGTTTTCTTCCTCGCCAGCCTCGAGGTCCGAGCGGAACACGCCGGTGATCGCTTCCAGGATGTCGGCCGGCGTGACGATGCCTTCGAAATGGCCGTATTCGTCATGGACGAGCGCCATGGGCACGTCCGATTCCCTGAGCTTCTGCAGCACGTCGAGCGCGTCGGCCTGGTCGTGCACGATGGGGGCGGCGCGCACATGCTGGCGCGGATCCAGCACCCTGCCGGCAAGAAGGGCGGCCAGCACATCGCGTGTCTGTATGACGCCGACCATGGCGTCGACATTGCCGTCGCCGACAGGCAGTCGCGAGTGCTGGGTATCCATCAAAAGTTTTCGAACCGTGGCTTCGTCGGATTGCAGGTTCAGCCAGTCGACCTCGGTGCGCGGCGTCATCACGGCGCGCACGGCGCGGTCGCCGAGGCGCATGACGCCGGCGATCATGCGCCGCTCGTCGGATTCGATGGTGCCGTGATGCTCGGCCTCGGCGACCAGCATCTTGATCTCCTCGTCGGTCACCTTTTCTTCCGCCTCGCCGTGTTGGCCGAGCAGCCACAGAATCGCGCGGCCGGAAATATCGAGCAGGAAGACGAGCGGCGCCGAGACGGTTGCGAGGATGGTCATTGCGGGCGCCGCCCTTACGGCGACGCGCTCTGGATCCCTCAGCGCGATCTGCTTCGGCACGAGCTCGCCGACGATCAGCGAGGCATAGGTGATGACCGCGACGACGATGCCGACGCCGACGGGGTCGGCAATGGTCTCGCGGACGCCGGTCGAGGCCAAATATTGCGCCAACCGCTCGCCGAGGGTGGCGCCGGAAAAGGCGCCGGACAGCACGCCGACCAGGGTGATGCCGATCTGCACCGACGACAGGAACTTGCCGGGGTTGGAGCCCAGCGCCAGCGCGCGGCCGGCACCCCTGACATTGCGGTCGATCATCGCCTTGAGGCGGGCAGGCCGCGACGAGACGATGGCGAGCTCCGACATGGCCAGAAGGCCGTTCACCAGGATGAGGACGGCCACGACGGCGATTTCAACATAAAGCATGGGCGGTCAATAGCATTGCCGCAGTGCATTCGAAAATAGTCCGCCATTATTTTTGAAGCATGACAATTTCGGACCATGACAGGCGGGTTGTTCAGGCGGCATCCCAGGGTGGTGCCGAAAAAGGCCGACGAGTGCAGTCGAAGCGCTCGGCATCAAGCCGGTCATCGACAAGGTCTATGGCTTCAACGACGTGCCGCAGGCGTTCGGGCATTTGGAGAAGGGGCCGTTCGGCAAGATCGTCATCACCGCGACCTGATCCGCACCGGCGCCACCCTCCTCACGGCAGCATCTTCAATAGGCCGATCGTCGCCATGCCGTCGGTGAAATAAGGATCGCCGCCGCCATTCCTGCCGTTCTTCGTGGCGCCGATCCCCGGAATCTCGCTGGTAGCGGTCAACAGGCCGGCCGCGCTGAGGTCGCCGATCAGGAAGTTGCGCTCGGCGTCGATGTCGGGGCCGATATGGTGAGTGATGGCGCCAGTGTCGTGGCTGAGGCCGACGCCGCGGTCGAAGCTCGCGGCGCCCAGCCAGAGCGGGCGGCCGTCGTCGCCGACCGTGTTTGTCTGCCAGAAGCGGACATGATGGCGCCGGTCGGCGCTGTCGCCGACCGGCTTTTCGAAGGCAAGGTCCTGGGCGCGGCCTTCGAACAGCAAGCGGCTCATCGGCGCATCGGGATAGGGACGGGAAAACAAGACACTTTCGCCGATATCGATCGCGGTCCTCAGCGTGACGGCGTCGGCCGTGTCCCAGCCGGCGACGGCAAAGGCACGGACGACCTCCTTTTCGGTGCCGACAAGGCCGACATTGATCGGGTCGCCCGGGATGCCCTGCGACGTGTGCGTCACCATCTCGAAGCGCTGCGTGCGGAAACCGCGCTCCCGCCAGGTCCAGAATTCCGGTGCGGCGAGATAGGCGAATGCCAGATAGAAGGCGCAGAAAGCCGCCAGCCAGATCGCCGCGCGCCGCCTAACGCTTCGCTCACCCAAGAGAAACCACTCCGGAACGCATTCGCGGCCACTCTATGCGGTGTCGCGTGGATTGGGCAGTAGGCTGCCGCCTCAGCGGCAGGCGCGATATCCGCTCCTGCGGTTCTTGACGTCGAAGTGGAAGTGGTTGCGGTGGTCGTAATTGTAGCCCGGGCCGAGCACCGTGTTGAAATACTGGCAGCCGTCGGCGCGCACATTGTTCAAGAAGCCGCGGGTGCGGAAAGCGAACAGGCCGGGCTTGCGGACATCGATGTCGTCGCCGTTGTTGAGCTCGATGCTCATGACGTCGAGCGCGTTGCCCTTGCCGTGTTCCGACAGGACGCCTTCGCCGGCGATATTGCGGCAGGAATAGCTCGAGCCTTGATGGATGGTCTTGACGCCGGAGAAATAGCGCCAGCGGGCGGCCGGCACCAGCTCGTTCCTGGTCCAGGCGGCGAAGGTCGCTGCCATGTTGCAGGTGAGCGTCGCTGCCGGCTTCATCTCGACGCTGCCAATGGCCGAAACCTTCACCGGAAAATCGATGCCGCACTGGCCTTCATGGATCGGCTGGATGTCCGTGTAGACGACACCCATGCGTTTCAGCTCATTGCGGCAGTCGATCTCGCTCGCCGGCATCTGCTCGACCGGCGACATCGGCTCATCCATGCGCGGATAAGCGACCGAGGTCATATAGGGATTGGACGGGACGAGCCGCTGCATGCCGGAATATTGCGGCGCCTCCGGCACAGAGGCGGTCTGGCCGCCGACATCGACGGCAGGCTGCAGCGAGAAGACATCGCCGGTGTTGCAGGCCGATACGGCGGCCAGCGCTAGGCCAGCAGCCGCCATCGCTGCGCGTTTCGACTGGCACGCGGTGACGGAAAACACGGCACGAAATTTGCCGGCCATTGACGGAATCCCGTTGACGGATATCCGGCATTTTAACGATTAAGGGTAAAGGAAAACTCAGTGCCGGCGTTCACGCCTGCGGCGAAAATGCGACCAGCCTTATGCAACACAGCTACCAACCCAAGCGCCGAGTTACTGCTGTTTGAGTCAGTTATCCGACGCAGATGTTTATTAGGTTGCCGTTGTACATACGCCAGCACAAAGACTTGCCTTTGTAGTGGCGATGCTGGATCTGCTGGTACAGAGGCATAGGTTTTGCAGGTTTTACAGATTTCTCATGCTTGTGGTTGCCTACGTGCTTCTTGGTGTGCGCCGAGGCAGCATCGATGCCTGGTGCGAGTAGCACAGCCAGAGACAGGAAAATAAATGCCGCATGTTTCATTTGATTTTCCTTGAGGACTGCTGGAATGGAGACGGCCAACCTAGTTAAGTCAATTCCAGCTCTTGAGCAAGCACGGCCGATGGTTTCGATAGTTCAGGCGCCCGAACTGAACCCACATTGCTCGGCGCGACGGTCGACTTTATTGGCAGAAAGTTCCGCCATTTCGTCGCGGTTCGAGATCGAGATGGAAATGCATCGCATGGTCGGGGTCGCTGCCGGGGCCTAGCACGGTCTTGAACGGCCCACAGGCGGCTTTGCGCACCGCATTCAGGAACTTTCCGTCCTTTTCGGGCGGCGCGGGGCCGATGCCGATCGTCCTGCCGTCCGAAAGGGTGAAGGAAGCGATGTCCAACGCGTTGCCGAAGGCGTGTTCCGACAGCTTGCCGCCGCCGTGGCGCGGGCGGCAGACATAGGCAGATGCCTGGTTGATCACCTTGAGATCGGCGCCGAATTCGGCCTTCACGGCCGGCCGGACGACATCCGCGGCAAAGCGCGCTGCAGCCTCGGCCATCCGGCAGTTGAGCTCGGTGCCGGAACCGATGCTGATCGATTTTCCAAGCGTTTTCAGGATGATGGGGTAGGGGATCGAGCAGCCGATCTCAGCATCGTGCTCAGCCTTGTGTTCCTCGAATTCGACGCCGAGTGCCTTCAGCCGTTCGCGACAGGCAACTTCCTCTTCCGGCATCTTGTCGGCGGGCAGTTCAGCGGAACGCGGATCGGGCATCATCTTGTTGTCGTCGATATCAACCGGTTTTTCCGGTGGCTTCGGTGCGACAGCGGGCGGTTCAACCTCCGGTTCTGCGGTGTCGGGTCTTTGTGTCGGAATCGGCACCGCGGCCGGTGGCTCAGGTTCGTTTTCCATTTCGGTTGACGGCCCGGGGGCTGAAGGCTCGGGACGAGACTTTTCTTGATTGAGCCGGTTGGATGCGTCAGCGGGCTTTGGACCTGTAGCCTTCTGCTCTTTCATCGTTGTTGCGTCGGCCTTCGGCGCTTCCGTCGGACGTGGCTCTGGCACCGGAACATCGGCGGGTGAGGTCGGCTGGTCCTGCGTTTGCTGTTGCGTCTGCTTTGGCACGATATGTCGTTTGCCCCGTGGCCTCACGCGGTGCTTACTCTTCGGCCTCAGGGGCTGATCGGCCCGCTGCGTCAATGGCTGCTCCACACGCGGTGTCAGCGGCTGCCTATGACGATGCTTGGCATCGGCCGGCGTGATCAGCAAGGCCGCCGCCGCCAAGGGCAGCGCCAGTCTGCAAAATCCGGAAAAGCTCAGCGTTGCCATCGGCCGGAAACGGCGCCGACAAGGCAAGGTTGCCTCGGAGGTGGTAGCGTTGCGATCAAAAACGATTACCGGCCCGTTACGCGCCGATCGCCTCGAGACCGTCCTCCAGCCAGTCGGCGAGTTGCGGCAGGCCGAGCAGGTATTTGGCAGTGCGCTTGTTGGCGCGCTCGCGCGCCGCGGCCACCGCGTCGATCCATTCGGAAGCGTCGTAGTCGCCACGACCGATCCAGGCCAGCGCGACCAGCTCGGCCGCTTCATCGACATTGAGATCGTTGATCAGCTCGCGGAACTCCTCCTCGGTGAGATCTTCCGAGGCCTCTTCGACAAGGCCGTCATGATGATGGCTGTCGTGCCTGTCGCCGTCGAACTCGACCTCGTGCTCGGCACCGTCGTCATAATCCTCGTTGACGGCGGCGCTCAGCGCCTTGGCCTTGAGGATAAACAGGCGCACCGTGTCCGGGTCGATGGAAAGCTCCCATTCCTGTTCGAGGCGCTGCTGCACTGGCCTTTCTCCTCGTCGTGCGCTCGACTGATGATAGCGGATTTGCGGCCCGCGTCACGTCCGTTCGCAAGGAGCGGAAATGCGCCCGGACGTCCAAATAGTTCGGCTGCCGGCGGCTTTTCGGGATGAAACGGCGCAGAGGCGGCGTTAATCTGCCATTGTCACGCTCACGGAGGTTTCGATGCGCAGACGTTTGCTAATCCAGGTCATAGCTATTGCTGCACTGCCGCTGTTCGCGGCGCCGGCATTCACCGCCGGTGAAGGCGGTAGTAGCGGCGGCCAGACAACCAGCCAATGCAAGACGGGCCAGGTCTGGGACAAGAAGAAGAAGAAATGCGTAACGCCGCAATATGGCATGCTGGATGACGACAGCATCTACGAAGCTGGCCACGATCTGGCGATGGCCGGGCGCTATGACGAGGCGATCTCGGTGCTGACGCTCGCCGCCAACAAGCAGGATCCGCGCATCCTCAACTATCTCGGCTATTCACATCGCCATTCCGGCCGCGTCACGGTCGGCCTCGGCTATTACGAGGAAGCGCTGCGCATCGACCCGAACTACACGCTGGTGCGCGAGTATCTCGGCGAGGCGCATCTGCAGATCGGCGATCTTGCCGGCGCGCAACAGCAGTTGATGGAGATCGAGAAGCGGACCGGCAAGGGCTCGCGCGAATACGGCATGCTGTCGGAGCAGATCGATCATTTCCTGAGGAGCTGATTTCGACCACCCGGCTTCTCAAACCGGCTGCGAGCATTCGCAGCCGGCTTCTCGCTGCTGCCGCATTCACCGCCAGGCGATCAAGCGAAAGCAGTGATCATTTTGCCGAACTTCATTTTTGGGCGTGAAAATCGCGGGAAGATCGCTATATTCGGGGAAATTGTGGTGAGACGGTTCCGTTAGCCCGAGGCTGCCGGACCGTTTTCTTTTTGTACCCGTTGACAAGGCTGCTCCCGAAAAGCGGGGGTGGCGGCAGGAAAGGTCAGGCATCATGATCAAGGTTCCGATGACAGGCGAGGGGTTCGCGTCATTGAAGGAAGAGCTGCGCTGGCGCCAGCAGGAAGAGCGTCCACGCATCATCGAGGCGATCTCCGAAGCCCGCTCGCATGGCGACCTGTCTGAAAATGCCGAATACCACGCCGCCAAAGAGTCGCAGAGCCACAATGAGGGCCGCGTCAACGAGCTCGAGGACCTGATCGCGCGCGCCGAGGTGATCGACGTCACGAAGCTGAGCGGCGACAAGGTGAAGTTCGGCGCGACCGTCGTTTTGGTCGACGAGGACACCGAAGAAAAGAAGACCTATCAGATCGTCGGCGACCAGGAGGCGGACGTGAAGTCCGGCCGTATCTCGATCTCCTCGCCGATCGCGCGCGCGCTGATCGGCAAGGAGGTCGGCGACGCCATCGAGGTCAACGCCCCCGGCGGCGCTCGCGGCTACGAGATCGTCCAGGTCCAGTTCATTTAAGGCCTAGGCCGGCGCTTCCGATCTCAGCGCCAGAAGCCGTTCAGCCTCCTCCATCACCTCGGCCGGCGTGACCTTACCGCCGACAGGCGCCAATAAGGTCGACGAGAACGGTCCGCGCGGGCCGGTCAGACCCGGCTCCGTTGCCAGGAAGATGGCGACGGTCGGCAGGCCGAAGGCGCTGGCGAGGTGTGTGAGGCCGGTGTCGGCGCCGATGACGAGCGTCGAGCGACCGAGAATTGCGGCAATCTCGCCCAGCGGCGATTTCGGAACCAGCACAGTCTTTGGCACGGCCGCGGCAATGGCTTCCGCCACAGCCCTTTCCGCTCCATTCGACCAGGTGACCACGGGCGTGAATTGCCTGGACACCAATTGGCGCGCGGTCTCGATCCAGTCATCTGCCGGCCATTTCTTGTCCTCGCGACTGGTGCCATGCAGCAGGAAGGCAAGCTTGCCTTCAGGAACGGAAAGGTTGCCTGCCGGCGCGACAATCCCGGAACCAATGCGCGAAAGATCGGGCTCGTAGCCGAGCGCCTGTCCGAACAGCCGCCGTGTGCGTTCAATGGCGTGTAGATCGCGGGATACGGCATATTTGCGGTCGTAAAACAGCGTCGCTGAGGGCTCGCGGGCGCTCGAACGGTCAAAGCCGGCGATCGGTGCGCCAGCCTGTTTGGCGATCACGGCCGACTTCAGCAGGCCTTGGGCATCGATGACCAGGTCATAACGGGCGCCGCGCAGCGCGTGGCGGAGGCCAGTCATTTCGCGCCATGTGTCGCCGTCGAAAGGTTTCTTGCGCCA
This sequence comes from Mesorhizobium shonense, assembly GCF_040545255.1. Taxonomy (NCBI): domain Bacteria; kingdom Pseudomonadati; phylum Pseudomonadota; class Alphaproteobacteria; order Hyphomicrobiales; family Phyllobacteriaceae; genus Mesorhizobium; species Mesorhizobium shonense. Next base: position 599,434 of record NZ_JBEPLM010000002.1, read on the forward strand.
GCGCCGGATCGCCACCTTCTGGATGGACTTTATCGCCGGATGCAAGGCGACGATGCCGGCGAAGGCCTCTTCCACACACCAGTCGAAGCTCATGTCCGGGCGATTGCGCAGCGCATCCTCGACAGCCGGGAACGTATGGATGACATCACCCATCGACGATGTCTTGACGATCAGCACCTTCATGCGGCCGCGGGAACCTTAAGCAACCGGTCGGCCGCTGCAGCCACCCTCGCGACGTCGAGCGTTTTCAGGCAGTTGAGATGGCCGAGCGGGCAGACCTTGCTGTGGCAGGGCGAGCAGGAAAGATGCAGCCAGATCAACTCGGAGCGATCGGTCAGCGGCGGCGTGTTCTCGGGCGAGGTCGAGCCGTAGACGGCGACGATCGGCGTGCCGACGGCGGCCGCGACATGCATCAGCCCGCTGTCGTTCGACACTGCAAGCTTCGACGCGGCGATCAGGTCGATGGCGTCCTCCAGCTTCGTCCTGCCGGCAAGATCGATGGCGCCTGGTGCCAGCCTTGCGATCTCGCCGGTGACTTCGGCGTCGTTCTTCGAGCCGAGCAGGGCGACACTCAGGCCCTTTGCCATCAATCCACGGGCAAGCTCGGCATAGTGTTCGCTCGGCCAGCGTTTTGCCGGGCCGAATTCGGCGCCCGGCATCAAGGCGACGAACTGCTTCGCGTCGAGCCCGAACCGAGCCAGCAGATCCGCCTGGTTGGCCGCATCGACGGTAAGTTTCGGCGGGCGAAACGTGCCGCCGCGCGCCAGGCCGAAATAGGCCCGCGCGGTGCGCCGCTTGAGAGCGTCGGACAAAGGAACGATGTCGGTCAAAAGGCCGTAGCGCATTTCGCGCAAATTGCCGACGCGGCGCGGAATGCGGGCAAAGAACGGGATCAGCGCCGATTTCCAACTTCCCGGCAGCACATAGGCCATGTCGTAGCGGCCGCGCAGCAGGCGGCCGAAGCGCCTACGGCTGCGGAATTCAAGCGCGCCGGGCATCAGCGGAAAATCGATCTGACAGCGTATTTCGGGCATGCGCTTGACGAGCGGCGCTGCCCAGGCAGGCGCCAACACGTCGATCGCGGCATTCGGATGCTTTTCCTTCAGCGCCGCGAACAGGCACTGGGCCATCACCATGTCGCCCACCCAGCGTGGGCCGATCACGAGGATCGTTGGGCTTTCAGCCATTGGACATAGTCTCTGACGCCGGTTTCCACGGTCCGGAATTGGCCATTGTAGCCGGCCGCGCGCAAGCGGGACATATCAGCCTGCGTAAAACTCTGGTAGCTGCCCTTGAGATGGTCGGGGAAGGGGATGAACTCGATCTCACCCTTGCCAAGCGTGTCGATCACCGTTTCGGCAATGGCGCGGAACGGCTGCGCGCGGCCGGTGCCGCAGTTGAATATGCCGCTCGAGCCGCGCTTCCACAGCCACAGATTGACCTCGGCGACATCGCCGACATGGATGAAGTCGCGGCTTTGCTCGCCCGGGCCGAAGTCGCCGTAAGCACCGAACAGCTTCGGATTTTCGCCTCGCTCCACCTGGTTGAACAGATGGAAAGCGACCGAGGCCATGGCGCCCTTATGCGACTCGCGCGGCCCGTAAACATTGAAATAGCGCAGGCCGGCAACCTGCGAGTGATCGGTATCGAAGACGTTGCGGCGGACGTAGTCGTCGAACAGCTTCTTCGAATAAGCATAGACGTTGAGCGGCCGCTCGAATTCCGGCTCCTCGCGGAACTCGCTGCCACCGCCATAGACCGAGGCCGAGGAGGCATAGAGGAAGGGCACGCGCAGTCCGAGGCAGGCATGCAAAAGCCGCTTCGAATAGGCGTAGTTCACCTCCATCATGAACTTGCCATCCCATTCGGTGGTGGTCGAGCAGGCGCCCTGGTGGAAGACGGCCTCGATGCGACCGAGCCCGCCATCCTCGAGGCGGGCCAGAAATTCGTCCTTGTCGAGATAGTCGGCGATGTGGAGGTCGGCCAGGTTGGCGATCTTGTGGCCGTCGGTGAGATCGTCGACGACGACGATGTCGTCATGCCCCTCTACATTGAGCGCGGCGACGATGTTGGAGCCGATCATGCCGGCGCCGCCCGTGACGATGATCATGAAGGCCTCTGGTTTCGCTTATCGATTCCGGCCCTTATAGGGGAGGCTGGCAGGAGTGTCGATAAAGCTCGCCGTCACGGACCCTTCGGCTAAGACGAATGTAGGGATGGATCGGCAGAACGGCTCGCGAGATAAGCTCTGCTGCACGCCGAACGGTACTTCCTTCAGTTGAAGCGAGCTATGGTGCCTTCGAGCGCCGCGGCAAGAGCCGTCGGTGTGCGTTCCCTGCCTTGGTGCAACCATGACATCCGATTTAAAGCCAGGTCTTCGCCTTCTTCAAACACCGCAGGTCGACGACTCCCTGACGGTTCCGGCCATGACGCCGGCCTTTGCGAGCTTCGGCGACATGCCACCAGTTTTCGCCACCGCCTTCATGGTCGGCTTCATCGAATGGGCATGCGTCGAGGCATTGCGTCCGTTCCTGCGCAGCCACGAGAGAACCGTCGGCACCCATATCGACATCAGCCATGTCGCCGCCACGCCCGTCGGCATGACGGTCACCGCCGATGTCGAGCTTGTCGCAGTGGAGGGGCGAAAGCTGCGTTTCAAAGTGTCGTGCAGCGATGAGAACGGACTGACCGGGGAAGGTTTCCACGAGCGCGCGGTCATCGATCATGACAAGTTCATGGCGCGCGTTCTGGCCAAATCAGGGCAGACCGGTTCCTCGCCACAGTGAGGCCGCAAAGCTCCCGCTTCAGTCGGCTCCGCCACGCGGCGTATCGTGAGGGATCAAGATGCCGTCGACCGAACTGCTTATCGCCTTCTTCGCCACCACGGCGATCTTTGCCTACATTCCCGGTCCGGCCATGCTCTATGCGGCAGCGCAGACCATGGCGCGCGGGCGCTGGTCGGGGCTCACCGCTGCTCTCGGCATCCACCTCGGCGGCTATGTGCATGTTCTTGCCGCCGCGACCGGCCTGTCCGTGCTGTTCCACGCCGTGCCGCCGCTTTACCTGGCCGTCAAACTCGTCGGCGCGCTCTACCTGATCTGGCTCGGCGTCTCGCTGTTCCGCGCCAAGACGCAAGGAGACGGAACGCTCCCGGTCATCGAGCGAAAATCGGCCCGTCGCGCCTTTTTCGAGAGCATCACGGTCGAGGTGCTCAATCCCAAGACCGCCATCTTCTTCATGGCGTTCCTGCCGCAGTTCATCGATGCCTCGGCGACCTTTCCGGTTTGGCTGCAGTTCGTGGTGCTGGGAACCATCGTCAACCTGATGTTTTCGTCGGCCGACATCGTTTGCGTCTTCCTGGCCGGCGCGATGATTGCGCGGCTGCGGCGCTCGGGCCGCGCGCAGCGCCTGATGCAGCGCGCGGGTGGCGCCGTGCTTGTCGGTCTCGGCGTCCATGTCGCCCTGCAAAAGAGCTGATCCGTCCGCCGGCCTTGGCCGTGCGCGTCCCGGCCTGCCGTTGCGCTGGCCAGAATTGCGGTATATCGGCATCGCGAAGAATGACGGGCGCCGGAATTCCGGTGCTGCAACCCTGATCAAGAACCGCCCTTCAGGCGCGTGCCAGTGAGATGATCGAGCACCATCTGCCTTCCCCGGAACCCCTGCATCGCGCCATCGCCCGCTTCGGCGACGTCACCGTGCTGGTGGTCGGCGACTTCATTCTCGACCGCTTCGTCAGCGGCGTCATCGAGCGGATCTCGCCGGAGGCGCCGATCCCGGTGCTGCACGGAAGGGGCGAGATGCTGGCCATGGGCGGAGCCGGCAATGTCGTCTCCAACATCGTCTCGCTGGGCGGCGCCGCGATCCCGGTGTCTGTGATCGGGGCAGACCAGGCCGGCGACAACCTCATGCGCATGCTCGGCGATCTCGGCGCCGATACCGACGGCCTCTTGCAGCAGAACGGCCGCATGACCTCGTCGAAGAGCCGCTTCAGCGCGCTCAACCAGCAGGTGCTGCGTTTCGACGAGGAAGAGATCAAGCCGCTCACCGCCGTAGAGCGGGCGAAGCTCATCGACCATTTCCAGGCAGCACTCGCGCGGGCCGACATCGTCATCCTGTCCGACTACGGCAAGGGCATCCTGCTCGACGGCGTCGCCGGTGAGCTCATCGCGATCTGCCGCGATGCCGGAAAGCCGGTGTTGGTCGACCCGAAGGGTCGGGACTATGCGCGCTATGCCGGGGCGACGGCGGTCACGCCCAATCGCAAGGAGCTTGGCGAAGCGGTTGGACGCGCGGTGTTTGGCGACGAGGAGATCGTCGCTGCGGCGCGCGACCTGATCGCCGCGCATGACTTCGAGTTCATCGTCGCCACACGCAGTGAAAAGGGCATGAGCGTCGTCACCGCCGAGGATGCCCGCCACATCTCGACGCAAGCGCGCGAAGTGTTCGATGTGTCCGGCGCAGGCGACACGGTCATCGCGACCTTCGCGCTGTCACTGGCCGCCGGCGCCGATCGCGTGCAAGCCGCTACAATCGCCAATGCCGCCGGCGGCGTCGTGGTCGGCAAGCGCGGCACGGCGCGGCTGACCGTCGAGGAGCTCTCCGGCGCGCTGTTCCGCTCGCATGGGCCTGTCGTCCACCAGGACGCCATTCTGGACGCCAATGCGGCGGCCAGGATGGTGGCGGCGTGGAAGGAGGAAGGGCTGTCGGTCGGCTTCACCAATGGCTGCTTCGATATCCTGCATGCCGGCCATGTCAGCCTGCTGCACGCCGCGCGCAGCCAGTGCGACCGGCTGGTGCTCGGCTTGAACAGCGATGCCTCGGTCCGCCGGCTCAAAGGTCCCGGACGCCCGGTCAACGACCAGCATGACCGCGCCTGCGTGCTCGCGGCGCTTGCCTCGGTCGATGCCGTCGTCGTCTTCGAGGAGGACACGCCGCTCAAGCTGATCGAGGCGCTCAAGCCCGATATCCTGGTCAAGGGCGCGGACTACACGATCGAGACCGTGGTCGGCGCCGACGTGGTGCAGAAGGCGGGCGGACGCGTGGTGCTGGTCGATCTCGTCGCCGGCAAGAGCACGACCAACACCATCGGCAAGTTGCGCGCCGGCGGCACGAATTGAGGGTTTCATGTCCGAGCTGAACGACTATCTGGTCCGCTCCGCGGCGGCGATCACGGCGATGGTCGAGCGCGACCTCACCGGCCAGATGGAACGCGCGGTGAGCACGGTCGTGACGGCGCTGTCGCAGGGCAAGGCGCTGCTGATCTGCGGCAATGGCGGCTCGGCGAGCGATGCCATCCACATCGCCGGCGAGCTGGTCGGCCGCTTCCTCAAGGAACGCAAGGCCTACAATGTCATCGCGCTGCCGGCCAACGCGGCGGTGCTGACCGCCTGGGGCAACGACTACGGCTTCGACACCGTATTCTCGCGCCAGGTCGAGGCGCATGGGTCTGAGGGCGCGGTGTTGCTCGCCATCTCGACCAGCGGCAATTCGCCGAGCATCCTTGCCGCCGCCGAGCAGGCGCGGGCCATGGGCATGACGGTGATCAGCCTCACCGGCGACAGCGGCGGCAAGCTCAAGCCGCTGACAGACATCCTGCTCAACGTGCCGTCGACCTCGACGCCGATCATCCAGCAGGGGCATCTGTGCCTTTACCACCATCTTTGCGAGGCGGTGGAAGCGCGTCTCAGCAATGGCTGACGGCAGCGCTGCCTTTCCGCTGGTCGATCCCGGCCTGTGGGTCGAGCGGATCGGGTCAAGATCCTTCACAGCCGGCCTGCCGGCGCTGTTCCTCGACCGGGACGGCACCATCAATGTCGATACCGGGTATCCGAGCAAGCCTACAGACATCGTGCTGCGGCCGGAGATGCTGCCGGTCATCGAGACAGCTAACCGGGTCGGCATTCCCGTCGTCATCATCACCAACCAGTCCGGCATTGCGCGCGGCTATTTCGGCTGGGAGGCGTTCTCGGCCGTCAATCAGAGGGTGCTCGACCTGCTTGCGGAGAGGAATGCCGTCGTCGATATGGTGCTTGCCTGCGGCTATCACGAGAAAGGCTCGGGTCCGCTGGCGGTCGCCGACCATCCGATGCGCAAGCCCAATCCAGGCATGCTGATGGAGGCGGCGCGTCGCCTCGGTGTCGACCTGAAACGCTCGCTGATCGTCGGCGACAAGTCCGCCGATATGGAAGCGGGCGAGCGCGCCGGCCTCGAGCGTGGCTGGCTTGTCGATGGCGAGGCCTCGACGATGGACGGGCTCGTGGTTGTGCCGTTGCGCGACGCGCGCGATCTCGACGGCCTGCTGGCCGCGATACGGTCGCTCTGATCGCATCCTGATTCAACGTCGAGTGCCAGGTTGCTGGTTTTCCAGCGCTTTTATGGGAAGCCGGCGTGGTGATCAGCTCGGAAAAGCCACCAGCCCTTCGTCCTTGACGCGGCGGATGGTTAGCGCCGTCCTCACGGTGTCGACATTCGGCGCCGAAGCGAGCTCCTCGATGACGAAGGTCTGGAAGGTGCCGAGGTCGCTCGCCACGCAGTGCAGCAGGAAATCGGACTCGCCCGACACCATCCAGGCGTCGCGGACGATCGGCCAGCCCCGCGTGCGCTCGGCGAAAGTCTTCAGCTCGGCATCGGCCTGATGGTGCAGGCCGATCAGGCAGAAGGCGACGACGTCCATGCCGAGCGCCGGCGCATTGAGGAGGGCGCGGTAGCCGCGGATGATGCCGGCCTCTTCCAGCCGCCTGACGCGGCGCAGGCAGGGCGGCGCCGAGATGCCGACCCGGTTGGACAGCTCGACATTGGTCATGCGGCCGTCGCTCTGCAGCTCGCGCAGGATCTTCCAGTCGATGGCGTCGAGATCGGCTTTGAGCGGCATGATCGGCTTTCGCGCAAGAATCTTTCGCGATTTTGTAATTAGGTTTCGCGCGGGAGGCCATCCCTTTGCAATGATTTTTCTGCTTCGGCGTCGCGATATGGCCCCATATGCATGTGACGCAGCTTTCCGGGGACGAAGGCCAAGCTGCCTTGCTGGCTTGGCGGGCAACACTTACATTACCGGCAACTAGCCACGGCTTCGCGCCGCAGGGGACTTTTTTCATGAACACCAAACATGCGCCCGTTCTCATCATCGGCTCAGGCCCGGCCGGCTACACGGCGGCGATCTATGCCGCCCGCGCCATGCTGAAGCCGATGCTCGTCGCTGGTCTGCAGCAGGGCGGCCAGCTGATGATCACCACCGATGTCGAAAACTATCCGGGCTTTGCCGATCCGATCCAGGGTCCCTGGCTGATGGAGCAAATGGCGAAGCAGGCCGAGCATGTCGGCACGGACATCGTCAACGACATCATCACCGAGGTCGACCTCAATGTGCGGCCGTTCCGCGCTACCGGCGATTCCGGCACCGTCTACACCGCGGATGCCTTGATCATCGCCACCGGCGCGCAGGCCAAGTGGCTGGGCATCCCATCGGAGCAGACCTTCATGGGCTTCGGCGTATCGGCCTGCGCCACTTGTGACGGCTTCTTCTATCGCGGCAAGGATGTCGCGGTGGTCGGCGGCGGCAATTCGGCGGTCGAGGAGGCGCTCTATCTCGCCAACCTCGCCAAGAGCGTCACCGTCATCCACCGGCGCGGCGATTTCCGCGCCGAGCGCATCCTGCGCGAGCGGCTGTTCAAGAAGGACAATGTCCGCGTCATCTGGGATACCGTCGTCGACGAGATCACCGGGCAGCCGGGCAAGGCGCCGCTGCCGCCTTCGGTCGAGGGTTTGAAGCTGCGCAACGTGGCGACCGGAGAAGTGTCGCGGCTGAAAGTCGATGGCGTCTTCGTCGCGATCGGCCACGCGCCGGCGGTCGAGCTCTTCGCCGGCAAGCTCAAGCAGAAGCCGAACGGCTATCTGTGGACAGCGCCGGATTCGACCCGCACCGACGTGCCCGGCGTATTTGCCGCCGGCGATGTCACCGACGATGTCTACCGGCAGGCGGTGACGGCGGCGGGGCTCGGTTGCATGGCTGCGCTCGAGGCGGAGAAATATCTGGCGGGGATCGAAGTCCACCGCGAAGCGGCGGAATAATCGATCGGCTGAAGAACGCCGTTTAAAAGCCTGATTTTTCATTCAGACGCCAAAGGCAACACGAGGGGAATCATGGCGCTGGACTGGGACAAGCTACGCGTGTTTCACGCTGCGGCGGAGGCTGGGTCATTCACCCATGCCGCCGAGACGTTGCATCTGTCGCAATCGGCGATCTCGCGGCAGGTCAGCGCGCTGGAGCATGACGTCGGCGTGGCGCTGTTCCATCGCCACGCGCGCGGCCTCGTGCTGACCGAGCAGGGCGAGATGCTGTTCCGCACGGCGCATGACGTGCTGATGAAGCTGGAGACAATCAAGTCGCGGCTGACCGAAACCAAGGACCGCCCCTCCGGCGTGCTGAGGGTGACGACCACGGTGGGGCTGGGCGCCGGCTGGCTGACCGAGCGGGTGCAGGAATTCATCGAGCTCTATCCGGAGATCAGCCTGCAGCTGATCCTCGCCAATGAGGAACTCGACCTCACCATGCGCCAGGCCGATTGCGCCATTCGCCTCAGGCAACCGCAGCAGCCGGATCTCATCCAGCGCCGGCTGTTCACCGTGCATTTCCATCTCTACGCGGCGCCTTCCTATGTGGCCAAGTTCGGCAAGCCGGCCTCGATCGCCGAGCTCAGGAACCACCGGATCGTCACCTTCGGCGTGCCGGTGCCCTCGCATCTGTCGGAACTGAACTGGCTGGAGACGGTCGGCGATTTCGAGGGCGGACAAAGGGTCCCGACGCTACAGATCAACGACATCCTGTCGATCAAGCGCGCGGTACAGGGCGGCGCCGGCATCGCCATGCTGCCGGACTACGTCATCAGCAAGGACTCGAACTTGGTGCAGTTGCTGCCCGAGACCGAGGTGCCGTCCTTCGACACCTATTTCGCCTATCCGGACGCGATGAAGAACCAGGCGAAGCTGCATGTATTCCGCGATTTCATCATCGCGAAGGCGCGCAGCTGGTCGTTCTGAAACGCGGCCGGGCGCAATTGCTATCCGCGCCAGGGTGTGATGCGCGGCAGCCAGCCGGGAACGGCGCGGCGGTAGGTTTCGTACTCGGCGCCATAGCGGCGGGCGAGCGTCGGCTCCTCGTAGACTTTGACGAAGGAGATCATCGCTGCCGCAGCTATCAGGCCGTAGACGAACACCGCTCCGCTCGAAAAGATGAGCACCTGGCCGAGGATGATCGATAGCACCGCGACATACATGGGGTTACGCACGTGGCGATAGATGCCGCCGACGACCAATTTCTCGGTCGGAGCCACGGGAGCGGGCGTGCCAAGTCCCTCAAAGGCGAAGCGGGCGAAGGCGTGAACCAGGATCCCTGCCGCCCCGGCCACAAGGATCCAGCCTACAGGCACGAAACCGGGCACGGTGGACAGCGGCATGCGATAATGGTCGGTCAGCAGCCAGGGTATCAGCCCTGCAACCACGCCAGGTGCCGCAACGAGGAATAGCGCGCTGCCGGCGACTGCCGAAAAAGTTCGCATCAGTCCCTCCTGCCGCAAAAGTAAACGCGGCGTGCCCGAATCCGCATCATTTTGATTTCACGTGTTTTACGGGGCAGAATCAGACCTGATTTGCATATCAGCAATCGCTTTCACGCTGGAAAGGCACACGATTCGGCGATTTTTTCTGGTCCTATCGGTTCCTGGGACGGGTTGGACCACAGCCTGCGTCTTTTTGCATGCGTGTGTTGCAAAATAGATGCTTGTTTCTTGGGCATGATGAGCACATATATAGTTCATCTCCAGGGCGCGTTCTCCTCCCATTAGCGCCCTCGAGTGTTCCCCTCTGGAGGTTAGCCCTAATCGGCACTTCCAATCAAACTCAGCCGGATCTTTATTGATCCGGCTTTTTTGTTGCGTCGAGATCACGGCGAGGCCGGAAATGCGTGAGCGAAAGCCACGTAACAGTGACATGTAACATCGGGTAACATGTCGCGGACGCTCTCTATCGATTAAGTAGATGATAGGACGCGGTTGGTCCGTTCGGGAGATGGGGGCATCACTCGGACAGACCGGGCTCAGGCAGCTACCGCGTCCGAACCATTTCCTGATGCGGCGGACCTGCCGTTGCCTCCCAGGAAGACGGTCCGCAATAAGAAACGGCGTCCGGATGATCCGGGCGCCGTTTTCATTCTTCAACCAAAATCAGTCATGCAGCCTTGCCGTTGGCGTTCATCGCCTCGTCGGCCAGGCGCCCCGTCAGCTCGGCCATATGGTCGAAGCCGGCCTTGTAGCTGGCGACGCCCGCCGTCGCCGAACGCAACTCGATGATCAGGTCGCCGATCTCGGCCTGGGGCATGGTCGCCTCGACCACGTCCCAGCCGGGCCAGTCGGGCCGCGCGTCATAGCCAAGGATCTGGCCGCGCCGCTGCGGAATCAACGCGATGATCTTCGAGGTTGCATCGGATGGCGTGACGATTTCGACCTTCATGATCGGCTCCAGCAGAACCGGCGAACAGGCCGCCATGCCTTCTTTCATCGCCAGCTTTGCCGCCATCTGGAAGGCCATGTCGGAGGAGTCGACCGCATGGTAGGAGCCGTCCGATAGGTTGACGGCGACATCCACCACGGGGAAGCCGAGTGGACCGGTCTTCAGATAGTCGCGGATGCCCGTCTCCACCGACTGGATGTAGGTCTTGGGCACGACCCCGCCGGTGATGGTGTCGGTGAACTGGAAGCCCGAGCCGCGGGGCAGCGGTTTGATCTCGATCACTACGTCGCCGAATTGGCCGTGGCCGCCCGACTGCTTCTTGTGGCGGCCGCGCTGCTGCACGGATTTGCGGATCGTCTCGCGATAAGGCACCGCCGGCGAATGGCCTTCGATCGGGATCTGGTTCTTGCCCTCCAGGCGCTCGCGCACAACGCGCAGGTGCATTTCGCCATGCCCCGACAACACGGTTTCTGCGGAGTCCTGGTTGTGGTGCAGGTTGAGCGAGGGGTCTTCCTCGGCAAGCCTCTGGATAGCCGCCGACATCTTGACCTCGTCCTTGCGTTCCTTGGGGCGCAGCGCGAAGGCAAACACCGGCTGCGGCGGCTCCAGCGTGAACAGCGGCTTGATGCCGCCCTTGGCCGAACTCAGCGTCTGGCCGGTCCTGACGTTGTCGAGCTTGCCGAGCGCGACGGTGTCGCCAGCCATGGCGGACGGCAGCTTCAGCTGATCCTTGCCCAGCATCTTGTAGACGCCGGAGACCTTGGTCGTGTCGCCGTTGGAGAGGAAGAGCTCGGCCGCATCGGCCAATTGGCCGGAAAGCACGCGCGACACCGACAGCTTGCCGCCATGCGCCGTGTGGATAGTCTTCATCACCTGCACGACCGTCTGGCTGCCGTCCGGTACACTCAGGCGCTTGCGGGTCGCCTCGACATCCGGCGCATCGTGGCGGATCGTCTTCAACAGGCGCAGCACGCCATTGCCCTTCTCCGCCGTGCCGATCAGCACCGGCGTCACCGTGCCGGCCCGGAGGTCGGCGGCAAGGTCATCGAAGATCGCATCTTTCGGCGGCTCGATCTCCTCCAGGAGCTGTTCCATCAGCTGGTCGTCATGGTCGGCCAACGTCTCCAGCATCGAGAAGCGCGCCTCGAGCTCGCGCGCCTTGTCGTCGTCGGGAATCTCGGCGACCTGGCTTTCGGCGTATTCGCGGTACACATAGGCGCGCTCCAGCGCGAGATCGATCGAGCCGATGACGACGCCGTCCTTGCGCAGTGGGATCTGGCGCAAGAGCAGCGGCGCGGAACTCGCCGGCTGCAGCATCTTGAGCGTCTCGCGAACGCCGGCGATCGCCTTGTCCACCTTGTTGAGGAACAGGATGCGCGGCACGCCGAGATCGTCGAGCTTGCGCATGATGAGTTGCAGCGCGGGAATCTTCTTTTCATCCGCTTCGGCCACGACCACGGCGACATCGCAGGCGGCAAGCACCGGCTCGGCCTCGAAGGCGAATTCGATGGAACCGGGACAATCGACGAAGGTGAACTGCTCGCCCATGAACTCCGTGGTGGCAAAGGTCGCCTCGACGCTCATGGCGTGGGCGCGGGCCTCCGACGAGTGATCGGAAACGGTGTTGCCCGATGAGACGGGATTCTGGCGGGGGATGGCGCCCGTGCGGGCGAGGATTGCTTCGAGAAGTGTCGTCTTACCGCTTGCGAAGGGACCGACTATGGCAATGCATTTCGGTCCCGTGCGTCGTCCTCCGGCGCGAGTACCCATGGCTGACCTCCACTCAGGCGTTTCCCAAGAGAGCGATCAGCAAAAAGTGGAAACCGGTTTTTGCGTCCGATCGCACTCTGTGAAGAGCGGCGGCCGGCCTGTTCGGCCGTCGCGGGCGGGGTTGTTGCTCACCACCTGCCCAGGGCCATCGTCACACGGGTTCGCGGAGAGGGCAAGAAAAATAGGGAGTGCGCTGGCTTCGGTCTTGCCACGCGCCCGGTTTGCCAGGCGCTCATCTTGTCAGGCGCCCATCTTGTCAGGCGCTAAGGGCCAGCGGCTCGCCATCGGCTGCACAAAGGGCGCTCGTCTTGTCGCGCGGCGCAGGCTTGCCGAAGAAATAACCCTGGAAGCGGCCGCAGCCGGCCGTGCGGGCGAGGGTGAACTCCTCCGCCGTTTCCACGCCTTCGGCGACGATGGCGATGTGCTGGATGCGCGCGATCTGGGTGAGCGCGGAAACAAAGATCTGCGCCACCTGATCGTGAGCGAGGCTGCGGATGTAGGAGCGGTCGATCTTGACGCTGTCGATGGGCAAGGTTTTTAGATAGTTGAAGCCGCAATGACCGGTGCCGAAGTCGTCGAGCGCAATGTGGAAGCCGAGCCCGCGCAGCGCTTCCAGGCGCCTGAGGATTTCCGGCGTCGCGGCGGTCGCGACGGTCTCGGTGATCTCGATGATGAACCCGGATGCCGACCTGCCGGTCTCGCGCAGAACGCGCTCGCACATCGTCACGATCTCGTCGCGCTTTAACTGCTCGCCCGAGACGTTGATCGAGATGCGTCGCCCCGGAAAGTGGCCGATATCGGCGCAGGCGCGCTTGAAGACCCACTCGCCGATCATGTCGATGAGGGTCGAGCGCTCGGCGATCGGGATGAATTCGGCCGGCGAGATCAGGCCGCGGACGGGATGGCGCCAGCGGATCAGGCCCTCGAGCGCGTCGATGGAGCCCTCTGTGCCGACGATCGGCTGGTAATGAAGTTCCAGTTCGCCAAGATAGACGGCGGCGCGCAGCTCGCGCTCGACCAGGCGGCGATAGCGCTTGTCCGACAGCATCTCTTCATCGAAGACCGTGACGCGGCCCCGGCCTGCCGCCTTGCTTTCGTAGAGCGCCAGGTCGGCAAGCAACATCAGCTCCGTCGGGTTGGAGGCGTGCAGCGGCGCGAGCGCCACCCCTACCGAGATCGACAGCGGGATGATCTTGCCTTCATGCCGCTTTCCGGCCCGCATCGCGTCGAGCAGCGGCGCGCGTCCTTGCTGATAGCGGCCGCGTCGCCATGCGGGACGATGACGCCGAACTCGTCACCGCCCAGCCGTCCGATAATGCCGTCAGCAAAGATGCGCTCCGCCTCCTTGACCAGATAGGCCAGCGCCAGGTCGCCGAACTGGTGGCCGAAGGTGTCGTTGAGCTGCTTGAAGTGGTCGAGGTCGATCAACACAAGGCTCGCTTGCCGCCGGTTTCGCAAGGTGCCCAGCCGGTCGCTCAACGCCTCGAGGAAATAGCGCCGGGTCATAGCGCCGGTCATTGCGTCGATGCCGAGAAAGCGGTGCTTCTCAGCCTCAGCGTCCGCCGCTGACTGCAGGCGCTGGACGACGCTCGAACGCATATACATCAGCACAAGGAGCGCCAGGCTGGTCGCCATCACCGACATGGCGAGGGCCGTGGCGCGGGAGCCATTTTCGGTCAGGCCAAAGGCGGCGATCGCGGTGGCGGCGATGCTCGCCACAAGCAGCACCTGGATGCCGCGGTAAATCCTCCCGCTATGATCCTTGATTGTCGCCAAGATGCTCATGTCCGCGCCCCCACAGCACGGCCATGGCTAGAGTCCAGCCGTTAAAAAGACATTGAGCATGTCAGTTGCCTGCTCCATTTCCCGCTCTCTGACCTGCTGCCTCGTTTTTATGGTTAAAAAGCAACGATTTATGACAGTATTTTAAATGGCTGACAAAATGACTTGAGGCAGCACCAAGCATGCTTCGATGCTCTCACCATCGGCAGTCGGAAAGACCGGTTGCACTGGCCCCGTGCCGGGATGAAACTAGGCGCGAGATGCTGCACTCGCGGTTCGGTTCGAATGAGGATGTGAACGATGAAGATCATTGCCTGCGGCAGCGTGCCGACGATCATCGCGCCCGAAAAGTATTTCACCGGCAAGGTGTTGCAGACGCCGATCGTCGAGAAGGAGGCGCCGGCGCGGCTCAGGGCGACGCTGGTCAGCTTCGAACCGGGCGCCCGCACCCATTGGCACACGCACCCGCTCGGCCAGACACTCTATGTCACGTCAGGCGCCGGGCTTGTGCAGACATGGGGCGGGCCGATCGAGGTGATCAGGGCCGGCGACGTCATCTCCTTCGCGCCGGGCGAAAAGCACTGGCACGGCGCCGGACCGAAAACCGCGATGACGCATCTCGCCATGCAAGAGGCGCTGGACGGCAGCCACGCCGATTGGCTCGAGGCAGTCTCCGACGAGCAGTATGGCGGCTGAAACGCCCAACAAAAACCCGGCGCGGAGCCGGGTTTTCTCATTGGCTGGCGGCGTTGCCGGTCAGGTCAGCGACGCCGTGAAGCGCTGGATGCGGGTGCAGGCTTCCTCCAGCAGCGCGTCCGACGTCGCGTAGGAAATGCGGAAGTTCGGACCGAGGCCGAAGGCCGAGCCGAACACCACCGCCACGCCCTCGGCGTCGAGCAGCTCCGAGCAGAAGGCCTCGTCGCTGTCGATGACCTTGCCGGCTTTGGTCTTCTTGCCGATCAATTGCGCGCAGGACGGATAGACGTAGAAGGCGCCTTCCGGCGACGGACAAGTGATGCCGCGCGCCTGGTTGAGCATCGACACGACGAGGTCGCGCCGGCCCTGGAAGATCGCCTTGTTCTTCGCGATGAAATCCTGCGGGCCGTTGAGCGCCTCGACGGAAGCCCATTGGGCGATGGTGCAGGCGCCCGAAGTCTGCTGGCCCTGGATCATGTCCATCGCCTTGATCAGCGCCACCGGCCCGGCGGCGTAGCCGATGCGCCAGCCGGTCATGGCATAGGCTTTCGACACGCCGTTCATGGTCAGCGTGCGCTCGTAGAGGCTCGGCTCGACCTCGGCAATGGTCTTGAAGACGAAATCGCCATAGGTCAGGTGCTCGTACATGTCGTCGGTCAGCGTCCAGACATGCGGGTGCCTGAGCAGCACGTCGGCCAGCGCCCGCAGTTCGGCCTCCGTGTAGGCGGCACCAGATGGGTTCGACGGCGAGTTCATCAGCAGCCATTTCGTCTTCGGCGTGATCGCCTTTTCCAGCACCTCCGCCGCCAACTTGAAGCCGTTGTCGATCGAGGTGTCGGCAAAAACGGACGTGCCGCCGCAGATCGCCACCATTTCCGGGTAGCTCACCCAATAGGGGCGCGGGATGATGACCTCGTCGCCGGGGTTCAGCGTCGCCATGAAGGCGTTGAACAGGATCTGCTTGCCGCCGGTGCCGACGATGGTCTGCTCCGGCCGGTAGTCGAGATTGTTCTCGCGCTTGAACTTCTTGGCGATCGCCTCGCGCAGCGGTGCGATGCCGGAAACCGGCGGATACTTGGTCTCGCCGCGACGGATCGCGTCGATCGCCGCGTTCTTGATGTTGTCGGGCGTGTCGAAGTCCGGCTCGCCGGCGCCGAGGCCGATGACGTCACGGCCGGCATTTTTCAGCTCACGCGCTTTCTGCGTCACCGCGATGGTCGCGGAAGGCTTCACGCGGGAAAGGGCGTCGGCAAGAAAGGCCATGACAGAGCGTCTCCAAGAGAATGGCGCGGCCAGGAGCGGCCGCGGCGCCTCTCATGTCGCATCATCGGCCCTAGCGCAAGCATTGTCGGATGATCCAGAGGTCAAGGTGGCGTGAGCGGCAATTATAAATTCATCAACGACCGGTAAACCCTTGGCTGGCAGGATCGCAGATCGAATTCCGCCGGTTTGGCGGAGCGAGGGACCTTTGTCGCGCAGCATCGGGCTTGCCCATATCATCCGTCATGATGACGGCACCTCCACCGGTGTCTGGGGCATCTACACGCTGCAAAGCGCCTTCCAGCCGATCTTCGCCTTCAACGAAGGCAAGCTTTCGGTTGCCGCCTTCGAGGGGCTGATCCGGCCGTTCCGCGACGGCGAACCGCAATCGCCTATGAGCTTCTTCGGCACTTGCCCTGCGGGCGACCGGCTGCATATCGAGGCGCTGACCAGGACGCTGCATCTGCTCAACGCCGGCGCCTGTCTGCCGGAAGAGGCATCCATCTTCGTCAATTTCGATCCGTCGGTGTTCACCGACCGCGCCATTGCCGACAAGGCGCTTCGCGACATGCGCCTGGTGCTGCACGAGGCCGGAATCGATCCTCGCCGCATCGTCTGCGAGGTCACAGAGCAGAAGTCGGCTTCGCAGGAGACGCTCTACAGCTTTGTCGAAGCGCTGCGCGCCAACGGCTTCCACATCGCCGTCGACGACTACGGCGCCGACGATTCCGACATCAACCGCATCAAGGAGTTGAAGCCGGACATCGTCAAGTTCGACGCCCACTGGATCACGCAGCTCATGGAGTCCGGGGCCGGATTTGCGCTGCTGACCGCGATGGTGAAGAGCTTCGAAAGCCAGGGCATCCGCACGGTTTTCGAAGGCATCGAGGAAGGCTGGCAGCTCGAGCTCGCCGAGAAGTCCGGGGCTTCGATGGTGCAAGGCTATGTACTCGCCCGGCCGGAACTCGCCCCGACCAGTTTTCGCGTTTTCGGCAAGAGCGCGCAGGTGCCCGTGGCCGAGGAGAGCAGGGCCACGGTCGCCGCCAGTCCCGCTCCGGTGCCGCCGTCGCGGCCGGCGAGGGCCTTTGGGCGCAAGGTGACGCCATGATTGTGCGGCCCGACAGGCGGCGCCCCGAAAGGCGGCGAAACGTCGCCGAGGCGATCTTCGCCGACGAGATCGGCATCCAGTTCGGCGTCTATGGCGAGTTCAGGCTGTGGAGCGCCTATCAGCCGATCTTCGCGCCGCGGGGCAGGACGCTCAAACCTGTCGCCGTCGAAGCGTTGATCGAGCCGCGCCGCGTCGCAACGCCCGTTGCACCACAGGTTTTCTTCGACAGCGTCGCGGCATCGGACCGGCTGTTCGCCGAGACGTTGTGCCGGATGCTGCATCTCGGCAACTACCGCAACATCGGCGTCGACGGGCTCACGCTGTTCTTCAACTACGACCCGATGATCAACGATCACCTCGGGCGGGCGCTGGCCGAGATCCGGCTCATGACCAGGCGTCTCGGCGATTTCGGCCTCGAGCCGGCCATGCTGGTCTGCGAGATCACCGAACAGGCGGCCGATGACCACGTGCTCGCCAGCCTCGTGCGCGAGATGAGGCGTGACGGCATCCGCATCGCCATAGACGATTTCGGCACCGGACATTCGACCGAAGCGCGCATCGGCCTGCTGTCGCCCGACATCGTCAAGATCGACGGCGGCTGGTTCGCCGAGTTCTGCCGTCATGCCGCCGCCGAACGGTTCTTCCGGCCGCTGGTCTCGATGCTGCACGACCGCGGCGCCAAGGTGCTGGTCGAAGGCATCGAGCAGGCCACGCATCTGCGGGTCGCGCTGGACGGTGGCGTCGACCTCCTGCAAGGATATCATCTTGCCCGCCCGGCGCTCGCCGGCACGATCTTCAACGAAGAGCCGCTCTCAATCGACGCGCTGCTTGGCATGGACAACAAGGTCGTGCCTTTGCATCAGCGCCGCTGATGTTTTCACCCAAAAACAAATCACTGGATGAGACCTGCGCAGGCGCGTTAGAGGCTTCTCGATCGCTCAACGCACGAAGAGAGGGGCCATGATACTTTATGACATGATCGACAGCGGCAATTGCTACAAGCCACGTCTGTTGATGGCAAAGCTCGGCATTCCCTTCACCCGTATCGAGGTGAGCTCGCACACCGGCGAGACGCGCAAGGCCGACTATGTCGCCAAGAACCCGAATGCGATGGTGCCGCTGCTCGAGCTCTACGATGGCCGGCGTATCGCCGAATCCAACGCCATCCTGCTCTATCTCGCCGAAGGCACGCGCTTCCTGCCGGCCGACAGATATGAGCGGGGACTGGCCTATCAGTGGCTGTTCTTCGAGCAGTACAGCCACGAGCCCTATATCGCGGTGCGCAAGGCGCTGCTCACATTTCCGGAGAGGGCGAAGGACGCCACGCCGGAACGGTTGGCGCAGACGCTGGAGCGCGGCAACAAGGCGCTCGGCGTGATGGCCAAGCATCTGGAACAGAACGCCTTTTTCGCGGGCAGCGCCTACAGCGTCGCCGACATCGCGCTCTATGCTTATACCCACACGGCGGAGAAGGGCGGCTTCCAACTCGACGCCTATCCGGCGGTGGTGGAGTGGCTGAAGCGCGTCGAGGCCGACAAGGGGCACGTGCCGCTGGACTGGCAGCCTTGAGACATGCCACGCCGGCAAATTGGCGAAAGCTTCGATGAGAGCGTCCTTCTCCCCGTCTCTCTACGGGGAGAAGATGGCGGCAGCCAGATGAGGGGCAGCGCCAGCCTTTCGCGTTGATTTCCTTGCTGGATTATCGGCCAAGCAAACGAAGCTTATCCCGATTCGTCGCGCCGCCCCTCATCGCCCTGCCGGGCACTTCTCCCCGTATAGAGACGGGGAGAAGGAAGCAGCTTCGCCGATTTCGCCAATCACCAGAATAAAGGGCGGGGCAACGATTTCCTGTGCCGGTAGCTCGCTGCCGGCTACTTCAAAAGGCGTTCATATTCGGAGTGGGTGCCGATCCAAAACCAGACCATATCGTCCTGATCGCGGACCGCAACAGCGCGGTAATCGAGGTCAACTCGCGCCGACCAGTAACGTCCAACCCGCTTGAAATGCAGCGAAGGATGAAACGGATCCGTGCGTAGCTTGGCGAAGCTGCTATCCGCCTTCACCCTGATTGCTTTAGGTAGTTTGTCGTAAGCGTCCCAAAAAGAAGGGGCGGCAAAGTGGTTCACAGAGGCCGGGTCCGGCCTGCGCGATGATCGGCCAGAGCCTGCTCTGCAAGCTTGTCCAGCCGACCCGTCTTCGCGTCGGCTTCGATCTGCTTATCCCACATGTCAGCCTGAAGCTCCTCGAACCAAGTGGCAAATGCCTTCAGGTCCTCGGGGCTTAGTTCGGCGACGGACTTTTCGATCTGTTCGAGCTTGGTCATGGCCAGCAAATACCATAGTTGGCCCAACGAGGCCAATGGCGGCGATATAGGCAACAAAAAAGGCGGGACAATGCCCGCCTTCCTGTGCCGGTAGCCTGATCGGGAGCGTTGGAGCCGCGCCGGCAGCAATCTGC
Organism: Mesorhizobium shonense; assembly: GCF_040545255.1. Taxonomy (NCBI): domain Bacteria; kingdom Pseudomonadati; phylum Pseudomonadota; class Alphaproteobacteria; order Hyphomicrobiales; family Phyllobacteriaceae; genus Mesorhizobium; species Mesorhizobium shonense. The sequence continues at coordinate 619,010 of NZ_JBEPLM010000002.1, forward strand.
TGCTTCGGCTTGTCGGGTCCTTCCGCTCCGGCGCGCTTATCGCGCGACCGTCAGTACATCCGTGACTTGCCGCGCGCCCCAGGCTGTCGCCCAGTGCGCGCCCTACTTACTCGCATTTTTGCGGCGCCAAGCGGTAACGCCTGGCTGCAAAATGCTTAAGCCAAATCAGGCTGCCTTGCTCAGAGATCCAGCAGCGGACTTGCCGGTGCGGCGGTCCTGCTCGATCTCGAAGTTGATCTTCTGGCCTTCAACGAGCGTGGTCATGCCAGCGCGCTCGACGGCGGAGATGTGGACGAAAACGTCCGCGCCGCCATTGTCGGGCTGGATGAAGCCGAAGCCCTTGGTGGCGTTGAACCACTTGACCGTACCAGTTGCCATTTAGAATATCCTTCACATTTGCTTCGTTTGACCGGACCAAAGCCCGGCCGGCGGTATCGAAATTTTGGAGACGTCAGCAAACGCGAAGATCGCGAGGCCCGATCGATCGGCCAAATTCAATGCGCCGGATATAGTATGGTTCGCGGACGAAAACAAGATGGCGTTACCCACATGTGCCGCGATAGCGTGCAACGGGCTCTCAATCCGCGTGGAAGTTTTGCGGCCAGGCGTGCGTTGTGGAGGGAAGATACGCTCGCTGTCGAGGGAGAGGATCATGAAGAAAATCCTGCTTGCCGCCTGCCTGACGCTGGTGGCCGCCGAGGCACAGGCCGTCTCGCGCTACGACCCGACACGCATGAGCTGTGGCAGGGTACAGGCGACGATTGCCAGGCAGGGCGCCGTCATCCTGCGCTACCAGTCGACGCGCGTGCCGGGGCTGCCGCTCTATGACCGCTATGTGCGCGACGAGCGCTTCTGCAACATGGGCGAGGTGAGGTCGAGGGCCTATGTGCCGAGCGCCGACACCAAGTCCTGTCCCGTCTATGTCTGCAAGCGGCCGGATTTCGACCGGCATTTCCGGCGCCGCCTTTTCCCGCGTCACTGAGGCTCAGAATCCGAACGAGGCCTGTGCGGCCGGCGGCGGGCCGACCCGCACCCCTTCCATGGCCAGCATCTTCTCCTTGGTGGCGGAGCCGCCGGGAGCCGAGAAGCCGCCGATCTTGCCGCCCGCGGCAAGGATGCGGTGGCAGGGGATGACCAGCGGCACCGGATTGGCGCCGAGGGCAGCACCGGTTTCGCGGGCGAGGCCGGCATGGCCGGCGCGCTTGGCCAGTTCGCCATAGGTGGTGGTCTCGCCGAAGCCGAGCTTGCGCGCGGCGTCATAGATGGCGAGGCGGAAATCGTCGACGCCGTCGAGATCGACCGGCACGCCGGAGAAATCGACATCCTCCCCGGCGGCATAGGCTTTGATCGAAGCGATCAATTCGATCACCCATTTGGGCTGCTCGGTGGCGCTTGGAACGCCGGCATGGCGAAACAGCCGGCGCTCGACCGCGTCGCGGCTGCGTTCGGGCAGGCAGAGCCGGGTCAGGCCCTTTTCGCTCCAGGCAATGCCCATGAAGCCGATCACTGTTTCTAACACTGCGTGGCCGGCCGTGATCGGTGATGCGTTTTGCATGGTGCGCTCCTTTCCGCAAACGGCGAAAAACGGGTACATCTACGGTACAGATAGGGAACAATATTGCAGTTTGCTCCGAGTCTCGCCACCCGAAAACCGCACACCGGCCCCGATTGCCCGGTTGGAATCGCTGGTGTAAGGACTTTTTAACAACCGACAATCGGACCTGCAGGGCTTGGCAGCGAAAATCATCCTCACCGCGATCGGCGTGCTCGTTGCCGCTGCCGGCCTCAGCGGCTGCACCTCGACCTCGCAGATGAAGGCAACGCCCGCGCTCGCGGCGGCATCGACGCCGGCCGTTGAGGACGACACACCGACCGTCGCGCTGCCCGAAACGGTGGCCGTGCTGCCGGAGCCTTCCGGCCTCGCGCAGGTGCAAACTGCGGCGCTGACCGGCGACGCCGCCGCAGCAGCCGCCGGCACGCCGTTGCCGCCGCCGGCGCAACCCGGCGCAGCACTTTCGCCGCCCGCGCAACCCGCCGCGTTCGCAGGCTCGACACCGGTCGCCGGCCAGTTTCCGCCGCCGCCGGTGCTGATGGCCGGCGCGTCGCCGACCGGCCCCGGTTCGCTCAAGCAGGCGGCCGTCTATCAGAACGCCGGCGTTGCCATGCCGGTCACCGGTCGGTCGGCAAAGGTGGCCCCCATGCCCGGCGTGGAGCAGGCCGCCTACGTGGTGCCGCAGAACCCGGCGCTGCTCGTCCAGCCGGGCCAGCCCGAGCAACACGCCAGCGGCCCGCGCGCCGAGATCGAACGGCTGATCGAGAAATATTCGGTGATTTACGAAGTGCCGGTCGATCTGGTGCGCCATGTCGTCAACCGCGAGAGCACCTTCAACCCGAAAGCCTACAACCACGGCCATTGGGGGCTGATGCAGATCAAGCACGCTACGGCACGCGGCATGGGCTATGACGGGCCGGCGAGCGGCCTTTTCGACGCCGAGACCAATCTCAAATACGCGGTCAAATACCTGCGCGGCGCCTGGCTGGTCTCCGGCGGCAATGCCAAGCGGGCCGACACGCTCTACCAGACCGGCTATTATTACGACGCCAAGCGCAAGGGCCTGCTCGATGCGACGGGCCTCGGCGTCGACCGCCGCCGCCTGCAGCCAGGCGCCTGAGCATCCGGCCCGATGCAGATCTCCCGATGCGGATCCCCAGGAGTGCCCAGCCTCTTGGGGAGGTAGCTGTTTTGGGATAGCGCCATGCATGAAAACAAAGGTCCACGCCCGCCGGCGCCCAACGACATCCGCCTTCGCAAGAGCCTCGACGACGCGCTGACGGCTCCGCACTGGCCGGAAGGCTTCGTCATGCGTTCGTTCGAGCACCGGGATGCGCAGGCTTTGCATGCGCTGCTGCAAGAGGTGTTCGACGACGGCGCCGACGGGCCGTTCGAGGACTGGTGGCCGCGCATCCTCGGCAATACCGAGTTCGATACGGACCTCTGTTTCCTCGTCATCGACGGCAAGGGCTTGCTGGCCGGCGCGGCGCTTTGCTGGTCGTCCGGTTTCGTCAGGGATCTCGCCGTCCACTCGGACTCCCGGGGGCACGGCATCGGCGAGGCGCTGATGCGGCATGTGTTCTTGACCTTCCGCGACAGGGGCGCCGCCCGTGTCGATCTCAAGACCAACACGGTCAAGAACGCCGCTGCCTTCAGGCTCTATGAGCGGCTCGGCATGATCCCGGTCGCCTGGGAAGGCTAAAGCGCGTCGTGCTGAAACGGATTCAGGCGACGCGCTTTAAGTCTTTGTTTTTATGCATGTCGTTTTCCCAAAACCGCTGCGCACTTTTGCGCGACATGCGTCAGCGATTTTCGAACCGCCACTGGTGCTACCGCGGCAGTTATGCGCGGGCATTGTGAACCGCTTCACACAGGCTGACGTTAGGACATGCTAATGCGTCGTCGTGCCGGGCGGCCGATCGGCGGATCGACGCTGGCAAGGCGTCGGAGGAGGCTGTGCCGGCATGCGTCAGCCACTCCAAGGCGGGCTCCGGGGCGGGGGTTTCGGAGCCCGCCCGCTTTGGTTTGAAATCCGCTCACCAATCCAGTCAGATTGCACTCTTGCGTGCTTCGGTCAGGAACCGACACGCCACTGGTCCATGCTGAACGGCTCATATTGGAACCCAAAGCGGCGCTCCGCATTCAAATGCTGGGTGGGCATCTGATCGACGCGCGCAGTCTCCGTCGCCGGCTCCAAAGGGAGGTCCACCGCCATGAAGCTTTTCCACGCCTTTCTTGCGCTTGCGGCCGCCACCATGCTGGCGGTGGCTCCAGCGCGAGCCGTCGACCTGTCGATCGTGTCGGGAGACACCGGCAGCGGTATCAAGGTGCTGCGCGAGATACTCGACCAGTATGAGAAGCAGAGCGGCAACAAGGTCAACATCGTCGTCATGCCGCCGTCGACGACCGATCAGTTCGGCCAGTACAAGCTGTGGCTCGCCGCCGGAAACACCGACATCGACGTCTACCAGACAGACGTGATCTGGGCGCCGCAGCTCGCCAGCCAGCTTGTCGACCTGACCGCGGCGACCAAGGATGTCGTGGCCAAGCATTTCCCGTCGATCATCCAGTCGCAGACTGTCGACGGCAAGCTGGTGGCGCTGCCGATCTTCACCGACGCGCCGGCGCTCTATTACCGCAAGGACCTCCTCGACAAATACGGCGCCAAGGTGCCGACCACCTGGAAGGAACTGGCCGATACCGCCAAGCTGGTCATGGACAAGGAACGGGCTGCCGGCAACAAGGACATGTGGGGCTTCGTCTTCCAGGGCAACGCCTATGAGGGCCTGACCTGCGATGCGCTCGAATGGGTGATGTCGAATGGCGGCGGTCAGATCATAGAGCCGGACGGCACCGTCTCCATCAACAATCCAAAGGCGGCGGCCGCGCTCGACATGGTCAAGGGCTGGATCGGCACCATCTCGCCGCCGGGCGTGCTCGCCTACCAGGAAGAGGAATCGCGCGGCGTCTGGCAGACCGGCAATGCGGTGTTCATGCGCAACTGGCCCTATGCCTATGCGCTGGGCAACGGCGCGGACGCGCCGATCAAGGGCAAGTTCGACGTGGCGCCGCTGCCGGCCGGCACGGGCGAGGGCGCGCGGCCGGTCGCGACATTGGGCGGCTGGAACCTGGCGGTCTCCAAATACTCCAAGAACCCGGACGCGGCGATCGACATGGTCAAGTTCATCGCTTCGCCCGAGATGCAGAAATACCGGACGCTGAGAACCTCCAACCTGCCGACCATCCAGGCGCTGTATGACGATGCCGACATCGCCAAGGAGCAACCGATCATCCCGCGCTGGAAAGAAGTCTTCCTCAACGCGGCGCCGCGACCCTCGGCGACGGTGAAAATCAAGTACAACGAGGCCTCGAGCCAGTTCTGGACCGCCGTGCACAAGACCTTGTCGGGCGAAGGCAGCGCCGCCGACAACCTCGCCGATCTCGAAGTGACGCTGACCAAGCTGAAGGGCAGCGGCTGGTGACCGCGACGCCGGCAGAAGCTGGCTCGCGCATCCGCGGCGGCAAAACAGAACGAGCGCCTGAAACAGCCACTGCCCGGCGTCCGCGCTCGCGGCTTATGGCGCAGCGCGTACGCTCGGCGTGGCTGTTCCTGACGCCGATGCTTCTGGTGCTTGCCGCCGTCGCCGGCTGGCCACTTATCCGGACCGTCTATTTCAGCTTCACCGACGCTTCGCTCTCCGACCTCGACGCCCGCCAATGGGTCGGCTTCGCCAACTATTTTTCGATGCTGAGCATGCCGAGCGGCCGGACGCTCTATGACGGGCTGCTCGTCGATCCGGTTTGGTGGCGCGCGGTCTGGAACACGGTGCGCTTCACGGCGGTCTCGGTGATCTCTGAGACCATCCTCGGCATGATCGTCGCGCTGGTACTCAATGCCGAGTTCCGTGGACGCGGCCTCGTCAGGGCGGCGATCCTCATTCCATGGGCGATCCCGACGATCGTCTCGGCAAAGATGTGGCAGTGGATGCTCAACGACCAGTTCGGCATCATCAATGTCGTGCTCATCAACCTTGGCCTGATCCATGCCAAGATCGCCTGGACCGCCAGCGCCGACACGGCGATGGTCGCGGTGCTCATCGTCGACATCTGGAAGACGACGCCGTTCATGGCGCTGTTGATCCTTGCGGCACTGCAGATGCTGCCGCGCGAGATCATCGAGGTGGCAAAACTCGACGGCGCCAATCCGTGGCAGATCTTCTGGCGCGTGACCCTGCCGCTGATCCGCCCGGCTGTGATGGTGGCGGTGATCTTCCGCGCGCTCGATGCGCTGCGCATCTTCGACCTGATCTATGTGCTGACGCCCAACAATGTGCAGACCAAGTCGATGTCGGTGTTCGCGCGCGAGAACCTGTTCGAGTTCGACAAGTTCGCCTATGGCTCGGCCGCCTCGACGCTGTTGTTCCTGATCCTGGCGCTGCTCACCATCTCCTACATCCGCATCGCCAGGATCAGCCTGGATGGAGGCCGCTGAGATGAAAATCCTGAAGCGCGCAGCCTTCTATCTGCTGGTGGCGGGAATCGTCCTCATCGCCGTCTTTCCGTTCTACTACGCCATCGTCACCAGCCTGAAATCGGGAACCGAGCTCTTCGAGGCCAGCCTCTGGCCGCAGACGATCAGTCTCGCCAACTATCGGAACGTGCTCACCGAAGGCACCTTCCTGCGCAACCTGGTGAACTCGCTGGTCGTCTCGGGCGCCGTCGTGCTGATCTCGCTGCTGCTCGGCGTCACCGCCGCCTATTCGCTGGCGCGCATCCGCTTCCGCGGCCGCTCGGCGCTGATGCTCGCCATCCTGTCGGTCTCGATGTTCCCGCAGGTGGCGGTGCTGGCCGGCCTGTTCGAGATGATCCGCTGGGCCGGTCTCTACAATTCGCTGATCGCGCTGATCTTCTCCTACATGATCTTCACTCTGCCGTTCACCGTCTGGGTGCTCACCACCTTTGTCCGCGACCTGCCGGTCGAGATCGAGGAAGCGGCGATCCTCGACGGCGCCACACCTTGGATCATCATCACCCGCGTCTTCCTGCCGCTGATGTGGCCGGCGCTGGCGACAACCGGGATGCTCGCCTTCATCGGCGCGTGGAACGAGTTCCTGTTCGCGCTGACCTTCACCTCGAACAATGCGCAGCGCACCGTGCCGGTGGCGATCGCGCTGCTTTCCGGCACCTCGCAGTTCGAGATCCCGTGGGGCAACATCATGGCCGCGTCGGTGATCGTCACCGTGCCGCTGGTGGTGCTGGTGCTGATCTTCCAGCGCAAGATCGTTTCCGGCCTCACCGCCGGCGGCGTCAAAGGCTAGAAAGAAAGCAGCGGCGGCACCCGCAAAAATGTCGGACGCAGCCGGGACGATACGTCCTTCGGTCGTAGTGCAATCCGCGCCGGGACGCCGGCGCGACGGCCAAGGAGACGATCATGATCACCTTTCCCAACGAATCCGCCAAATATCGCGCCGCCCGCGAAAAACTGCTGCAAAAGGAAATCGAGCTGCGCCGCGCCATCGAAGCCGTCGCCTCGGCCAGACGCGCTCTCCCACCGGGCGGGCTGGTGCCGCAGCACTACGTCTTCGACGGGCTGGACGGCGAAGGCAAGGCGGCGCGGGTCCGGCTGTCCGACTTGTTTCAACCGGGCAAGGACTCGCTGATCCTCTATCAGATGATGTTCCCGCGCCATCCGCAGGAGACGCGCGATGTGGCGACGAGCGGCGAGACCGCGAAGCTTGCCAGAGAGGACCAGCCATGCCCCTCCTGCACTGCGCTGCTCGACCAGCTCGACGGCGCCGTCGGCCACCTCGAGGCCGCGGGCTTCAACTTCGCGGTAGTGGCCAAGACCGCGCTCGACAATCTGACGGCGCTCGGCCGCGACCGCGGCTGGAAGAACATGCGGCTCGTCTCGTCGGCCGGCAACAGTTTCAAGCGCGACTATAATTCCGAGACCGCCGACGGCGCGCAGATACCGCTGCTTTCGGTGTTCCGTCGCGATGACGACGGCATCCGTCATTTCTGGTCGTCGGAGCTTGGCTTCGCGCCGACCGAGCCCGGCCAGGATCCGCGCGCCATCGGCACCTGCGAGATCCTGTGGAACCTGATGGATTTCACGCCGGAAGGCCGCCCGGAATGGCACGAGCAGCTGCAATATTCCGGACGCGCCGCCGAAGCATCCTGCCACTGACGGCAAGCGGACGGGTTGCGGCAGGCGGTTTCCCAAGCAACCCCGACGCCGGTGCCGCGTTTGGGATGGCAGAGGGGCTGTTCCGGATCGGAGACTTCAGATGAGAACGCTTCTGCCCCTGGCCGCAATCGCGCTGCTTGCCGGCGCGCCGGCCACCTTTGCCCAGTCGGACGATGCCAGCCCGGACGCGGTCGGCCCCATGGTGACCGAGAACAAGGTGGATACCCAGACCTTTGTCACGACGGTACCCAACGCCAATGAGTTCGAGATCCAGTCGAGCAAGCTGGCGCAGGAAAAATCCGCGTCGGACGACGTCAAGGCCTTTGCGGGCCAGATGACCAAGGATCACACCAAAGCCGGCGAGGACTTCAAGGCGGCGATGAGCCAGGGCCAGACGACCGCCTCGATCAAGCCCGCCGGGCCCGCGCTGCAGCCGAAGGAGCAGCACTTGCTCGGCGAATTGAAGAGCGCGAGCGGCAAGGATTTCGACCAGAAATACATCCGGATGCAGCTGGACGCGCACAAGGACGCGGTCGCGCTGTTCAGCACCTATGCCAAATCGGGCGACGACCCGGCCCTGAAGGAATTCGCCAAAAAGACGCTGCCGGTGCTGAAGATGCACGAGAAGCATGCGAAGGAGCTGGCGGTAGCGCATCAGGGGTGAGGGGCGCGATTGCGAGGAACGCAATTCGCTCATTCGAGACATGCCTCGGTCTAGTTCGTCGTCATTCTATGGCGGAGCAAGGAGCGAAGCGACGCGCGCAGACCATAGAATCCATTCCGTGACGTTGAGGCGTTTCTACGATCCAGAATTCTGCTCCGTTGCACCCTTTGCGCGAGGTCACGGAATGGATCCTCGGGTCTACGCGTCCGCTTCGCTCCCGCTCCGCCCGTGGATGACGACGTTCGAGTTGCTTCGGCCAATTTTCAAGGGTCCGACCTTGGCAAACTGTCACCACCAAACGTCGGCGCCGCCCCTCATTGCCCTGCCGGGCATTTCTCCCCGTATAGTGACGGGGAGAAAGACGCTTGCGCCGACGGTTTCGCCATCTCTGAAGTCGCAAGAGGGCGCCGGCGCTGCGGCCAGCCCCTTCTCCCCGTTCCACGGGGAGAAGATGCCGGCAGGCAGATGAGGGGCAGCGCCAGCTTCGATCAGAAGGCTGCAACGATTGCACAGGCCACTGGCACAGCCATGAGGACGAGCTGTGCTGGAGGGCGAGCTGACGCTGGTCGAGGACGGCGGCGAAACGCTGCTCAAGGCAGGCGATAGTGCTGCCTTCGCCAAGAATAGCGGCAACTGCACATGATCAACCGCTAGTCGACCACGGCGCGCTACCTCGAAGTCGGCTCGCGCAACCCGGACGACCTCATCACCTGCTCCGACATCGACATGATGAGCCCGAGCTCGGATGGGCGATTCCTGCACAAGGATGGGGTGACATATCCGGGGCAGGGGTGAGGGCAATTGCAGAGAGCGCCAGCCCCCGCTCCGGCTCGGCGCTGCGCGCCGAGCCATCTCTCCCCTATTTTGTGGGGCGAGGAACCGACGCTTTTCAAAGCCGCGATGTCAGCGGCCGCGACGGCCGTCATCGACCAACCAGTAGTGGACTACGCGATATCTGAAGGTCAGCATGGGACCCTTTCGATGCCATCCTATAAGTATGGATACGAGCTTCTTGTACCTTTCAGGCTAGATGCGCGCATTGCAGTAGCCGGCGGTAGAAGTCACTCCTTTCTTTGTGCGCCTCACCTTATTTGATAAGATCGTGCGAGTGCGACTGAGGAAAAACTGATGGCCAAAAAATCTCGTTGGAAGGCAGGTTTTAGTCCGTCAAGTGTCTTCGAAACAATAAACAAAAGAAGGGTTCAAACCGACGAAAAAGTAACCTATCAAGGCTTTGGACTTACCACCGACGTAGAAATATTATACACATATATTGACTGCTCACGCGAAATTTCTAGTTATGCTGCAAAGAATTTAATTAGGTCGTCAATTTTAGAAAAGACCCGCAGCGGCACCTTGAGCCCAAATGAGTTCATAACGATATTCGACAAAAAAGCATCATTGAATAAAGTGACCACCAAAAATAAATATCACATACTTACGAGCTTGAGTTACAGCGGAGAGTTTAGCTTCAAGTCAGTAACAATCGATGGGTGCAAGATTGTTCTGTCTCCAAGTAATTTAAAAAAATACAGAATCACCTGACAGGGGGAGAGTTTATCACGGCAGGCAGGTTGAGCGTTTTTCAAGACCTGGTGCCTACCGATACCCGTTTTTGCTTATCCATGTTTCTGCGCATGACGCTCAGGAGGCGTTTGACGTCGGGATGGCTGCCGCTGAAAAGTTCAGATCGTTGCTCAATTATTACTTTGGCTTGGGGCGCATGAGAATGTCGTTTGGCTATGAATACAAACCAGCGAATGATTTTCGGTGGGGAGCTTTGCACACCCTGCACTTCCCGGATGGAACTGACGCGTATGATGGATGTGTTTATGATTGATATTACTTTCCAAACGACAATTTGAAAGGCGTAACTGTAAAATCGAAACAATTTGAGAAGTTTTACAAACGGATCGTTAGATTGAACAAAAAATCGTCACTCTCGGACGTTTTTTGGAAGGGGCTGGTTCGTTATAATTCCGCGCTTGATAGGTCGGATTTGCTGCAGTCTTTTCGTGATCTATGGTCGGTGCTTGAATTTCTTACAAACACGGGAAAAAATGGTTACGAAATAACCGTAAAAAGAGCATCAAGTCTATTTAAGAACTGCGATTATCATCGAGAGGTATTAAATCATCTGCGGCACCGCAGGAATTCCATAATTCACTCGGGCGTAGACGATGAGGCTTCCGAAAATCTCATGTATTCGTGCAAAGCGTATGTTGAGGCTGTTCTCAAATATATAATGGTCAATGAGTTTCGGTTTCGGTCTCATGCGGAGTTTGGAGAGTTTCTCGATCTTCCACGAGATCGTGAATCGCTAAGTAAATTGGAGCGACAGATCAAGCGCGCCCTTCGCCTTCATCATCTGCCAAAAGGCGCGTAGCAGTGACCAACTAACCAAAATACTCCTGCAGCGGCCTGACCTCCAGGTTCCCCGCCCGCAGCGCAGCAATCGCCTCCGCCACGGCGGCCGCGCCTGACAGCGTCGTGTAATACGGCACCTTCTGCATCAGCGTTGCCCGCCGCAGCGACTTCGAGTCCGACACCGCCTTCTGGCCGTCGGTGGTGTTGAAGACGATCTGGACCTGGCGGTTGCGGATGGCGTCCTCGATGTGGGGGCGGCCTTCGAGCACCTTGTTGATCTTTTCCGCCGTCACGCCGTTCTCGGCAAGGAAGCGCGCGGTGCCGGAGGTGGCAAGAACCTTGAAGCCCTGGCCGGCGAGGCGCTTCACGGCGGGCAGGATGCCCTTCTTGTCCTCGTCGCGCACCGAGACGAACAGCGTGCCCGCGCGGGGGAGATCGACACCCGCCCCCAGCTGGCTCTTGGCGAAGGCCAAAGCAAAATCGCGGTCGAGGCCCATGACCTCGCCGGTCGAGCGCATTTCCGGTCCGAGCAGGATGTCGACGCCGGGGAAGCGGGCGAAGGGGAAGACGGCTTCCTTGACCGCGATGTGGCCGGGATTGCGCGGGTCGGGCATGGCGCCGTAATGGGCGAAGGCGTTTTCCAGGGTCTCGCCGGCCATGATGCGGGCAGCAATCTTCGCAATGGGGCGGCCGATGGTCTTGGCGACGAAGGGCACGGTGCGGGAGGCGCGCGGATTGACCTCCAGCACATAGACCGTGCCGTCCTGGATCGCATACTGCACGTTCATCAGGCCGCCGACATCGAGCGCGCGGGCAAGCGCCGCGGTCTGCCGCTCCAGCTCGTCGACGAGGTCCGGGTGCAGCGCGTGCACCGGCAGCGAGCAGGCCGAGTCGCCCGAATGGATGCCGGCCTCCTCGATATGCTCCAGGATGCCGGAGACGAAGGTCTCCTTGCCGTCGCACAGGCAGTCGACGTCGACCTCGATGGCGCCGGTCAGATAGGTGTCGAACAGAAGCGGGTTCTTGCCGAGCAGCGTGTTGATCTGGCCGGTCTTGTCGGCGGGATATTTCTGCTTGATGTCCTCCGGCACCAGGCCGGGCACGGTGTCGAGCAGGTAAGTCTGCAGCATGCCTTCGTTGTAGATGATCTGCATGGCGCGGCCGCCGAGCACATAGGACGGGCGCACCACCAGTGGGAAGCCGAGCTCGGCGGCGACGAGGCGCGCCTGCTCGACCGAATAGGCGATGCCGTTCTTCGGCTGGGTGAGGCCGAGCTTGTGCAACAGCTTCTGGAAGCGGTCGCGGTCCTCCGCGAGGTCGATCATGTCGGGCGAGGTGCCGAGGATCGGGATGCCGGCCTTCTCCAGCGCGTCCGCCAGCTTCAGCGGCGTCTGGCCGCCGAACTGGACGATGACGCCGATAAGCTCGCCCGAAGCCTGCTCGGCGCGCAGGATCTCCAGCACGTCCTCCGCTGTCAGCGGATCGAAATAGAGCCGGTCGGAGGTGTCGTAGTCGGTCGACACGGTCTCCGGGTTGCAGTTGACCATGATCGCTTCATAGCCGGCGTCGCGCAGCGCAAACGCGGCATGGCAGCAGCAATAGTCGAACTCGATGCCCTGGCCGATGCGGTTGGGTCCGCCGCCGAGGATGACGACCTTCTTGCGCGACGACACGCGCGCCTCGTTGGCGGGCTCGCCGACGAAGGGCGTCTCGTAGGTCGAGTACATATAGGCGGTCGGCGAGGCGAATTCGGCGGCGCAGGTGTCGATGCGCTTGTAGACCGGATGTACGTCGAGCTTTTCTCTGACCTTCTGAACGACTTCCGCGTCGGTCTTGGTCAGCGACGCGAGGCGGGCATCCGAAAAACCCATCGCCTTCAGCATGCGCAGGTTGGCGGCGTCCTCAGGCAGGCCATGCTCGCGGATGCGATCCTCCATGGCGATGATGCCGGCGATCTGCTCAAGGAACCACGGGTCGATCTTGCACATGGCGTGCACGTCCTCGAGCGAGGTGCCCATGCGGATCGCCTGCGCCACCATGCGCAGCCGGTCGGGCGTCGGCGTGCCGAGCGCAGCACGGATCGCGTTGCGGTCGTCGGCGTGATTGGCGGCGGTTGGCCCGTGGCCGATGCCGGGGATCTCGATTTCGTCGAGGCCGGTCAGGCCGGTTTCCAGTCCGCGCAGCGCCTTCTGCAGCGATTCCTGGAAGGTGCGGCCGATGGCCATCACTTCGCCCACCGACTTCATGGCGGTGGTCAGCACCGGCTCGGCGCCCGGGAACTTCTCGAAGGCGAAGCGCGGGATCTTCGTCACCACGTAGTCGATCGTCGGCTCGAAGGAAGCCGGCGTCGCGCCGCCGGTGATGTCGTTTTCCAGCTCGTCCAGCGTGTAGCCGACGGCGAGTTTTGCCGCGACCTTGGCGATCGGGAAGCCGGTGGCTTTCGAGGCCAAGGCGGACGAGCGCGAGACGCGCGGGTTCATCTCGATCACTACCAGGCGGCCGTCGGCCGGGTTGACGGCGAACTGCACGTTGGAGCCGCCGGTCTCCACCCCGATCTCGCGCAGCACCGCGATCGAGGCGTTGCGCATCATCTGATACTCTTTGTCGGTGAGCGTCAGGGCAGGGGCGACGGTGATGGAATCGCCCGTGTGCACGCCCATCGGGTCGAGGTTCTCGATCGAGCAGATGATGATGCAGTTGTCCGCCTTGTCGCGGACGACCTCCATCTCATACTCCTTCCAGCCGAGCACGCTTTCCTCGATCAGCACCTCGGTGGTCGGCGAGGCGTCGAGGCCCGACTGGACGATGTCGTAGAATTCGGCGCGGTTGTAGGCGATGCCGCCGCCGGTGCCGCCCATGGTGAAGGAGGGGCGGATGATCGCCGGCAGGCCGACATGGTCGAGCGCCAGCGCGGCGACCGCCATGGCGTGGCTGATGTAGCGCTGCTTGCGGTCGCCTTCGCCGAGGTTCCAGCGCGTCTCCAGTGCATCGAGCGCGGCGTCGAGGTTTTCGGGGTTCTCGGCCTTCAGCGCGGCGCGCTCGGCCTCATGCGTCTTGCGGTCGGCATTCTTGACGTCGGTGGCGTTGGCCAGCATCGAGCGCGGCGTCTCGAGGCCGATCTTGCTCATCGCCTGGCGGAACAGCGCGCGGTCCTCGGCCTTGTCGATGGCATGAGCGTCGGCGCCGATCATCTCGACATTGTAGCGGTCGAGCACGCCCATGCGCCGCAGCGACAGAGCGGTGTTGAGCGCCGTCTGGCCGCCCATGGTGGGCAGCAGCGCATCTGGACGCTCCTTGGCGATGATCTTGGCCACCACCTCCGGCGTGATCGGCTCGACATAGGTGGCGTCGGCCAGCTCCGGATCGGTCATGATGGTGGCCGGGTTGGAGTTGACCAGGATAACGCGGAAACCCTCTTCCTTCAGCGCCTTGCAGGCCTGGGTGCCGGAATAGTCGAACTCGCATGCCTGGCCGATGACGATGGGGCCGGCCCCGATGATCAGGATCGACTTGATGTCGGTGCGTCTTGGCATATTCGAAAAATCCGTTCGGCGAGCGGCTTGCACGAAAAACCGGGCGGGGAGGACCCGGCTGGTTGTGCTTGCGATTCTGGTATCAGGCTAGGAGGGCCTTATAGGGAAGAGTTTTGGCGGATGTAACCCCGAAAATGCGGGATTAGGCAGTAGGCAATAGGCAATAGGCAATAGGCAATAGGGTAACAGGGCGTCCGGTGTCATCTCCTGCTGCCCGATCCTGCTGCCTACTGCCTAATCCCTACTGCCTACTGCCCAACCCCTATTCCCCCAGTGCCAGCTGGTCCGTAATCTCGAACCGTTCCGAAACGCCGACCCGGATCATGTTCAACCTGCCTTCGCGGGTGAAGCGGAACTCGTCAGAAGAGTCCGAGCCGGCCGGCTTGCCGTCACGGAAGGTGATGACGCGCGTGCCGCCATCCGGCCAGGTCACGGTCACGACGCTGTCGCCGGCCTCATGTGCGACGCTGATCTCGCAGCGGGTCATCGGCTGGCCGACATGGCGCGCGCAGGGAATGCCGCCGGCCGCATCGGGAGCAGGGGTATCGGATTGAGCGGTTGCCGAGGGCGCGAAGGCGAGGCCATAGGCATCCTGCATGGCGGTCACGCTGATATCGGCCGCGGATGGCGGGTCGGCCGGCTCGCTGCCACCCAGGCGCGCGGCGATGTCGGGCGACGGCGCTTCGGGGGGCTGAGCCGCGTTGGCTTCCTCAGACGCGACGGGTTCGGCTGCCGGTGCTGCGGCATCTTCAGTCGCGGGCGCCGGGTTGTTGGGGCTGAGGTAGCGGGCGGGCGCCCACCCGACGATGTGCGCATCCTGCGTATCCCCGACCTTGCACCACGGGTAACCGTTGACGATGTTGCAGCCGAAATTCTTCACGGCGGCGCCATTGGGCAGGCGCGCCGCGATCTTTCCATCCGGTGAAGCGGTAGCGCGGATGTTGAGCAGATCGTCCGGCGCGAGGCCGCCGATGATCGAAATGATCGGTCCCGGCGCGTCCTCGGCCAAGGCCGGCAGGGCGGCCAGCAG
Organism: Mesorhizobium shonense; assembly: GCF_040545255.1. Classification (NCBI taxonomy): domain Bacteria; kingdom Pseudomonadati; phylum Pseudomonadota; class Alphaproteobacteria; order Hyphomicrobiales; family Phyllobacteriaceae; genus Mesorhizobium; species Mesorhizobium shonense. The sequence goes on from NZ_JBEPLM010000002.1 coordinate 634,343, forward strand.
CAAAGGAGCGGCGATCAGCAATGTCGATCGGAGCGTGACTTTGCGCTTCATGTGGTCTCCAAAATGGACGCTTCGGCTTCCATTCAGCCCGAGATATCGCTCAAGCGGATATAAGCTTCGCTTAATCCTTCATGAATCCGGTCCGCAGCGCGTGTGCCCATTCCGGCCTGCCCGCCTGTTCCGCCTGCTTTGCGGCGGCTTCATGGTCGTAGTCCACGGCGATAGCCTCGAAGCGGTCGGGCCGGCCGCGGGCACCCGATTCGACGATGCCGTAGCGCGCATGCGGGGCGCCTTGTTCGGAGACATGGGCCGGCGGCGTATCGTCGGCATAGGCGGGGCAGCCGACGCTGCCGGGGTTGAAGACGACCGGGCCTCCAGGGATGCGGATGAGCTCGCTGCGATGGCTGTGGCCGCAGAGCGCGATCCGGCAGGCGGGGTCGAGCGACTTCAGCCGGCGCCTGATCGTGCTGAGCGGCGCGCGCACCAGCTGGCCGTCTACGATCGCGTCGGCGAGATATTTTTCGTCGTGGTCGGGCCGGGCGTGGAAGGCGACGATACCGGGCGCGATCTCGAGCGTGAGCGGCAAGGCAAACAGCGCTTGGCGCCGCGCTGGCGTCAGCCGCTCCTGCGCATAGCGGTCGGATGGCCACATGTTCTCGTCGGCCGGGTCCTCGGCGACACGGCGGTCGTGGTTGCCGCGCACCGTCGGCAGGCCGAGCGCTTCCAGCCTTTGCATCGTCTCGCGCGGCCACAGCGGTCCGGAGACGCAATCACCGAGATTGACGACGAGGTCGGCGCCGCCGCGGCGCCCGAGATCGTCGAGCACGGCGTCCAAGGCCAGCACGTTGCCGTGGATGTCGGCGAGGACGGCGATGCGCATCAGGCGTCGATTTCGGTGTCGGCGGAGCCGACCATGGGAAGCGCCTTGTCATCGCCGGCGGCCGCAATCACGCTGTCGAGCAGGCCGGGGAAGCGCCTGTCGAGGTCGTCGCGCCGCAGCGTGATCAGCCGGCTGGTGCCGACTGCTTCGGTGCGCGTCACGCCGGCCTCACGCAGCTTGGCGAGGTGGTAGCTGAGATTGGTCTTGGAGGCGAGGTCGAGGAACTTGCCGCAGTTCATCGGCACGCCTTCCTTGCTGGCGAGATAGCGCACGATGGCAAGCCTGGTCGGATCGCCGAGCACGGCGAGCACGATCGGCAGGCTGATCTGGTCGGCGGTCGGATGGGGCAGGGTCATGGCCGAGAATTAAGCGCAAACGCAACCAACTTCAACGCGTCTCCTCTCCTTACCGGTCTACACAGCTTCTCAGTTTTTACCCCGTCCTGACACAGGGCTGTCAGCAGGGTTCAGCTATTTTATCCTGGCCGCGTTGACATCATGCCCTGTTATGTCCAATTGTTCAATAACTCTTGAACTAAGGACACATCCCATGGACAAGCGGATCTTCTGGCTTGCGCTCGGATCGTTTGCGATCTCGACCGAAGGCTTCGTCATCTCCAGCCTTCTTCCCGACATCGCCTCGGATGCGGGCATCTCCGTTCCGCTCGCCGGATCGCTGATCACCGCCTTCGCGCTCGCCTATGCGATTGGCGCGCCGGTGCTTGCGACGCTGACCGGCGAGTGGGACCGGCGGCGCGTCATCCTGTGGACGCTGGTGTTCTTCGTGATCGGCAACCTGGTCGCGGCGGTGAGCTCGTCCTTCGAATTGCTGCTGATTGCGCGGATCGTCATGGCGCTGTCGTCCGGCCTGTTCGCGGCGACCGCTCAAGGCACGGCCGTGGCGCTGGTCGACGACCATCACCGGGCGCGCGCCATCGCCGTCGTCGTCGGCGGCACCACGGTTGCGGTCGCGGTCGGCGCGCCGCTTGGGGCGCTGGTGGCAGCGATTGCCGGTTGGCGCGGAACCTTCTTCGCCATCGCCGGGCTCGGCGCGATTGCCGGCGCGATCCTGTGGTGGCGGCTACCGCGCGGCATCGTCGGCACCAGGCTGCCGCTGAAGCGCAGGCTGGCGGCAGCGGTCCGCCCCGGCGTGATGCCGATCCTTTTGACGACGGTGCTGGCGCTGGTCGGCGCCTTCACCGTCTTTGCCTTCATCGCGCCTTTGGCCATCGAGGGCGGCGGCCTCAGCCCACTTGCGTTGCCGGGCATGCTGCTTGCCTTCGGCATCGGTGCCGTCATCGGCAACATTGCCGGCGGCCAGGCCGCCGACCGTTTCGGCGCGGCGCGCACCGTCGGCTGGTCGCTGGCGCTCTCCGCGGCCACGCTCGTCACTTTCTCGCTGATCCCGACCTTCCTGCCGCATTCGATCGCCGGGCCGGCGCTGATGGGCATGATGGTGCCGTGGGGCATCGTCGGCTGGGCCTTCCCGCCGGCGCAGGCGAGCCGCATCATCAAGATCGCGCCCGATGCAGCGCCCATCGTACTGTCGCTCAACGCTTCGGCGCTTTATTTCGGCGTCGCGCTCGGCGCGGTCGTCGGCGGCGCGGTGCTGCGCTTCGGCGCGCCGGCCGATCTCGGGGTGATCGCCGCGATGTTCCCGATCGTGGGGCTGGGTGTCGTGCTGGCAGGCCGCGTGTTTGCGCGGCCGGTTGCAATGCCTGCGGAATAGTTCCGCTAAAACGCCATAGAGCTTACTGACGACCGCTTCTTCAGATGGAAGGAGCGGCCGTCGCCATTTCCAGATCCAGGTCAGCCACGGCGTCCAGCGCTGCACGAAGCTTCGCGGCCCGCTCCGCGCCGACCTTGTCCTCGAATTGCCGTTGGGCAGCGCTCCACAGCTTGATCGCCTCGTCGAGCTTGGCCTGGCCCTGCGGGGTCAGCCGCACGCGCTTGATGCGGCGGTCGTCCTTGTCGGCGAAAGTCTCGACATAACCGTCGCGGATCAGCGGCTTCAACGTGTGGCCAAGCGCCGACAGGTCCATGATCAGCGCCTCGGCAATGGCGCCCATCGCCGGCTCGCTGCTGACATGGATTTGAAAGATCAGGCCAAACTGCGTTCCCTTCAGGCCCGAAGGCGCCAGCGCGTCGTCGTAGAAGCGGCCGAGCCTGCGCGCGGCGCGCCGCAAGGTGGCGTTGTTGCAACGGCTGAATCCGGGCTGTGGGACTTCGGTCATATCCACTCCTTGCCGGCGCGAAGGTGTGCCAGCCTGCCGCAGAAATAGTTTTTCCGACCGCCGTTGACAAGATAGTGGCATATACCTATTTCACGAAAGTGGCATATGCCACTAATTGGAAGTTGGACATAGGCTGGGCGGCTGACGCGTCCGTCTACGCCGAGCGAACAGGACGAAAAGGAACAGGACAATGAGCAAGACAGACAACAAGGGCACGGCCGTCATCACCGGCGCGTCCTCGGGCATCGGCGCGGTCTATGCCGACCGGCTGGCCGGTCAGGGCTACGATCTGGTGCTGGTGGCGCGGCGCGCCGACCGGCTGCAGGAACTGGCGGACAGGCTCGCTTATGCCTATGGCCGCAAGGTCAAGACGATTGTCGCCGATCTTGCCGACGATAACGATATACGCCGCGTCGAGCAGGCAATCGCCGCCGACGACAGCGTGACCCTGCTGGTCAACAATGCCGGCCTCGGCGGCCAGCAGGTGGTGGCAACGGCCGACGCCGACGCCGCCGAACGCATGATCAAGGTCAATGTCATCGCCTTGACCCGCCTGACACGCGCTGTGCTGCCGGGTCTCCTGGCGCGCAACCGCGGCGCCATTGTCAACATCGCATCGGTGCTCGCTTACGAGACGTCGTTCGGCGGCATCTATAGCGGCACCAAGGCCTACGTCGTCAACTTCACCGAGGGCCTGCACCGCGAGGTCGCGGGCACCAATGTGACGGTGCAGGTGGTGCTGCCGGGCGCGACCCGAACCGACTTCTGGGAGCTCGCCGGCAGCGACATCGACCAACTGCCGAAGGAGATCATCATGACCGCCGACGATCTCGTCGATGCGGCGCTTGTCGGCCTGGCCAGGGGCGAAGCCGTCACCGCGCCGGCGCTTGCCGATGAGGCCAAGGTGGCAACATTCCTCGGCGCCCGGCAAGCCTTCTATGGCAGCCTGCATGCCGACAAGCCGGCGGCCCGCTACGCGGCCTGAAGTGTGCCATTTCTTGAGGCATAGAAGAGTACGCTCCCTACCTCCCCCTTGTGGGGAGGTCGGACCGAAGGCCCGGGTGGGGTACTGGCGCTGATTTAGCGGGATTTGGGGACTCTAAGCTGGCCGCCACATCTGCAGGATGGAGGCGGCCAGCAGCAGGCCAAGCGCGATGTTGAGCGCACGCCATTGCCGCTCGGTCCTGAGCAGCCGTGCAAGCAGCGTGCCGGCCGTGCACCAGAGCGATAGCGAGAAAGCGGCGGCAAGACCGAACACGGCGCCCAACAAAAGCGCGAGCTGCAAGGGACCGTCGGCAAGCGTCGCGAATGAAGCGGCCGCACCCAACCCCATCGCCCAGCCCTTCGGGTTCATCCACTGGATGCCGGCGCCGCCGAAGAAGCTGTTCGGCTTGGCCATGGTCACGTCGAGGTTGGGCGGGCCGCTGCGGCCGATCTTGACCGCCAGCCAGATCAGATAGAGCGAGCCGGCGATCTTCATGGCGAGCTGCAAGGAAGGGACGGCGGCCAGCAATCCGGCGAGGCCGGCCGCACCCGCCGCCGCCACCGAAGCAAGGCCGGCGGCGCTGCCGGCCATCAGCGGCACCGAGCGGCGAAAGCCGAACTGCGCGCCGGATGCGGTCGACAGCGTCGTGGCGATGCCGGGCGTCGAGGTCGAGATCAGCGCGAACAGGACAAGGGGGATGATGGTTTCGGACATATGGGCTTCCCGGTCGAAGGAGCCTGTATGCTAGGCGCTGGGCGCTATCAGTAAATGCAATGTTTGATATGCTTTGCATTAGAGATTATAATGCAACCATGATACGCGATCTCGACACCACACTTGTCCGCACCTTCGTCACGACAGCCGACAAAGCCAGCATGACGGCCGCGGCCAACGCCCTCAATCTGACCCAGGGCGCCGTCAGCCAGCAGATCAAGCGGCTGGAGGACGTGCTTGGCCAGGCGCTGTTCGAGCGCGACCGGCGTGGCCTGAGGCTGACGCGTTCCGGTGAGCGGCTGCTCGAGAGGGGCAGGCGTCTCTTGCAGCTCAACGACGAGATCCTGGCGGAGATAAGCGGCAAGGCGGTCGCCGGCCAGGTGCGGATCGGCGTGCCCTACGACCTTGTCGGCACATTGCTTCAGCCCGTGCTCAAGACTTACGCCGAAGCCCACCCGCAGGTGGAGATTTCGCTGGTCTGCGCCTCCTCGCCGGAGCTTGCGGCGGCGCTGGCGGCTGGCACGATCGACCTCGCGGTCATCGAGGAGCGGGCCGGTCCGACGGCCGGCGAATGCCTGCTCGTCGACCGGCTGGTCTGGGTCGGCGCTAAGGGCGGCTCGGCGCGCTTGAAGCGGCCCCTGCCGGTGTCGATGGTCGCGGATACCTGCGCTTTCCGTCCGGCGGTTCTGGCAGCGCTCGGTGCGCATGGGCTCGACTGGCGCACCGTATTCGAGAACGGCAATATCGACGCCACGACCGCAACGGTGCGCTCGGACCTTGCCGTGACCACCTGGCTTGCCTCGACAGTTCCGGGCGATCTCGACATCCTGTCCGATGCCGACCTGCCGGCGTTGCCGAATTTTTCGATCAACTTGCACCTGCCGAAACATGCAGTCGGCCCGGCTGCGCAAGCCTTCGCGGCGCACATCCGTGACGGCCTGGCGCGCTACCGCCAGGCGGCGTGAGGTAGGCACCTCGCTAGAACACCCCTCATCCGTCTCGGCGCTGCGCGCCGATCCACCTTCTCCCACAAGGGGAGAAGGGAAGACCGCGCCGGCGTTGCAGCCAATGGTCGACGCTGGACATTTGCTGAGCCGCATGCGCCAAGCTCCACCTTCTCCCCTTGTGGGAGAAGGTGGCCGAGCGAAGCTCGGTCGGATGAGGGGTGCTCCAGCTTGGTGAATGCCTCGGCCCGTTACTTCCAGTTCTTGCGCCGTTCGAGCTCAGCCTCGGAAGGTTCCTGTTGAGCAAACGACCCGGTGCGAATCTCGCCGCCACGTTCATAGGTCGCCATGATGACGCCGGTGCTGGAGGTCTGCGACTTGATAAGCTTGAAGGCGGCCGGCATCGCGCTGTCGCCGAACAGCCGCTTGCCCTTGCCGAGCAACAGCGGAAAGATCATCAGCCGGATCTCGTCGATCAGCCCGTTGGCGAGCAGGGTCTGGATCAGATTGCCCGATCCCTGGATGAGCAGGTCAGGTCCGTCCTCCTGTTTGAGCTGCCTGAGCCTTGCAACGACATCTGGCCCAAGCGCGTGAGTGTTCTGCCAGGTGAGCGAGTCCGGCCGATGCGTCGCCACATATTTGGTCGCCGGGTTGAAGGCATCCGCGATCGGATCTTTCTGATACGGCCAGTACGCGGCGAAAATGTCGTAGGTTCTGCGGCCGAGCAGCAGGGCGAAGGGTTTGGAGAACAATTCATCCATCGCCGCGCCCGCTATCTCATCAAAGTAATGGAACGTCCAGCCGCCGAACTTGAAGCCGCCGACCGGATCCTCTTCCGGTCCGCCGGGCGCCTGCATGACGCCGTCGAGGCTGACGAATGTGGCGGCGATGATCTTTCGCATGGTCTTCTCCTTTTCATGATCCGCGCCGTCACGGCCGGACTTCGGCCTAAGGACGAACGGCGAGGCTCGTTTTCGACAAGCGTCTACAAATTTCTATCGCTTGCCGTCGGCGCGAATGGCGCGCGACGAGAACCAGACATCGCCGAAGACGGCGGTGGCTGTGCGGTCGGGCGCCTTGTCTTCGCTCACCCAGATCGAGCGCGTGCGCAGCGCGCGTTCGCGGGTTGGCACTTTTGCCTCCGGGCCGGCGAGCGAGGCGCCGACGCAAGGGATGAACCAGGAACCCATGAAGGGCTGACAGACGAAACCCGCGTGCATGCGGGTGACCAGCACCGCGAGACCGATGCGCTCCGCCGGCCGCCAGGGAAAGATCAGGCGACCACCGGGTTTGAGCGCCCGCAGCCACGTCGCTGGAGGGGCAATGACGCCGGCATTGACATAGATGATGTCTGAGGGCGGCAATGGGCCAGCGACGGCGTCGCCGGGGACAACCTCGACATTGCCATAGGCCGCGAGGTTCACCTTGGCTTGCGCGGCAAGGTCCGCTTCGATCTCGAAGGCGGTGACGCTGCCGCCCGGTTCGACCAGCCTGGCCAGCAGCGCGGTGTAGTAGCCGGTGCCGGCGCCGATATGGGTGACGGCCTCGCCGGGCTTCGGCTCGACCTTGCCGATCCACATGGCATGCAGAACCGGCTCACCGTTGTTGATGCCCTTGTCGGCATCAAGCACCACAAGCACGTTCTGGTAGATGTAGCTTGGATCGGCAGTCGGCGTTTTGAACCCGCCATCGCCGGCAAAAACGGTCCAAGGGCCGGGCCCGAGAAAGGCCTCGCGCGGCACCGAGGCGAACACCTCCTCGATGCGGGGATCGGCGGAGCGCGCATGCGCGGCCATCAGTTTGGCGTAGAATTTTCGGGCATCGTCCGATCCGGTCATGCTTCCAGAAGATAGCATGGCCGGCCGGAATGTCGCTGCTCGATCTCAGCCGGCGAAGGTGTCGAAGAGCAGCTTGAAATTGAGCACCAGGATGATGGCCGCGACCACCCAGGCGAGCGCGGCGACACCGCGCGGGATGGCGAAATTGCCCATCTTCTTCTTGTCCGACACGAACTGCACCAGGGGCACTACGGCGAAGGGCAACTGCATCGACAGGATGACCTGACTGAAGACCAGCAGCTGGCCCGTGCCCTTTTCGCCGTAAAGGGCGGTGACGACAATCACCGGGACGATGGCGACGCCGCGCGTCAGGAGGCGGCGCGCCCATTGCGGAAAACGCAGGCGCAAAAAACCTTCCATCACGATCTGTCCGGCGAGCGTCGCGGTGACCGTCGAGTTGAGGCCGGAGGCGAGCAGCGCGATCGCGAACAGGATCGAGGCGACGCTCAAGCCCAAGAGCGGCGACAGCAATTCAAATGCCTGGCCGATCTCGGCGACGCCTTGGTGGCCGGTGGCGTGGAAGGCTACCGCCGCAACGATCAGGATGGAGGCGTTGACGAACAGCGCCAGGATCAGCGCGATGGTCGAATCCGTCGTCGCCCACCTGATGGCGTCGCGCTTGCCCGCATCGGTGCGCTCGTAGGCGCGGGTCTGCACGATCGAGGAGTGCAGGTAGAGATTGTGCGGCATCACGGTGGCGCCGATGATGCCGATGGCGATGTAGAGCATCGCCGGGTTGGTGACGATCTCGGAGGACGGCACGAACATCGAATGCAGGATCGTGCCGGCCGGCGGCGCGGCAACGAAGATCTGGACGGCAAAGCAGCCGAAGATGACGATCAGCAGCGCGACGACGAAGGCCTCGAGATAGCGGAACCCCCTGTTCATCAGCAGCAGCACCAGGAAAGCGTCGAGCGCGGTGATCAGGGCGCCGCCGATCAGCGGGATGCCGAACAGAAGCTGCAGCGCGATCGCCGTGCCGATCACCTCGGCGAGGTCGCAGGCGATGATCGCAAGTTCGCAGGCGAACCAGAGCAGAAGATTGACCGGGCGCGGATAGTAGGCCCGGCAGGCCTGCGCGAGGTCGCGGCCGGTGGCGATGCCGAGGCGGGCGGCCAGCGCCTGCAAAAGGATCGCCATCAGGTTCGACAGCATGATGACGAAAAGCAGCGTGTAGCCGAACCGGGCGCCGCCGGCGAGGTCGGTCGCCCAATTGCCCGGGTCCATATAGCCGACCGACACCATGTAGCCGGGACCCATGAAAGCGAACAGGCGGCGAAGCCACAGCCCGGTTTGCGGAACAGCGATCGAGGCGTTGACCTCGCGCAGGCTTGGCTGCTCGCCTGCATCGGTCCGGGCAAATTGCCACGCGGATCGGGATACGGCTGCAACTTCGGCGTCGGACATGGGAATTCCGTTGGAATGGATCGACTGTGCCCCTTATCTATGCCATGGCTCAACATTATGCAATAGGCTATATTTCATTGTTTGTGCTTTTTATCCGACGGTGCAGAGGGCCGGTTGCACGTGAGCGGGAATGCAAATAAACGGCCGGACCACCAGGGTTCGTGTTATGAATGCGATCCCGATTCAGCCTTCGGGCAGCCAAGAAGGAGGGGCGCGTATTGGCGCTGAGGAACAGACCGGTTCGACGCGAAAAGCCGCTTCCCGATGCCGAAATCCATTCGGAAGGGTTCCGGCACACGCGCGAAGCGCGCCGCAGCGCGCTCGTCGAGGACTACGTCGAGCTGATCGCCGATCTGATCGAGGACGGCAACGAAGCCCGTCAGGTCGATATCGCGGCCAGGCTTGGCGTCGCGCAACCCACCGTGGCGAAAATGCTGACCAGGCTCTGCGCCGACGGGTTGGTCTCCAGGAAGCCCTATCGCGGGGTGTTCCTGACCGAAGCCGGCCGGAAGGTCGCCGAAGAGAGCCGCATCCGTCACCAGACGGTCGAGGCCTTCCTGCGCTCGCTAGGCGTCAGCGCCGAGACGGCGCGCATCGATGCCGAGGGCATCGAGCACCATGTCAGCGCCGAGACGCTGGACGCTTTTCGCAGAGCAATGACGGCAGCCCGCTGAGCCCGAACGTTCGGAGATGAGGAACGGGTTGCGGAGCGCGGCGCTGCGCTGCCGGCGGCGAAAAATGCTGTGACTTGGCGTATGCGTTGCGATAATTGTTGGCCGAGGGGCGGTCGCGGGCCGGACCTTCCAGGACATCCGTGGTGCGAGGAGTTGCCATGCTTTGGAGAGGCCGTCGTCAGAGCGACAACATCGAGGATCAGCGCAGCGATAGCGGCGGCGGGTTCGGCGGCGGTCTCGGCGGCAGCCCGGGCCAGTTCCGCATTCCGATCGGCGGCCGCGCCGGCGGCGGCTCGAGCATCATTCTGGTCATCCTGGTCGTTCTCGCGGGATGGTATTTCGGCTTCGATCCATCGCAGATCCTGGGTGACGGGAGCGGCGGCCTGGTGCCGGGCGGCGGCGGCCAGATCACCGACAACAGCGGCTCGCAGGACAGCACAGGGGCGCCTGCTTCCGACGAGATGAAGCAGTTCGTGGCGACCGTGCTTGCCGAGACCGAGGACACCTGGACCGGCATCTTCAAGGCCAGCGGCCTCACTTACGAAGACCCGAAGCTGGTGTTGTTCAGCGGCCAGATCCGCTCGGCCTGCGGCTTTGCCTCCTCGGCGGCGGGGCCGTTCTATTGCCCCGGCGACCGCAAGGTCTATCTCGACATGACCTTCTTCCAACAGCTCGACCAGCAGTTCGGCGCCTCGGGCGAGTTCGCCCGCGCCTATGTTATCGCGCATGAGGTCGGCCATCACGTGCAGAACCTCACCGGCATCATGCAAAAGTTCAACCAGATGCGGCAGAGCATGGGCGAGGCGGAGGCCAACCAGATGTCGGTGCGGGTCGAGCTCCAGGCCGACTGCTTCGCCGGCGTCTGGGCGCACTACACCGCGCAGAAGGGCATATTGGAGCAGGGCGACATGGAGAGCGCGCTGAACGCCGCCCAGCAGATCGGCGACGACACGCTGCAGAAGAAGATGCAGGGTTATGTCGTGCCTGAAAGCTTCAACCACGGCACATCAGCGCAGCGGCAGACCTGGCTGGCGCGCGGCTACAAGAGCGGCAAGCTTTCGGACTGCGATACCTTCAACAATCCGGTCTGAGGTGATGCGCCGGGTTGCAGTCTTCTCACAGCGGCTACCGGCACCTGATGTCAGGATGAGGCAGTTGCCGTCGTTCGCTTATTGTTCCGGGCGGCAAGCTCGCCTATAAGTTGCCTCCCGCCCAGGCGGCCGAGGAGCTTATCACCATGATCGACCCAAAAACCGCCAAGCGGGGCCTTGCGCTCGTTTTCACGACGCTGCTGCTCGACGTCATCGGCTTCGGCATCATCATGCCGGTGCTGCCCGCCTATCTGCAGGAATTGACGGGCGTGGGCGTCAGCGAGGCGGCGATCGAGGGCGGCTGGCTGTTCTTCGTCTATGCGGCCATGCAGTTCTTCTTCGCGCCGGTCATCGGCGGCTTGAGCGACCGCTTCGGCCGGCGGCCGATCCTGCTCGCCTCGGTGCTCACCTTTTCCATCGACAATCTGATCTGCGCCGTCGCGTGGTCCTATCCGATGCTGTTCATCGGGCGCGTGCTTGCCGGCATTTCCGGCGCCAGCTATTCGACGACGTCCGCCTTCATCGCCGACATCTCGAACGACGAGAACCGGGCCAAGAATTTCGGCCTGCTCGGGATCGCCTTCGGCGTCGGCTTCGTCATCGGCCCGGTGCTCGGCGGACTGCTCGGCACGTTCGGGCCGCGCGTGCCGTTCTACTTCGCGGCGGGGCTTGCCTTGGTGAATTTCCTGATCGCGATGTTCTTCCTGCCGGAGACGCTGGACGAAAAGCACCGTCGCCGCTTCGAGTGGAAACGGGCGAACCCGGTCGGCACGCTCATCCAGATGCGCAACTATCCGGGCATTGGCTGGATCGGACTCGTCTTCTTCCTGATGACGCTCGGCCACATGATGTATCCGGCGGTCTGGTCCTTCGTCTCCAGCTATCGCTATGGCTGGAACGAGCAGCAGATCGGCTTCTCGCTCGGCGCTTTCGGCCTGTGCGGCGCGATCATCATGGCGACGGTGCTGCCGCGGGTCATCCCCACGCTCGGCGAGTGGAAGACGGCGGCAATCGGGCTCACCTTCACCGCGCTCAGCGCCTTTGGCTATGCATTCGCGACGCAAGGCTGGATGATCTATGCGGTGATCGTCGCCGGCTGCCTGGAAGCGCTGGCCGACCCGCCGCTGAGAAGCCTCGCCGCCGCCAAGGTGCCGCCTTCGGCGCAGGGCGAACTGCAAGGCGCGATGACCTCGATCTTCTCGATCACCTCGATCGTCACGCCGCTGCTTTATACGGCGATCTTTTCCTGGTTCACCGGCCCGAGCGCGCCGGTCGAGTTCGGCGGGGCGCCTTATGTGCTCGGCGCTGTTTTCCTCACGCTGGCGGTTATCGTCTTCGTGACGAAAGTGGCCAAGCCGACCCCGAAGGAAGTCGAGCGCATGCATGCGCAGGAGGCGGTGACCGACGCGGCTTGAGCCGCGTCGCTGCGTGACTTCCTGTTTTAAGGCTCGATCCATTCGCCGGGAACATCGAGCGCCTTCGCCAGCATTGCGCTGGTCTGCGCCGACGGCTTACGGCGATTGGATTCGAGGTCCGACAGGAAACCCTGACTGACACCGATGGTCGCCGCCAGTTCAGCCTGAGTAAGTTTTCGCCAGTTGCGTAACGCCCTTAGCCGACTGGAGCCACGCAAGACGTCCATGGTGACGTCTGCCGGGAGGGCCTGTTCGGTTTTGAGGTCTGCTTTGCGCTCGTCATAGATCGCGACATCCGCAGCATCTTCGAGAGCCTCTTCGGCAGCGTGCAGCAACGCCTCGTAATCCGCTTTGGGGATGACGACCAATTCCTCGCCGGTTGAGGTTTTGATGATTTGCGGGGCATTCATGACATCTTGTCCTGTTATGGCCTGCTGTAAGTCGTCGTTTCGCGTTTTCCTATGTAGATCGCGAGGATGGTAATTCTATCCTCATCGAATATGACCCGGTAGCGACCAATCCGCAGCCTGTAACCATCTCTACCGGCGAGGCGTTTGACATCTCCTCGGCCGCTTACGGCATAGGCAATCAAGCCCTCGGATACCTGCTCTCGAACATCGGCAGGCAGGTTATCGAGGTCGCGAGCTGCAGCCGCCGACAGAATGATCGTCTTCATACCGGCAATATCGCCTAACGCAGCTCGCGATTTTCAAATGCGATATTATAGCTAACGAGCGAAATGCAAGTCAACGTTCGGCCAACGCCGGCTCGCCGCGACGCTCGCGGATGAGGTTGGCGAAGCGGCGGAAGAGATAGTGCGAATCCTGCGGGCCGGGCGAGGCCTCGGGATGGTGCTGGACCGAGAATACCGGCCGGCCGGTCAGCGCGATGCCGCAATTCGAGCCGTCGAACAGCGAGACATGCGTCTCCTCGACGCCTTCGGGCAGCGAGTCGGCGTCGACGGCGAAGCCATGGTTCATCGAGACGATCTCGACCTTGCCGGTGGTGTGGTCCTTGACCGGATGGTTGGCGCCGTGGTGCCCCTGATGCATTTTTTCGGTCCTGCCGCCGAGCGCCAGCGCCAGCATCTGGTGGCCGAGGCAGATGCCGAACAGCGGGATGTCGGTCTTCAAGAGATCCTGGATGACCGGCACGGCATATTCGCCGGTCGCTTCCGGGTCGCCAGGGCCGTTCGACAGGAAGATGCCATCGGGCTGCATGGCCAAGATCTCTTCCGCGTCGGTCTGGGCCGGCACGACGGTGACTTTGGCACCGAGGCCGGCGAGCAGGCGCAGGATGTTGCGCTTGACGCCATAGTCGATCGCCACGACGTGCAGCGACGGCTCATCCTGCTCGCCGAAGCCTTTGTTCCAGGCCCAGGGCGTCTCGCGCCAGACCGAGGACTGGCCCGAGGTGACCTCCTTGGCGAGGTCCAGCCCGATCAGGCCCGACCACGCGGCGGCCTGCCGCTTCAGGTCGTCGAGGTCGAAGACGCCGTCGGGCGCATGCGCGATGACTGCATTGGGCATGCCCTTTTCCCGGATCAGCACGGTGAGCGCACGGGTGTCGATGCCCGAAAGCGCGACGATGCCGCGCTTCTTCAGCCACTGATCGAGGTGCCCGGCCGCCCGGTAGTTGGACGGGTCGGTGACATTGGCCTTGAAGATGGCGCCGACGGCGCCCGCGCGGGCAGCCGGATGCAAATCCTCGATATCCTCGGCGTTGGTGCCGACATTGCCGATATGTGGGAAGGTGAAGGTGACGATCTGGCCGGCATAGGAGGGATCGGTGAGGATCTCCTCATATCCGGTGAGCGCGGTGTTGAAGCACACTTCGGCGACGGCCGATCCGGTGGCGCCCAGGCCGCGGCCCTCGATCACCGTGCCGTCGGCAAGCACCAGAAGGGCGGTCGGCTTCTCGGTGGCCCAGGGGGCGGTCATCGCTGCCATGGCGGCACTCCTAAGGCTGTTTGCGGATCGTCCCGTTGCGGGACGATTTGCGCAGCAAACGGCGCGCGGCAGCGATTTCTCGAGCCCTCAGCGCGCCTACTGATTGTTACATGCAGGGCCGAGTACATAGGGGAAGGCGCCAAAACGGTCAATGATGCGGCCGCAAACCGGCATCGATTTATTTCGTCCAACAATATCAGTGATTTGCAGCGCAGTGCGAAATTTGCCTTGCGCAATCGGCAGCGTTATGGTCCGCCGCGGTCGAAGGAGAAAGCACCATGCGCGCAAAAATCGCCGAATCCATGAAGAGTGCGATGAAGGCGCAGGACAAGCATCGCCTGCCGACGCTCAGGCTGATCCAGGCCGCCATCCATGACCGCGACATCGCCAATCGCGGCGCCGGCAAGCCGGCAGCGAGCGAGGAAGAGATCCTGCAGATTCTCTCCAAGATGGTGAAGCAGCGCGAGGAATCGGCCAAGGCGTTCGAGGACGGCAAGCGGCCGGAGCTGGCCGCCCAGGAACGCGGCGAGATGGAGATCATCCGCGAGTTCCTGCCGACGCAGCTCGACGATGCTGCCATCGCTGCCGCAGCCCGCGAGGCGATCGCAGCCACCGGCGCGGCCAGCCAGAAGGACATGGGCAAGGTGATCGGCGCGCTCAAGCAGAAATATGCCGGCCAGATGGACTTCGCCAAGGCCAGCGCCATCGTCAAGGGGCTGCTTCAGTAGGGGACTGCGTCAATGGGCATTCTTGCCGCCTCCGCAGCGAGGCCCATGTAAGGCTGGGCACGTAGGCCTGCTCAAGCCGCGCCGGCGCCTTCCCAAAACGGTGCGGTTTTCCTGCCATGAAGGAGAACACGATGATGAATCTCGCCCGCTATCGTCGTGTTGCGCTCGGCCATCTGCCTACTCCCCTCGAAAAGCTGGCGAACCTGACACGGGAATTGAACGGCCCGGAGATATGGATCAAGCGCGACGACTGCACCGGCCTGTCGACCGGCGGCAACAAGACGCGCAAGCTTGAATTCCTGATGGCGCAAGCGCTGGCCGAAGGCGCCGACACCGTCATGACGCAGGGCGCTACCCAATCCAATCATGCGCGGCAGACGGCGGCTGCCGCGGCTAAGCTCGGCATGGCCTGCCATCTGCTTTTGGAGGACCGAACCGGCAAGACCGATTTCGACTACAAGGAAAACGGCAATGTGCTGCTCGACCGTCTGCATGGCGCGACGATCGAGCGCTGCCCGGCCAATCCCGACATGAACGGCGAGATGGAAAAGGCCGCCGAACGGCTGCGCGCCGAAGGCCGCAAAGTCTACACGATACCGGGCGGGGGATCGAACCCGACGGGCGCGCTTGGCTATGTCAATGCCGCCATCGAGCTGGTCTACCAAGCGAACGCCATCGGCCTCAGAATCGATCACGTCGTGCATGCGACCGGCAGTGCCGGAACCCAGGCTGGCCTAGTCACCGGACTTGTCGGCATCAACAGCGGCGTGCCCGTGCTCGGCATCGGTGTGCGTGCGCCGAAGGAAAAGCAGGAGGAAAACGTCTTTTCACTCGCATGCCGGACGGCCGAGAAGCTTGGCATTGCCGGAGCCGTCAGGCGCGAGGATGTCGTTGCCAATTGCGATTACGTCGGCGAGGGCTACGGCTTGCCGGCTGCCGATACGATCAAGGCGATCCGCATGCTGGCGCGCACCGATGCCATCCTGCTCGACCCGGTCTATTCCGGAAAGGGCATGGCTGGGCTGATCGATCTGGCGAAGAAGGGTTTCTTCAAGAAAGGCGAGACCGTCGTCTTTCTGCATACCGGCGGCTCGGCCGGGTTGTTCGGTTATCCGACCGATCTCCAGAGCAATTTCTGAACGGCATCCCGCCCGCTCCGAAGGGTATTCAGAAGGTCCTATCAAGATGAGCCGCTACTTTCCGCCCGCTCATCCCATCGTCGGCCTGCTCGGCGGCATGGGGCCCGCGGCTACGATCGACCTGATGCGCCGGGTCATGGAGGCGACGCCCGCCGCGGACGACGCCGACCACATCCACCTTCTGGTCGACCAGAACCCGAAAGTTCCGTCCCGCATCGATGCCTTGATCAACGGCACCGGGCCGAGCCCGCTCGACGAGCTGGTGCGTATGGCGAAGGGGCTGGAGAGCGCCGGCGCCACGATGCTCGCCATCGCCTGCAACACCGCCCATGGCTACGCCGGCGATATCGCGGCGGCCGTGCGCATACCGCTTCTCGACATGGTCACGCTGACCGCCGAGGCGATCGCGCGCCAGCCGCTGCGCCGGCGACGCATCGGCATGCTCGCCTCCAGCGCAGTGCTGCAACTGGGGCTCTATGAAAGAGCGTTCGAAGCATTCGGAATCGAAACCCGATATCCCGACGATCAGACGGAAATCATGGCCATCATCAGGGCGGTCAAGAAAGAAGGTGCGACGGCTGATTTGCGCAGCCGGTTCAATGCCGTCGCCAGCCAGTTGCTTGCCGGCGATGTCGATTTTCTGGCGATCGCTTGCACCGAACTTTCGCTCCTTGTCGATGGTCTCTATGCCGGCGCGGAGAAAATCGACGCCCTCGATGTGTTGGCCTCGGCGATCGTCCAGCGTGCACGGCCTGCTGGCCACCCCTAAAGACCCTTGCAGGCCCCTTCGGTTCATTGACCTTCGATAAGCGCGCTCTAGCTTCGAGGCTACCGGCTTATGTCATCCTGACTGGTCTGCTTCCGCTATGACCACCGGTGGGACGGGGCACGACGCGCATTATCCCGGAGGAGTGGAGCGAATGAAGAGACTTTCCTTTATCGTCGCGGGTATCACGCTTGCCATGCTGACGGCGCAAGCCTCGGCAGGCAAGCTAGACGACATCAAGGCCCGCGGCACGCTTATCGTCGGAACCAAGGCCGACTACAAGCCGTTCGGATTCCGCGATCCGTCCGGGGCGATCGTCGGCATCGAGCCGGATCTCGCGGCCGATCTCGCCAAGCAACTCGGCGTCAAGCTGGAATTCGTGCCGGTCGTCGCCGCCAACCGGATGGAGTTCCTCAAGCAGGGAAAGATCGACCTGCTCATCGCCACCATGTCCGACAAGCCGGAGCGCCGGAAGGTCGTGGAAGCAGTCGATCCGCCTTATTATTCGGATTCCGTCAATGTGCTGGCATCGAACCGCGCCAAGATCACGTCTTGGGAGGACCTGAAAGACAAGCCGGTCTGCGCTACGATCGGGTCGTTTTACAACAAGTCGGTCGCCGAGAAATACGGCGCCAAGATCGTCGGGCTTGATGGCTCCGACAAGCCGCTGGTCGCGCTGAAGCAGGGCAATTGTGTCGGCTATCTTTACGACCAGACGTTCATCCAGGGCAAACTGCTCGATAAGCAATGGTCCGCCGACTATTCCATGCCGCTGAAGGGCATCATGGAGACGCCGTGGATCATGGCCGTAGCGCCGGGCAATGACGACCTGAGGGATTTCGTTTCCAAGGCCACGATCGAGTGGATGAAGAAGGGCATGATCGTCGACCTCGAACAGAAGTGGGGCATCACGCCCACCGATTATTCAAAGCGCATGCACGACAAGTACAAGAACCAGAGCTGACATGTCTCGAGCGACCGGCGCGGTCGCGCAAAGACCGCGCGCCTTGGTCGCGTCTGCCAGTGGGTGATATGCATGCAGGAAATCGCCGCTTGGTTTCGTAGCCTCTACGAAACTACAGGGCTGAATTTTACGATCTTCTACGATCCCTACGATGCGACCCAGTTCGCCAGGGGCGTTGGCATGACGATCTATCTGAGCGTTGTGTCGATCCTCATCAGCCTCGTAGTGGGCGTGATCGGCGCCTGGCTACAAAGCTCGCGGATCAGGCTGGTGCGCGGCTTCATCGAGATATTCGTCGTCATTTTCCGCAACACGCCGCCCTTGGTTCAGATCTTCTTCTTCTATTTCGGGCTGGGCGAGTTGCTGCCTGCCAGCTACAACGACATCGGTCTGCGCGAACCGCTGCTCAACAATGTGCAGTGGGCGATCATTTCCCTTTCCCTGTTTGCCGGCGCCTTCAACATCGAAATCTTCCGATCCGGGATCGAAGCAGTGCCGCAAACCACGGTGGAGGCGGCCGAGGCTCTTGGCTATACGCGTCTCGGCGCCTACCGCTATGTCGTCCTGCCGCTGGCGTTGCGTGTCTGCCTGCCGGCGTTGAACAACAATCTGGTCAATTTGCTGAAGACCACGACGCTTGCCTACGCCATTGCGGTTCCCGAGGCGCTTTATGCCGTCACGCAAATCTGGGCGGAATCGCAGAACGTGACGGAAATGATGTGCGTGCTGCTGGCCACATTCGTTCTGCTGGTGGGCGTGCTCGTATGGGTCATGCATCGCTGGGAGCGGTCGCTGCGCATTCCGGGATTCGGCCAATGACGGAAGGGCGCGCCACGCCGACGACCGACCTGCCCGTGCTGCTGCCGGTTCGGTCGCCTTCCGTGCCGGTTTTGCGGTTTCGCGCCTGGCAGGGCCTGGCTTTGGCCGTGGCCGTCCTTTTGTTCGCGCCCGCCGCGGGCGCCCAGACAGGTTCGGAAGAGCTTTCGATAGTCGGCGTCATCATCAAATGGATGCCGCTGCTTTTGACCGGCTTCGGCTTCAATCTTCTTATTTCCGTGCTGTCGATGGCGCTGGGCACGATCGTGGGCCTCGGCCTTGGCCTGCTGCAATTGAGCGAGTTCCGCTGGCTCAGCCGGTGCGCGTGGGTCCTGACCCAGTTCTTCCGCAACGCGCCGTGGCTGGTGCTGCTGTTCTTCGCCATGTACCTGATCCCCTACGAGTTCCGCATCGGCGAGGTCACCATTCCGTTTCCGGACTGGGTCAAGGCCGTCATCGGCTTTGCGCTGCCGGTCATGGCCAATGTCGCCGAGATCGTGCGCGGGGCGGTGCAATCCATTCCCGGCGGCCAATGGGAAGCGGCCGACTCGCTGGCGTTCAGCCGCCGGCAGACGATGTGGATGATTATTCTGCCCCAGTGCGTGAAGCGGATGCTGCCGCCCTGGATGAACCTCTATTCGCTGGTCACGATGGCGACGGTGCTGGCCTCGGTCGTGGGCATCAACGAGATGCTGACGCTGACCGCGCAAGTTCACAATGCCGAAGGCGGTCGAACGGACCTTCTGGCGCCGCTCTACGCTTTCGCCCTGCTGTGCTTCTTCATCTACTGTTACCCGATCAACCTTTGGACTGTCCGCCTCGAGCGGCGCTTCAACGTCAAGGGCTGAGTCATGGCAAGCTGGACTCCCGATGAACCGATGGTGCGTCTCCACGACGTGCACAAGTCGTTCGGCCAGATCGAAGTGCTCAAGGGCATCAGCTTCCAGGTGATGAAGGGCGAGGTCATCTGCATCATAGGACCGTCGGGCTCCGGCAAATCGACATTGATCCGCTGCATCAACGCGCTGGTGCCAATCAATTCCGGCTCGATCACCGTCGAGGGACAGGAGGTCAACGATCCGGCAGTGGACAAGCTGGCGCTGCGCCGCAAGGTGGGCATGGTCTTCCAGCAGTACAATCTGTTCCCGCACAAGACCGCACTGCAGAACATCATGATGGCGCCGATCCACGTCCTCAAGCAGGATCGCAGCGAGGTCGAGGCACGCGCGCGGGCGCTTATCAGGAAGGTGCGCCTCGAAGGGAAGGAAGACGCCTATCCGGGAGAATTGTCGGGTGGCCAGCAGCAGCGTGTCGCCATTGCCCGCTCGCTCGCGATGCGCCCGGATTTGATGCTGTTCGACGAGGTGACGGCCGCGCTCGACCCCGAAACCGTCAAGGAAGTGCTCGTCACCATACGCGAACTGGCAGGGGAAGGGATGACTTGCATTCTGGTCACCCATGAGATGGGTTTCGCCCGCGAGATCGCCAACCGCATCTATTTCACCGATCGAGGCGTCATCGTGGAGCACGGGTCGCCGCAGGAAATATTGGATCACCCGCGAGAGGCGCGCACAAAAACCTTTCTCGAACAAGTGCTGTAGATCGTCTTGCGGTTGTCCGCCCTTTTGCCGGCGACGAACCCCTCCCGATCCGGTCGGGTGGCAGGTGGTCCGGCGAGTGCCTAGGTGAAGAGGCAACGATCAGCATCTATCAAAGCGCGGAGGCGCGTATGCGGATCAAGGTCGAAACTCGGCAAGACGGCAATGTCGACGTGCCATGGAGGTTCAGCCTCAATGGCGATCACGTGGACGTTTTCGAAATGGTCGACCAGTGGTTTGGTGATGATTACCGCTACTGCAAGGTGAAGGGCAGCGATGGCGCGCTCTACATACTGCGGTACGACGAACTCCGATCGGAATGGTGCCTCGCAATGTTTGCAAGCGAACGGGCGCAGGCCGTGACGGCCGAATGGACTTCGCCAAGGCAAAGCGTCAAGGGGTTGCTTCAGTAGGATCGCCCCTGGTTGGCGGCGCCGTCAGAAAACCTCACGGCTCCTTGCAGATCGGCACCGGTTGCGCAGGCGGCAACGGGTGATCCTTCTTGTATTGCGCGATGATCGGCTCGAGGGTCTTTTTCGGCCAGAATTTCGGCGCGCCGATTTCCTTCAAGCAGGATGCATTCCAATAGAGGCCCGCGCTTGACAGCGATTGCCTGAGCGCGGCTTTCCGCGCGATCGCAGCGATGTCTCGCGACTCCGGGTAGATGTAAAGCGTCGTCGGGTTGTCCTTGATCATCGGGATGATCAGCTCGGCATCCGCAGGCGACCAGCTGGTGCAGCCATTGCTGCGGCCGCCGGCGTAATTCACCAGCTTGCCGAACGGGACGTAGCCGTCGCGGTCGGCATAGGAGCTCCGCGGCTTCTTCAGGAGACACATTCCCCGCAGCAACGCGGCCGGGTGCCCGCCGATGACCCGCTGCCTGGCATTCGCGGTTTCGCCTTCGCCGTCGAATTGCACGAAGCTGCGCACGAAGACCGCATCCTGCTTGGCGGCGGTTCGGTAGTAGCCCTTGAACGACGTCTTCGTGTCGGCGGTTATATAGGCGCCGCCGGCCGTCAGTTCCGAATCCATCGCGTTGCCGAAGTTCTTCGCGCAACGCCTGCCGTTGGAAAAATCCGCGACACCCTTCAGGTTGCGGCCGCCGCCGTGCCCCGCCGACACCGCGCGGAACGACTGCTCGGCCTCGCAGATGATGTAATAGCGGCGCCCCAAAACGCCATTGCCCAAATCGCCGGGGCGCGTCGCGTCCATGGCGAAGTAGCAGGGATTTCTCACCGAACCTTCGCTCACCTTTTTCAGGTAAAGCGCGCGGGCACGCTCCAGAACGACTTGCGAGATCTGACCGTCGCCCTCGCCGACATGGGCCTGCAGCCAGGCTGGAGTATTCGAGGGCCGCAACGCTGCGAACGACTGGGCCGACATCGTCAGGGCGATTGCAACGGCGATGAGGCAGAGGAAGGCGATACCCAACGCAACAGATTTCGACCGCACCGGACCAACTCCCCTCTCGAACCGCTATCTCTTGCGGTGAATCACCTGCGCCAATCATAAAGGGCGTCGCGCCAATCGGCGAAACACTTCTAGTTTAGCGTGTCCTGAATATCCGTGATTTCCGGTGCGTTTGTATTGGGGTATCATTTGATTCGGCGCGCCCACGCCTCCTCCCTCCAATCGGAAAGCATTGTTCATGCCGGGCATTCGATCGCTGAACCGACTGTTCGAGCACCAGGCATAAGGAGGGGTTGCCAAGACTGCTCGCACCAGGAGGTTTTCGATGCGCCTTTCCGTGCCCGTCTATCATCTGAAGCGTCAGGCCAGGCTCTTATCCCGCAGGGATAGAATGCCGCTTCACCAAGCCCTTGATCGTGTCGCTGCGGGGGAGGGCTTCGCCAGCTGGAGCCTGCTTGCAGCAAAGGCGGCCGAGGCTGCGCCTGCCACCAATCTGTTCGCGCAATTGACATCCGGGGATCTCGTGCTGGTCGGCGCCAGGCCGGGGCAGGGCAAGACCTTGATGAGCCTCGAGCTGGCGGTCGAGGCGATGAAGTCCGGCCGACGCAGCGTGTTCTTCACGCTGGAGTATACGCACACGGACATTCTGGGCCGGTTTCGCGTCATCGGGGGCGAGCCGGCGCTTTTCGACGGCCTGTTCGAATTCGACAATTCGGACACCATCTGTGCCGACTACATCATCGGCAAGCTGCGGACGGCGCCTCGTGGGACGCTGGCGGTCATCGACTACCTGCAACTGCTCGATCAGAGGCGCGAGAATCCGGAGTTGATGGTTCAGGTTTCCACGCTGAGGTCTTTCGCGCGCGACAGGGGACTGATCCTGGTCTTTATCTCGCAGATCGACCGGTCATACGATGCGTCGAAGAAGCCATTTCCCGACCTGGGCGATATCCGGCTGCCGAATCCGCTGGATTTGTCGCTCTTCGACAAGACATGTTTCCTGAACAAGGGCGAGATCCAATTCCAGGCAGCTTGAGGGCAATCCTGGCCGCGGCTATGCCTGCCCACCTCGCAAAGGACACGGGGCCATGATCGAAATCGTCAAGCCCGCGCTCGAACACCTGCCGTCCTACAAGGTGGCGTTGGAGCGCGGCTGGTCGCCCGACAATGTCCGGCTTCTGGAAGCGACACGTGAGCAGCTCGCTGCCATCGAGGAAGATCCGGTGGCATTTCTCGCCGGCCTTGACGATCCCGAGGCCAAGGGGCCGCCCATCACTTTGCCCGACGGGACAAAAGTGCCGCGCTTGCCCGGCTGCCGGCGCTGGATATGGGACGGCGAGGCTGCCGGCTCCATCGGGCTTCGCTGGCAGAAGGGCACGTCGGCGCTGCCGCCGCACGTGCTTGGCCATATCGGCTATGCCGTGGTGCCCTGGAAGCGGGGCCGCGGCTATGCCACCGAGGCGCTGCGGCTGATGCTGGTTGAGGCAAGGGCGGTGGGCCTCGGCTATGTCGAGATCACCACCGACCTCGACAATCCCGCTTCGCAGCAGGTGATCCTGGCCAATGGCGGCATTCTCGTCGGGCGGTTCGTCAAGCTTGCCGCCTATGGCGGCGCGGAGAGCCTCAAATACCGGATCGACCTTTAAAGCGCGTCGCGACGCGCTTTAAGTCGTTGTTTTGATGCATGCCGTTACCCCAGAACCGCTGTCCGGCCGACATGCATCAGGTCGCTTATCGCGCGCCTATTCGCCGGGCTTGGCCAGTCTTCCTTCTTCGGCCTTGTAGTAGAACTGGCTTGCCACTAGCCAGCCCTTGAGCGGCCTGAGCGGCGGGATGCAGGTTGCGAAAATCAACGGTACCGAAACAAGGGCGTGGAACCACATCGACGGCTCGAAGCTCACCTGCGCCCAGACGGCAAACAAGACGGAAGGCACGCAAGCAAAGCAGATGACGAAGAAGGCGGGACCGTCCGCCGGGTCGGCAAAGGAATAGTCGAGCCCACAGACATCGCATTTCGGCGCCAGCTTCAGAAATCCGTCGAACAGCCGGCCCTCTCCGCAGCGCGGGCAGCGGCCGCGGATTCCGACCCGCCAGGGTTCGAGGTGGGGATAGTGTGCGTGATCTTGCATGGTTGTCGCTCCGGGGACCTCGCATGGCATCCGATCGGCTTGAGGTCACTCATGCATACTAGTATCATGATTGTATGCATACAATGCGACAAAATGTATGGATAGCGGCGACATGAACGACGAGAGCGACCTCGGCTGGCTTTCCTGCCTGGAGGAGGGGCCTCGCCCGATCTATCTCAGAATTGTCGATGCGCTTGCGGCTGGACGTTCGAGCGGCCGTTTGCAGCCGGGCGATCGCTTGCCGCCGCAGCGCGAACTTGCCCGCGTGCTGGGGGTCGACCTGACCACCGTCACCAGGGCGTTCACCGAAGCCCGGCGCAGGAACCTGATCGACGCAACGGCCGGTCGCGGCACCTTCATCACGCCCGGAGAGCCGGAAGAGCCGATCCTCGACCTGAGCATGAACATCCCGCCGGCGCCTGTCGGATTCAGCCTGCCGGCATTGATCCGGAGCGGCATCGACGCGCTGCTCAAGCGCTCCAGCGCGGAGGCGCTGCTCTCTTATCATCCCGGGCCCGGTTCGCCGGCCGAACGCGCCGCCGGCTCGTCATGGCTTGCCGCAGCCGGGGGCAGGCTGCCCACAGAGCGCATTGCTGTCGGCTCGGGCGCGCAGGCGCTGCTGGCGGCTGTCCTTCTGTCGCAAACCGGCGAGGGCGACACGATCCTTACCGATGCGCTGACCTATCCCGGTCTGATCGCGCTGGCAGAGGCCACGGGGCGGAAGCTGGCTGGCGTCGGCCGCGACGATGACGGCATCCGTCCCGATGATCTGGAAGAGGCGGCGCGACGGCACGGCGCCCGTCTTCTTTATCTCAATCCGACCCTCCACAATCCGACCACGCTCACCGTGCCGGAGGGCCGGCGCCGGGAACTGGCGCGGATGGCGGGCAAACTCGGTTTGACCATCGTCGAGGACGATCCCTACAGCCTTCTGCTGACCTCGGCCCCGCCGGCCTTCCTCAGTATCACGCCGGAGCGGACCATCCATGTCGCGACACTGGCGAAATGCATCTCGCCTTTCCTGCGCACCGCTTTCCTTGCGGCGCCGGACGGACAAACCGTCGAGCGGATCGGGGCGGCAATCCGGGGCACCACGATGATGGCGCCGCCGCTGATGACGGGTCTTGCCTGCGAGTGGGTGCGAAGCGGCTTGGCCGGCGAGATCACGGCTGCGGTGCGTGCAGAAGCGGAGGCCAGGCAGGCAATCGCGCGCAAGATCCTGCCGGCAGGTTTCGCCTCGGCGGATTCGAGCCTGCATCTCTGGTATCCGCTCTCGGGGCGGTTGCGCTCTTCAGAGCTTGGCGACGCGGCCCGGCGCCGCGGATTGGCCATCAGTCCGGCAGCGGAGTTTTCCGTCGTGCCCGGCGTCGCGGACGGCTTGCGCCTGGCACTGGGCGCCGCATCCAGTCGGGAAAGGCTGGAAGAGGGCCTGCGCGGCTTGGTTTCCATCCTTGGAGGGGGCTCCCGGCAATCGCTGCCCGCGGTCTGAGGCGGCACAGCGATAACGCGGTGCGCGGCGTTCTATTCGGCTGCCGCCGGCAGCGGCGGCGTTGCGCGGCTTCGCCATTCCCAGGCCTGCGAGGCGACCGCCACCGCCACCGCCACCAGCATGGCGAGCGCGCCGGCGACCGGCAGGCTGCGATAGCCGAAGCCGGCATTGAGCATCGCAGCGCCCAGCGAGGCTGCGAGCGCTATCCCGACATTGAAGCCCGACGGGATCAGCGAGGAGGCAAGGTTCGAAGCATCCGCCGTCCAGGCGAGGATGCGGGTCTGGATCGGCGCGCCGATGGCGAAGTTGAGGCCGCCCCAGATGACGATCGCGACGATCATCGGCACCGGATAGGGGCTGACAGCATAGATCACGGCCAACATGACCGCCTGCAGGAAGAGCACGGCGATCAGCGACGGCATCAGCTTCCAGTCGGCAAGCTTGCCGCCCAGAAGAACGCCGATCGTGGCGCCGACGCCGTTGAGCAGCAGGACAAAGGGGATCAGGCTCTCGTCAAGGCCTGTGACTTCGATCAGCGTCGGCGTGATGTAGGTGAACAGGCCGAATTGGCCGATCATCAGCATCAGCATCAGGATGAGCGAGGTCCAGACCTGCTGGCGGCCGAGCACGCGCACTTCACGCGCAAGGCCGGCGGGCCGGTTGGCGGCGCCTGCCGTGCGCGGCAGCAGCGCGGCCATGGCGACGATCGCAACGACGCCCAGCGCGCACATCACCCAGAAGGTCGCCCGCCAGCCCCAGAGACCGCCGATCGCGGTGCCGGCCGGCACGCCGATGACGTTGGAGACCGTCAGCCCCGACAGGATAACCGCTACCGCCCGACCGCGCAGATCCTCGCGCACCAGGCCGACCGCGACCACCATGGCGACGCCGAAATAGCAGCCATGCGCCACGGCGGTTGCGATGCGCATGAGAAGCATCGAAGCGAAATCGGGCGCCAGCGCGCAAGCCGCCTGGCCAAGGGTGAAGGCGATCGTCAACCCGATGAGCAGCGCCTTTCGCGAGACCCTTCCGGTCGCAAGCGCCAGAAGCGGGCCGCCGATGGCGATGCCGCAGGCATAGCCGGAGACGAGATAGCCGGCGGTGGGCACGGAGACGCCAAGACCTTCCGCCACCTCCGGCAGCACGCCGGCGATGACGAATTCAGTCGTGCCGAAAGCGAAGGCGGCAATGAACAGGGCGATAAGGGGCACCATGGCGCGGAAAGCGATCCTGAATGAGTTGGCCTCAAACCATGGATGGACGCACCGGGCAATGCAGAAATTGTCGACGCCGCTTTAGCTTTTCTTGACCGGGTTTAGCTCTGCCTCGGTCGCCGACGACGAGGCCGGCTTCTTGTGCATGCCGAAAGGAATTTTCAGCCATGCTCGCTCATGAAGGTAAAAGAGCAGCGACTTTGTGACAACTTCAGTCCCACCGATGGCTGCAGCGAGCTTCACGCTTCCGGTTATGACCAGCGAGATGATCATGGTATCGACCGTGCCGGTGGCGCGCCAGGAAAGCGCCTTGATGAAGCTGCGCGAATGGGTGTCCATCGACTAAATCGTCCTCCGGTGGGCCTCGGATGTTTCCTTAGCCGACGGAGGAGAGGATGAGCAAAGACTAATTTTCCGCTTCGGCGCCGACGGCGGAATCTTGTTCCCAAGTTGATGTCACGACAGCAATTTTGCGGCTTGCTATCCGGCCTTCAGCCGCGAGCCGCCGAGCAGGCCACGCTCCTCCAGCACCGGGTAGGCCATGGAAGCAAGCAGCGAGTTGATCTGCTTGAGGTCGCGGATGGTGTCGAGGTGGATCGAACTGGTCTCGACGCTTTTGGCCGTGCCGTCGCGCAGGCGCACGAAGTGGCTCGCGCTGGTCTCTTTCTCGCGCTCGCGCAGCAGGTCCTTTTCCAGCACCAGTTGCCGGGCGGTCTCGGGATCGCGCGAGACCAGCACGTTGAAGGCAAGCCGCGCGTTGGCCAGCACCGAGGCATGGAAGGCGCTGAGCTCGCGCCAACCCTCGGATGTGAACTCCAGTCCGCGCTCCAGCTTCTTCCTGACATGCACCAGCATGTTGCGCACGATGATGTCGCCGACCTGCTCCAGCTTGACGCAGGCGCCGATCAGTTCCTGGCAGCGCAGCGCCTCGTCCTCGCTCAAGGGGTTCTTGGTGACCTTGGCGAGATAGAGTTTGATCGCCGCGTGCTTCTGGTCGACGCGGTCGTCGAGCGCCGCAAGCGCCTTGATCTTGTCGCTGTCGGCGCTCTCGTAGAGCTCGATGATGCGCTTCAGCATGATCTCGACCGTCTCGCAGACCCGCACCACTTCGCGCGTGGCGTTTGCCAGCGCCTGGCTCGGCGTGTCGAGGGCGCTTTCGTTCAGCGCCGACAATTCGACGACATCGAGCGCTGCCGCCGGCACCGGTCCGGCGCCGAGCGCCACGATCTTCTCGGAAGCGCGATAGACGAGGCCGGCGAGCGGCAATCCGGCAAGCAGAATGATCACGTTGAACAGGATATGGGCATTGACGATCTGGTCCGGTCCGGTCGCGCCGAGAAAGCCGACCGGCGGCTTCAGCGTCATGAACAGGATCAGCATGACCAGCGAGCCCATGCCGCGCATCAGAAGGTTGCCGACCGGCACCACGCGCACGCCCGGATCGGCATTGCGGGTAAGCAGTGGCGCGATGATCGAGGAGCCGAGATTGACGCCGAGCACCAGCACGATGCCGAGTTCCGGAGGGATGAAACCGCGGCCGGCCAGCGTCACCAGCAACAGCACGGCGGCGATGGAGGAATGAAACAGCCACGTGATCAGCGCGGCCAGCAGGTACGCGGTGACGAAATCGCCCGAGAAATAGTTGACGATCATCGGCATCAGCGTGCTCTGGCGCAACGGTTCCGAGGCCTGGCCGATCATCTCAAGCGACAGCAGCAATAGCCCGATACCGACCAGGATGCGGCCGAACTGGCGCCAGTCACGCCTCTCGGTGGCCATGAACATGAAGGTCCCAGCGACGAGGCAGATCGGCACCAGGAGCGACAGGTCGAAGGTCAGCAGCTTGACCACCAGTGCCGAGCCGATCTCGGCGCCGCGCACGGCAAGCTGCCCGGCGGCGCCCGATACGATACCGGCGCCGGCGAAGGAACCGACCAGCAGCGTCACGGCGGTGGAGCTTTGCAAGGCGATCGCGAGGCCGCAGCCGGCCAGAACCGCCATCAGCGGATTGCGCATGGTGGCGCGCAGCCTGTGGCGCAGCATATCGCCATAGGCGCGTTCGACGCCGGTCTTGACCAGGCGGGTGGCAAACAGCATCAGCGCCACCGCGCCGGCAAGGTGCAGAAGGACGACGGAACCGCTCATGCCCGGCCTCGCAATGAGGCGGCAAGGAAGGGGGAAAGGGCACGAATCACAAGCATTTCGAGGGTCGAGATTACTCCAAACAATTTTAGCCGGGTCATAAATTCTGCTCCGCTTGACCAGCGGCCGGCACGCGACGGCGCGTGTCGGAAATGGATGGAAGACATATTGGTTGCATCCGCCCGCGGCACCGGGCGGCCCGACGCGGTGCGATTGCCGGCCAAGGGTCAGTTCGGGTTTTTCTCTTTGTTGAAATGACCTTCACAAACATAGGAAATCATTACAGAATTGTAATCCAAGCGTTCAGTTTCGGTTCATGCGGCCGCGGCTATCTCCTTGCCTATCGATAACCAAGGAGTACCGACCATGAAACGTCTCATACTTTCCGTCGTCACCGGCTCGATGCTGGCCGCGTCGGCCTTTTCGGGGCAGGCCGCCCCGCTCGTTCAGCCGAGCGCGCCGCAGTCCAACTACACCCAGGTCGACTGGCAGAAGCCGGGCGTCGTGAAGAAGAAAGTCGTGGTCAAGAAGAAGGTGGTGGTTAAGCGCAGCCATTGGCGCAACGGCCAGAAATACGCCTCCTGGAAGCGCCATCAGGCGGTGCGCGACTGGCACCGTTATGGCCTGCGCCGCCCTGGTCCCGGCCAGGAATGGATCCGCGTCGGCAACGACTACCTGCTGGTCAGCATCGTCTCCGGTATCATCTTCGGCGCGATCGCCGCGCACTGACCCGGCAAACAATCCGAACGTTAGGGAAGGCGGCCGCTCGGCCGCCTTCTTTTTGTCTGTGAAAAGCGGGTACGATTGGCTTTGACGAGTCGTCGCGCCCGTGCGGCTCGATTATATGAGGGCAAACGAGCCTTTCCCGATGCGCTTTCCGCCCGCCTTCCTCGACGAGATACGCGACCGCGTGCCGATTTCCTCGGTGATCGGCCAGCGCGTTTCGTGGGACAGGAAGAAGACCAACGCGTCTCGCGGCGATTTTTGGGCGTGCTGCCCGTTCCACGGCGAGAAGAGCCCGTCCTTCCACTGCGAGGATAAGAAGGGCCGCTATCATTGTTTCGGCTGCTCGGTGTCGGGCGACCACTTCAAGTTCCTGACCGAGCACGACGGCATGAGCTTTCCCGAAGCGGTCGAAAAGATCGCCGAGATGGCCGGGGTGCCGATGCCGGTGCGCGACGCCGCGGAGGAACGGCGCGAGAAGGAGCGCGCCAGCCTGACCGACGTCATGGAGATGGCGACCGTCTTCTTCCAGGAGCGCCTGCAGGGGCCGGAAGGCGCCAAGGCCCGCGCCTATCTGCGCGATCGCGGCCTGACGCCGGCGACGCAGCAGTCGTTCCGGCTCGGCTATGCGCCGGACAGCCGCAACGCGCTCAAGGAATATCTCGCCGCCAAGGGCGTGCCAAAGGCCGACATCGAGGCCTGCGGGCTGGTGCGGCACGGCGACGACATTCCGGTCTCCTACGACTGGTTCCGCGACCGCATCATGTTTCCGATCCCGGATTCGCGCGGCAGGATCATCGCCTTCGGCGGGCGGGCGCTGGCGCCGGACGCTTTGGCCAAATACATGAACTCGCCCGAGACCGAACTCTTCCATAAAGGCAACGTGCTCTACAATTTCGCCCGCGCCCGCAAGGCTGTGGCGAAGGGCGGCACGGTGATTGCCGTCGAAGGCTATATGGACGTGATCGCGCTGGCGCAGGCCGGCTTCGAGAATGCCGTGGCGCCGCTCGGCACCGCGCTTACCGAAAACCAGCTCGAGCTTCTGTGGCGCATGGCCGGCGAGCCGGTACTTTGCTTCGACGGCGACCAGGCCGGGCTGAAGGCGGCATGGCGCGCCGCCGATCTGGCCCTGCCGACGATCCAGCCCGGCCGCTCGGCTCGCTTCGCGCTGCTGCCCGAAGGCAAGGACCCGGATGACCTGGTCAAGGCGGATGGGCCGGACGCTTTCCGCGCGGTGCTGGCGGAAGCGAGACCGCTTGCCGACCTTTTGTGGATGCGCGAGACAGCCGGCGGCGTGTTCGACACGCCGGAGCGGCGCGCCGAACTCGAAAAGAGGCTGCGTGAGATCACCAGCCGCATCCGCGACGAAAGCCTGCGTTACCACTATCAACAGGAGATGCGCGAACGCGTCTTAAGCTTCTTCGGCTCGCAGCGCGGCACGCGGCAAGGTCATCAACGCCAGGACGGTCGGCCGGGCGAGCGCGGCAGAGGTTCGGCGCCAGGCGGGGCGTTTGGCCGGGGCGCTGCCGGCGCACGCACAGCCATCACCGAAAGCCTCGGCCGCTCGGCGCTGGTCAAGCGGACGGGTGAAGCCATGTCGATGCGCGAGGCGACGATCATCGTGGCGCTCATCAACCATCCGGCGCTGATCGACGAGAATTTCGCGCATGTCGAATTCCTCGACCTCGCCAATTCGGACCTGCGGCGACTGCACGCCGCTATCCTCGACGCGATGGCACATGATGCGGCCGACGACCGCGACGCGGTGATCGCCACGATCGTGCGCGCCGGGTGCGGCGACATCTGGGAGCGTGCGGTCGCGCTGATCAAGCGCGCAAGGCAGTGGCCGGCGCTCGAAACCGCGGGACTTGACGATGCCCGCGACGCCTTCAACCAAGCGCTGCACTTGCAGCGCAGCGCGCGCACCTTACATAGAGAGCTGAAACAGGCGCAGGCGGCGCTCGATGCAGACCCTTCGGATGAAAACTTCCGGCATCTCGTCGAGATTCAAGCGCAATTCAACGATATGCAGGCAACGGAAGCGCTGATCGAAGGGTTCGGCGTTTCATCGGGCAGGGTTGGACGCGTTTAGGTGCGAATCTGCCCCGAAATGAAGTGGAAATATGCAGGCGCGTCGAAACGACGCCTCTAAGTCGGGTAATTGATTCGCTTTTTTCATGCGAATCATGCCAGAGGCGCTTGACCTTCTGGCAGATTGGCGGAATCAGGACGATTCGAAACGTTAACCGTGCCCCGGCTGCGGCGGGAAATTTTGAGCGATGCGAAGTTCTGGTCACTGGACAGGCAAAAGGCCTGCCACAGATACCAGGGTTAATCTGGACTTAATGCATGTCGCCCAAAAAGTGGAGACCGTTTTGGGGCAACGACATGCACCAAACAAAGAGATGATGCGGTTGCTGGCCCGGTAAGAAGCGTTCTGGTGCGAACGCAATCGGTATGACCGGTTCCGGCAGCTTACGCGGTCGATACTAGGCCGCTTGGAGACGACAAAGAATGGCGACAAAGGAAAAGGAAGAGGTCGAGACCGAACGTGAAGGCGCCACCGATGGCCCTCTGCTCGACCTTTCCGATGATGCTGTCAAGAAGATGATCAAGGCCGCCAAGAAACGCGGCTATGTGACCATGGACGAGCTGAACTCGGTGCTGCCTTCGGAGGAAGTGACCTCCGAGCAGATCGAGGACACTATGGCGATGCTGTCCGACATGGGCATCAACGTCGTCGAGGACGACGAGCAGGGCGAGGAAGCGGAGGCGGCCGATTCGGGCGGCGATTCGGAAGAAGACGCCAACGAGCTTGCCGAGCAGACCGGCACCGCCGTCGCCACCACGACCACCAAGAAAGAGCCGACCGACCGCACCGACGACCCGGTGCGCATGTATCTGCGCGAGATGGGCTCGGTCGAGCTTCTGTCGCGCGAAGGCGAAATCGCGATCGCCAAGCGCATCGAGGCCGGCCGCGAGACGATGATCGCGGGCCTGTGCGAGAGCCCGCTGACCTTCCAGGCCATCATCATCTGGCGCGACGAGCTCAACGAATCGAAGATCCTGCTGCGCGAGATCATCGATCTCGAAGCGACCTATGCCGGTCCCGAGGCCAAGCAGGCGCCGGTCGTCGAACGCATCGAGGAAGCGCCCAAGCCCGAGGAAAAGCCGCGCGGCCGCGCGGCGGCGCGCGAGGAAGAAGACGACATCACCAATGTCGGCGGCGGCGACACCCGCGGGCTGGAAGAAGAGGAAGACGACGAGGACGAGGCAAGCCTGTCGCTCGCCGCGATGGAAGCGGAACTGCGCCCGCAGGTGATGGAGACGCTCGACGTCATCGCCGACACCTACAAGAAGCTGCGCAAGCTGCAGGACCAGCAGGTCGAGAACCGTCTCGCCGCCGCCGGCACGCTTTCGCCCAGCCAGGATCGCCGGCTGAAAGAGCTGAAGGACCAGCTCATCAAGGCGGTGAAGTCGCTGTCGCTCAACACCGCGCGCATCGAGGCGCTGGTCGAGCAGCTCTACGATATCAACAAGCGCCTGGTGCAGAACGAGGGCAAGCTGCTTCGGCTCGCCGAGAGCTATGGCGTTCGCCGCGAGGAATTCCTCAAGGAATATCAGGGTTCGGAGCTCGATCCGAACTGGACGCGCTCGATCGCCAACCTGACGTCGCGCGGCTGGAAGGAGTTCACCAAGAACGAGAAGGACGCAATCAAGGATCTGCGCGCCGAGATACAGAGCCTCGCCACCGAGACGGCGATCTCGATCCTGGAATTCCGCAAGATCGTCAACCAGGTGCAGAAGGGCGAGCGCGAGGCCGCGATCGCCAAGAAGGAAATGGTGGAGGCGAACCTTCGCCTCGTCATCTCGATCGCCAAGAAATACACCAACCGCGGCCTGCAGTTCCTCGACCTGATCCAGGAAGGCAATATCGGCCTGATGAAGGCGGTTGACAAATTCGAATACCGCCGCGGCTACAAGTTCTCGACCTACGCGACGTGGTGGATCCGGCAGGCGATCACCCGCTCGATCGCCGACCAGGCGCGCACCATCCGCATCCCGGTGCACATGATCGAGACGATCAACAAGATCGTGCGCACTTCGCGCCAGATGCTGCACGAGATCGGCCGCGAGCCGACGCCGGAGGAACTGGCCGAGAAGCTCGCCATGCCGCTGGAAAAAGTGCGCAAGGTGCTGAAGATCGCCAAGGAGCCGATCTCGCTCGAAACGCCGGTGGGCGACGAGGAGGATTCGCATCTCGGCGACTTCATCGAGGACAAGATGGCGATCCTGCCGATCGATGCGGCGATCCAGGCCAATCTGCGCGAGACGACGACACGTGTGCTCGCCTCGCTGACGCCGCGCGAGGAACGCGTGCTCAGAATGCGCTTCGGCATCGGCATGAACACCGACCACACGTTGGAAGAGGTCGGCCAGCAGTTCTCGGTCACCCGCGAGCGCATCCGCCAGATCGAGGCCAAGGCGCTGCGCAAGCTCAAGCATCCGAGTCGGTCGCGCAAGCTCAGAAGCTTCCTCGACAGCTGATACGAAAATCACAGACAGGCAAAATCGAAGGGCGTCTTAGGCGCCCTTTTTTGCGTCTCCAGCCACCGCGTTGCCTTGCCGGAGCTGCCCGACAGGAGTTTAATTTCAAGGTCGGATGCATTTCTGGGCGACAAGCCGGATGCCCGCCCCGACGCCGGCCGTAACGGCCAGGCGTCGCGCTCCGCGGCACCGGAGGGAGGTGTGCCATGACGACCTACATCATGCTGATCAACTGGACGGAGCAGGGCGCCAAGAACGTACGTGAGTCGCCGAAGCGGCTCGACGCCGCCAAGAAGCAACTGAGCGAGATGGGCGGTTCGTTCAAGGCGTTTTATCTGACCATGGGCGAGTGCGACATGGTGGCCGTGGTCGAGGCGCCGGACGATGCGGTGCTCGCCCGTTTCGCGCTGATGCTGTCGTCGGGCGGCAGTGTACGAACGCGCACGCTCAAGGCCTTCCCGGAATTCGCCTATCGCGAGATCATCACCTCGCTCGGGTGAAGCGGCGACAGAGACAAGGCTCCATTGGAGCTGCGCGTCACATTGCGATGCCACACCGCGTCGCCGATAGTCGCGCGATGTCCAAGCCTCGGCTCACTGTCTGGTACAACACGCGCTGTCCGGTCTGCGATGCCGGCATCAGGCGCCAAAGGCGGCGGCTGATCGAGGCGGTCAAGGCAGGCGGCGTCGAATTCCGCGACATCAATTTCGAACCGGCGGCGCTGGCCGGACATGGCGCCTCGCTGGAGGACATCCGCCGCCGGCTGCATGCTACCGATGCCGAGGGCAGGCTGCTGGTCGGCGCCGATGTGGCGGTCGCGGTCTGGCGGATAACGCCGGGCGAAAGCTGGCTGGCGACATTGTTCGGCAACCCGGTTGCGCTGCCGCTGACACGCTTTGCCTATGACCGTTTCGCCGATCTTCTCTACGCCTGGAATCGCCGCAAAGGCCGCTGGTAGCTCGCTTGATCCGCGTGGGCGCAGTCATTTGGCTACAGTCGCGATACATCGTAAGATATATCTTGACTCTGTGAGCGCCGAGGCCTAATTAAGATATATCGTAAGATAGAGCTCAAGGAGCAATCCATGCACAAGCATTTCGGACACAACCATTTCGGCGAGCGCATGTTCATGCATATGGCCGGCCGTTTCGGCGGCCGCGGCGGCGGCTTCGGGCCGTTCGGGCACGGAATGCGCGGCGGCGGGCGCGGCGGCCCGGGCGACATGTTCCGCGCCGGCCGCATGCTGGCCGATGGCGATCTCAAGCTGATCACGCTGTCGCTTCTGGCCGAGGCGCCGCGGCACGGCTACGACATCATCAAGGCGCTGGAGGAGCGCACCAGCGGCATCTACAGCCCGAGCCCGGGAGTGGTCTATCCGACCCTGACTTTCCTCGAGGAAGCGGGCTATGCCGTCTCGTCCAGCGAAGGCAACAAGAAGGTGTTCTCGATCACCGAGGCTGGCAGGGCGCATCTCGAGGAGAACCGCGAGACGATCGATAACGTGCTCGACCACCTCGAGCGTTTCGGCCGCAAGATGGCCAAGGCACGCGACTGGTTCGGCTGGAGCGACGATGGCGAGGACGGCGGCCGGCGCGGTCGTCATGAAAAGCGCGATGAAAAGCGCGACCGGTTTCGCGCGCTGCGCCATCGGCTGCGCGCCGCGCTCGGCGATATCGTCGATGCGCCGGAAGACAAGCAGGCCGAGGCGATCAGCATCCTGGAAGACGCCGCCGCGGCGCTCGAGGCCCTGTCGCGACGCTAAGGATGACGGCTGGCCCCGAAGGAGCTATTGCCCGCCAAGCCAATTTTTCGGGATCATGCCGTAGTGAAAATCGTCCTGCAACACGCTATGTGATGCAGGACGATTGCCGTTGGAGGATATTGAAATGTCTTTTCTGAAACGTCTTTTCGGCGGCGGTGGCGGCGAGGCAACAGAGGCTGGGGCCGCAAAGCCGGCAAAGCAGGTCGAGCACAAAGGATTCCTGATCAGCGCCACGCCCTACAAGGCAGACGGCCAGTACCAGACCTGCGGCGTCGTCTCCAAGGAAGTGGACGGCGTGATGAAGGAGCACCGCTTCATCCGCGCCGACCGTTTCGCCGGTCTGGACGACGCCGTCGACATCTCGATCAAGAAAGGCATCCAGCTCGTCGACGAGCAGGGCGAGCGGCTGTTCGGCTGAGCCGCTAAGGCGGCTTGCTGCCTTTTTGCCCCTATCAGAACGCGACCTTGTCGCCGCCCTTGAGCTGAAGGATCTGCCGCACCTCGTCGGGTGTCGCGATCGAAGCGCCGAGGCCTTCGATGATCTGGCGGACCTTGGTCACCTGTTCGGCGCTCGAGCGGGCGAGCTTGCCCTTGCCGATCCACAGCGAATCCTCCAGGCCGACCCGCACATTGCCGCCGAGCGCGATCGCCTGCGTGGCGATCGGCAACTGGTGGCGGCCGGCGCCAAGCACCGACCAGTGGTAGTCGTTGCCGAACAGGCGGTCGGCCGTGCGCTTCATGTGGGCGACGTCTTCCGGGTGCGTGCCGATGCCGCCGAGGATGCCGAACACGCTCTGGACGAAGAATGGCGCCTTCACCAGGCCACGCTCGACGAAATGCGCCAGCGTATAGAGATGGCCGATGTCGTAGCACTCGATCTCGAAGCGCGTGCCATTGTCGGCGCAGGTGCGCAATATGTGCTCGATGTCGCCGAAAGTGTTGCGGAAGATGCGGTCGCGCGAGGATTCGAGATAAGGCCGCTCCCAATCGTGCTCGAAGGTCTTGAACCGCTCCAGCATCGGAAACAGCGCGAAATTCATCGATCCCATGTTGAGCGAGGCGACCTCGGGCGCAAAAACCTTCGCCGGCTTGACCCGTTCTTCCACGCTCATCGTCGCGGCGCCGCCGGTGGTGATGTTGACGACGCAGTTGGAGCGCTGCTTGATGACCTGCAGGAAAGGTGCGAACGCCTCCGTCGACTGGTCGGGGCGTCCGTCGGTCGGATTGCGGGCATGAAGATGGACGATCGCAGCACCTGCCTCGGCCGCCTCGATGGCTGCGGTCGCGATCTGCCCGGCCGTCACGGGCAGATGCGGCGACATCGACGGGGTATGGATCGAGCCGGTGACCGCGCAGGTGATGATGATCTTGTTTTGGTTCGCCACTTTGTGATGCCTCGATCTTTTCGCTATTTGACCGCCCTTTGGGTGATGCCGCAGAGGAACTGCTTCGACAGCACGATGTAGAGCAGCGTAATCGGCGGCGCCGCCAGTGTCAGCCCGGTGAACAGCACCCCAATCGGTGGTGAATTCGCCGACGAACACGGTCAGCCCTTGTGGCAGTGTCTTCAAATTGTCGGTGGTGATCAGGACCAGCGGAAAGAAAAAGTCGTTCCAGATCGGCACCGCCCGACAAACATGCAAAAAGGGCAGGCGCCGATCGGCGCCTGCCCTTTCTCATTCCTGGAACGGCGACTACGCGGCCACGGCGATCTGGTCCGCAGCCGCAGCAGCGATGGCGTCGACCTTGGCGGTCGCCTTGGCAAGCGCGGCGGTGACAGCGTCGGCACCCATGCCGACGCCTTCGACGCGGATGACTTCGACATCGGTCATGCCCAGGAAGGCAAGCACGCCGCGCAGATAGGGGATGGCGTGGTCCATCTGCACCGCCGCACCCTCGGAATAGATGCCGCCGGAAGCAAGCACGATATAGACCTTCTTGCCGGTGACGAGACCCTTCGGGCCATTCTCGCCATAAGCAAACGTCTTGCCCGAGCGGGCGACGTGGTCGATCCACGACTTCAGGGTCGAGGAGATGTTGAAGTTGATAAAGCCTGTGGCGAGGATGATCGTATCGGCCGCGAACAGTTCGTCGAGCACCGCATCAGACACGCCGACCACCTCGGCCTGGCGCTGGCTGCGCGCCTCGGCGGGCGTGTAGATGCCGGTCGCATAATCGGGGTCGATATGCGGCAGCGGGTTGGCGACGAGGTCGTGCACGACAAGCTTGGCCGACGGATCCGCGGCAAGCAGTTTCTGGGCGAGATCGGTGGCGACGCGGGTCGAATGCGAAGCAGCGCCGCGCGGGCTGGACGTAACAAGCAGAATAGACATGGCGGTGTCCCCTTGGGGTTGGATTGAACTTCCCCGCCAATATGGGATTGCCGCCATATCTGGAAAACTGGCATAATTTGCATGGTACCCATCTAGAATATGGATTGATCATGCAACCCAACCCGACACTAGACCAGCTTCAGATCCTGGTGGCGGTAGCCGACACCGGCAGCTTCTCGGCCGCGGGGCGCAAGCTCAACCGGGCGCAGTCCGTGGTGAGCTACGGCATTGCCAATCTCGAAGCGCAGCTCGGCCTGAAACTGTTCGAGCGCGAAGGCGTGCGCGAGCCGCAACTGACCGATGTCGGCAAGGCCATGCTGGAGGACGCAAGGCGCATGATCGGCGTCCTGCAGCGCATCCGCTCGCGCGCCGACGGCTACCGCCAAGGGCTGGAGGCGGAAGTGACGGTATCAGTCGACGTGGCGCTGCCTTCGCCGGCGCTCGTCCGAGTACTCAAGGCCTTCGAGGCCCAGTTCCCGGCGGTGATGCTGCGACTCTATATCGGTTCGCTCGGCCTGATCGTAGATCAGGTCGTCAACGGCCAGTCGGACCTTGGCTTTGGCGGGCTGATAGGCGATGCCGACGTCAATCTGCTGCGCATCGGCTTCACCTCGATGGTGCCGGCGGCGGCGCCCGACCACCCGCTGGCGAAACTGCCGAAACCCGTGGCCGTCGAGGATTTGCGCGAGCATATCCAGCTCGTCGTCTCCGACCAGTCGGAGCGGACGCGCGGCCGCGACTATGGCGTCTTTGCCTACCGCACCTGGCGATTGACGGATGTGCGCACCAAGCATGCGCTGATGCGTGAGGGACTTGGCTGGGGCGGCCTGCCGCGCTGGCTGATTGCCGACGATCTCGCCAGCGGCAGGCTAGTCGAGCTCGATCTCGAGCCTTATCGCGAAGTGCGCTCGCCGCTCTATGCCATGCACCGCACCGACCGCAGCCCCAAGCCCGCCGCATCCTGGCTGATCGAAGAATTCAAGCGCCAGCTCGGCTGCTTCAACGAGATGGAGCCGGGCGTTTGGACGGAGCAGGGGCCGGAGACAAGCCGTCCATGAGCGCGATCAGCGCGGCGCGATAATCCTCGCCCGATGCGCCGGCCTCGATGGCTAAAGCCGCGCGGTCGAAGGCGGCGGCCAGCAGGGCGGTCAGCGCGTCGACCGGCAGCTTGACAATCGAGCGCGCGCGCATCGCCGCGACCAAGCCTTCGCGCAGCGATCGGTTGCCATGGCGGCTGTCGATCTCGTCCATCGCCGCGCGGCCAAGCACGGCGGGTCCATCGAGCAGCAAAAGCCGCGTGCGACCTGGCGCGCGCATGGCCGCGAGATAGGCGTCGGAGCCGGCGATCAAGGCATCGCGGGCGGATAGCGGGGCCGGCGAGGCGCGATCGATCTCGGCTGCGACTGTCGCCGCCTCCTGTTCGACGACCGCGGCGAACAGCGCCTGCTTGTCGGCAAAGTGATGGTAGAGCGCCCCACGCGTCACGCCGGCCGCCGCGACGATCTCCGGCGTGCCGGTCTCGGCGTAGGATTTCTCCGTGAACAGTCTTCGCGCCGCGCGGATCAGATCGGTGCGCGTCGCCTCGGTGCGGTCACGGTTGGAGCGACGTTGCATACATGCAGCCTGTATGTTATTGCGTTTACATACAGACTGTATGTTATGAGGCAGGAGAAGGAAAGATGAAGACGACGAGCTATTATCCGGTGCTGATGACCGGCGATGTCGCCGGCACGGCGGCCTTCTACGTCAAGCATTTCCGTTTCGAGCCGCTGTTTACGAGCGACTGGTATGTGCATTTGCGCTCCAGCGAGGACAGGCGCGTCAATCTCGGCATCGTCCAGGGCGACCACGAGACAATTCCGGAGGAGGGGCGTGGACGCACGTCCAGCCTGCTGATCAATTTCGAGGTGCGAGACCCCGATGCGGTCTATGAGCGTATCGTCGCCTCCGGCTTGCCGATCCTGCGCCCGCTGCGCGACGAGCCCTTCGGCCAGCGTCATTTCATCACGAGAGACCCGAATGGCGTGCTGATCGACGTCATCAAGCCGATCCCGCCCAGCGAAGAATTTCTGGCGCAATATGCCAAAGGCGCGGCGAGAGGCTGAGCTTAGCGCTGGCAGCAGATGTCGGCATTTGGCTCCGGCCATATCGCAGGAGCCCTTCGCGGCGAGCTATGATGGAGAGTGTTGAACCGGATTCTGCCGCATGCGTGACATCTGCCTTTTTCGTGCGCCTTCCAATCTCGGTCTGCGGCCATTGCGGCCGGGCCATGTGCCCGGCACCTGGCGCGCGCCGGAGGCCCTGACCGAAGCCGGGCTGGTCGAAGCCCTGACGCCTGCGGCAATCGTCGATCTCGACCAGCCAGCCTACAGCGCCGAAGCGGAGCCAGGCACCCGGCTGCGCAACGGCCATGCCATCCGCCGTTTCAATCTCGAATTGGCGGATGCCGTCGCCAAGGCGCTCGGTCAACGCGAGTGGCCGCTGGTGATCGGCGGCGATTGCTCGGTGCTGCTCGGCGCACTCGCCGCCGCGCGGCGGTCGGGTCCCGTCGCGCTGGTGCATGTCGACGGCCACAGCGACTTCCGCCATCCCGGCAATTATGACGTCGATGCCATGCTCGGCTCCGTCGCCGGCATGGACCTGGCGCTTGTCACCGGACGGGGCGAGCCGCTGCTCACCGAATGGCCGGGCATTGCCGGTCCGCTCGTCGCGGACGAGGCGGTGGTGCAGATCGGCGAGCGCGAAAGCCGCGATCCCGACTTCGCCTGGCCCGATATCAACGCGACCGCGATCACGCGCATCGATGTCTTCGCGGTCCGGGAACTGGGCGCGGTAGGAGCGCTGGAGAAGACGAGGGCGGCGCTGGTGCGCGCCGATTGTCCTTACTGGCTGCATCTCGATATCGACGTGCTCGACCAGAGGGTGATGCCGGCCGTGGATTCGCCCGGCAGTCCCGGCATCGATCCCGACGATCTCGTCGCCATCCTGTCGCCATTGGCAAAGGATCAGCGCTGCATCGGCATGGACATGACGATCTACGATCCTGACCTCGACCCGAGCGGCGAGCTGGCAAGGATGCTGGTATCGCTGCTCGGGGGGATAGTCAGGCCTGGGTAGAGATCAGCTGCGCGCCACAGGCGTCACCACCACCTGGCTCACCCCGCTGCGGCGCACGACGGTGCAGAGCGTTTCGCGACCGATACGTTCGGCGTCGAGCATGCGTACGAGATCGTCGACGCCGGTGACCGGCCGGCCATCGATGGCGGCGATGATGTCGCCTTCCTTCAGGCCGGCCTTCGCGGCGGGACTGTTCTTCTCGACGCTGCGCAGGCGCACGGCCGTGTTCGTGGTTACCTGCGACAGGAGGGCTGCGCGGCGCGGCAGGTTGGTCGTATCGGCGGAGACACCGATGAAGGCGCGGCGCACGCGGCCGAAGCGAATGATCTCGGAGATGACGAAGTTGGCGGTATTGGAGGCGACCGCGAAGGCGATGCCTTGCGCGCCATGGATCATGGCGGTGTTGACGCCGATCACCTCGCCCGCCGACGACACCAGCGGCCCGCCGGAATTGCCGGGGTTGAGCGCGGCATCGGTCTGGATGACGTCGTCGATCAGCCGGCCGGTCGAGGCGCGCATCGAGCGGCCGAGCGCGGAAACGACGCCGGCGGTGACCGTCCATTCGAAGCCGAGCGGATTGCCGATCGCGATCGCGATCTGGCCGCGTCTGAGGCGCTTGGAATCGCCGAGCGGCGCGACGTCGGCAAAGCTGCCGTCGGCGCGCACCAGCGCGATGTCGGTGTCGGGATCGCGGCCAAGCACACGGCCCTCGCGCGCGGCGCCATCCGGCATCGTGACGCGCACGGCGCGCGCGTCGCCTACGACATGGAAATTGGTGACAACCAGTCCGTCCTGCGCGATGACGAAACCGGAGCCATGGCCGCCGGCGCCGATGCGCTCGATGCGGCAGACGGCCGGTCCGATGCGGTCGACGGCGTCGGCGACCGACGCCGAATAGGCGTCGAGCAGGGCGTCATCGGATTGGAGTTTTTCGGCGGCGAAGGCCATGGGCGGGGTCCCGTGTGATTTGGATCAGTGATGCCTATATGTGCGGAGCGGCCGCAATCGCCGCGACCTGACCACATGGCCAGTCCGGCCACCGACTAGCCGTCAGGCGAGTATCCGCAGGCGCGCCTTGGAGCGATATCTGGGTCACAGAACCCAGGAGATCATCGACATGAG
The DNA here is from genome assembly GCF_040545255.1 of Mesorhizobium shonense. NCBI lineage: Bacteria > Pseudomonadati > Pseudomonadota > Alphaproteobacteria > Hyphomicrobiales > Phyllobacteriaceae > Mesorhizobium > Mesorhizobium shonense. The sequence goes on from NZ_JBEPLM010000002.1 coordinate 676,473, forward strand.
CAACTTCAACCTCAGTGCCTTTTCCGATGCTATTGCCGGCGTTGCGGCGGCTGCCGCGCCGGCGCTGGCAAGCTTTGCCACGCATCACCATCGCAGCGCGAGCGCCTTCCACTGGCGCGACGGCTTCTTCGTCACCGCCGAGGAAGCGGTGGAGGCTGGCGAGGAGATCGAACTGACGCTGGCCTCGGGCGAAACCGTGAAGGCCGAGCTTGTCGGACGCGATCCTTCGACGGGCGTTGCCCTGTTGAAACCAGCCTCCGCCGCAGCCGGTTTGCCGCAGCTGCCTCAGGGTGCTGCCGTGCGCCCCGGCCATGTGGCGATCGCAGTCGGCAATAGCGAAGGGGCTGCACTTGCCGTGTTCGGCACGGTCGGCGAGGTCGGGCCTGCCTGGCGCTCGATGCGCGGCGGCACGATCGATCGGCGCATCAACCTCGCCATCAACACCGGCGGCCGCTTCGAAGGCGGTCCGGTGCTTGACGCCAAGGGCGGCCTGATCGGCATGCTCCTGTTCGGGCCGCGCCGGCGGGTGCTGGTCATGCCTTACGAGACGATCGAGCGGGCGGTGACGACGCTGCGCGAAAAGGGCCATGTCGCGCGCGGCTATCTCGGCGCCGGACTGCATCCGATCCGCAACGGCGACACGCAAGGCGCCATGGTGATGAGCCTCGACGACAGCGGCCCAGCCAAGGCCGCCGGCCTGCATGTCGGCGACATCATCGTCGCCTGGAACGGCGAAGCGGTGCACGGGCCGCGCGAGCTGATCCGCAAGCTCGGGCCGGACAGCGCCGGCACGGCCGTGACGCTCGGCGTCTTGAGTGGCGGCGCTGAGCGAGACGTTTCGATCACCATCGGCGAGAAGCCGCTGAGCTGAGAGGGTCGATGGCGGAGAGCGCGGCACAAACGATTGCGAGACCGGAGCCGGCAATCCACCGGCTGACAGTGCTGATCGCGCTCGGCGACGCGGCGCGCGCCGAGCAATTGGCCGACGCGCTTGCGGCGAGCGACGATCTGCTGCCGACGCTCGCCGGCAGCGGCATGGGTCAGGTGGCGGATGTCGCCTTGGTCGACGAGGCGGCATTGGAAAGCCGGGCTGTGAGCCCGGCAACGCCATGCGTGCTGCTCTCCCGACGCGCCGGCTACGAACGGTCGGCCGGCAACCTGTTTGCGACGCTGCCAGCCTCCGCTGACAGCTTGCTGATCACGGCCGCCTTGCGGTTGGCGGCGTCCGGCTATCGCATCAGCAGGGCAGGACCCTCGGAGGCTCATGGCGATTTCCACGCAGAGCTGTCCGAGGACGAGACGCCCGACGACAACCAGGTCCGCGCAGCGCTGTCGCCGCGCGAGGCGGAAGTGCTTGCGCTGCTGGCTGAAGGCGCGCCCAACAAGGTGATCGCCAGGCGGCTCAACATTTCCGTTCACACGGCGAAGTTCCACGTCGCCGCGATCCTGATCAAGCTCGGCGCGGCGAACCGCACCGATGCGATCGCCATAGCGATGCGGCAGGGGCTGGTGCTGGTTTAGAACCTTTCGCCACGACGCTGCGTAACCCTCAGACCGGCGCGTTGGGCCTTGCGCCACGGCTGTCCGCCGCGCAAGTTGCCTCCCTGTTGCAGAGGGAGGCGAAGGATGTCGCTCAAGGGAAAGACGCTGTTCATCTCGGGCGGATCGCGCGGCATCGGGCTGGCGATCGCGCTGCGCGCGGCGCGCGACGGCGCCAATGTGACGATCGCGGCCAAGACCGCCGAACCGCATCCCAAGCTGCCTGGCACGATCCACACCGCGGCCGAGGAGATCGAGCGAGCCGGCGGCAAGGCGCTGCCGGTGCTCTGCGACATTCGCGACGAAGCTCAGGTCGCCGGTGCGGTGGCAAAGACCGTGGAACGGTTCGGCGGCGTCGACATCTGCGTCAACAATGCCAGCGCCATCCAGCTCACCGGCACGCTGGAGACCGACATGAAGCGCTACGACCTGATGCACCAGATCAACACGCGCGGCACGTTCCTGGTCTCCAAAATGTGCATTCCGCACCTGAAGTTGGCAAAGAACCCTCACATCCTGAATCTGGCGCCGCCGCTCGACATGAAAGCCAAGTGGTTCAAGAACCATGTCGCTTACACCATGGCCAAGTTCGGCATGTCGATGTGCACGCTTGGCATGAGCGCCGAGTTCGCCGGAGCCGGCATCGCCGTCAATTCGCTTTGGCCGATCTCGACCATCGACACGGCCGCCGTGCGCAATCTGCTGGGCGGCGCCACGGTCGCGGCGATGAGCCGCTCGCCCGACATCATGGCCGATGCGGCGCATGCGATCTTCCTGCGCCCGTCGCGCGAGGCGACCGGCAATTTCTACATCGACGAGGAGGTTCTGCGCGCCGAAGGCGTCACGGATTTTTCGGTCTATGCGCCGGGAGCCAAAGGCCCGCTCGCCGGCGACTTCTTCGTGCCCGACGAGGTGTTTGACCGTACAGAGACCGAGATAAGGAATATCTACTGACGGAAATCGCGCGGACGTCGCTTCATCTCGATAAAGCGCTCAAAGTCAAACGGCTCCGGATTTCCGGATTGGTCACCCCTCGTCGATCGCTTTACGAAGCCGTTCGAGCGTTGAATGATCTTCGGTTTCTTCCATAACGTCACTTCGCGGCCTTCTTGCCTTTCGCCAGCGCCATCACCCGGTCGATATAGGCGAGCATAAGCGCCGAGAAGACGAAGGCCAGATGCATGACGGTCAGCCACATGAGCTGATCGCTCGTGTAGGAAGCGTGGTTGAGGAACACTTGCAGCAGGTGGATGGAGGAGATCGCGACGATGGTCGAGGCGACCTTGACCTTCAGCGAGCCGACGTCGATCGTGCCCAGCCAATGGACCTCGCCGTCCTGCCCGTCGAAGCGGCTGACGAAATTCTCGTAGCCCGAAACGATTACCATCACCACCAGCGAGGCTACAAGGGCCGCATCGATCAGGCCGAGCATCTTCAGGATCGTGTCGGTGTCGCCGAGCGTGAAAACGCTCATCACGAACTCGTAGAGCTTCTTGCCGAAGGAGAGCGCGTAAGTCGCCAGCGCCAAGCCGAGCCCCAGATAGAAGGCGACCAGCAGCCAGCGCGAGGCGAGGATGACGGATTCGATCGCGAGTTCGAGACGCTTCATGAAATGTTCCGGTGCTGTTTCGCTCTGATTGTTTGTCTTTACGCAATTCCGGACGGAAAACCGCTGCGCACTTTTCCTGGAATTGCTCTCCGAGGGTTCGACCGCATTTCGGGCAGGTGGGCTCTCTTTTCAAGAAAAAAGCCCCGCCGGAGAGGGGCGCCGGCGGGGCTCATGTGTCCCGCTGGAGTCGGGACAGGGCAGGGAACGCCCTGGCCAGAATCTGGGTGCCGGAATGCGGCGATTCAATGAGAGCGGCGGGACAAGCGGGACAATTCTTCTTGCATTTTGAAAGAAAGGGCCGGTGCGGATCCGGACTGGCCCTCATCTTCTCGCGCTGATTCCGAAAATCGGGTCAGGATTTTGAAATCAAACGCTAAAGCGCATCGCGCTGAAACGGCTTCAGGCGACGCGCTTTGGGTCTTTGTTTTATGCATGTCGCCCAAAACCGCAGCGCAGTTTTGGGCGACATGCGTTGATCACTGCTCGTTGCTCGCCACCGGCGCCACCAGCGAGGTGATGCGGCGGATGGCGACACGGCGGTTCTCGCGGTTCGGGCCGGACGTGTTCACCTTGAGATACTCTTCGCCATAGCCCTGTGTCGTGAGGTTCTCGGCGGGGATGCCGAAGGCGTTGGTCAACGCCTCGGCGACCGCCTCGGCACGCCGGTCCGACAGCGCGAGGTTCGCGTCGGGCGTGCCGACGGCGTCGGTATGGCCCTCGATCAGGAAGGTTTCGGCCGGGTTCTTCTTCAGGAGTTTTTCCATGGCGGTGGCCACGCCCTCGAGCTTCTGCACTTCGGTGTCGGAGATCGTCGCCGAGCCGAAATCGAAGTTCAGCGTGTCGAGGTCGATGCGGCGGGCGATGTCGCGCACGCGCGCCGAGCGCTTGACCTCGTCGATCGAGTACAGGCGCTGCACCCTCTCCACCGGCGGCTGTTCGAGGAAGGTGTAGTACTCGTCCGGATCCTCGACCTCCTCCGAATCCAGGATGTAGTCCCGGCGCGGGATGTCGAGCCGCATCGGCGGCAGGTCGTCGCCCGGATCACGCCAGTCGTCGACATCCTGGTAATACCGCTCGTCGACATAGCTCAGCACATATTCGCGCCCATCCGGCATGATGCGCGAACGCTGGACGACGTCGCCGTTGCGGTTGCGGATCGTGACGATCCTGACGCCGTTGTCGCGCTCCACGATTTCGCGGGTACGGCCACGCGGCAGATCCTCGTAGTAGACATCCCTGGCGCCGCGGGTGATGCGCGGCGCTTCATTGCTTTCCACGATCGTCTGGTTGTTGAACTGGACGATCACGCGGTCGCCGAACTGTTTCACCACGTCCGCGCCCTGCGGCCGGCGGCGCTCGCGGACAACCTGCTCGGGCGTAAGCTCTATCCGCTTGCCCTTTTCCTCGGTGACCGGAACGATCGTCTCAGGCTTGATCGCCTGCTGCGCCGCCTTGTCGTCGGTGGGTGGTGGGCCTTGATCGACCGGAGCCAGTTGCGGCTTCTGCACCTGCTCTCCCGTCTGCTGCTCGGTCTGGGTGCCAGTTTGGCCGGTGCCGCCTTGCTCTACGCCAGCCTGGCCGCTTTCGTTCTGGTCGGTCGGCTGACGGCCCTTGCGCTTGCGCACAACATCCTTCTGGCTGTCGAAGAGCGGGGCCTCGTTCGCATTGGCAGGCGCTTCGCCCTGCGCGGCAGCGCCGGCATTCGCGCCGCCTTGGGCCGGCTGCTCGCCGGTAGCGGGCTGGCCGCCGGTTGTCGCCTGGCCTTCGCCGGAGGGCTGCTTGGCCGAAGGTTGCTCCCCCGTCACCGCTTGACCGGCGCCGGGCTGCTGACCGAGGGCTTTCCTGCGCTTCTTTGTCTTATCCAGAGGCTGTTCGCCCTCGGCCGGCGCAGCTTGCTGATTGTTCTGCTGCGGCTCGGCCTGCTGCGCCGGCGCGCCGGCAGGGGCCTCGGTCTTCGGCGCCTGCTCGGTTGGGGCGGTTTCAGTCTGCTGCTGCTGATCCCGCTTCTTCTTGCGCAGCTTGTCCTGCGGCGTGTTATCGTTGGCGGGCGCCGCCTGTTCAGCGGGCTGCTCGGCCGGCGCGGTCTCGGTTTGCTGCTGCTGACGCTTCTTCTTGCGCGGCTGCTGCTCGTCGTTCGCCGGCGCGGCCTGTTCAGCTGGCTGCTCGGTCGGCGCGGTCTCGGTTTGCTGCTGCTGACGCTTCTTCTTGCGCGGCTGCTGCTCGTCGTTCGCCGGCGCGGCCTGTTCAGCTGGCTGCTCGGCCGGCGCGGTCTCGGTTTGCTGCTGCTGGCGCTTCTTCCTGCGCGGCTGCTGTTCGTCGGTCGCAGCCTGCCCGCCCTGATCGGCAGGGGCTGCCTCGATCTGCTGCTGCTGATCGCGTTTCTTGCGCGGTTTGAGCTGCTGCTCGGCGGGCGCTGCTTGCTCCGCCTGGCCGGTGTCCATCTGCTGCTGGTCCTGCCGTTTCCGGCGCGGCTTCTGCTCGGGCTCGGCAGACTGTTCGGCGGGGGCCGATTCTGTCTGTTGTTGCTGCTCGCGCTTCTTCTTCCTCGGTTGCTCAGCTTCCCCCTGCTGGCCACCTTGCGCACACTCCTCTGCCGACTGGCCTTCGGCGCAGTTCGCCTGCGCCAGAATCAGTGGCGCTCCCTGCGAGGTGCCGAAATCGGCCTGCAGCGGATACGCGCCCAACGGCGCGGATGCCATAAGCAGGCCGATTGCCGTACCCGCCAGAATCCGTGGTTGGCGTTTCATATCAATTTTCTCCTAGTGGGGTCCCATCCCTGCCCAAACTTTCGTCATCCGCAATTGGTTCCGTCAGGCATTGGCAGCAGCCAAGGATGCCTGGCCGGCCTTTTGAAGGCAATTTCGTGTTTTTCTAATGTTGATACTGCGTCACCGCGACAGCGACGCTTGACCGGAAGGCCACGGAGGGCCAAATCCAGCCGTATGACCGCACCGTTCTGGAAAACCAAGACGCTTGAGGCGATGACCCCGGCCGAGTGGGAATCGCTCTGCGACGGCTGCGGCAAATGCTGTCTTTCGAAGCTTGAGGACGAGGACACCGGCGAGATCTATTGGACGAGCGTCGGCTGCCGGCTGTTCGATGCCGAAAAATGCCTTTGCTCGGACTATGCCAACCGGCTGTCGCGCGTGCCCGATTGCGTCGGGCTGACGCCGCAGAACGTGCGCACCATCACCTGGCTGCCCAAGACCTGCGCCTACCGGCTGATCGCCGAGGGCCACGACCTCTATTGGTGGCACAGGCTGGTCTCGGGAAGCGCGGAGACCGTGCACGAGGCCGGGATATCGATCCGCGGCCGGGTGAAGGCCAAGGAAACGGATCTCGCCGAGCCGGACGACTATTTTGACTATATACTGGACGACGAACCCTGACGGGTTCGCGTTTGGACGACGAGCCTTGAAGGGAACCGGGCGCACCATGGCGCGTTTCCGGCTCCAGATTTGAGCGGACGGGGGCGGTGGACGCGCGGGGATGTTGCCTTCCTTCGACATGAACCGGACATGAACGGCCGGTTCGCAAAAAGTTCAGACACGAAAAGGCATTTTGCAATCATGTGTTCGCCAATCATCAATTCAAAGGGCTAGTGGCCCACAACAAGGAGAGAGACGATGTTCAATCAGATCAAGACGGCAGCCCTTTCGGCCCTTGTCGGGCTTGGCACGCTCGGCACCATTCCGGCGGCGCATGCGGACAGCCTCTATCTCGGCTTCGGCAATAACCAGGATCCGCGTTTCGGCGTCTACACTGGCGACGATGACGATGGGTATTACCGCCGCGATCGCGACTGGCGCCGCCGCGGCTGCTCGCCGGATCGCGCGCTCGACAAGGCCGAGCGCATGGGCCTGCACCGCGTCCGCATCGTCGACATCAGCCGGCGCACGGTGAAGGTGGCCGGCCGCCAGTATGGCGACCGCGTGGTGGTGGTCTTCGCCAACGAGCGCGGCTGCCCGATCATCTATCGCTGAGGCTGGATCGGCAAAGGACGATCCTCTGCGAGGATCGCTATAAGTAGTAAGCCCCTTCAGCCAGTGCTGAAGCGCGCGGCTCGAAAAAACCCCGGAGGATCGGTCTCTCCGGGGTTTTTGTTTGTGCTCGAAGACGAAGCGGGCAAGCTGGTTATTTCAGTTCGAACGTGACCGTGACCTGGACGGAGTAGGAATTCTCGCCGGCCTGCACCGGCACGGCGGAACGGGCGGCATCGAACGCCTTGGCGTTCATCGGCATCGGCACCGGCGCGACGTTCTGGTCGGTGATCTCGATCACCCTGCCAAGGCTGACGCCGGCGGCCTCGGCGAGCGTCTTGGCCTTGGCGATCGCGTCCGCAACCGCCTTCTTGCGCGCCTCGACGATGGTGGCCTTCGGATCGTCATTGGTGAAGGCGATGCCGCCGCCCTGGTTGACGCCGAGAGACACCGCCTTGTCGAGGATATCGCCGGTCTTGTCGACATCGCGCACGCGCACCGACAGCGTGTTCGTCACCTGGTAGGCGACGAGCTCGGCTTCCTGGCTGCCGTCCGCCTTGTTGGTGTAGTTGTAGCGCGGGTTGATCTGGATGCCTGCCGTCTGCAGGTCGCGATCGGCGATGCCGGCCGATTTCATCGCCGCGATTACGGCCGCCATGGCGTCGTTGTTGGCATCGAGCGCGGCGCGCGCGGTCTTTGCCTCGCGCATGACGCTGAGCGCCAGCATCGCGATATCCGGCGCAACGGTCGCTTCGCCCTCGCCCGAGACGACAATGCGCGGAGGCGGCTGGGTGTCGGCAGCGCTTGCTAGCGCCGGAAACGCGATCGCGGCTGCGAGCGCGACGGGCAAAAGATGTCTGGTCATGAAAACTCCTCGAGATCTGCGATCCGATATCTTCCGCCGCCTCCGTCCCGACCCAGAAAAAGTGTCGTTTGCCGGCAGTGCGGTGCAGGCCCGGACCTGTTCACGCGCCTTATGGGCGGGCACGCCGCTGTACGGAGCGAATATGGGCTGATTTTGGCGTTTGCCGCCAGTGCTGTCGAAAGCCTTGTGCCGCGCGGCGAAAAACACTAAGCCAGCCCGCGTGGGGCCTGTAGCTCAATGGTTAGAGCCGGCGGCTCATAACCGCTTGGTTGGGGGTTCGAGTCCCTCCGGGCCCACCATTATCGTTATTTATCAATGCTTTATCGCCTATTTCTTCCGTTGGTTAGCCAGGTCCCGGTGGCGAACCTTCACGCATCGCTTTGATTTTGTTGATTTACGGTGGACCCCTGTGGCCTCGTAGACGAAGGACAAGACCACGGCGAGCGATGCTCAGAACGAGGGCGGCCGCATTCGCCTCCTCAGACTGCTGGCGGTAGTAGTTCGGGTCGCGAACGGTCGTGAAGTTGCGGCGGTCTGATACCGGATTGAAACCCATAGCGTAGAGATCGGAGACAACGACCTAGTGGCCAGCCGCAGACAGCGCCCCCTGCGCCGCGCGGGTCAGGGCGCCATTGAAGCTGTGGGGCTCGGGGTGGGCGTGAACGATGAAGATGCGCACCGTGCTTTTCCCACGCGGTCAAAATGTTCACTTTCCAGATGTCGATAGGGTTCGCTCGGCGACGTAGTCGAGCGAGAAAACACCTGCGCCGCGTACCAGCACGAGAAGCAGCAGCGACGCCCAGAGCAGATGCTCCGCCCAGTTCTCCGGATAGACGAAGATCTGGATGACAGAGACGACACCGAGAAGCATCAGAGCACCGAGACGCGAAAAGGCCCCAAAAAAAAGCAGCACCGAGCCGGTGATTTCGGCCGTCGTCGCCAGTGGCGCTGCGATCGACGGATCGATGAACGGCAGATTGTATTCGCTGGCGAAGAGCTGCAGCGTCACCGGCCAGGACGCCAGCTTGCTCTGCGCCGATTGCCAGAAGACATGGGCCATCGCCACACGCGCAGCGAGCTGAACCAGCGAGAAGGGAATGTGTTCGGGCAGCTTGATCACACGTCGATAGAAACCGAATAAACCGGTCTGGCTCGTCGAGGAAGGTTCTGAAATTGCGGTCATGACTGTCTCCATCAGTTTGAGAGGGGAGGCACGGTGATGCGCACGTTTGTGACGAGCCCGTCGGCGAACAGGCGCACGAGCGCGGAAACGAGGTCGAAGTTCGGTTCGAGCGCATTCGCGCGGCTGGCAGCATGTTCAACGCCGAAGCCGTGCTTGAGAGAATGGCGGAAGGCGAAGTCTGCGCGGTCGAGAAGGACCAGGCGAACGCTGTTCCCGGCCCGCCACAATGCCACGCGTTCGGGGCGCCTTGTCCAGGTGCAATGCTGGTCGACCGCCGTGTCCTGCTGGTGCGCCGTCCACACCGACAGGATCGACCAGTGTGAAACGATCAGCCTGAGCGATGGCTGCAGCAGGATATCGGGCGAAGGCCCCAGGTCGATCTTGTCATAGTCCGCAAGGGTGCGGGGCGGCAGCGAAGTCGTATCGAGCGCCTCGGCGATGGCCCATTCGAGCCGCGCCGTTTCGGCGACGATCGGCATATCGGACAGCGTGTCGATCGTCTTGAGGAAACGCGGGAAGCCGGCGCCATAGCGTGCAAGGCGCGATTCAACCGGCGGATGACGTCGAATGAACTCGCTCGCCACGTAACGGAAGAACCGTTCGTCCACCAGGCGAACGGTGACCGGGAAGACAGCCATCAGCACCGCGGTGAGCGAACTGCGCGTGTTGTTCTGGTAGATACGCAGGCGGGCCAGTGGATCGGCCTTGCCGGCGGTTAGCATTTTCGCGGAGACCATTGGTTCGATGGCAAGCACCGAGCGCGCCATGGTGGTCTGCAGGTGTTCAAGCGGCAACATCGTATCTTCCCTCCATCGGCGTTAAGGCGTTCGCCATCACAGGTCCGGCCTTGGCGGCAGCAAATGCTGCAAGCACTGGCATGCCGGTCGTCACGTTTTCAAAGGGGGTGGGGGACACGGGCCGGGGCTTGGCTGCCACGGCCTGTCTCGCAGCCTGCTTGCGGCCGAACATGATCGAAGCGGTCAGCATGTCGGCCCACATGGCTTCGCCAAGCAGCACGTCGAGAACCGGAACGTCGGTATCCCATTCGATCAGCGTGGGTCGCGGCCCGAGGCGCGTTATGGCGTGCTCATAGAGAGCCCAAACGACCGGCGGGACCCGCGAGCCATGGTCGTCGATCAGCACGGTGTCGACCCCGACCTGATTGGTCGCATGACCGGCGAGATGGATCTCGCCGATTGCGCCCGCGGGCAGCACATCGATGAAGGCCTTTGCGTCGTATTGCAAATTGTGCGCCGAGACTTGGACGTTGTTGACGTCCAGCAGCAGGCCGCAGCCGGTCCGCACCACGAGCTCGGCCAGGAACTCGGCCTCGTTCATCGAGGAGTCCGCGAACGCGACATAGGCAGACAGATTTTCGATCAGCACCTGCCGCTTCAGCGCGTCCTGAACCGTCTCGACATTGCGCGCCACGATCGCCAGCGCCTCTTCGTCATAGCGCAGTGGCAATAGGTCGTTGAGGTAGGCGCCGTCGGCGACGCTCCAGGCAAGATGCTCGGAAACGAGATCGGGCTGGAAGCGCTCGCAGACCCTGCGCAGTCGCTCCAGATGATCGCGGTCCAAGCCCCGCGCGCTGCCCAGCGACAGGCCGACGCCATGCACCGAAAGCGGGTAGATCTCGCGCAGTTTTTCCAGCGCCTCGACGCCGGCGCCGTCTCCCATGTAGTTCTCGGCATGAACCTCCAGCCAGCCGGCGGAAGGCCGTCGCGTCAGCATTTCGCTGATGTGAGGGGAGCGAAGACCGATGCCCGCCGATGCGGGGATCGCGAGGGGCTGAAACGCACGGGACATCGGTCTGCTCCATTCTAAGGGTGGCTCGAAGTCTGGATCGTTCAGGCTTTCGGCTTGTCACTGCCGCCTGCGATCTTGGCGCAGCTGCCGGCGGGCACGTAGAGCCAGGAATCCGCCTGGTTGTCGGCGGTCGCGGTGCCGGCGCAGGAATGCGTCGCGGTCTGGCAGTCGTTCTGGCCCGCCTTGACGACGCCGTAGCACTTCTCGAAGGCAAAGCTGGGCTTGGCGGCGGGGCCGCTGTAGGCAGCTGTCGCGGCAAGCGAAGTGGCGGCTGCGAGGGCCGATCCGATGAGGGTCTTGGTGTTGATCACAGGCTTGTCTCCTGGTTGGCGTTTCGAGAGAAAGACTGGCCGTGGGCCCGTCTGCAAATCAGTCTCTCCGATCGCGATGCCGAGCTGAAATGCTGTCTCGGCATGGAATTGATACGCAGTCCCTATGTCCCGGAAGGCGGCGCGAAAAAGCCCTCCGGCGGGGCACCGGAGGGCTTGGCACCTGCATTCGGGAGTATGCGAAGCAGGCGCGGCTAGGCGGGGAGCGAGGCGCCTAGATGTATCGTCTTTCGCAGTTTGTGGCGGGGGTTCCATCAGTGCGCAGAGGATCAGCGGCAAGCCAGTCCGCTGCGCGCTGCCGCCCCCTGTCGCGCATGTCGGTCAGTTCGCCCCAGTCGATCCAGGGCCGCAGGAGCAGCGGAACTCCGGCACGGTATCGACTGTCGAATATGGTGTGAACCGACGCGCATTTGGTCGAGCAATGACCGGCTGCGAGGCTGCGATCCGGACACGGCGTGGTGAAGACGGAAGGTCTGCCGGTGACAATCAGGCGATGGCGAGCTTCAGTTGCCGGGGCAGGCGGAGACTGGAAGACGTCGCCGTCACCCCAATAGACATCGCCGTCGATCTCGACAGGCAGCGAGAGGAAGGGGATCGTGGCTGCCGCGACGATCGCGTCGATCGACAACTGGTCGCTTGTGAATATCTTCACCGCATCCGTGCGCGCGTTGACGGCCAGGACGCCCAGTTTCACCGGGCAGCCTTCGTCACGGATCTGCTCAAGGTCGATTGACTGTTCCAGGATCGATCGAAGCAGGCTGGCCCTGTCATCGGCGAAAACCGAGGCGTGGCTGACGCGTCGCCAGAAATTGGCGAGTGCCGTCCTCGCGCCGCGCCTGCCGCCGACGCTCAGCCCATAGGCAAAGACCGCCGCCTCCATTGCGGCAAAGCCCGACGCGGTCACGCCGCTGACGCTGCAGTTTGCCTCGTCCAGCAGGCGATCGAGCACGCCCCAGACGAAAGCGCCATGTGCGTCGTTTGCCAGCACGATGTCGATCGTCCGGTCTTCCATACCAAGATCCGCCACTGACATGATGACTTGGTCTGTCTGCATTGCTGGCTGAGCAAGCATGGGTTGGTCTCCGTCCCAAGATCGTCAACATGACGACTGGAGAAAGACTGCCGCATCTTCTTGTTCAGCCGAAATGCCAAGGTGGCATGAAGTCCATAGGCGGATTGCATTGGCTGCCGGTCTTCGCCCATCGCACCCTCCATACCGATCAGGCCAGGCGATGCGATGCGTGTCGCCAAACATTGGCACCATTGCCAGAACCGCGACCTGGAACCGGAGATGAATGATGAGAAGACAACTCGTTTGTGTGGCTGCGCTTGCAATCAGTTTTGGTGCGAGCCCAGCGTCAGCCGACCCGTTCAGTGACCTCGCCGCATTGCCGACGTTCTATACGGACGCAACGATGAAGACGATGAAACCGATGGCCGGGTTCAAGAAGGCTTGGTTCGCCCTGTCAAAGCATGACCGGGTCAAGATGACGAAGGCGTGCAACGACCCGGCGATGGGCAAGCGCCACGCCCAGTTTTGCGCCAACGTGCCTGCTTTGGGTGGTGCCGACTAGCAGTGCTTGCCGAGCACCCTTGGAATGCAGTGCCGGCATAAACTCCATTCGCCGACGGCATTGGCAGTTTGAGCGCCGGATGAAGCAAAGTCCACCTCGGCAAACAGGAACAATAGAGTTCCAAATGCAGCCGGTCATCAGCGCAGTCGTCAAAAGGCGATTGCACAATTCCAGAGAAGGTTCTCACCATGAATATCAAAGCTATCTGCCTTGGCGCCTTTGCACTTTCCGTTCTTGGCGGAGTCGCGTTCGCCGGCGCGCTCGACGAGCCGTCGAACATGCAGCCCTTCTTTACCGATTCCGGCATGCAGACGATGAAGTCGAGCGCCGATTTCGAGATCGCGTGGAAAGCCACGCCGAAGACCACGCAGAACGCGATGATGAAGGAATGCAATGACGCCGCTATGAGCAAGCCGCACGTTCAGTTCTGCGCCCAGCTTTTCGCCCTTGGCCACCACAGCTGATACTCCCAGACGGCGACCGACTACCGGACGCTTCGATGGCGGGTCTCTTGGCCCGCCATCCGTCATGACGAAACGCTATCGACTTTATAGCCCCCCTGCATTGGCGTGATGGAATGCTTTGCGGCAGGGTTCGAGCCTGAGCTTGCATCTCTGCAGTGGAGGGACGACCCGTATGGACATTCATCACATCCGCTATTTCCTGGCCGTCTGCGAGACACGCAATTTCACGCGCGCCGGCGAGAAGTGCAACGTCACCCAGCCGGCACTGTCCCGGGCGATCCAGCAACTGGAGGATGAGGTCGGCGGCCTGCTGTTCCGCCGCGAGAGGAATCTGACCCACCTGACCGATCTGGGCGCTTTGCTACGCCCGCGCTTTCAGCAGATCCTCGACGAGGTGACCGGCGTTCGGCAGGAGGCATCGAGATTCCTGTGCCTGGAAAACGCAAATCTCAAAGTTGGGGTCATGTGCACCATTGGCCCGCGCCGATTCACGGGTCTATTGGCGGACTTCAACAGGCGCCAGCAGGGCATCCAGTTGCAACTGGTGGAAGGCGTGCCCGCCTCTCTTTCGCAACTGCTGGAAGCGGGCGAAATCGACGTCGCCATCATGGCGTCCAGCAACAGCTTCCCGGAGCGGTTCGATGTCACGCCGCTCTATCGTGAGCGCTTCGTCCTTGCATTCCCCAATGGCCATCGGTTGGCCCGCAACGATAATGTCGCCATCTCCGAGCTCGACGGCGAGAACTATCTCAGGCGGCTGAATTGCGAATATCGCGATCACCTCGCCGGCCTTTGCAACGATCGTGGCGTGAAGCTCAGGATCTCCTACGCCAGCGAGCGTGAGGACTGGATTCAGAACATGGTATCTGGCGGGCTGGGTATCTGTTTCATTCCGGAATTCAGCGCAGTTATCCCAGGCTTGCAGATCAGGCCCGTGATCGACCCTGAAGTTTGGCGTGAAGTCTCGCTGGTTGTCGTCGCGGGGCGTCGATTCTCGCCGGCGACGTCGACATTTGTGAACAGTGTCAAGGCACACAGCTGGCCGGAAAGCGGCATCGATCTGTCGATCAGGAAAACAGCCGCGTAGCAAATCGAAGTGAAGGCTAATGCCGCAATAAATGTCGCGGCGAGAAAGTCGCGTTGGCGCGGTCACCCACCATAGTTTTCAGGTATCGAATTAAGAGCCAGTCAGCATTTCTCTTTCTTCGAGGCTGCCGTCACTCTCCTCCCATGCCCCGCTTCTGCGATTGGGCACCGACAAAAAGGAGAAATAGACATGGCTTCCAAGACTGTTGCATTGCGGGTGCCGCTGAAGCTGGCGCTGACACTCGGACTTCTCACCGCGACCGCCGCGTTTTCTGTGGCCCCGGTTTTCGCCGGCGACTGCCCTGCCGGCCAGGCCGCCACCACCGACATCCAGGAACATCCCAGCAAGCCCGTCGGCGTGACCGACACGGTTCTTTCGGCGATCGACCTCAGCAGCAAGGGTGAAGCCTGGAAAGGCAACATGCTGCGCCTGCGGAAGCTCGTCGTTCAGCCCGGCGGCGTCGTGCCGTGGCACGAGCACACGATTCGCCCCGCCAACATCATCGTCGTCGAAGGCTCGATCACTGAATACGCCAGCACCTGCAAAGTCGGCATCGAGCATCCGGCTGGCGACGTGACGGCCGAGTTCGGCCATCTCGCCCATTGGTGGAAAAACAACGGCAAGGTTCCGGCAGTGCTCTATTCCGCCGACATCCTGCCGCCTGCGATGCACAACGATCACATGATGTGATCCCGGCCTCGGGCGACCTCTTCCCATCAGCATTTGAAAGCGCGTCCTTGGGCGATCGCCCGGGGACGTGCCGCGACGGAGCTTTGCCATGACGACAAGCGAACATGCTGAACCGACAAGGCTGCGCATGGCAGCCGCAGACGGGTGGCGCTTCGGCATCATTGCCGTGATCGCATTTCTCACGCTCGTCGATCTTTTCGCCACCCAGGCCATCCTGCCTTCACTGGTGACAAAATTCGGCGTCAGCCGCGCGACCATGGGCTTCGCCGTCAACGCCAGCACCTTCGGCATGGCGGTGGCCGGTATCGCCGTGGCTCTCTTCGGGCGCGGCATTGATCGCCGCGACGGCATCTGGATCAGCCTGGCCATCCTGGCGGTCCCGACGACGCTGCTTTCGCAGACAGACAATATTGTGGTCTTCGCCCTGCTGCGCGTAGCGCAAGGCCTTTGCATGTCGACTGCGTTCACGCTCACGATGGCCTACCTTGCGGAGCATTTTTCCGCGCGGCAGACGACCGGCGCGCTTGCCGCTTATGTGACCGGCAATGTCGCCAGCAACTTTTTCGGCCGGCTGATGTCGGCGGCCGTCGCCGACATGTTCGGCATCTCCACCAACTTTCTGACATTCGCCGCCCTCAATCTGCTCGGCGCCGCTCTTGTCTGGTTCACGCTGCAGAAGACCTCGGCAATGATGCGCGCGGATGCGACGGGCGAGCTCGCCCAAGCGGCCTGGACGGCTCCGCTGCAGAATGCCGAGTTGCGCTCCTGTTTCGCGATCGGCTTCCTGATCCTCTTCGTCTTTATCGGCACGTTCACCTATGTGAACTTTCAGCTCGTTGCGGTGCCCTTGTCGTTGACGCCGATGGCACTGG
This sequence comes from Mesorhizobium shonense, assembly GCF_040545255.1. Classification (NCBI taxonomy): domain Bacteria; kingdom Pseudomonadati; phylum Pseudomonadota; class Alphaproteobacteria; order Hyphomicrobiales; family Phyllobacteriaceae; genus Mesorhizobium; species Mesorhizobium shonense. The sequence continues at coordinate 692,474 of NZ_JBEPLM010000002.1, forward strand.
GCGCGGTTTATTTCGTCTTCCTGCCGTCAATGCTGACCACTCCGCTCGCCGGGCGTGTGGCCTCGAGTCTCGGCCCGAGAGTGGGGGTCGGCGCAACACTTGTGCTGGCGATCGTCGGCTTGCTTCTGCTGCTCACACCCAGCCTTTCGATCGTTCTCGCCGGAATGGCGCTGGTTGCCAGCGGCACCTTCCTGGCGCAGGCGATAGCAACGGGACATGTCAGTCGGACCGCGTCGCGCGACCGCGCCGCCGCGAGCGGCATCTATCTCGCGTCCTACTATGCGGGCGGGCTCGCCGGCAGCTTCCTCATCGGACAGATCTACGATCGGATCGGCTGGACGGCATGCGTGGCCGCGCTGGTCGCGGTTCTCACGGCGGCGATCGCGATAGCCCGAACGCTGAGAACGCCAGCCGCGTGATCCCCGGAGCTGCGCCGGCGAGGTCGCTCGAGAAACTCAATCCATAGCCAAACCAGCAACCAAGGAGAATGCGATGAGAACCTACCTGAAAACCATGATTGCCGGTGCCGCCGTGCTGATGACGGTGGTCCTGCCGGCAGCCGCTTCCGACGGCGTCGTCACTGTCAAGAGCGGCTATTCCGTCGCCGAGACCGTCGCCCGCATCAAGAAGGACGTCCTCAAGAAGGGCATCATGTTCTTTGGCGTGATCGATCAGGCAAAGCTCGGCAACAAGGCCGGCAACGATGTCAGGCCGTCGCGGCTGGTCATGTTCGGCAATCCGGCGCTCGGCACGACGTTCATCACCTCAAATCCCGAGGCCGGCCTGGACTGGCCGGTGCGCGTGCTGGTCTACCAGACGCCCGATGGGCAGGTTTATGCCGCCTACAGCGACTTCGACTGGATTGCGAAGCGGCACGGCATCACTGACCGGCAGGCGCAGTTCAAGATGGCGACCGAGGTGATCCAGTCCGTGACGTCGTCGATCAGGAAGAACTGATCGACGCGAGGTACCGAAATGCTCGGCTCTTCGAACCTGTCAGCCTCGCACAGCCAGGTCATTCGGCGGCGGACAATGCCTTTGCCCGTTCGCCGAACCATTTCTTCTGCGTTGCTTCGCGGACCAGCGCGCCAACCGCAGGCGAATGCCTGCGGCCGCGCACCGTGACGAGATTGACGTCGCGCCAGAATTCCGGCTCCGTGATCGGCAATGCCGCCACGCCAGGGTGCTTGGCGGTGTGCTCGGGCATAAACCCGAAACCGAGCCCGGCAGCGATCATGGCGAGTGTCCAGTCGTCGCGGTCGCTCCAGTAGACCGGACTGACGGTAACGCCCTGTCGGGCAAGGATGGCATCTGCATAGCCGGCGAATTCGCAGTTGTTGCGGTGAATGTAGCTTTCATTGCTCATGTCCTTCACCCGCACGACCCGCCGGTTCGCTAGCCGGTGCGACAGATGAACGGCCATCACCATCTGCTCGCGAAAGAGCGGCAGTGAGTGAACCTCCTCGTCGGGAACGTCCGACGGCAGCGCATAGATGGCAGCCTCGAGATCGCCTTCGAGCAGTCTCTTCCGAAGGTTCACGGCGTCTGAATCGCAAAGGTGAAGCTCCACGCCCGGGTGATGCCTTCGGACTGCCGCGATCAACTCGATGATCTCGTCCGGTGCGATCGTGCTCATGATGCCGACCCTCAGCGGCATCTTTTTCAGGTTCACATACTGCTCGGCGATCTGCTTTGCCTGGCGGGAGTTCTCGAAAACACCTTCGAGATAGGTCTCGACCATGCGACCGAGTTCGGTGAGGTGAGTGAACCGGCGCTCTCGGTGGAAGAGCGGCCCGCCGAATTCATCCTCCAGCAACTTGATCGCACGCGAAAGCGCCGGCTGCGTGACGTTGCACTGCTCGGCCGCCCTGGTGAAATTCAACTCCTTGGCGACGGCCAAGAAATATCGGACCTGGCTGATCTCCACCGCACGCTTCCCCTTGGCGTGCATGCCGCACGACCCGCGTTGCAGGGGCAATCTTACAAGCTGCCCCAGCGTCAAACAACCCGGCCTGCAGATCTATATCGCCGGCGCTCCGGTCAGACTGTCGGCTATCGAATCCATGTCTCAACGGCATTTCCGCAGCTTCGGACGGCTCGCCATACTGATCGGGAGATGTAGATCCGGGGCCTTCCAGCCCGCTGCCTGCAGCCGTTTTGCCGGCCAAATCGGCAGCGGCTCAAACCGAAGGAAACAACGATGCTCAGAGGAAAGACAGCACTCATCACAGGCTCGACAAGCGGCATCGGCCAAGGCATTGCGGAGGCTTTCGCGGCCAAGGGCTGCAACGTCGTTCTGAATGGCTTCGGCGACCCTGCCGAGATTGAGCTGCTGCGGTCGAGGCTTGCCGCCGATCACGAGGTGACCGTCCGCTACGACAATGCCGACATGAGCAAGGGCGAGGCGATCACCGTAATGATGGACAAGGCCATCGCCGAGTTCGGCGCGGTCGACATCCTGGTCAACAATGCCGGCATTCAGCATGTCGCACCGATCGACGACTTCCCGATCGAGAAGTGGGAGGCGGTCGTGGCGATCGATCTGATGTCTTCGTTCTATACGATACGGCGCGCTCTGCAGGCGATGAAGGCGCGCAAATGGGGCCGCATCATCAATGTTGCCTCGGCCCACGCCCTCGTCGCCTCGCCATACAAATCCGCCTATGTCGCCGCCAAGCATGGCGTGGCCGGCCTGACCAAGACGGTCGCGCTGGAAGTTGCCGAACAGGGCATTACGGTCAACGCCGTTTGCCCCGGTTACGTGCTCACCCCGCTGGTCGAAAAACAGATACCGGACACGGCCAAGGCCCGCGGGATTACCGAAGAGCAGGTGATCAAGGACGTGCTCCTGGCTGCCCAGCCAACGAAGCAGTTCGTGACCGTTGAGCAGGTGGCGTCGCTATGCCTGTTCCTGGCCTCGGACGACGCGGCCTCGATCACCGGCGCCATCATGCCGATCGAGGGCGGCTGGACCGCCCACTAGATCCGGCGTGAGGAACGAAAGCCATGAACAAGATCACGCGAAACCCGCCCGTCTCCGAGCCGGCAGTCGAGGTCACTCATCAAGGGGAAGCCAAACGCCAGACTGTCCTTGTCCTTCAAGGCGGTGGCGCGCTCGGTGCCTACCAGGCCGGCGTCTACCAGGCGCTTGTCGAAGGCGGCATCGAACCTGATTGGGTCATCGGCACATCGATTGGCGCGATCAATGCCGCGCTGATTGCCGGAAACGAGCCTAAGGATCGCCTGCCCAGGCTCCAGGAGTTTTGGGACGGCGTTAGCCGAAGCAGCCCGCTGGATGAGTTTTTCCGGATGATGGTTCCAAGCAACGTCTTTGCCAATATGGGCACGGTGATGGGTGGAATACCCGGCTTCTTTGAACCGAACCCAAGCGCCATGTTCGGAGTCAACCGCGAAGTGGGTGTGGAAAATGCCTCCTACTATACCACCGATCCGCTGAAGAGGACGCTCGCCAACCTGATCGATTTCGACTACCTCAACCGCCGCCACATGCGTTTGACGGTCGGTGCGGTCAACGTCAACACCAGCGAGCTCAGATATTTCGACAGCACTCTGATGCCGCTGTCGGCCGCCCATATCATGGCGTCAGGGGCCCTCCCGCCGGCATTTCCGGCTGTGTGCATCGATGGGGAGCCCTACTGGGACGGCGGCATCTATTCGAACACTCCGATCGAGGTGGTGCTCGACGCGCGACCCCGACGCGACGCGCTGATCTTCGCGGTGAACATGTGGCAACCGCGCGGCGCGGAGCCAAAATCGATCTGGCAGGTCATGGGGCGGCAAAAGGATCTTCAATACGCCAGCCGCGGCAAGAGCCATGTCGCTCGCCAGGAGCAATTGCATCGGCTCAGGCACGTTGTGCGAGAAATGGGAAAACTCGTCCCAGAAGAACGACGCGACGATCCGATGTTCAAGGAACTAGCCTCCTATGGCTGCCCGTCGGTCATGCACCTTGTCCGGCTGCTTTCGCCGCGCCTCGACGGCGAGGATCACACCAAGGACATCGACTTCACACGCGCGGGCATCCGAACCCGTTGGCAGGCAGGATACGAGCATGGGCAGCGCGTCCTCTCGCAGAAGCCGTGGGAATGCGAAGTCGACATGCTGCAGGGCATCGTGATCCACGAATCGCAAGAGTGATGCGCCGCGCCGAGGAAGAGACGGAGACCACCGATGCAGATCATCACTCCAGGTATGCGGCTCATTCCTGAAGCCGTGCTTGCCAACAACGCCGCACTCTTCCGCACGATACCGGAAACGCCTTCCCACGCGGACAAGTCGCTGCATCGCGTGATCATCGTCGGTGGCGGTGCGGGTGGACTGGAACTGGCGACACGTCTCGGCCGCAAGTTCGGCAACCGGCGGCTTTCCGTCACGCTTGTCGACCGCAGCCGCACCCATATCTGGAAACCGCTGCTGCATGAGGTGGCATCCGGCGCCTTGAGCGCGTCGCATGACGCCGTCGAATACATCGCCCATGCCAGCCGACACGGCTATCGATACCGCATTGGCGAGGTGGTCGGCATCGATCGTGCCAAACGCCAGGTTTTTGTCGCGCCCAGCTTCGACGATGACGGCAGGCAGATCATCCCGCCGCGTGTTCTGGGCTACGACACGCTGGTCATGGCCGTCGGCAGCATCAGCAACGATTTCGGCACGCCGGGCGCCGCACGCTATGCCATTTCGCTCGACACAGCAGAGCAAGCCGCCCGCTTCAACAAGCGCATGATAGATGCATGCCTGCGCGCCAACGCGCAATACGAGCAGCTGTCGCCCGGCCAGCTCCATTGCGTCATCGTCGGCGCCGGCGCCACCGGTGTCGAGCTGGCCGCGGAATTGCACAAATCGATGCGGGAAATTGCCTCGAACAATCTCGACAACATCGATTTCGAGCGACTGATCCGCATCACCATCGTCGAGGCCGGGCCGCGCATCCTGCCCGCCCTTCCGGAGCACATGGCCCAAGCTTCGGCGCGCCTGCTCATCAAACTGGGCGTCCAGATACGGTGCGGCATCAAGGTCACCGAGGTGAAAGAGGATGGCATCCGGCTCGGCGAAAAACTCTTCGTGCCGGCCGAACTCGTGGTCTGGGCGGCCGGAATCAAGGCGCCGGACTTCCTCAAAGACCTCGACGACCTCAAGACAGATCGCATCAATCGCCTGATCGTCGACGAAACCTTGCGGACGGTTGGAGACGAGAATGTGTTCGCGATCGGCGACTGCGCGAACTTCGTCCTGCCGGGCGAAGACAACGCCTTGCCGCCGCGTGCCCAGACAGCTCATCAACAGGCGAACCACATGGCGAAGGTGATCGCAGCACGTCTCGCGGGGCTGGGCGCGCCGGCGTATCGCTACCGCGACTATGGTTCGCTCGTCTCGCTCGCCGACTATGGCGCGTTCGGCAGCTTGATTGGCGGCCTCAAGATTGAAGGCCTGCTTGCGAGGCTCGTCTATCGCTCCCTGCACAAGATGCATCTCAAGGCAGTGCACGGCTTGGCGAGGACGGCGCTGGCTTCGATCGGCGAGATGATAGTCAGGCGCGCCAGACCGCGGATCAAGCTTCACTAATGCATGTCGCCCAAAAGCGCGTAGCGGTTTTGGGAGAACGATGTGCATCAAAACAGAGACTTGAAGCGCGTCGATCGAATTCGTTTCGACGCGAAGCGCTTGGCGCGGAGGCGGTGCGATGGAAAAGTATGACGTCGTGATCCTGGGCGGCGGCAATGCCGGAATGGGCGCCACGGTCGCGACTCGCGCCGCCGGACTTTCCGTCGCCATGATAGAGGCTCGCGATCTCGGCGGCACCTGTCCCAATCGCGGCTGCACGCCGAAGAAGGTGCTGGTCGCTGCGGCGCACGTGTTGGACGAGATCGAAAGGGCCGGCAGTCATGCAATCAGGGTCGATCCGCCGAGGCTCGATTGGCGAGCCTTGATCGAACGGGAAAAAGACATCATCAGGGACATCCCATCCCGCCTGTCCGGATTGATGGCCAAGCGCGGGGTCGATGTCATCTCCGGCCAAGCTTCATTCATTGGCAGCAACGCTATCCGCGTCGGCACCCGAGAACTCGAGGCCAGGAACATCGTCATCGCCACCGGCTCCAAGCCGCGTCCACTGTCGATCCCGGGCGCCGAGCATCTGACGACTTCCGACGATGTTCTGAGCGATCCTGTGCTGCCGCGTGCGGTGGTGTTCATCGGCGGCGGCGTCATCGCTTTCGAACTGGGGCATGTCTATGCGCGCGCGGGCGTCGACGTGATGATCCTCGAGGCGCTGCCGCAACTTCTCCCAGGCTTCGACACGGACGCCGTCGCTCAACTGCGTGGCGAGAGCGAGCGGCTCGGTATCGGCATCCATACCACGGCCTGGGTGAAGAGGATCGACAAGGCCGACGGACGGCTGCGGGTGAGTTTTGCGAAGGACGGCGTCGAATCCATGGTGGCCGCCGATCGGGTCGTCAACTGCGCCGGGCGGGTGGCCAATGTCGAGGGCCTCGATCTTGGCGCCGGTGTCGTCGTGCACCGAGAAGGCCGCATCGAAATCGACGATCACCTGCGCTCGCGCTCCAATCCCGATGTCTATGTCTGCGGCGACGCGGTATGGAACTCCCCGCAGCTTTCGCCGATAGCGACCTATGAAGGCGGGATCGTCGGCCGCAACATCGCCGAGGGACCGAAGCATCGACCCGATTACAGTCATATTCCAGCCTCGCTTTACAGCATTCCGGCTGTGGCAAGCGTTGGACTGACCGAAGCCAAGGCGAGGGAACGGGGCCTTCACGTCAAGGTCCATCTGAACGACATGCAAGGCTGGCTTTCCGCGAGGACCTATGCGGAGGCGGTCGCATGGTCGAAGATCATCGTCGAGGAGACGACAGATCGGATCGTCGGCGCGCATCTGGTAGGCCATGCTGGCGAGGAGCTGATCCACATCTTCGCGCTCGCCATGAAACACGGCATCCCGGCACGAGGGCTGTCCGAGATGGTCTGCGGTTTCCCGACTTTTTCGGCGGATATAAGGAACATGATGTAACGCGCCAATCCGAAGTGGCGAATAGAACATGAACCTGGCATGCGTCGATGCACGTGGGGCATCGAAACCATGCAGGAAAAGCATGCTAAATGCCGACGGGCTTTGGTGATAGGCTGCGGGCGACATGTGAAAGTGCAGAAATGGCCGCCGACGACCAGGCAATGACATTCGAGCAATCTGTCCAGGCTGCCATCGAACTCGATGCGCCTCTCAATGAACGGCTGGCGGTGATCGCCGCGGCGGTCCGACGCCTGAACTCGGAATTCGCGGACGCCGTTGACCGGCTGGTGGATCGCCTGGAGAAGCAGGGGGCCGGGACTTTGGCGCCGGCTCGGGGTGAGGCCATGCCGGGTTTCCTGCTGCCAGACGACGAGGGCAGGCTTGTCAGTTTGGCCGAGATCCTTGCAAAGGGGCCCGCCGTCATCACCTTTCAGCGCGGGCACTGGTGCCCCTATTGCCGCTTGAACGCGATCGGGATCGTCGAGGTGCAGCGCCAGATTGCGGAGCTGGGTGGCCAGGCGGTAGTGATCATGCCGGAGCGGCGCAAATTCGCCAAAGCCATGAAGGCTGCGGTTGGCGCGCAGTTTCCGTTCCTGATCGACATGGACAACGGCTATGCATTGTCTCTCAACCTTGCGATCTGGGTCGGCGCCGAGATGGAGCGGCTGATGGGCCTGGGGTTCGATCTCCCCAACTACCAGGGCAACAGCAGCTGGTTTCTGCCGATCCCCGCAACCTTCATCGTCGGAACGGACGGGATCATCTCGGATCGCTTTGTCGATCCGGACTACCGCCGGCGGATGGACATCGACGACCTGATTGCCGCCCTCAGGCGGGCTCGCTGACGCCGAAGGACGACCAGTCGGCCGATCTCAGCAGGTTGAGCAGCGTCGTCGCGACCGGCGAGCGCTGCCTGCCGGCTACCGCGTAGACGGAAACGGTTCGCGAAACGTCGAGATCACGAAGTTTCAGTCGTCGGATGTTCGAGGATCGCGGTGCCGTGAGCGAGACAAAGCCAACCCCGGCGTTCGCCTCCAGCAGGGCCAGCAGGTCCTGGTCGGTCTCGACCTCATGCGCAGTCCGAGGCGAATAGCCTTTTGCAGAAAGGCAGCGCGACAGCTCTTCGCTTGTCTCCCAATCGACCCGGCTGAGCACAGGTTCCGCGGCAAGCTGAGCCAACGCGACGTCGGCCTCGTTGCGGCGGGCCAGCGGGTGATCGGAATTCACGGCGAGTTCGATCCCTTCCTGAAAAAGCGGCCATGCGTCGAGGCGATCCCAAGCCTGACCAAGGGGGCCGGCAACGGCTAGTTCCGCTTGGCCGCCCTTGAGCGCCTCTATGACGGCCGCTGGCGAGCCGCGGTGGATTTTGAGATGTACGCCGGGATAGGCCCGGAAAAGCTCGGCAAATGGCGAAACCAGCAGCGCAATGTTGACGCTGTTCGAAATGGTGACGTTGAGAGGGGCGACGTCGCTGCTTTGCACCGCCTTGGCCAGTGATTTGGCAGAAGTGGCCGCGTCATAGCACTGCTGCAGCAAGGGCAGCATGCGCCGTCCAAGCTCGGTAAGGTGCGAGTGCTGGCGCTCGCGCCGAAGCAGCTCTCCGCCCAATTCCTCTTCGAGCGTCTTGATCGCACGCGTGAGGGCCGGCTGAGTGACGTTGCATTCCTCGGCCGCTCTGGTGAAGTTCAACGTGCTGGACAGGGCCAGAAAATAGCGGACCTGCTGCATCTCCATGAACTTCCGCCCCCTCAGCGAAATGGTCTATCAGCAATTACGCATGTTATTAGGCTAGCGCAACAGAGCGGATTCGGCAAAGCGAGCCAGCTTGAATGTCTGCTTTCGCCATGCCGGCACTGAAAACCGCCGGTTCGCATTCGGCCCCGGAACCAGCCGAGCTAATGCCCTCGGTCAACACACATTCATCGACCCTTTTGTGGGATAAGGTAGAGACACCGCTTGCATTGAAAACTAGTCCTCCTCCTAGTGCCTAGGTTCGCCAGACGATACGAGAGAATACGAAGGAAATGGGTTGGCGAACCATCCACTAACCTCTTGATTTCCTGTAGAAAACAACGACCTCCGGGCTCACCATTGTCATACTCAAATAATTGATTTTGCTGGTGATTCTTCGGGTCGGCCCATAATGCGGACTCGAACCCCTCTATTTCCGACTAACCAGAAGTTGCCCGATCGGCTATTGGAGGACAGCGGAGTAGGCTTTGGAACTCGTAACGTCAAGCTGCCAGCTCGGTCAGGAAAGTCCCCTGTCAGGCTGCAGGCTTTTCCCTATGAACTCACCCAGGAAAGTCCAGCTAAGGCATTGAATCCACCGCGCGACTTCAGGTGAAAAGTAGTTCTGGCGCCCAAAAATGCTGAAATTCGCTGTTTTTTGGCGCCTGACAGGGAAAATCAGACAGGGACAGGTTCACAACTGACTGCAAACACCACCAAAATCATTGATTTTGTTGATGAAAATTGCCGTCTGCCCTTGCAGCGAAGCGACCCGGACCGAGCCCGGGTGCCAAGCCTCGAAGTTGATCGGGCAGCGCCGCAGCCAACTCGACGCCCCAAGCTCCGCGAGGTTGTCGTTTCCGACTGCACCAAGCTCGGGTTGGCCGACACAACCCCTGGACGGGCTGCTAAGTAGCGGGATCTATCATTACTCAGTCAGCCTGCCACTGCGGTGCCCAAGCGCCTGCCTGGCCGCGTACATGGTCGGCGAGCGTTTGCCGGGAAGGTTTGCCTCGAGAACAAGCTGTTCGATAAAGCCCTGGTTCATTTCAAACTCGACGCATTGGTCGAGTTTATCGACGATCCAGACCCTGTAGTAGTCTTTCTTGAGATCATATCCGGAATCATCGCTGGGTATCTCTAGCGGAGGCGCCGGTATCAACATAATTTTGGGTTTTGGCAGATCGTATGTGTGTCCCTCATACGCGTATCCAAATATTATTCCAGAGCTGAATTTCTTCGTATCTTTCTTTGTTTCTGGTTGTATGTCGATTGCGCTAATCAATAGCATGTAATTTTCTAATACAGACTTAACAAAAACATAAGAGCTGTCGGGCTTTTTATCCTCTTGTTTGTCAAACATGAGTCTTATCGACTGTAGTAACTCATCGGTATAATCAAGGTCGCCTTCTGCCAATTTGGAAAAAGTTATGGCGTACTGGTTCTCTTTTACAATAGTGTTTATACCTCCAAAGTCATTTTTGTGTTCTGGCTTTGGTAGTCCAGGAACCCCGTAGAGCCGCACCTGCGTTGCATTGAACGCTCCGTGCGCATCGGTCGACGTATATGTAGGGCGGTGATAGTCGTCGCTCATGATGCTTCTCCTCGCTTTGACAATTCAGTTCATGAAATCTCTCGCCATCTGAAGTTTTCTTCGAACTTAGCGCCCAGCGCCCGCGCGATGCGGCTGCCGGCTTCGGCAACGGCCATCGCGGCATTCTCAAATGTCAGATCGTCGGCGTCGAGGTCGGACCAGGTCCGGGCAAGGGTGAGCGCCACATCGTCACGCGCCCGGGTAAGCGCGCTCTTGAACAGGAACGGCCTGGCACGGAAGGCCAGCGCCGTGAAATCCGAGATGCGGTGCATGGCGACCTCGTCGATATCCCTGATGTCGATATCGAGAAGCCGCTCGTCGGCCAGTCCATCACCCACGAGATTCGCGTGATAGGCGTCGACGATCGTGTCGAACACGGCGCCAGTAAAGGGCCGCGACCTGTCATGGATTTCGTCGGTGACGTCAGACATGCGGCGCGAATTGCTGGCGAGGCGAATCTGCCGGTCGCCGATCAGTTCGGCGATGCGGTTGAGTTCGTTCAGGACGAGGAGGTTGCCGTTGCAGTGGCGGAGCAGCCGGTCGAGACCGCTGTCGAAATGCAGGAAGGACAGAAGCGACGTTATGTCGGCGCTCGCCTCATGGAACGACGCGAAGTCACCAGTCCTCAAGCCATTTGCCGGCACCCCAAAAAGGGAAAACAGAATCGCATGGCCGACCTCATGCGCAATCGTATCGAAGTTGAGAGCGTAGGGATAAGTTCGACCGTCGGGCGCCTTGTCCGCGCCGAGTTCCAGATAACCATAGCCGGACTGGGCGTTGTTCCAGTCGACCCACGGAATGATCTCCAGCCGCTCATAGGTTTCGGCGAAGTACCAGGTTATCGGCCGCCCAAGGTAGCTTTCCCAGATGTCCAGGACCCGGCTGACTGCCCCGAAGGCGTGTGCCGCCAGGAACTGACGTGAATTCAATGAAATCTGGTCGAAGTGACCGTCGTAGGCGGGTTCCGCCGGCGGGAAGACCTCGCCAACGAAGGGCGGTAGATAGGGATACTCGTAAGGTTCCTTGTCGAGGAGCGGATCGCGGACATAGATGCGATGGTCCTCCGGACCGGGGCGCAACCGGCCGGGTGGGGTCGATATCCAGACGGTCTCGGGTGTGCCGTAATCGGCAAGATGGGGCACCTGGGGAAATAGCAGGAAGCGCGTGCCGACGGAGCGACTTTGGTCGCTGGATCGATCGAGCGTCCCCAGTAGCTCAGCCCCTCTCATATTAGTACATTAGCAAAATGGCATACGCGTTGTAAATTGAGATTGAGAATTCTCGCCCTGATGCTTTCAAATCTCTAACCCGGCTTCGTCGAGATCCTTAAAGAAAGCCGCCGTCAATTGGAAATCCGGCAGGGGTACGGGCTCATTGAATAAACCGTGATGCAATAGCCGGAGCGCATCACGTGCATCCTGCTTCTTTTGCTGAACGAAAGCAGCGGCGAGGATCGCCTGATATTTCTCAACAACGAGATCGCCTTCGCATGACAAGGCGTTACCGACCATGCGGGCGAGCGTGCGCTCGCGAAAATTGAGAGCTTGCGCGGCGCGCTCCAGTCTCGTTCTGTATTCAGCCGAAATGATGCCTCGACGGCAGGCTCTGCGAACCGTCATGCGAAGATCGATCAGCGCGTGGGTCATGGGCGCGCAGTTTACCTCCCATGGCCCGTGCAGCACGGCCACCGCATCGTCAGGCGCAAAGGCAAAACGACGATACCACCGGTAGATGAGCCCCACTCCTTGCATGTACGGAAAGAGCTCCGCAGCGCGAAGAGCCCCCATGCTCGCTGCGCCTATTACCGGAACACCTTTCGCTATTGCCCAAAGGATTTCCTTGTGCCTGACCGCCGGCTCCGACTGAAAGCCGCCGTCGATGATGACTATCGCACTCGGATCAAAATGCTGCACCGCCGCAATGATGGAACCCTGCGCAGCCGGCGGAAGGCAGATCGCCTCCACCACTTCCAGTACTTCGCCCTGCGACAGGGTGGGACCGGTAAAGACCAGCTTGGGACGCATTTGCCTAGCCATGCAACAGCGGCGCCAAGGCCGGTATGACGATCCTGACGACTGACAGGTCGCCGAGCGGTCTAGTATCAAGCTGAATCATGTACACTGTATCGATTCCTGCGCCCTCGACCTGTGCGAGAAGGTCAGACATCCTATTTCCCGCGCTGGTGTAATTCTGCCCGGCAATCGCGTGGAAATGTACGTCGCGAGGGCCGTCGGACAGGAGGCGTCGGTGCGCCGCAATTTTTTGCCAATCGGGATATTTTGGATAGGACGCACGTGTCAGGTCATCACGGGCGCCGGAGATCGCCGTCAGTCGCGACTGCGCCGCCTCGTAGATTGCGTGAACTATCGCGGACGCGGCATCGAAACCTGCAGCCGAGCCCTCTGCCGGATGGTGAAGAATTGCAGTTTCCGGCGGCCGATCCTCCATGAGATGGCACCAGATCACCGGTAGTCCCAGCGGTGAGGGGGCCTGCCAAAGCCCCACCAGCAGGCCTTTGGCTTCCAGGCTTTCGAGAAGGCTCGCAACTGTCGGATCATCGATCGTTCTCGGGTCAATTCGACGGCGCTGGAAAAAGCCATGGATTCGCTCCGCCCGCGTGAGTGCGTCGCGCTCGATGCATTCCATTATCCCGTGCAGGATAGAGTCCGTTTCCTCGAAGGAGGCCGCTAGGCCGGACGTAGACGAAGCGAAGATTTCCTCGTGGGGCCGCGGCGGGAACACATAGGCAGTGTGCACAAGCTCGAATGGGACCCAATCCTGCTGACCCTGGAGGATATTCTCGGCATGAATCCAAGCTATCTCCCTGCTGCGCCAGCCCGGGTCGGCTCCAGGCTGGAGGTGGGCTTCGAATCTTTCAGGAGGAATGTTCAGGGAGTCAGCGGAGGCCGCGACGGGGTCGTAGTGCGCCAAACGCTCGGCAAAGTAGGACTCTGCGGCCTCGAGAATGGCCGATACCGCAGCTTCGGTTCTGGTCGGCCCCTTGCCTTGCGAAACGGAATTCAAAAGGGAGAAAGGCCTGACAGCCTGAACCACGGGTATGTCGAGCACGTCGAGACCTGTGATGTCCGCAATCCGTGTGATGCCCAAAAGCTCGCGCATCGTCATTAGCCGCATGAGTGCTTCGCGCGGCGGAGGACCCGAGCGCTCGTATCGTTCCAGCATGGAGCCTTCCTGATCTCCCAGCCGCGCGGGCTAGCGGCGCAGGCTCGGTTCTATATTGACGAACAACGCCGCGCCTTGCTCGATGACTGATTTCGCCAGGCCGACGCGACTGCGGTACTGCCGGGATAGTTCCTCTGATACGCCCCATGTCCTGAGCATCTCGTATGCATTGAGCAGGATTGGCACCGCGTTTTGCTCATCGCCAATAGCCAGGCTTTTGGAGAGCGCGGCAACAACATCCATGCCTGAGGACCCTCTAAGCAGAAGGAGATGGGCCTTTCGCCGATAGAGTTCGGCGAGCCAAGAAAGACTGCCGCCCGCTTCGGCTTCCGCAGCTGCGGAAGAGACAAGCGTAAGGGCCTCGTCAGTCTCGCCTGTCCGGGCCAGAAGCTCCGCCAACATGCCGCAGTAGACAGGATAGTCTTCCGGCGTCTGGAGTTCGGCGTGGATAGCGAGACCTTCCTTGATCTGGTCCCTGCCTTGCTCTACCCGAGCAGCATTTCCTTCGCACCAGCCTTCGAGAATTTGCGCCAAGGCGGCAAGGGAGGGCAGATGGTGGCGCTTCGTCAATTCGCGGATATCGGCGATGACGCCTCGCAGCGCCGAGAAATCGCGGCGATAGCAATCAAGCATCGCTTCGTTGATGTAGACATGGGCGATACTACCAACATGCGCCGTTTGCATTGCCCAGCGCCTGGCTTCAGCCAATGACCGAACTGCGCTTGCGGCCCGGCCGGTAAACCATTGAGAGAGACCTCGATGCGACAGGCCGCAGACCCTGGCGTCATGGCCGCCGAACAGAGTGGCATTCCCTGCCCTTTGGCCCATCCCATAGAGCGCAAGTCCCTCGTCGACCGCCGCTATGCAGTTTTTGTGATGCCCAAGATTGAATTCGATTGCCCAAACACAGTGTCTGGCCTGAAACTGCACTTCGGGGTCGTCGACATCCCTCAGGTCGGTGAGGACGGTCCGCGCGCGTTCCCCGTCGATGGTGGGACCGGTGAACCACCAACCCCAGTAGATCGGAAACCACTTCGCACGCTCGGCGAGCGGTCGCCGCCTGGCGATCTCTACCCCGTCCTCGTAAAGCTTGCGTGCCGGCAGCGAGTTTGGACCTTCCGTGGCTGTAAGTACCGGCCCGAGCGGCATCATCGCGGCGAGGCGCAAAACATCCTGCTTGTCCGGCCTTCTCACCCGCTGGCAAAGGGTTATGGCATGGTCGAGAATCTGTCTCGCCTCGGCCATTGCAGAGCGGTCGTAACTTTCCCGGCCGGCCGCGATGAACTCATCGATTGCTTCCTCTATAAGGCCAGCGCGTTCAGCATGTTCCGCCAGTTCAGCCGTACCCAACCATGGGCACAGATTTCGGTCGCGGACGACAGCGGAGAAAAGCGACTGATGGAGGGCCTGCCGTCTCCTCCGCAGCAATGCATTGTAGATTGTCTCCCGGACCAGGGCATGACGAAATCCATGGTCGGGCTCGCCGGAAGGCCTGATCCGGATCAGGAATCTCGCCTCGATGAGGGTGTCCAGTGCATTCCCGATCGTCTCGTCACTGAATTCCGGCAGCAGCTTCCGGAGCAATCCCAGATTGAAACGATTGCCGGCGACGGCGGCCGCTCGTGCCACGTCCTTTGCAGGGCCCAAGGCTTCCAGCCTGGCTTCGAGGACGCCTTCAAACACCGATATCCGGCTTGATGAGCCGGCTGGCGCAAGGCGATCCGTTATGGAGGCTGCGTCCTCGGCGATCCATTGGCAGATTTCCTCGATGAAAAGAGGCACGCCCCCGGTTACCTCTTCCACCATGCTGATGAGTTCCGAATGCGCGGCTGACCCGATTTCCGGCCGCATGGCCATGATTGCCTGTCGCGTTTCCTCGCGATCGAGCGGCTTCAGAGTAATATGCGGCAAGTCCTGGAACCCTGAATAAGTCTCGGATCCAGGTCGTGCAGTCATTATGAGAAGCACGGGCACCCGATGAATGAAGAGGGCGAGTTCCGCCAGCAATTGCCTCGACGTGAGGTCGATCCAATGTATGTCTTCGACCACCAGGATGAGTGGTCCGCGTTCGCATATAGCTTCGATGCTTCTGCGAACTGCCCAGGCGGCTTTCTCCCGGATAACCTTGAGATCAGCCTGCTTCAGGGCGGGATTCGATCCTTCAGCCCCAAGCAGAAACGAGAAGATGTCGACCACTTCGTCATCGTGAACGCTCTGATTTGCGAAGACCTCCG
Organism: Mesorhizobium shonense; assembly: GCF_040545255.1. Classification (NCBI taxonomy): domain Bacteria; kingdom Pseudomonadati; phylum Pseudomonadota; class Alphaproteobacteria; order Hyphomicrobiales; family Phyllobacteriaceae; genus Mesorhizobium; species Mesorhizobium shonense. The sequence continues at coordinate 708,267 of NZ_JBEPLM010000002.1, forward strand.
CTACGTCTGAAGCCTCCAGCCGACCCTCTTTGCCAGCCAGCTCACTCCGAACATTTTGCAGCAGGGGATAAAGGGCCGAGTGGGAGCCGCCGGGCTGACATTGAAAAAGCAGCAATTTTGCCCGATGAAAGCGTGTCCTCTTGCGGACTTCATAAAGCAGGCGGGACTTGCCGATACCGGCCTCACCCTGAACTAAAATGACGCCGCCCTTGCCAGCGACGGCATCATGCCAACATGCGGCGATGGTGGCCAGTTCGTCCCCACGGCCTATAAACGTATTGTTCAAGCGCCCGAAGGCGAAGAAGCGGTCAACGTCCCGCTTGTGGCTGATGGCACGCCAGGTCCGCTCCGGCTCCGCGAAACCTTTAATAACGTGGATGCCATGAAAACTGAAAACGTGGGACCGCCGCGCCAGATTTCGGGTCTCGTCGGACACCAATATTGCATCCGGCCGAGCCATAGCCTGGAGCCGCGTCGCCATGGCCAAGGCAGGGCCCGTGACGCTGGCATGGGCCGGGTCACTGCCGTCCCCGTGAACGAGGGTCATGGATGTAGCAATCCCGACCCGGACATGTAGATCCGTATGGTCTTTTTCCAGCCCGACCCGCTTGCACGCCTCAATGATTTGGAGTCCTGCCCGGATCGCTTGCGAGGCCGCGTCCTTTGCCTCCATCTCTGCTGGAAAAAGTGCGACACCGCCGTCGCCGGCCTCGCTCACGATAACGCCCGAGTACGATGAGATTGCCTGTCTTGCCTCAAGCCGGAAGGCCGACATCAGTTCCTCATAGTCCTCGATATCCAGAACCGCGAGCAGATCGGTTGATCCGACCAGATCGTAACAGAGAGCCGTCATAACGCGCCGCTCGCTGCGAAAGTCGGACACACTACTGTCGTCCTTGCTCAGAACGCTCTTGGCAAGGGCCACGATTGGAGGCTCTACCCGACGCCTTTCCGTCATGCTCAGTGCCTTGGCTGGCAGGGTGGGAGCGATACTATCAAATGCGCTAATATTCACCAGAGCGCTCGGACGAGCCTCATCTCATCATAGCGATACACCGGACGATGTGGGTCACGCTCCTGACCGCCTAATCTCACGAGATTACCGAAAGCCGGATGAGTCTCTCGCAGTTCGTCCAGCTCAGCCACGTGCCGCCTGTCCGAATCCTAAATTGCCGAGCAGCGCGCGATTCTGGCCGATAGCTAGCGGCTTGACACGAGCACTATTCGCTATCTCGGAAGTGAGCCACCAACACTCATCCTGATCAGCAGGGGGACCAACGGATCCGCGCTCAATGATCCCTGTTGGCAAGACGAGCCGTTCTCGGGCGCGCATTTCACCTTTCAAACGGCGGATGAGAAGTTCCGCGACGCTTTTGCCAAGTGCATGGGAATGCTGGCGGCCAGGCATTTCCCCGGACTGGTCAAGGCAGGCGACTGCGCCGCCGTGGTGGCCGTGTTGGTCAACTTCTGGATGACGAAGTCGCTACGAAAGATATGCCAGCTAGGGCGGTTAAATTGATAACGCCACAGTCTTTATTTGTATCTGATCTGCTGATACATAACCCCGTGTGACGAGTGCGGGGCCATATGTCGAATGAAATCATGGTTGTCGATCCGCTTGAGCGGCTTGACTTGTTGAAGAGCCTCGCGAGCGAGGTCCGGGTTCGGATTCTCGATCTGCTGCACCGCAAGGGGCCGAAAAACGTCAATCAAGTGGCCGAAGAACTGGGTCTTCCGCAATCGACAATTTCCGCAAACATTCAGGTTCTTGTCGATGTCGGTTTGATCGAGACGAAATCACAGAAGGCGCGCAAGGGAAGCCAGAAGGTCTGCTATTCGACCTTCTCCGAGTTGGTTGTCGTCTTTAAGGACCGCACCCCGGCGCAGGATCTCGGCGTCATAGAAGTGGCGATGCCGCTTGGACTCTATACAAGATGCGAAGTTTCCGCTCCCTGCGGCCTGTGTTCAAAGGACGGTGTCATCGGACTTCTCGATGTGCCCGACACCTTCCTCGATCCTGACCGTATGCGGGCCGGGCTGCTGTGGTTCACGCGGGGCTTCGTCGAATACCAGTTTCCCAACAATGCGACGCTTGCCAATGCCAAAGTCGGCGGGTTGGAGCTGGCGATGGAGCTTTCGTCCGAGGTGCCGGGCACATCGAAGGATTGGCCATCGGACATCACGGTCGCGATCAACGGACACGAGATAGATACCTGGACGGCGCCGGCCGACTATGGCGACAAGCGCGGCAAGCATACGCCCGGCTGGTGGAAGCTGGCCGGATCGCAGTATGGTGACCTCGCACACTGGCGCGTCACTAACGACGGCACCTATCGCAACAATGACAAGGTTTCCAAATGCTCGCTGGCTGATTTGGAGCTCGAGCGGCACCGCTCGATCCGGATACGAATCGGCGTGAAGGAAGATGCGCGTCACCCCGGCGGCATAAACATCTTCGGCAGCGGCTTCGGCAATTACAGCAACGACATCCTTCTGCGCCTGCTGAAGGCTTGAGAGCATATTAGGCCCTTGACGGGCGAACGAACTCCGCCCTTAACTGACCCGTGACCCGGATATAGACCGGAAAGTCGGATTGATAGTCCGCATTGGGAGGGATCATGAAGGCCAGAGTCACGGCGAACGCGGCCTATGCCGTCGCGGATATCGACAAACGTCTTTACGGCTCGTTTCTCGAGCATCTTGGCCGGGCGGTCTATACGGGCATCTACGAGCCCGGACATCCGCAAGCGGACGCAGAGGGGATGCGCAAGGACGTGATCGAGTTGGTGCGTGCGCTCGACACTCCGATCTGCCGTTATCCGGGTGGCAACTTCGTGTCCGCCTACAATTGGGAAGACGGCATAGGCCCAAAGGAGAACCGCCCGCGGCGGCTCGATCTTGCCTGGCGCACCACGGAGCCGAACCTGGTTGGAATCCACGAATTCGCCGACTGGGCCGAAAAGGCCGGCACCGAGATGATGCTTGCGGTCAATCTCGGTTCCCGCGGCCTCGACGAGGCGCGGGCCTTCGTTGAATACGTCAACCACCCGAGCGGCAGCTACTGGTCCGACCTAAGGGCCAAGAACGGACGCGCGCAACCCTGGAACTGCCGCCTCTGGTGTCTCGGTAATGAAATGGACGGTCCCTGGCAGGTCGGCCACAAGTCGGCGGGCGAATACGGCCATCTCGCCAACGAGACCGCCAAGGCGCTGCGCGGCCTCGACCCGACGGTGGAACTGGTCGTCTGCGGCTCGTCGCATTCCAATATGCCGACCTATCCGCAGTGGGAAGCAACCGTGTTGGAAGCGACCTACGAGCAGGTCGACTACATCTCTCTCCACATGTATTTCGAGAACTACGAGAAGAATACGGCCGAATATCTCGCTCTTCCGGCCAAGCTCGACCGCTACATTGGCACGGTCGCGGGCATCATCGACTACGTGAAGGCCAAGACCCGCTCTAAGCGGGACGTGAAGATCTCCTTCGACGAGTGGAACGTCTGGTACCATCAGCGCAAGCGGGACGCCGAGCGTATGCGCGGCTGGGATTGGCCGGAAGCGCCCAGGCTTCTGGAAGACATCTACAATTTCGAGGACGTGCTGCAGGTCGGCTGCATCATCAACACCTTCATTCGACGGTCGGATATTGTTCGCATCGCCTGCATCGCGCAGCTGGTGAACGTTATCGCGCCGATCATGACCGATCCCGGCGGCAGCGCTTGGCGACAGACGATCTACTGGCCTTTTATGCTGGCCTCCAAGCACGGCCGCGGCACCGCGCTGCAGCTCGCGGTCGAGGTGCCTACCTATGACGCGGCCGCGGCCGACAAGGTGCTATGGCTCGACATTACGGGCGTGCATAATTCGAACACCGGCACGCTGACCTTCTTCGCAATCAACCGGCATGGGTCCGAGACGATAGAGGCCGACGTCGCCCTCGAGCGGTTCGCCGCCAAGTCTATCGAGCATACGATCATCCGTCATGACGATCTCGAGGCCTGCAACACGAAGGACGCGCCCGACAACGTATCACCGGTCAAAGGCAACGGGGCAGCGCTCAGCGGCAAGGGAATGACGCTGAGCTTGCCGCCGCACTCCTACTCGATGGTGCGTGTGACACTCTGAACTATATCCGACCATCAGATATATACCGTAAAATCCGTTGCAGGCGGATTGGTTTGGTGTAGCATTGAAACGTTCAAGGCGGATCTAACCGCCGTACTCGGGAGGAAGCTGAGATGAACTTTCGCAGGATGATGGCCATAGCGGTAGTTGCGGCCGGGGGATTCTGGGCCGTCGCGGCCCAGGCCGAAGAAACCGTCATATGGTGGGATTTCCTCGGCGGCGGTGACGGTGTGCGCATGAAGCAGATGATCACCGACTTCAACGCCGCCCACGCCGGCAAGATCAAGATCGACGCCACGACGCTGGAGTGGGGCACGCCCTTCTACGCGAAGGTGCAGACCTCGGCCGCGGTCGGTGAGGCGGCAGACGTCATGACCTATCATGCCAGCCGCATCCCCTTGGCGGTGAGCCAGGACATTCTCGAAGAAATCACCGCGGACGACATGAGCAAGATGGGCCTCTCGGCCTCGGACTTCGCCCAGACGACGATGGACGCGGTGACGGTCGACGGCAAGCAATACGCAGTGCCGCTCGATACCCATCCAATCGTCCTGTACTACAATCGCGTCCTCCTGAAGAAGGCAGGCGTGCTCGGCGACGACGGCCGTCCCGTGGGCATGGGCAACAAGGAGCAATTCACCGCGACACTGCAGAAGTTGAAGGACGCCGGCGTCGAGTTCCCGTTGGGCAGCGTCACCGCCGACGGCAACTTCATGTACCGCACCATTTATTCACTGGTGTGCCAGCAAGGCGGCGAGCTTTTGACGGGCAACGAGTTCCTCGCCGGCGACAATCCCGAAAAGCTGGCGAAGGCGCTAGCGGTTCTGCAAGGGTGGACGAAGGCAGGGCTGCAGTCGACCTACACGGACTATCCCGCAACCGTCGCTCTATTCACCTCGGGCAAGGCCGCAATGATGATCAACGGCGTCTGGGAAGTTCCCACGATGACCGACCTTGCCAAGCAAGGCAAGCTGTTCGACTGGGGCGCCGTCGAGATCCCGGTGATCTTCGACAAGCCATGCACCTATGCGGACAGCCACTCATTCGCAATCCCGAAGAACAAGGGCAAGGAGATCAGCCCGGAAAAGCGTGCCGCGGTTCTCGAGGTGATCTCATGGATGGACAAGCACTCGCTGTTCTGGGCCACGGCAGGCCACATCCCTGCATACAAGCCGGTCACCGGGACGGCCGAATACAAGGCAATGGAGCCCAACGCGACCTACTCGACGCTGACAGCCAACATGATCTTCGATCCGAAGTCGCCCAAGGCTGGTGTCGCCGGGCCGATCTTCGACATCATGTCCAATTATTTCGTGCCGACCCTCAATGGAGAGATGGACCCCGACCAGGCGGTAAAATCCATCAAGGAAGAGCTGAACAGCATGTAGGGCTCAAAGGCTGGGACCGTTCTGTCCAGAGCGGTCCCAGTCATATTTGAGGAAGAGCCATGCTTCGCAACTCCCGCACTGAACGTCTTGTCGCGCTGGTGCTGGTCGCTCCCTTCATGGCGATCTACCTGCTGGCGTTCGTCTATCCGACGGTCCAGATGTTCCGCATCTCCTTCACCGATGCGCCGCTGATCGGCGCGGGTCGGTGGGTTGGTCTCGACAACTACCTGCGGCTCGACAACGACCCGATGTTCCGGCGTGCGGTCTGGAACACCGCTTACTTCGTGCTGATGACGGTAGTCCCCGGAACGCTCATCGCGCTGTTGATCGCGCTTGGCGTGTCGCGCCTCAAGGGCCGGTTCCAGGCGATCGTTCTGGCGCTGTTCTTCCTGCCCTACATCCTGCCAGTGTCCGTAGTCTATCTGATCTGGGACTGGACGCTGAATTTCCAGTTCGGGATCGCGATGCATGCGCTGGACTGGCTGGGAATCCCGCGCGTACCGGTCTTCAAGTCGCGCCTCTGGTTCTTGCCGGCGGTGGCCGGGGTGACGATCTGGTGGACCGCGGGCTTCTCGATCCTCCTCTTCCTCGCCGGACTGCGGTCAATACCAGCGGAGATCTACGAAGCCGCGGCGCTCGACAACTCGACGCGATGGACCACGTTCCGGCGCATCACCTGGCCACTGCTATGGCCGATCACCTCGCTGGTATTAACCATCCAACTCATCCTGCAGCTCAAGATCTTCGATCAGGTCTATCTGTTCTCGATCGGCGGACGGCCGAACGACAATATGGTGCTCGTCTACTACGTCTTCCAGAAGGCCTTCCAGCAGAACCAGGGAGGCAGGGCGGCGGCTGTCGCCGTCACCCTCTTCGTCCTTGTGGTCGTCGTCTCGGTCCTGCAATTCCAACTGCTCCGGTTCGCCGAAAGGCGGCGCCGATGAACGTCATGGCTGCGCAACGCTGGAACTTTTGGGGCGGGATAATCACGGCACTGACGCTGGTCTGGGCCATCCTATGGGCGTTCCCGCTCTATTGGGGTGTGATCTCATCGCTCAAACCGGACAGTGAGGTCGTCCGGCCCTACATCGAACTCTGGCCCGAGACGCCGACGCTGGAGAACTACATTGACGCCCTGACCACCACGCAGATCGGCGCCTGGTACGTCAATTCGGTGGCGGTCGCGCTCGGCGTAACGGTCATCACCATCTTCATCTCGATGCTGTGCGGCTACGCGATCTCGCAGTTGCGGTTCCCGGGCCGGATCGCGCTATGGTGGCTGATCCTCGCCTCCTTCATGGTGCCAATTTCAGCGCTGATCATCAATCATTTCGTGCTGGTCGCCAACCTTGGCCTGATCAACAGCTGGGTCGGAATCATGTTGCCGCAGCTTATCCACCCCGTCATTATCATCGTGTACAAGCAGTTCTTCGATCAGGTCCCGAAGGACTTCCGCGAGGCTGCGGTCATGGACAATGCGTCTGAATTCGGGATCCTCTTCAAGATCTACATGCCGATGAACTGGGGGGTAACGACGGCGCTGTCGATCGTCTGCTTCATCTGGACGTGGAATGCGTTTTTGTGGCCGTTCCTCTCCGTGACCCGTACCGAGATGATGACGATCACCGTCGGCATCACGCAGGTCAATGACGCCTTCGGTGTCTACTACGCGCGCCAGCTGTCGGCAGCCGTACTGGCCGGCCTTCCGGTGGCACTGGCCTATCTTTTCTTCCAGCGCCGAGTAACCGAAGCGATAACGCTCTCGGCAGGTATCAAGGGCTAAAACGCGTCGCGCAGAACCGGATTCAGACCCGACGGATTCAGACCCCGTCAGCGTGCGCGTGCCAGGTCGATCCGTCCGCGGCGAAGAGATGCAGGGCCGTGGTGTCGAACTTCAGCCGAACGGCGTCGCCCGGTTTGACGCTCGAAAGCCCGCGATCTTGTGCCGTCACCTGCGTCCCATCCGCGAGCCGCGCATAGATGAGCGTCCGCTCGCCAAGGCGCTCGACAACGGTGGCCGTGGCGAATGCGTCCCCGCCCTCCGCGACTACAGTCAGCGATTCCGGCCGCACTCCCAGTTCGCGCCAATCCATGTTGACGGGCCCGGCCGGAAGTTCGACGAGCGATCCATCCGTCAAGCGCCCATTGAGCCTGTCGCCTGAGCCCGAAACCGTAACAGGCAGAATGTTCATCGCCGGAGACCCAACGAAGGCTGCGACGAATCGCGACGCCGGACGTGTATAGACGTCGACGGGTTTTCCCATCTGCTCTATCCGGCAATTGTTGAGGATCACAATACGGTCGGCGAGCGTCATCGCTTCCACCTGGTCGTGGGTGACGTAGATCATCGTCGACTTCAAACGCTGATGCAATTCGGCGAGCTCGACGCGTGTACGGGCTCGAAGCGCCGCATCTAGATTGGAGAGTGGCTCGTCGAACAGGAATGCCTTAGGCTCCTTGACGATCGCACGCCCGATGGCCACGCGCTGGCGCTGCCCGCCGGAGAGCTGCGACGGGCGACGGTTGAGCAGCGCTTCGATCTCCAAGACACGCGCGGCCTCAGCGATCCGTTGGCGTATAACATCCGGCGCGACCCGAATGTTCCTTAGCCCAAAGGCCATGTTCTCCGCGACTGTCATATGTGGGTAAAGCGCATAGTTCTGGAAGACCATCGCAACGTTGCGTCTGCCAGGCGCAAGGTTCTCCGAGCGCACCCCGTCGATCGTCAGCGTGCCCTCGTCAATGCTTTCGAGCCCGGCGATCATCCGGAGCAGCGTCGTCTTGCCAGAACCGGACGGACCGAGAAACACGACCAGCTCTCCTGGCTCAATGTCCAGGCTCACGTCGCGGATCACTTCGACAGCGCCAAAGTGCTTTGATACGCCCGACAGCGCGATTCCCGTCATGCTTGCGATCCTTCTTTCCTGCATAATTTCGGATAAATACCCGATGTCAAGGAACGTGAGGCTACGGCACAATGAGCGACCCCTGCCAGCTACCCTGCCAAAAGCCGTCGATCTGCAGTCGACCAATAGCCGCGGACAGCTTCGCGCCGCGAAGTTGCCATTCGCCAGCCGGGCCGCAGCCGATCGACGTGATCCATAAGATCGACTTTGAGGTCGGAGAGGGATCGGCTTTCGTCGGGATGCGGCAAGCCGCCCCTGCTCTAAATGGTCAGGAGGCTAGTTCTGATGAGATTCACATCGGCAGCTGCGATAAATTGCGGTCGTCGGCGCGGCATGGCGACGGGTTGCCAGCCCCATAAACGGCGCTCGTCACGGGTTCATCGACCCCTTTTGTGGGATGAAGAGACACCGCGTGCCTGCCGGTCCTGCGGAACCCGCAGCTCAAGCTTGCCGACCCGCATGACAAGCGTGCGGCCGTAATAACCAGAGCGATAGCCAAGACGCTCCGGCGTGCGCTCGCTCTTCGAAGCACCCAATGCCTCGTCCATCTCTGCCTCGAGCACCTCCTGCATCACCGCGCGGATCACTTCGTGCAATGCATCCGGGTTCGAAAGCAGAATGTCTTTGACGGCGGCTCTGGCGGATTTATCTCAGTCTTGATCATGGGGGCGTTCCTTCGCGGGGATCGGTGACGTGAACAATCACCAGCCTGCGATGACCGCCTCTCTCAGCGAATTTGCAGAACTCTCAGCACACTACCGCCAGACTGCTTCAGCAGCGTGCCGACTGCTTCAGGGGACGTCGGATCGATCTCATTGGCCTTTCACCTTACCCACCTGCCTTTTGAACCAGCAGCGGAATAATTCGGTCGCTCTTGGCAACCGCAGGCCGGCCGGAGGCGGCATAGGGAATGCCGAGCGCGTCCCAGGTCTCGACCAGCGCGTCCTGCAGTTCGGCGATCAGCGCGTCCGAATGGAACGGCGTCGGCGTGATGCGCAGCCGCTCGGTGCCGCGCGGCACCGTCGGATAGTTGATCGGCTGGATGTAGATGCCGTGGACGCCGAGCAGGCGGTCGCTGGCCATCTTGCAGAGCTCGGGATCGCCGACCAGCACCGGCACGATATGGGTGGCCGATTCCATCACCGGCAGCCCGGCCGCGGCCAGAACTTGCTTGGTGCGCGCCGCCTGGCGCTGCTGCGCGTCGCGCTCGGCCTGCGAGCGCTTCAGATGCCGGATCGAGGTGGTGGCGGCGGCCGCGATCGCCGGCGGCAGCGCGGTGGTGAAGATGAAGCCCGGCGCATAGGAGCGCACCGCGTCGATCACAGCGCTGGTGCCGGTGATATAGCCGCCGAGCGTGCCGAAGGCCTTGGCCAGCGTGCCTTCGATGATGTCGATGCGGTCGGCCAGGCCCTCGCGCTCGGTGATGCCGCCGCCGCGCGCACCATACATGCCGACAGCATGCACCTCGTCGATATAGGTCATGGCGTTGTAGCGCTCGGCGAACTCGACGATCTGCTTGATCGGGGCGATGTCGCCATCCATCGAATAGACGCTTTCGAAGACGATCAGCTTGGCGCGCTCGCGGCCCGCGGCCTGCAGCAAGCTTTCCAGATGCGCGACGTCGTTGTGGCGGAAGATCTTCTTCTCGGCCCCCGAGCGCCGCACGCCCTCGATCATCGAGGCGTGGTTCAATTCGTCCGAGAGCACCAGGCAGTTGGGCAAAAGCCTGGCGATGGTCGAGATCGAGGCCTCGTTGGAGACGAAGCCGGAGGTGAAGACAAGGGATGCTTCCTTGTCGTGCAGGTCGGCGAGCTCATGCTCGAGCTCGACCAGCGGATTGGAGGTGCCGGAAATGTTGCGGGTGCCGCCGGCACCCGAGCCCATCTTGCCGGCCGCGTTCTGGAAGGCGGCGATGACGTCTCCGTTCTGGCCCATGCCGAGATAGTCGTTGGAGCACCAGACGGTGATTTCCTGGGCGCGGCCGTTGGCGCGCCAGATGGCGCGCGGAAACTTGCCCACGATGCGCTCGAGGTCGGCGAAAACGCGGTAGCGCCGCTCCGCATGGAGCTGGTCGATCGCGTCTTCGAAGAACCGCTGGTAATTCATGTCGAGCTCCTATGCAGGAATTGGTGCTGCAGAACGCGGCGCTTCGATCCGCTGGGCTCAACTTACGAGCCATGGGGAAGGCTCCGCTTTGAGCTATGTCAAATTGGAGACGCGTGGATGCCTCGGGATAGGCAGTTTGCCTCGGCCCAAACCGTCTAAAACTGATTCAAATCAAAGCGCGGATTTCCGATCCGGCCCACGCTGGTTAGATGTGGAATCCAATAGCAAGCGCTCCGTTTGGCCGCAGCCTCGAACTAGCCGTCCAGGATGAGGAAGGACTGCATGCGCTTGTATTTCCTTGCGAAAAAGGTCGGGAGGGGTGGCGGCATGCGGTTACCGGCGTGCGCGTCGATATCCGGCCGACCCACTGGCGCGACTGGTACCTCGAGAAAGACCAGGAGGCTCCTCCTCGGAACTCGTCCTAATACATGGCACCGAAAAAAGCCGTTCGCCGCGCCGCGCTTTAGTGTTCGGGATCGGCGATCAATGCCATGCGGACAAGATGTGAAAGACTGCCAGCGCCCATCTTGCTCATGAGGTTGGCTCGGTGGATTTCGACGGTGCGCGGACTGATCCCAAGATCGTAGGCTATCGTCTTGTTGGGCAAACCCGAAACGAGACCGTCGAGCACTTGACGTTCCCGCTCCGAGAGCGTGGCCAGATTCTTCCGAATGTCGGCGGCTTGCGGGTGTGACGCAACGGCATGATTGCGGTTGTCCAGAGCCGAGCGAATTGCGTCGATCAGCACTTCGTCATCGAATGGCTTCTCGATGAAATCGGCTGCTCCCTCTTTCATCGCGTGCACTGCCAATGCGACATCCGCGTGTCCCGTCATGACGATGACCGGCACGGAATGGCCGCGAGCCTTCAGCTGCCGCAGGAACTCTATGCCGTCGATGCCGGGCATGCGTACGTCGGTGACGATGCAGCCCCCGATATCCTTCGGCTCTGTCGCCAGGAATGCTGTTGCCGATTCATAGAGGCGCACGGCAAAGTCGGCCGTTGCGAGAAGGAACCCCAGGGACTTGCGAACGTCGACATCGTCGTCGACCACATGAACGACATCACTGGCCACTGGCGACCTCTTCCTTCTCTATAGCGCGTAAAGTGAACCGAAACGCGGTCCCTCCGCCAGCCATGGGCTCCGCCCAGATATGACCACCATGAGACTCGACGATAGTGCGACAAATGGACAGGCCAACACCCATTCCATGCTTCTTGGTGGTGACGAAAGGCTGGAAAAGCTGGGCTGAAACCTCAGGAGCCAACCCAGGGCCGGTATCGATGACGCTTACCTCAGCCATGCCATCATGTCGTGCTTCCGTGACGACACGCAGTTCCCGCTGCGGAGCGCCATGCATGGCTTCCACGGCGTTTCTCATCAAGTTCAGCAAAACCTGCTGGATTTGGATGCGGTCGGTCAAAACAAGCTCGGCCGTCGGATCGAGCTCGTAAGTGACGCGCACATCCGCTTCCCTGGCGCCCACCAAAGCCAGCGACGACGCGTCCTCGATGAGCGCCGGCAGACGCTCGACCTGACGTTCGCTTTCGCCCCTGGCGACAAAATCCCGGAGACGACGAATGACATCGCCGGCGCGCAAAGCCTGCTCGGCAGCCTTTTCGACAGCCTCCCGCAACATGACGGCATTGTCGTCCCTGCTCTTCTCGAGCAGGCGGCGGCTGCCTTTGAGATAGTTCGTAATCGCGGTCAGCGGCTGGTTTATCTCATGGGCCAATGTCGAGGCCATTTCGCCGAGTGCGGTGAAACGTGCCATATGAAGCAGTTCCTGCTGCTGCTCCTGCATTCTGGCTTCCGTTCTGTGGCGTTCCGTGAGGTCGCGGCAGAAGCCGGTGAAGAAGCGGCCCGTTCCCGGATGCATTTCGCCGACGGCGAGTTCCATCGGAAAGGTCGATCCGTCCTTGCGCATCCCGGTTACCGCGCGGCCGAGCCCGATGATGCGGCGCTCTCCCGTCGTGAGATAGCGCTGCATGTATGCGTCATGGTCTTCCCGGTACGGCGAGGGCATCAGCAACTTTACGTTTTGACCGATGACTTCGCTGGCCTTGTACCCAAACAATGTCTCGGCCGCCGAGCTGAAGGATTGGATAAGGGCGCTTTCGTCGATGACGATCATTGCATCGGGCACTGTCGCCAGGATCGAACGCAGGTGATCCTCGCGCAATTGCAGCGAAGCGTTGGCGAATGACAGGTCGCTGACGTCCGTGCCCTGTACGAAGATTGCGGTGATCCGGCCATCCTTTGTCCTGATCGGCTGATAGACGAAGTCTAGGATGCGCTCCTCCGCAAGACCGGTTTCAGCGTTGCGCAGGATGATCTTGGCATTGCGGCCGACATAGGGCTCGCCGGTTTCAGCCACACGGTCGAGCAATTCGAAGAACCCCTGGCCAGCGAGCTCGGGCAGGGCTTCCCGAACCGACCTACCGATAACCTGCCGCTGACCGATCAGGCGTTGGTAGGCGCCATTGGTAAGCTGAAAGATGTGGCCCGGCTCGCTGAGCAAGGTCATGAAACCCGGAGCCTGATCGAACATCAGCGCAAGAAGATCATGCTCCGGCAAATTATCGGCCTGCCCCTGTGGGCCGCCGGCCGGCGGGGGCGCTTCGGCGACAACTTTCGACCAGCCTTGATCCTTCTTGCTCACAAGCGGGTCTCCGGATCGAGAAACAGCAGTGGTCGCTGATCTAGCACTCATCCGCCTGTCCGCCAAACGGCTGCTGCCGACATGTCGGCAGCAATCAAGGCGCCTTCAACTGCATCATTTTGACCGTAACGCTTCAGGCCCGTCATCGGGGTCGATCAGTATCCGCTCGGCGGCTCCATCGAGATCCTCGTACTGGCCGCTGCGCAGTGCCCAAAGGAAGCTCGACAGCCCGAGCGCTCCCAGGAACAGAGCCACGGGAATGAGATAGACGAGCGTGGTCATGGATGGGCCACTCCCACGACATCGGAGCGGCGCCTGGACGGAGTCACTTCGGGAATCGCTTTCACTGTGCCCTGAAGCCGCATCGCATTTGCGATCACGATCAGCGAGGAGGCGGACATGGCGATTGCAGCGATGAGCGGCGTCACATACCCAAGGACGGCGATCGGAACGGCAAAGGCGTTGTAGACGATCGCGATCGCGATGTTCTGGCGAATGAGCCGGCCGGCCTTCCGCGAGATATCGACGGCAAGGGGAACTGCCAGAAGGCTCTCGCGCAGGAAGACGAAGTCCGCAGCCTGGCGGCCGATATCGGCCGCCGTCGCCGGGGCGATCGAGACATGTGCCGCTCGCAGCGCCGGCGTGTCGTTGAGGCCGTCGCCCACCATCAGCACCTTGTGCCCCGCGCGGGTCAGCGCTTCGATCCACTCGACCTTTCCCGAGGGCAGCAGCGCCGGGACGAAACTTTCGATTCCCAATGTGGTGGCAACCTGGCTGCAGGCTTTCTCGGTATCGCCGGACAGCATGTCCACCGACAAGGCGGCGTCCGTCAGCTGCTGGATTGCCGCCTTGGCGTCCGATCGAGCCGCATCCTCGAAGGCGAAGCATGCGACGATGCTGCCATTCTTCGAGAGCACCGTGCCGCCATAGCCGCCGATCTTGCCTTCGCCGCCGGTCCGAGCCTTCCATCCGGCCCATCCGCGTCGGCCGAGTCGCCAAATGTCATCTCCGGCGATCGCTTCGACACCGAAGCCGGGTTCTTCTCGCACGGAGTCGAGTTTGGGCTGGCCAGCAAAGCCCGCATAGGCCGCAACAGCCTTTGAAAACGGGTGCCGCGAATGAGCGGCGATGTCGGCGGCCATCGCGAGCATTGTCGGATCGACCTCGGACGCATTGACCAGCCTTGGTCGTCCCAAAGTCAGCGTTCCGGTCTTGTCGAACACCGCCGTATCGATCGCGGCAAGACGCTCCAAGGCCGAGCCATCCTTGACCATGACCCCGGCTTCGAACAAGCGCCGGGCCGCCACGACCTGAACGATTGGCACCGCAAGGCCGAGAGCGCAGGGGCAAGTGATGATGAGCACGGCGATGGCGATGGTGAGCGCCCGGTGCCAATCGCCGGACACGGCCATCCAGCCGAGGAATGTTACAAAGGCGGTCAGATGGACCACGGGCGCGTAGAGCGCCGACACCCGGTCGGCAATCCTCTTGTAGTGCGAGCGCCCGCCTTCGGCGGCCTCCATCAACCGCACCATTTCGGCCAGGAAGGAATCCTTCGCGGCGGCGGTCGCCTGCATCGTCAGCGGGCCGGTGATGTTGAGCGTTCCGGCCTGGACAGGTGCCCCGGCACCCACGGCCTTGGGCGTGCTTTCGCCGGAGACGAGCGAGCAATCGAGGTCGGAATTCCCGCTGAGTATATCGCCGTCGACCGGTATCCGTTCTCCGGCCGCGATAAGCAGGCGCATTCCTGGCATGAGTTCGGCGACTGGCACGTATTCGCGCGTATCGTCCTCCCGCAGGACCAGCGAGCCCCGTGCCGCGAGCCTCGACAGGCCATTGACGGCAGTGCGTGCCCGCTCCCGCATCACATGATCCAGCGTGCGGCCGATCAGCAGGAAAAAGAGTAGCGACACCGAGGCGTCGAAATAGGCGTGCTCGCCGTGATTGATGGTCTCATAGAGGCTCATCGCGTAGGCGAGCGACACACCCACCGCGATCGGCACGTCCATGTTCATCCGGCCGTGGCGAAGGGCGTTCGCCGCGGAGCGGAAGTAGATACCGCCGGCGAAGGCGAGAGCCGGAATGGCGATCAGCGCGGACAGCCAATGGAACAGATCCCGTGTCGGACCTTCGGCGCCGGACCAGACCGACACCGACAGCAGCATGATGTTGCCGGCGGCGAAGCCTGCGACCGCGACGGCTCGGATCAACTCCGAAAGGGTCTTGTCCTTCTCGTGAATGTCCGGGTCGAACAGGTGCGCCTGGTAGCCGAGCCGGCCGAGCGCGGCAAACAATGGCGGGACGCTGTCTCCATGCCAGCGGATCGACACACGCTTGGTCGACAGGTTGACGCGAGCGGACTCAACGTTCTCGACCTTGCCGAGCGCGGCCTCGATCGCTTGAATGCATGCTCCGCAATGAACCGTCGGCACCGACAAATCCGTCTGGTGAATGTCGCCGCCAAGAGAGCGGCTGGCCAGCTTGATCTCGTCGCTCGACGGCGAAGCGGACGCTGCGTTGACGACCTCCAACGCCATTTCGGCGCCTGGCGCGCAGCAGCTCATTGCAGGGCTCCTTTCACGATCATGATGCGGCGGATATCGCGAAACGGTGACGTCAGTCCCGCGTCTGCATCGATTTCCACAATCCAGACGCCATCCTTCGGCGCATGCCGGGCGGCAAATTCCCGCGTATTGACAGGAGAGTCGCCGGACGCCGCGGCAAGTGTCAGGGCTTCGTCCTCGGCCTCGTAGGCCGGGTGGCGGAACAGCATCCTGACGCCGTGCAGCGGCACCGGTTTGCCCTGGCTGTCGACAAGGCTGTAGCGGACGTCGCCGGAGGCGATGGTCAACTTGCCCGTCCAGCCGAGTGCCGCCTGCGCCCTTCCTTTCCTGGCTTCCTCGTTGAACTGCTGGCTGGCGACATAGGTGTTCTCAACGACCAGCCCGGTCCAGCTCTTCCGCGCGAGCGTGGCCATGGTGGCGTTGACCCCGATCACCACCGCGAAGAAAGCGATGATGGAGATCAACATGTGCCTGCCGGTGAACTCGCGCGGCTTTTGCGTCTCGGTGCTCATTTGCCGATCTCCGGTGCGTTGAAGCTGGCGGTGTATTCGGCGGATTCGGAACTTGCCTTGTCCTCGATCCGGAATTCGAAGCTTTGCACCAGCTCCTTGATCTGGCCTGCCGGTTGACGAACGAAGACCTTCAGGATCTTCAGCCTGTCGGGTTCGGCTGGAATGGAGAAGGAGCGGCTTGGGGGCTGGTCGATGCCGACAATGGTCATCTCACCGCCGTCGAGACCCTGCAGCGTGACCTCGATCGTCCTCGGCTTGGGTATCATGTTGAGCAGCTTGACGGTGTAGCCGTTTCGGATCGAGCCGTCCGAAAGCGTCACGAACTGCGGATTTCTGTCGTGCAGGACATTCAGTTCCAGTCGCTCGCGCGTCAGCAGCGAATAGACGAGCACCAATCCGATCGCTGACCATGCGCCGAGATAGATGTAAGTGCGCAACCGGAAGATCTTGCCCAGATGGAAATGCGCCAGGCTGTCGAAGAAGCTGCCGCTGGCCGTTCTCACGAGCGCCGGATTGACCGGGCCGGTGCCGCCGGCGGTCGCCAGCGCCATGTTGGCGTTGTAGTCAGCCAGCGTTGCGTAGGAGATCAGCCCGCGTTCGCGGCCGAGCTTGTCCATGACGCCGTCGCAGGCATCGATGCAGAGCGCGCAGGTGATGCACTCCAGTTGCTGGCCATCGCGGATGTCGATCCCCATCGGGCAGACGGCGACGCAGGCGTTGCAGTCGACGCAGTCGCCGACCGATTGTCCGGCGGCAAACGCCTTCTTGGCATGGCGCGAACGCGGCTCGCCGCGCCAGTCGTTGTACGTCACCGTCAACGAATTTTCGTCGAGCATGGCGGCCTGGATGCGCGGCCACGGGCACATGTAGGTGCAGACCTGCTCGCGCATCAGTCCGCCGAA
Source organism: Mesorhizobium shonense (assembly GCF_040545255.1). NCBI lineage: Bacteria > Pseudomonadati > Pseudomonadota > Alphaproteobacteria > Hyphomicrobiales > Phyllobacteriaceae > Mesorhizobium > Mesorhizobium shonense. The sequence continues at coordinate 725,432 of NZ_JBEPLM010000002.1, forward strand.
CACATAGGTGGTGCCGGTCAGGACGGCGATCGTGACATAGGCGACGGGCGCGGCCGTGCCGGTGGCCACTTCACGGAGCAGCGTCGGCGCGTCGGCGAAGTAGAAGATCCAGGCGCCGCCGGTGGCAACTGCGATGACGAGCCATATGGCATGCTTGGATATGCGCAGGAAGAGCTTCCGCGCGCTCCAGTGAGCGGCATCCAGCTTCATGCGGGCATTGCGGTCGCCTTCGATCGCGCGCTCCACGACAAGGAACAGGTCGACCCAGACGGTCTGCGGGCAGGTGTAGCCGCACCAGGCTCGCCCGACCGTCGATGTGATCAGGAAAAGACCGACGCCCGCCATCATGAGAAGGCCGGCGACGTAGTAGAATTCCTGCGGCCAGATCTCGATGAAGAAGAAATAGAAGCGGCGGTTCGCCAGATCGAGGAGAACGGCCTGGTCGGGAGCGAAGGGGCCGCGGTCCCAGCGCAGCCAGGGCGTCAGGTAGTAGATGCCGAGCGTGATCGCCATCACCAGCCATTTGAACTGACGAAAACGACCGGACGCGCGCTTCGGGAATATCTTCTTGCGCGCCGCGTAGAGCGGCTGTCGCGTCTTGGCGGAGTTGACCGCTTCGGCCTCGAGCCGTTCTACCTGCGTCTGATCCAGCACGACGATCTCCAATCGCGGCGGAAGAATGCCGCCTCTGTCCGGCAGTCTTGCAATCGCTCACGCCGCGTCGCGTTGATGCAGGTCAAATTGAGTCGTCAAAAACAAGTCGAGGCCCGGCACGGCCGGGCCTCGTCGCTTGAACGGCCGAGGGCCGAGAACAGGCCCCGCTCCTATTCTCCACCGCCAAGCGAATGGACATAGACAGCCAGTTCCTTGACCGTCGTCTCGCCGAGGCGCCCGGCCCAAGCGGGCATCACTCCGTTCTTCGGAGTTTTCACTTGAGCAGCAATGGCGGCTTCGCCGGAGCCATAGAGCCAGATCGCGTCGGTGAGATCGGGTGCTCCGAGCTCCCTGTTGCCCTTTGCGTTCTCGCCATGACAGGCGACGCAATTGTCCGCGAAGACCTTGGCGCCGGGCTCGATCAGGCTCTTGTCCTTCACTGGTCCCGAAAGGCTGGCAACGAAGGCGCTGACCTGAGCGATCTGCTCGGGCTTGAGCACATCGGCGAAGGCAGGCATCTCCGACTGGCGGGTATCGGCGTCCGTGGCGAACCGGATGCCGTGCGTGATCGTCTGCTGGATTTGCTCCGTCTTGCCGCCCCAGAGCCAATCGTCATCGTTGAGGTTGGGAAACCCTTGCGACCCTTGCGCGCCGGATCCGTGGCATTGCACGCAATTGACCTTGAACGTCGCGCCGCCGGCCGCGACGGCAAACTCGCGCAGCGCATCGTCGCCGGCGATTTCGGAAACACTCTTGGACTCTATTGACGCGACATATTTGGCCTTGGCGGCTTCCGCGGCAGCCAATTCGTTCTTGACGTCGTTGCGGCTGGAAAAGCCCAGAACGCCGCTGGTGGCCGAACTCAGCATCGGCCAGGCAGGGTAGGCGATCGTGTAGGCGAGCGCCCATGCTATGGTGACGTAGAAGGTGATCACCCACCAGCGCGGCAGGGGATTGTTGAGCTCCTTGATCCCATCCCATTCGTGGCCGGTCGTCGTGACGCCCGAGATTTCGTCGATATGCTCGTCGCTCATGATCAATCGTCCTTGAGTGGGATCCGTGCAGCCTGGTCGGCATGTGTCCTGCCGCCGGGGCGAAACGCGAAGGCCACGCAGCCGACGAAGAACAGGGCCATGGCGAGCAGCCCCCAACTGTCAGCGAACTCGCGCATCAGGTTGTAGTCCATCGATTGTTCTCCTCAGCGATAGCCGGCAGCTTCGTCATAGGTCTTGAAATCGACCAGCGTGCCGAGCATCTGCAGATAGGCGACCAGCGCATCCATCTCGGTGACCTGTTGGGGGTTGCCGTCGAAGTCGCCGACCTTGGCCTTCGGATAGCGGCTTTCCAGTCCGGACGTGTCGGCGTTGGGATCGGCCTGCGCCATCAAGTCTGCGTTGGCGTGAGAGATCATGTCGTCGGAATAGGGCACGCCCACCCGCCGGTTGGCGATCAGATGCGTCGAGAAATCCTTCACCTCGATCGGCGTGTCTTTCAGGAACGCGTAGCTCGGCATGATCGACTCCGGCACCACGGAGCGCGGGTCGGTAAGATGCTGAACGTGCCAGCCGTTGGAGTAGCGGTCGCCGACGCGCGCGAGATCGGGGCCCGTGCGCTTGGACCCCCATTGGAATGGATGGTCGTACATCGACTCGGCCGCCAGGCTGTAATGGCCATAGCGCTCCACCTCGTCGCGGAACGGCCTGATCATCTGGCTGTGGCAGAGGTAGCATCCCTCGCGCACATAGATGTTGCGTCCGGCGAGTTCGAGCGGCGAGTAGGGGCGCATGCCCTCGACCTTCTCGATCGTGTTGTCGAGATAGAAGAGCGGTGCGATCTCGACGATGCCGCCGATGGTCACGACCAGCAGGGACCCGACGAGAAGCAGCGTCGCGTTCCGCTCGATGAGCGCGTGTTTGTCCATCAAACCCATGTCTGGCTCCTTATTGGGCGGGCTGCAGGGCGGGCGCGGAACCCGACGAGGACTGTTCCTCGCGCTGGTAGCCGAGAATGGTCATGGCGACGTTCCAGGCCATGATCAGCATGCCGGCGAGGTACATGGCACCGCCCGCGGCGCGCATGATGTAGTAGGGGTGCATGGCGGCGACGGTTTCGGCGAAGGAGTAGACGAGGAATCCCTGCTCGTCGTACTCGCGCCACATGAGCCCTTGCATGATGCCCGAGACCCACATCACTGCCGCGTAGACGACGATGCCAAGCGTCGCCAGCCAGAAGTGCCAAGTAACGAGCCGCAGCGAATAGAGCCGTTGGCGGTTCCAAAGCTTCGGCACCATGTAGTAGATCGCGCCGAAGGTGATCAGGCCGACCCAGCCGAGCGCGCCCGAATGGACATGGCCGATGGTCCAGTCGGTGTAGTGCGAGAGCGAATTGACCGTCTTGATCGACATCATCGGGCCCTCGAAGGTGGACATGCCGTAGAAGGCGATGGCCGCGACCATCATCCGGACGATCGGATCCGTACGGATCTTGTCCCAGGCACCCGAAAGCGTCATGAGGCCGTTGATCATGCCGCCCCAGGAAGGCATCCACAGCATCACCGAGAACACCATGCCGAGCGTCTGCGCCCAGTCGGGCAGGGCGGTGTAGTGAAGGTGATGGGGGCCCGCCCAGATGTACAGGAAGATCAGCGCCCAGAAGTGGATGATCGACAGACGGTAGGAGTAGACCGGCCGGTTCACCTGCTTCGGCACGAAATAGTACATCATGCCGAGGAAGCCAGCCGTGAGGAAGAAGCCCACAGCGTTGTGCCCATACCACCACTGCGTCAGCGCATCCTGAACGCCTGAGAAGGCGGAGTAGCTCTTCGAGCCGAGGAACGAGGCGGGCATCGACAGGTTGTTGACCACATGCAGCATCGCGATGGTCACGATGAAGGAGAGGTAGAACCAGTTGGCGACGTAGATATGCGGTTCCTTGCGCTTCAGAATGGTGCCAAGGAAAAGGATCAGGTAAGCGACCCAGACGATCGTCAGCCAGAGATCGACATACCATTCCGGCTCGGCATATTCGCGGCTCTCGGTGATGCCTAGCAGATAGCCCGTTGCGGCCATGACGATGAAAAGCTGATACCCCCAGAAGACGAACCAGGCGAGACTGCCGCCAAAAAGCCGCGCCCGGCACGTGCGCTGAACGACATAGAGCGATGTGCAAATCAGCGCATTGCCGCCAAAGGCAAAGACGACGCCGGAGGTATGAACGGGACGCAGCCGGCCGAAATTGAACCAGGGCTGGATATCGAGATCCGGGTAGGCAAGCTGGAGCGCGATGACGACGCCGACCAGCATGCCGACGACGCCCCAGAATACCGTTGCGATGGCTCCGTAACGGATCGGACCATCCATATAGGCGGAGGGGTCGATCGGAACTGCTGGCTTGAAATCCGTGTTGCGCAGCAGGATCGCGGTGAAGCCGGCGACCGCGAAGAACAGAACCCACATATGCTGGCGAAAAGGTTCATCTGCGCCGAAGCCCGCAGCCACAAGGGCCGCAAAGGCAAACAGGCTTAGAAGGACGATCTCCGTGCCAAATCTCATCGCAAGTCCCCGATCTCGAAATTCCGGCGGATGCCGACCCGCGCATGAATTCCGCAACCGGAGACTATTGGCCTTGATCTAGGTCAAAGCCGCGTCGTTTCGCTTTCGGCAGCGTCGGCTTCCGGAAATGACCAGGAGGCAATCATGAAGAAAGGACCGCTTCAAAAGGCGTTCCTTAATTCTCAGTCGGCAAGCCAGTCGGGACACCAGGCGTTGTCGGGCGAAATGATGAAGCGCGCGCATCGTGAAAGCTCGGGCTTTGCGACGCGCTGGAGAAGTTGGCCGATCAATTGCCGAACGTGGACCGCCTGCAATGCCTCAACCTGGCCAACTCAATCGTTCCATTGACGCGCGATGTTCATCGATATGAGGAGACGGTTGTCTTCCCCGCCTACGAAGCGGCTCTGACCATGGCCAAGGCCAGTCTCTCTTCCGTCACCAGACTTCGCGCCGAGCATATCGAGGACGAATGCTTTGCCGGCGAGGTCACGGAGGCCCTGCTGGCGATCGGTCATGGCGAAGGAACGGAAAATGCCGAGGCGGTCGGGTTCATGCTGCGCGGCTTCTTCGAGAGCCTGCGCCGCCACATCGCCTTCGAGCGCGAGCATCTCCTGCCGCGGATCGGGATAGACGAATAGGGTAGGGTCTAGTCGCCGCAGCGTTGTTCCAGGTGGCTTAAATTGTCCACTGTCACGTGCCGGTTGTTCTCGATCCGGATCACGTCACTCGCGCGCAGCCTAGTCAACTGGCGGCTCACCGTCTCGATCGTCAGTCCGAGAAAGTCGGCGATGTCGGCGCGGGTCAAGGGCAGTTCGAAGCTTGCCGACTTGGCTGCCGGGTCGGTAGCCGGGTCGATATTCCTGGCGATCATCAGAAGGAAGCTCGCGACCTTTTCGGACGCCGTCTTGCGCCCCAACGCCAGCATCCATTCACGCGCCTCGTCGAGCTCGTTCAGCGTTTGCTTGAGCAGGCGATGTTCGAGCCCCGGTGAAAGCTTCATCATTCTTTCGATGACGCTCCTTGGGAACGAGCACAGCGACACTTCCGTCGCCGCCTCGGCGCTGATCGCGCTTTCGGACTTGAACGGCCTTCCCAGGAAGTCCGGGGCGAACTGGAGGCCGACAATCTGCTGTCGGCCGTCCGAAAGGCTCTTCGTCAGTTTGACCACCCCCGAGAGCACGTTCGAATAACGTTCCACGACTTCCGCATCGCCCGTCAGCTCAGCCCCCGGTGAAACGCCGCGCCTGGATGAGGTCTTGGACAGTTCGATCAACTGGTCGGGTTCAAGCGCGCCGCAAAGTCCGCGGTGCCGCGCTTCACAGGACTGGCAAAGCACAGGGATGCCGGCGCTGTGAATGTCCTGTCGAATGGTCATCGCATAGCCCAAGGTCTACGAAGCCGGCAGCCTATCACTTCTGCATCGCGGTATTGTTGCGTCCTTTTGTCCATTGGTAGGCATTGATTGAAATCAAGGCGTCGACAGTTCGGTCCGCTAGCTTCGCGCCATGCAACAGAGATCGTCGAAAGCCTTGGCCAAGAGCCTGGCCGAGAACGTGCCGCGCTATACGAGCTATCCGACGGCACCACACTTTCACCCAGGCCTCGACGCGATCGTCGTTCGCGGCTGGATGGAGACGCTTGAAGGCGATGACGAGATATCGCTGTATCTGCACATCCCCTATTGCGACAGGCTGTGCTGGTTCTGCGCCTGCCACACCAAGCAGACACTTCACTATGCGCCCGTGGCTACATTTCTGCGCTCGCTGCATAGGGAAATCGAGACTGTCGGCGGCCTCGTGGGCGGCCGGGGCATGGTCCGCGCCGTCCATTTCGGCGGCGGCTCCCCGACGATGCTCAGGCCAGACGACATCCTGGCGCTCGGGAAAGCATTGCGCGATCGTTTCGACTTTCTCGACGATGCCAGTCTCAGCGTCGAGATCGACCCGAACGACATGGACGAAGGCCGGCTCGATGCCTTCGCCGCGATCGGCATGACCAGGGCGAGCCTCGGCGTCCAGGACTTCGATCCCAAAGTGCAGAAGGCGATCAACCGCGAGCAGAGCTTTGCGCTGACCAAAAGCATTGTCGATGCGGTGCGCGCGCGGGGTGTCACTTCCGTCAACCTGGACCTGCTGTACGGCCTGCCGCATCAGACCTTGGAGAGCGTTGCGGCGACCGTCGCCCAGGCGCTGACGCTGACGCCGGACAGGCTGGCCCTGTTCGGCTACGCGCATGTGCCGTGGTTCAAGAAGCATCAGACGATGATCGACGAAGCCTGGCTGCCCGATTCCGCCGCACGCTTGGCGCAGTCACAGCTTGCCGCGCGGTTGATTGTCGATGCCGGGTACGAGGCGTTGGGACTGGACCATTTCGCGAAGCCACAGGACTCGCTGGCGGTCGCCGCGCACGGCGGCAAGATCCGCCGCAATTTCCAGGGCTATACCGAGGACCGGTGCGAAACCCTGATTGGTCTAGGTCCCTCCTCGATAAGTCGATATCGGCAGGGCTACGCCCAGAACATCGTCGCGACCGGTGAATATGAAAGGGCCGTGGACTCCGGACAACTGGCGATAGCCCGCGGGATCAAACTCAGCGTCGATGATCAGGCGCGAGGCTGGGTCATCGAGCGCCTGATGTGCCAATTCGCTTTCTCGGCGGTGGACCTGGTCGACCGCTTTGGAGCTGTCGGCCAAAAGCTGCTCTGCGAGGCGAGCCGCCTGGCTATCAGCAGCCAGGGCGAGCTTCTCCGGCTCGAAGGCGAAAACTTCGTCGTGCCGGAGGAAAGCCGTCCGCTGGTCAGAACGGTGGCGGCGAAATTTGACAAATATCTCAGGAATGGAAGCGCCAGGCATTCGGTGGCCGTTTGAGCGAGTCTTTGTTTTCATGGATGTCGTTCGCCCAAAACCGCTGCGCACTTGGGCGACATGCATTAAGGCGTGTTGATATTCTGGTGATGCCGACCTGCAAATGCCGGTTTCCTGCGCTTCCGGTGCTCACGTACTTCAAGTACGCTCCGCTCCGGTTCTCGGAAACCACCATTTTCGGCTCGGCCTGACCTGAATCTCAACACGCCCTAGGCCGCGGATCAAAAATGCTCGCCGATCCTGAAGGGGCCGACACGGGTGCCGGCCGCGATCAGATAGGCGGTCGACCAGCCGATCAGCAGAAACCCATTGATGCCCTCCAGGGCCGCCAGCACGCGCCAGCCATGGGCCGGCACCACGTCTCCATAGCCGACCGTCGAAAAGGTGATGGTGGAGAAGTAAAGCGCCGTCTCGAAGTCGTTGAGGACTCCGAGCAGCGTGTACATTCCCGCCCATAGCCAGACTTCCGCCGTCATGACCGCAAAGAGGCCCATCACGACCGTGATCATTGCGATGACCCGGCTGCGGTGGCCGTGCATGCGGAAGAGCGCCACAAGGCGCGCCATCGCATGAGTGACGGCGATAAGTCCGAAAGTGTGGATCAGCACCGTCAGGCTGATGACGATCGTGCCGACGAAAAGATTGAGGATCATTCGGCGACACTACGGCCCGAAGCACCGTATTCCTTGCGCAAGATCAAACCTGCCGGTCCGGCTACTCTGCTGGCGCCTTACCGGCCGCGAGCGGGCGCGGCACGATCAAGGCGAAAGAACATAGCGAGCCTCAGGCTCGCGGCTATGCGTTCCGCCCGCTCGACGAACACCGCAGCGGTTTCGGGCGCGAACAGCTCTGCCGCCGTCTCGCGGAAGAGAGCCAACCAGATCTCGAAGTCGACTTCGGTGACATCCTCGAGCTTCAGGTGTGCCGGCACCGGGCGTCCCTGATAGTCGCCGCTCTTCAAGATGACGGCACACCAGAAGTCGGTCATCTTCTCCAGGTGGGACTCCCAATCGCCAACGATTTCACGGGCGAAAATCGGGCCGAGCCGCTCATCTTTTCTCACCCTGGAGTAGAATTTGCGGACCAGTGCCCCTATCGATGCCCGATCGACGCCGGGACGCGCCAAAGGCTGTTCGGGGGCAGGGCGAACGCTGCCAAGCAGGACGTACTTCGAGCTCATTCATATTCCTTGTTCTCTAGAGCGTTTCAGCGTTTCACGGGAACGCCGAACCGCTCTATCTCTTTGTTTTTACGCAATTCCTGACGGAAAACCGTTACGCACTTTCCTGGAATTGCTCTAGGCAATCAGGTCAAGCCCAGGCGACGAAGGGCCTGCACGAAGCTGCCGCGATCGCGAACAAGGCGGAAGCCCAGATTGTCGGGCGGCGTGCCGACCGCGCAACCGCCGCTTTTGCCGTCGCGGATGAAGTTCGACATGTAAGTGCGGTGAAAACCCTCCACAACATGCACGCCGCAATTGCTGATCGAACTGGCAATGCCGCCGCTGGATATCGTCGCGTGCGCATAGCATGTCGATGTCCACTCCCAGACATTCCCGGCAGTGTCCGCAATACCCTTTGAGTTGAGGCCAAAGGACCCGCGCGGCCGCGGCTCGGGATCTGGTTTGCGCCCGAGCGCTACTTCGTTGCGATACTGCGTGAGCCATCGCCTCGCCGGATCGGCAGGGTCGCCTTCGCCGCCTTCTATGTCGGCCCGGAACCGTTCGCCAGCCGCATAGGCCCATTCAAGGTCGGTCGGAAGGCGCCACGCTTCACCTGTCTTCGCCGAAAGCCAGTTCGCATAGGCCTGCGCATCGTTGAAGCTGACGCCAGTCACAGGGAGGTCACCGACAAGGCGCGGGTCGGCGGGCTTGCAGGCGCCCTCCGCAACGCAGCGCTCATAGTCCGATGCGGTCACCTGGAATTTCATGATTTCCAGCGGCGCATCGATGGTCTCCTTCAAGACGGGCGCCGGCGCGGGATGGTCGTCCTTGAGGAATTCGCCGGGCTGCGGGTGATTGAATGAGCCAGGTGTCAGAACCACCAGTTCGCTGACCGCAGCCGGACTGCCGGCATGCGGAGAGATGCCATCGATCGCGTGGCTGACGCCCAGTCCGATGAGGGCGGCAGCCGCGATTGTTCCGAATGTGAAGACAGGGTCGAAAGACATGCCGAAGACTCCGCCTGCCAATGCAGCTCGCCCGCGGTAATGGTGGGTTGCACGGCGATTGGCCTTCCCATTTATGAAGCTATCGCCTTGGGTGGCTCGACCTGCATCATCAGATCGTCGTCCCAGCTTCCGTCGACCATGAAATGCGCGGTCGCACCGAGCTCGACTGCCTCGATCAGGTTGTGGTTCACGTAGGCGTAAATTCCCGGCTGCCGGAACGTGTAGAGCGCAGCACCCGCCGATCCGCCGCGGATAAACCAGGTCTCCATATCCTTGGCAGGCGGGTTCGCGAACTTGCCGCCTTCCCAGACGAAGTCGCCGTGGCCGCCGATCAGATGCGGACGAGTATCGCGGTTGGCCTGGGAATGGACGATCAGCACCGTTTCGCCGACCTTGGCCTTCATGGCGTTTTCGCCGGTCAGCGATCCCGCCCCGCCGTTGAAGACGACGTGCGTCGGGATCAGGCCGCGCATCACCTTCACGGTGTCGTCGTAGTTGTCGCCGGCCGAGTCGTACTTCTTGAATTTTCCCTGCTCGTCGCGCGGGATGTAGAAATCGTTCTCGCCGATATAGTAGATGCGGTCGTAGCGGACCGGCTTGCCCTTCTCGTCCTTCAGGCCGTCACGCGGCAGCACCATCACCGCGCCGCTCATCCCCGACACGACGTGCCAGGGGATCATCGCTCCGCCGGGTGCGCAATGGTAGACGAAGGTCCCCGGCCGGGTCGCCTTGAAGCGCAGCGTCACCTGCTCGCCCGGATTGATCAGCGTCAGCCCGCCGCCGCCGAGCGCGCCTGTCGCCGCATGGAAGTCGATATTGTGGGCGAGCGTGTTGGTGTCGGGATTGGTGAGCGTCAGCTCGAGATAATCGCCTTCATGCACGACCATGAGGGGGCCCGGAATGGAGCCGTTGTAGGTCATGGCGTTGAGCTGCGTGCCGTCGGCGTCGATGACCACCGGTTTCTCTTCGATCGTCATGGCGAACTCGACAACCTTGGGGCCGCCCTTGGCCACCTGGTCGTGAGCGTGCACGAAAGGCGGCGCGACCAGAGTCACCTTCTCGCGGGGCAGTCCGGCCACATCCTTCGCGGCCGCTATCACCGGCGCCGAGCCGATGGTGGCGATGGCGGCGGCGGTAAGAACAGAACCCAGCAAAGCTTCGCGTCTCGTAAGCATTTTCATCTCCTCGACTTCAACGGTTTCGATGAAGGCAGGATAGTGTCTTTGTACGGAGCTTCTTTGCGTTTGCGCAAATCTGGACCAATGAATTTTGACTTTGGCAGGGATTTGCCGAAGTCACTTGCGTCCCGACAATCAAGATTGCGGCGGTGGCCAAATCGCGAAATTGAAAATGGCCGGACAGACCTCTCCCGTGGTCTGTCCGGCCAGTGCCTCCAGCCCGCCATTGCCGGAGGCAGCCTCGCATGCTGTCGGATCAGTTCGAAGCGGTCTTGGTCGCTTCAGCGAAGAGCTCGGCGAAGACAGGCTTTGCCTTGCCGATCTGCTTGACGGCTTCCGCCGCTTCAAGGTTGACAGGCTTGCCGACGAGGATCAGGGCCACCATGCCCATGCCGTAATGGGGAGCGCACTTCACGCCATAGACGCCCTCTTTGGTAAGGGTCACCGTGATCTCCTCGCTCGGCTTGCCCTTGAAGGCTTCGGCGCCCTCCGGGATCATTCCCTTGATGATCTCGGCATTGTGACTCTTGTCGGTCGGCACGAACTTGATGGTGTCGCCGGGTGCGGCCCGGACGAAGTCGGGCTGGAAGACCATCGCGCCCTTCTCGCCCTTGTTCAGCATCTGGACGACATGTTCTTCGGCATTTGCAGCGCCGGCAATTGAGAGCAAGGCGATCGCCGCGGCAATCAGGGGCAGTTTCATTGGAGAGTTCCTTTCTCTGTTTCATCACGGCATCGACCGTTGCGTCCTTGTAGATCGTCGGGCGACCTCGCGATTTGCGCTGGCGCAAATTGTTCGACGAATACGCGGCGAGAAGATCGAGCGACGGCCAGGCCTCGCCCGCCTGTTCCTCAAGCATGTTCCTCAAGAAGGATTCATGCGCGTGCGCGCAGGCGAGGGCGCATGAGAAACCCGCCAAACAACACCGCATAGCCGGCGAAAGCGGCAATCCAGAACGCCGCCGACATGTGGAGGAGAATTGCCTCGGCAGGCGCGACAGCGGCGGCCACGCGCAGAAGGGCGGCAATGAGGATCGCAACGAAAACCGCGCATGTTCCGGCACTTGCCTTCAACTCACGGCCTGTGTGGCCGAGGGTGGCCCGCGCCATGACGGCAAGGGTCATGCAGGCAATCGCTCCCACGGCAAACGTATGAATACCGGCAACCGGGGGGATCCTTCCTGGAGCGAAGGCGGCCAGTCCGGCAAGCAGCAGGCCAAGCGGAACAAAGGCGAATGCAAGGTGCAGGATCAATACCAACGGGTCGGACAGCGTGCGGTCGCCGGCCCAGCGGGCAAGTCGAACAGCGTTGAAGACCGCGGCGACGACCAGCAACACGCCGGTTGCAATGGTGTCGGGGAAAAAGCTCCAGGCAGCGAGGCCGACAGCGGACAGCGCGATCGTTCCGACATCGAGCCTGCCGAACGGCGTCGGGAGCCGGCCCGGCCTGTCGCGAACCAGCCAATTGCGGGTGAAGCTCGGAATTATGCGTCCGCCGATGACCATGATGAGGACGACAACCGCTCCCAAGCCCAGGCGCCGGCTGATGTCGGAGACACCCTGGTAATGCGCTTCGGCGTGAAACAGGACATTCGCGGCAAAAAGAGTTGCTACCGGCAGCAGCACCTTGAGGTTGCGCCAGTTTCGCCCGGCGATGATTTCCGTCGCGGCGGCCACGACCACCGCGAGAAGAAAACAGCAGTCTAGGGCTGCGGCCAGGAGCCATCCCGTTTCCGCCGAAAAGAACACGGCGACACGCCCCGTGATCCAGAGCAGCACGAGCGCCAGCAGGCGAAAATCCTGAACGGGAAGTCGGCCGGTCCAATTCGGAATTGCAGTCAGCAGGAAACCGGTCACGACAGCCGGCAGGTAGCCGAAAAGCAATTCATGAATATGCCAGTCCACAGGCAGGAAGGTGCTGAAGGTTTCGAGCTTGCCGTAATAGAGGGGCAGCCACAAAAGCATCGCGGACGCGGCTTGCAGCGAGCCTAGCAGAAAAAAGGGCCGGAACCCGTAGGAGAGAATTGCCGGATAGGCGCTTGGCCGCGTCCGTGGAATTGCCATGACATGCCTCATCAAAAAACAGGCAAGGCGCCTGCCGGCCACTTCTATCCCGGCCCTGAAGGATGGAATTTGCCTCAGCGCAAACAAGCGAATGATTGCCGGGCCGCAGCGACAAGAGGCTCACTTGTCGACGGGCGGTCGTCCGTGACACAGTCGGGCAGGGGTCCGAGCGCGTTGCGCCGTTGAAGTTGGGGAGGAAAGGCGGTTGGCGAGCCTTGATCGATCATTGATTGCCGGGCTGTCCCTCTTCGAGGGGATCGCTGCCGCGGATCTCGATCGCATAATCGGGCAAGCGAGGTCCATTCGGATCGCCAAGGATCAGCCGGTGTTCGAGCAGGAGCAGGAGGCGCATTCCTTTTTCCTGCTGCTCGACGGCCATGTGCGCGTGGTGAAATCGACCGCGGATGGGCACGAGGTGACCGTGCGATACATCAGCCCGGGCGAGTTGATGGGGATCGCCAGTGCGCTTGGTCGGACGACCTATCCGGCAAACGCCATCGCGGCTGTCGACTGCGTGGTGCTTGCCTGGCCAAGCCAGCTCTGGTCCACATTCGCGGCGAGCTTTCCGAGCTTCAGCGCCAATACCTACAAGGCGGTGGGGAGCAGGCTGCAGGATGCGCATGCGCGCGTCATCGAGATGTCCACCGAACAGGTGGAGCAGCGCGTCGCGCATGCGCTGCTCAAGCTTATCAAGCAGTCGGGGAAAAAGACCGAGGAAGGGATTCTGATCGACTTCCCGATTTCACGCCAGGACGTCGCGGAAATGACGGGCACCACGCTTCATACGGTAAGCCGGCTGCTTTCCGCCTGGGAGGACCAGGGGCTCGTCAAGAGCGGACGGCAAAGGGTGGTCGTGGTCGAGCCGCATCGGCTGCTTGTCATCGCCGAAGGCCGCGCGACCAAGAGCTAGCCCGCTCCACCGGCGTCGATAGCCGCCTGCAGGTCACGGCGAAGCTGGTCCTCGTCGAGATCATGCTCGCGCGCCGCTTCGGAAACGGTGTGAAAGGAAGCGATCGGGCAGCCGACGCAGAGCATTCCATGCTGGAGCACGACGCGGATTGCCGCCGGCGTCTCGCGCATGATCCCGTCCATCGTCGTATCGTCGTTCAATTTGCGTTTCATGCCGATTGTCCGCATTTGCAAACAGACTTCCTGCCTGAGCTTTCCGACCTGTTCGTTGCTCTGAAGCAAAGACGCGCTCTCTTGCTCCTCAACGAGGCCGCAGCCTGACGTGCGTTTTGGAGGCGCCTTCTCCTGGTCTGGTGTTTACGATGGATCAAAGCCCGCTCATTCCTCGCCGGTTAGAGCGATGGCGGCCGGTCTTGACACCGACCGGTCGTCGCCCATCTCGGCAGTGGAGCGAGCTTGTGCGCCATGATGGCAGGGGCAAGCGCCGCCACCACCATGGGGTTTTCGACGCTCGACGGTCTTCTCATGAGCACGCGTTGCGGCGCCATCGATCCCGGCGTGATCCTGCATCTCCTGCAGGACCGGAAGCTGTCGCCCGATCAATTGACCGAATTGCTTTACGAGCGTTCCGGCTTGCTGGGGATATCCGGCATTTCCGGCGATATGCAGACGCTGCTTGCGTCGAAAGATGCCGCGGCACGTCGTGCCATCGATTTCTTCGTCTACCGTATCGGGCGTGAGATCGGATCGCTCGCAGCCGCGCTTGGAGGGCTCGACACACTCGTGTTCACCGCTGGCATCGGCGAGCATGCGCCTCAAATCCGGCAAAGGATCTGCGAGGCTGCCGCGTGGCTTGGCGTTGTTATCGATGACGGTTTGAATCGCGGCGGCGAAGCGTTGGTTCCGGCCGACGAGGAACGTGCGGTGGCTATGGAACTCCTCGACCTCGAAACGGTCTGATCTGCCCCGTGGCAGGATATTGGGACTTAGCCCGGTGGCTTGGCACCGAGTTTCCGCCGAACCAGGACGAGCGTCGGGTCATCGGGATCCGTTGCGACGGTGAAGCCCATGTCGCGCTCGAGCTCGATAGCCGCGCGATTTTCGCGGCTCTCGATCGACTCGATCGTCTCGATACCCTGCTCATCGGCGTATCGCGCGATATAGGCGAGAAACTCCCAGCCGACGCCGAGATGCTTGCGATCCTCGCGAATGCAGATGGCGACCTCGCCACACCGGTCGGCTGGATCGGCGGCAAGCGTCGCCACCGCTATCAGCATTCCCTCGGTCGAGAAGGCCAGGAAATTATGGATATGCGGATCATCGGAGCGGGTCATCGCCACCAGCCGCTCATGCGAAACTTGCCGCACGGCTCCCAGGAAGCGGAAGCGCAGATCCTCCGGCGTCACATGGGTGAAGAATTCGGCGACGAGTGGCTCGTCCTCAGGACCTGCACGGCGCGCTTCGAAGCGAAATCCGGTGTGAGTTGTAAGCGTGCTTTTCATTGCCGTCCCTTCCTAGATCGATGCAGGGGCGATTGGCCCGAATGATTTCATTCCCCCATCGCCAGCAGGGTTTCCCGCTTGAGGATTTCGATGCTGCGCAGGCTGAGCAGGCGGATCACGCCTTTCTCCTTGAGGCGGGTGAAGACCCGCGAGACGGTTTCGATGGTGAGGCCGAGATAGTCGCCGATGTCGTTCCGCGACATAGGCAATTCCACCTGCCGCAGCCCGCCCTGACGCTCAGACATTTCGATCAGGAATGCCGCAACGCGCTCGATGGCGTTCTGACGGCCAAGCACAAGAAGATGTTCCTGCGCACGGGTCAGGCCCTTGAGGGCAAGGGGCAGGAGCTGCCGGGACACGTCCATGCCTGAGGGAGCGCGAAAGACCCGCACGCCGGTTGCGTTGATCGCTTCGGCGAAGAAATGGTGAGTGGCGTCTGCTTCGAAACCGAAAGTTTCTCCCGCCAGATGGAACGCACTGATCTGCCTGCGACCGTCGGCAAGCAGGCGGTAGATGCGGACGGCGCCGAATTCGACCTGATAGAGAGCGCCCGCCTTCTCGCCTTGGGCATAGATCTCCGCGCCTGCAGGGAAGAAGCTGACCGGCTGCACCGGCGCACCCTCGAAGACGAGAGCGGAGGTATGGTGCGGGATATGCTGCGGCAGTTCGATCTGGGCATTCGCTTGAGCATACATGGCTGTCTTCCCGGTTGATCCGTGACAACAGCAATCGCGCGAATCCGGGAATTCCGAAATTCGGTTATGTCCCTAGGGGAAACTACCTAGAGCAGCACAATTTGGTGCTGCGATATCTCATCGGGCGCGCGTGGTTGAACGTGATCCATGCCCGCGCGAGCTGGCTGGGCGATTTTCAGTCAGAACAAAGCATCATGCCCGGCCTCGTCCAGTGAAACTTCCAAAAGAGGGAGCTATCACCCTAAGCAGGGTTCAATTGCGCATAGTACGGCGCTTCAAATCACTCTTCGTTTCGGTCATCGGGCTCGCCAGACCATACGAGAGAATACGAAGGAAATGGGTTGGCGAACCAGCCGCTAACGTATTGATTTCCTGTAGAAAACGTTGCCCATCGGCGATTAGCAATCGGCGTTGGTGCGTTGCGTTCATCGTTTTTGAAGCCGGCACCTCTGCCGGCCTCCCAGCCGCCACCATCGTGAAGTAGCAGGAATTGATGTGACGTCGGACGAAGGCGGTGTCGGTCAGGCTGGCATTGCCGGCAGGATTGGCCCGGGATCAGCTCGGCATTTTAAGGCATGGTCTTGAGGGTTGCGCGCAGCCCTTCATGCCCCAGGGACGGTGCGATCTGCGCTCAGATGTCGCGTTATTGCGCGCGGGGGCGGCGAGCGACACTATTGTTCGAAAGGCTCTCCCAGCGAAGCCACGCCGTTGAGCTTGAGCAGACGCCGGTTCGAAGAAATGATGCCCAGCACGACGATTGTCACCAGATAAGGTAGGCTCGATAGAAGTTGCGAGGAAACGTCGAGCCCAGTTGTCTGGGCTGCGAGGCTTGCGAGGGACACGGCGCCGAAGAGGCAAGCACCGAGGAAGATACGGCTGGTAAGCCAAGTGCCGAAGACCACGAGCGCGATCGCGATCCAGCCGCGCCCGGCGATCATGCCATCGGCCCAGAGCGGAGTGTAGACCACGGCCGCGTAGGCACCGGCGAAACCCGCCAACGCGCCGCCGAAAGCGACCGCGGCGAAACGCACGGCGATTACCGGATAGCCGAGCGCCCGGGCCGCCTTGGGATTCTCGCCGACGGCGCGCACGACAAGGCCGGTCTTGGTGTAGGCGAATATCGCCCAGATGGCGACGGTCGCAGCAAGCGAGAGCCACACGACGACGTCCTCGACGAACAGGCCGCCGACGACCGGGATATCTGAAAGCCAGGGCAATGAAAGCTTCGGTAGGCCTTTGACCGTGAGGCTCTCATAGCTCTTGCCGAACAGTGCCGAGAGGCCCTGGCCGAGTATGCCGATGGCGAGACCCACCGCGACCTGGTTGGCGCGGAACCCCAGCGCAATGACGGCAAAGACAAGGGAAAGAGCCGTGCTGGCGAGGCCCGCGGCGACGAAACCCAGGAGGTGACCGCCGCCGTGATAGACGATGATGAAGGCGATGACCGCCCCCAGGGCCATCAGTCCCTCCACGCCGAGATTGAGGACGCCGGCCCGCTCGGCCACCATTTCCCCAAGCGCCGCCAAAAGGAACGGCGTGGCCGCCGCCAGCATTCCGGCAACGATGAACTCGAGAGCATTCATGGAGCGCTTCCGTGAGCGGCATGGCGCCATTCGAGCCGGTAGCGGACGAAGGCGATGGCGACGAGATAGGCGAGCAGCAGGCTGCCCTGGAAAACCCGGACCGCGGCGACTGGCAGGTTTGCCGAGACCATGGCGTTGTCGCCACCGATATAGAAGGCCGCCATGAGCAGCGCGGAAAAAACGATGCCTATCGGGTGAAGGCCACCGAGATAGGCCACGATGATGGCCGCATAGCCGTAGCCGGTCGAGATGGAGCGCTGCAACTGGCCGAGCGGCCCGGCCACCTCGGCCGCCCCGGCGAGGCCTGCCGCGAAGCCGCCGATGAGGAGGGAAAGCCAGATCGCGCGTCCTTCATTGAAGCCGGCGTATCCGGCCGCGCGCGGCGCGAGGCCGCCGACCTGCAGCTTGTAGCCGGCGAAACTCCTCTGCATGAAGACCCAGGCTGAGAGGGAGAACGCGAAGGCGATAAGCAGCGAGACGTTGACGCGGGTGCCGGGGATCAGGATCGGCACCATCGCGTCGTACTGGAACATCACCGACTGCGGGAAGTTGAAGCCGGCCGGGTCCTTCCAGGGACCGAGAAGCAGATAGTTGAGTACCTGCGCGGCAACGAGCGCCAGCATGAGCGAAACGAGAATCTCGTTTGCGTTGAGCCGCACGCGCCAGAACGCGGTGAGCGAGGCCCAAAGCGCGCCGCCCAGTGCGCCGAGGACGAGCATGGCGGGCCAAATCCACTGGCCCGTCGCCTGCGGGAGCCAAATGGGAATGGCCGATGCGAAGATCGCGCCGAGGATGAACTGGCCCTCGGCGCCGATGTTGAACACCTTTGCGCGAAAGCCGATGGCAAGCCCCTGCGCGATCAGCAGCAGCGGCCCCATCTTCAGCAGGACTTCCGAGAAGGAGGCCCAGGACAGGAAGGGTTCCAGAAGCATCGCGTGGAAAACGGCGACCGGATCGCGGCCGATCAGGAGATAGAGCCCGAGATTGAGCAGCGTAGCCAGACCGAGCGCGGTGGGCGGGGCGACCAGCTTGATTGCAAGCGAGGCGTGTTCCCGGCGAACCAGTACGGGAAGGAACGGCCGGGACAGAGCGCTCATGCGGGGACCTTTTCGGCCGTCGATTGCGCACCGATCATGTAGCGGCCGACCTCCTCGGGTTTGGTGTCGCGCGTCACCAGCGGCGGGCTCAGCCGGCCCTGATGGATCACCTGGATCGAATCGCAGAGCTCGAACAGTTCCTCCAGTTCCTCCGAGATGACCAGGATGGCCATGCCTTCGTTGCGCAGCGCGACAAGGCGCCGGCGGATGGCGGATGCGGCGCCGATGTCCACGCCCCAGGTGGGCTGCGCCACGAACAGCAATTTCGGGGACAGCATGATCTCGCGGCCTACGATGAACTTCTGCAGATTGCCTCCCGAAAGCGCCCCGGCCTCCGTTTCGGAACCCGGCGTGCGCACGTCGTATTGCCGGATGCAGTCGTCGGCGAAAGCCTTCGCGCGGGCCGTGTCGACGAGGCCGCGTTTCAAGAGGCCGGAGGGATGGGCGGTCAGGAGGCTGTTGAGGACGAGCGACATTTCGGGCACCGCGCCGCGGCCCAGCCGTTCCTCCGGAACGAAGGCGAAGCCCAGCCGCCGGCGGGCAGCCGCATCGAGTGGGCCGACGTCCCTTCCCATCATGAAGATACGCTGTGACTTTTCCCGCGGCAGCACCGTCTCGCCCGAGATCAGCGCCGCGAGCTCGCTCTGCCCGTTGCCCGATATGCCCGCGATACCGAGGATCTCGCCCGCCCGGACCGTCAGGCTGACGTCGGAAAGCGTCGCGGCGAAGGGATCGTCCGGCCGATGCTCTAGGCCGACGATTTCAAGGCGCTTTTCCCCGCCGGAATGCGCAAGCGCCGGCATGGGCTGCGGCATGTCGCGGCCGATCATCATGCGGGCGAGGTCGTGCGCGTCGTGGTTGCGGGGATCCACATGGCCCGTGATGCGCCCGCCGCGCAGGATGGTCGCGCGGTCGCAGACCGCGCGGATCTCCTCCAGCTTGTGCGAGATGAACAGAATCGACACGCCGCCGTCGCGCAGCCGCCGCAACGTCTCGAAAAGCTTGTCCACCGATTGCGGCGGCAGGACGGAGGTCGGTTCGTCGAGGATCAGGAGCTGCGGTCGGGTCATCAGGCAGCGGATGATTTCCACCCGCTGCCGCTCTCCGACCGAGAGCGCGTGCACGTGGGCAAGTGGATCGACCTCCAGGCCGAAGTCGCGGCCGAGCTTGCGGATGCCTTGCGCAAGATCCGATTTTTTCCCGGGCACGACCAGCCGGATGTTCTCCACCACCGTCAGCGTCTCGAACAACGAGAAATGCTGGAAGACCATGCCGATCCCCTTGCGTCTCGCATCCGCCGGGGACGCGAGCGCGAGGGGCTCTCCTTTCCAGCTCGCCGTTCCGGCGTCCGGCTGCTCGACGCCGTAGATCAGCTTCATCAGCGTCGATTTGCCCGCCCCGTTCTCTCCTAGGATCGCGTGGATCGAGCGCGGAGCCACGTCCAGATCGATGTCCCGATTGGCATGGATCTGGCCGTAGCTCTTGGAGATGCCGCGCAGCGACAGAAGCGGGGCGGTCATGGATTACTTGGGCAGCGGCGTGGTGACACCCTTGACGTGCCAGTCCATGGCGACGATCTCGGCCTCGGTCATTGTCTTGCCGGCGGGGACGCCTTCGCTGCCGTCGGCCTTGGCGATCGGACCGGCAAAGGGCGAGAAGCTGCCGTCGGCGATCTTGGCTTCAACCTCCTTGATCTTGGTCATGATGTCGGCCGGGATGCCCGGGTTCCAATCGACGACTTCGACAACCTTGTCACCGACACCCAAGAAGGCGTTGGCTCCCTTGAAGGTACCGGCAAGGTGGGCATCGACCGAGGCTTTGAAGAAGGGCGACCAATCGGTCGCCACGCAGCCGAGATAAGTCTTGGGCGCGTATTTCTTCATCGACGAGTTGAGGTTGAAGGCGGGGATGCCGGCCTCCTCGCAGGCCGCAACGACGGAAGGCGTGTCCTGCGCGTTGGAGAAGATGACGTCGCATTTCTGCG
The DNA here is from genome assembly GCF_040545255.1 of Mesorhizobium shonense. Lineage (NCBI taxonomy): Bacteria > Pseudomonadati > Pseudomonadota > Alphaproteobacteria > Hyphomicrobiales > Phyllobacteriaceae > Mesorhizobium > Mesorhizobium shonense. The sequence continues at coordinate 745,682 of NZ_JBEPLM010000002.1, forward strand.
CCAGCAGCGCCTTGGCGGCTTCCTGCTCCTTGGCCGGATCGAACCAGGAGTTCACCCATACGACCGAAACCTCGACATCGGGCTTCACCGCCTGCGCCCCCAGCGTGAAAGCGTTGATGGAGGTGATCAGCTCGGGAATGGCGAAGGCGGAGACCGAGCCGAGCTTGCCGGTCTTCGAACGCGCGGCCGCCGCCATGCCCATCAGGTAGGTGCCCTGGGAATATTGGGCAGCAAAGGGCGAGAAGTTCGGCGCCACCTGGAAACCGGAAGCGTGCAGCACGGTGACGTCGGGATTGCGGCGCGCGATCTGCAGGGCGCCGTTCTGGTAGCCGAAGGAACCGGCGATCAGGAACTTGTTCCCGTCGGCGACCGCCTTGTTCATGATGCGGTCGGCGTCGGGGCCTTCCTGAATGTTCTCGATGATGGTGACCTTCACCTTGTCGCCGTAGGCGGCCTTGACCGGCTCGAGCCCGTCGGCCAGCGCACGGCCCCAGCCGACGTCGCCGACCGGCGAGGGGACCACAAGCACGATGCCCAGCGGTTCGTCGGCGGCAAGCGCGCGGCTGCCCACCGCGGCGACGAGCCCGGTAGCGGCAGCGCCCTTCATCAATCTTCTGCGGGTAAGATTTGTCAGCATGTCGGTTCCCCTTGCTTTTGGTTTTGGCTTCTAGAGTTCCACGGTCGCGAGCGCCGCCTCGGCTTGCGCGAACAGCCTGGCCTCGTCGAGCCCGGGAATTCTCCCTTGGCCCAGACGATGCGGCCGTTGATCATCGTCATGTCGGTCGGCGTGCCGATGCCCACCTTGGCCAGCAGGCTCAGCGGATCGTGCCGCGTGCCGACATAGTCCATGCGCCGCGTGTCGATGGCGAACAGGTCGGCGGCCATGCCGGGCGACAGCCTGCCGATGTCGCCGCGCCCGAGCAGCGCCGCGCCCCCGGTTGTCGCATAGCCGAGGAAATCGGCCGGCGGCGGAACCGGATGGTCACGTGTCGACGCCGACAGGCATTGCAGCATGTAGGCGGAATGGATGCAGTGCATCAGGTTGGAATTGTCGTTCGAGGCGGCGCCGTCGCAACCCAAGCCCACAACGAGCCCGAGGGTCGACATCGCCGGTATGTCGGTGATTTCGGCGCCGACGAGATAGACCGGCTCCGGGCAGTGCGCGACGCCGGTGCCGCTGGCGGCCATCTTGCGCAGCTCGTCGTGGGTCAGCTCCCAGCAATGGGCATAGAAGGCATCCGACCCGCAGAAGCCTATCTCCGCGCAATAGTCCACGGTGCGCAGGCCATGGCGGGCCTGAATGACCGGGCTTTCGCCCTCGCCGACATGGGTATGCATGCGCACCTTGCGGTCGCGCGCCAGCGCCACCGATTCCACGAATGTCTCGCGATAGCAGTTGACCGGCTGGCAGGGCGCGACGACGACCTGGCGCATGCCGAAGCGACCGGCATCATGGTAGGCGTCGATCAGCCGGGCGCAGTCGGCGATGAACTCGTCCGTCGTTTCCAGCATGGCGTCGGGGATGGTCGAGCCTTCCGATTTCGGCAGCGTGTTGCCGCCACGTCCGGCATGGAAGCGCATGCCGAGCAGTTCGGCCGCCTCGAACTGTCGGTCGATCAGCCTTTTGCCGGCATGCCGCGGAAAGCAGTACTGATGGTCGAACGCCGTCGTGCAGCCGTGCTTTATCAACTCCGCCATGGCCGTGACCGATACGTGGTAGAAACACTCCTCGGTCAGCCGCGAGAAGATGGGATAGATGCGGTCGAGCCATTCGATGACCGACAGCTTCGTCCAGTCCAGATCGGCGCGGTTGCGCACGAAGCACTGAAAGAAGTGGTGATGGGTGTTGACGAGGCCGGGATAGACGAACCAGCCGGCAGAATCCTGCGCGACGGTCCCGACGGGCAGCTCCCCCTTGTCGAGGCCTTCGCCGATGGCCCGTATCGCCGGGCCGTCGGTCAACACATCGACATTGCGACCGACGCGCGGACCGTTGCCATCGTCCACGATGACCGCAGCGCAGTTCTTCAACAGATAGCCCGCCACGTCAGGCCTCGCCTGGGACGGGCTCGGGTCTGAGCTCGTGCAGCCGGTGGATGCCGGGCATCTCGATGAAGCCGTCGAGACCGCGGATCGCCCGCGACCACAGCCGGATCACGGGATAGGGATCGAGCGAGACGCCGCCGTCCGGCGCCAGCGCCACATAGGGAAAGCAGGCGATGTCGGCGACACTCGGCCGGTCCGACGCGAGGAAGCGCTGGCCGCGGATATGCTGTTCGACGAGACCGGCTTCCAGCTCCCGCAGGGCCGTTGTCCCCTGTCCCTGAAGGACATCGATATTGCCCGGACGCAGCAGCATCTCATGCAGGCGCGCCGCCCCCAGGCTGGCGGTGAGCCGATGCGAGAAGGAAAGCCATTGCTGGATGCGCGCCGCCTCTCCGGCCGTATCGCTGCCCAGCCATTGCGGTGCCGCTTTCGCGGCGAGGTAGACAAGCATGGCCGAGGATTCGGTCAGGATGAGGTCGCCATCCTCCAGGATCGGGATCGAACCCGCCGGGTTGAGCGCCATAAGTTCGGGGCCGCGATGCTCGGCACCGGGATGGAAGTCGACGGGCCGGATGTCGAGCTTCACCCCGGCCAGCGCAGCCATCAGGCGCGCCTTGTAGCAGCTCGGCGACAGCACGTAGTCGTAGAGCTTCATTGCGCCACCAGTTGCGCGCCGTAGGTGTAGCTATGGCGTTTCAGCCAACGCCGGTAGGCAACCGACGTCAGGTCGGCTCGCGTGGGAATCTCCATGCCGGGATCGAGCGGCAGCAGCCCCGGAATCTGGTTTTCAAGGATCGACCGGTCCTGGACGAAGATCGTCTGCTGAAAATGGATCAGGTCCGTCATGGGCGTCTCGTCGTCGAACAGCGCCATCCATGGCCACACGTCGCACAGGTCTTCGGCAAGAGGCTGCACGAAAAGCGTGATGACGTCCCATTCGCCCGGGCGCGGCGGACAGGTCTTGTAAAGGATCGAGCAGGTCGGCGCAGGCACGCGATACATGTATTCCGTGGTTATGCCGCCTTCCGCCGACTTGGCGGCCTGCGGCTGGTAGAACTTAACCTGGGTCGCCCAAACCTCGTCCTCGTCCTCGCGGATCTCGACCTTGTAGTTCTGGACCTCCGTATGCGGTTCGGCCCCCAATATGTCGGTATGGACGAACGGAAAATGCGCAATGTCCAGGAAGTTCTCCACCGCGCGCAACGGCGAGCAGCGCACGCGCACCACTCCGACATCGACAAGCCGGCGGCCGGGCTGATCGGCCTCGTGGATCGCAAACAGCGCCTTCTGCGGATCACCGGGCGACGCCCAGACATGGCCATAGCGCACGCAGACCGGCAGGGCGCGTCCGTTGCCGCCGGTGACCTTGGCGTTTCCGTCGTCGCCGAGCCGCACCTCGATCGGTTCGCCCATGAGGGCCGTCTTGCGCCCCTGCGCATCGAGCTGGCTGGCGAGGCCGACCGGATACCATTCGTCGATCATTGCGCTGCGGGTCATTGGACGGCCCTGCCGCGCCGAATGCCCTCGGCCGCCCGTCGCAGCGTTTCGGCGGCCCGCGACGCGGCGATCCGCTCGGTCGGATTGGCGTCCTCGCCCACCAGAACATGCATGAGCGTCCGCGCTTCCCCTTCGGGGGCAAGCAGCAGCCGCAGCGTCCGGCCATCGTGGGTATGGTCGAGCAGGCCGTCGTTGGCCTTCGCGCCCGCGGCCGCCTCCAGCGCCGCGACGTCCGCCTCCACCATCATGGAGCGCAGCGGGGCAAGGCCGTCGAGCCGCGGCGGCAGGGCAGCGGCTTCGCCGACGGAAATCCATATGAGCCCGCCGCTGTCCTCGACCGCCTGGGTCGCGACGCGAATCGTCTCCGGCGGCGCCAGCCCCGGATGGGCCGGAATGCGCAGGCAGTTTCCCGCCTGGGCATAGCTCCAGCCGTGATAGATGCAGGACAGGGCCTCACCGCGCACGAAGCCATGGGAAAGCCGCATGCCGCGATGAGGGCATCTATCGGCACAGGCCGCAGCACGGCCGGAGCGGCTTCGCCAAAGGGCAATCGGTCCGACTGGGGATAGCGCCGGCATCACGGTTCCCGCCGGCAAGTCCGCAGAGAGGGCAACTGGCATCCATGAGCCGGTCGGATAGGGTGGCATACGTCAACTTTCAAATGACATCAGCATCTTCCCGAGCACAGCTTCGCGGTCAAGGGATTTGCTAATAAGCCCGGTCACGTTTGCACAATATTTCCTCACTGACAATAATGCCTAAAAAAGGGGCATCCCGTCTCCCGGGCAGGGCAGCGAGCTTCAAACCCTAGCTCGATTCGTTGTCGATCGGCGTCCGGCGAATGGTCTCGACCCAGACATCGATTGGTCCAAGGGAGCACCCCATCTCCATCATATCGATCAGTTCGGCCGGACCGGCGACGTCGAGCTCAATCCGATCGGGACCGGCAACGCATATGGCCTGCGAGAGCCCGAGCTTGGCGGCATGACGCTCGATCCACGGAAGGAAGGATGACGCCTCGACATCGCCGAGGATCGTCATGCGCTCCCGCCAGGAATATCGATTTTGCTCGCTCATAGAAAACCTCGGCAATGAAACAGATATATATCTATCTGCATTGTGCTCAATCGCTGAGGCACCTGACCAAGCGCCGTAAACAGGCTGTGGTGTGGGGCTTGTGATCCCTCATTCGGCTTGCGTCGTTCGGCGGCGCAGCGTCACCGACCGGCGCAACACGGCCTTTCGGAATCGGATGTCATGACCCAAAGCCGTCTCGCAGTCCCGAGCGGGAAATGGCTCTAAAAGCGCGTCGCGATGAAACGGATCCAGGCGACGCGCTTTTAGGTCTTTGTTTTTATGCATGTCGTTTTCGCAAAACCGCTGCACACTTTTGCGCGACATGCATTAAGCTCCGGAAGGCCGTCCTTCGGTTCCGCTTCCTGATTGGCCTTCTGCCTTCGCCAAACTGACCTCCAGGCGCTCGATCAGCGCCCGATAACGCGGATGATCGCGCACAGGATTCATATCCACGTCCTGCGCCATCCAGTGCACTTGCTGCAATCCAAGCTGCGGCACGCAGTGCTCCAACGTGTCGATCGCCTTTTCGACGGCGCCGATCGCCGCCAGGAAACACGCGACATTGTAGTGGCTGCTATAGTCCTCCGGGTCGATGGTGATCGCGCGCTCGGCCCACTGCACGGCGCGTTCGTCCAGGCCGAGATTGTGGAGGATGTAACAACCATAGGCATAGGCTGCCCCGTCGTCCGGATAGAGCTGCATGGCTTTCTCGATGCGGGTGAGCAACTCCCCTGAAAGCCTGTGGGCTTCCTCCTCGTCGCCCAGGGTCTTGCGGCAATCCCAGAGCATGCACATCGCACCATAGCTGTTGCGATCAACCTGCGCCGCCTTCTCGTAGGCGGCCGCGGCCTCTGCAAACTTGCGCTCCATGCGCAGCACGTCGCCCAAGGTCCTGTGCGCCTCGTAGAGATCGGGATCGAGAGCGATTGCTCGCCGGCAGGCGGCGCCTGCGAGCTCGATTTGCTCCTTCTGGAAATGCGCCATCGCGTGGGCCACGTGAGCTTCCGCCAGCGTCGAGTCCAAAGCCAGCGCGCGCTGCGCCTCGGCGCTCAAGGTGATAAGGTTTGCGCTGGGATCTCCGGATCTCAGCAACATGCCTTCAGCTAGCGCCAGCCCGGCCCGCGCCAGCGCGTATTCGGGATCTATCTCGAGCGCCCGCTGGTAGAGGCGTCGGGCGGAAAGGTGATTGCGACGGCCCAGGCGCAAGAAATGCTGCCGTCCCATGAGGTAATATTGATAGGCTTCGACGTTCTCGGTCGTGCGCTTGCCGATGGCAGCATACTCGGCCGGCATCAGCCGGATCTTCAGGGCATCGACGATGGCCCGCGCGATCTCGTCTTGGAGCGCAAATATGTCGTTGAGATCACGGTCGTAGCGCTCGGCCCACACATGGTGCCCACTCATCCCGTCGATCAGCTGCGCGGTGATGCGAACGCGACTACCCGCCTTGCGCACGCTGCCTTCCAGCACATGCGAAACGCGCAATTGCCGCGCCGTTTCGCTGACATCCATCGACTTGCCTTTGAGGGTAAAGGTCGTGTTGCGCGCGGTGACTGCCAGCGCCCCGACCTTGCTGAGGTCCGTAATGATGTCCTCGGTGATGCCGTCGGAGAAATATTCCTGCTCCGGGTCGCCGCTCATGTTGGTGAAAGGCAGCACGGCGATCGATGGTCGGTTGCGGAACGGAAGCGCATCCTTGGCCGACGGCACGGACGAGCTGGTGGGGGATTGCTCAACGGACATGACACGGTAAGCGCGTACCGGCTCCGCAATATTGTGAACCCGTTGCTCGCCGATATCCGTATAGACGTATTCGAGTTTGCCTTTTACTTGATCGTAAATGGCGCGCCCGATGCAAACACCGCCAGGCTCCGCGAGCTTTTCAAGCCGTGCCGCGATGTTCACGCCGTCTCCGTATATGGTGTCGTCTTCGACGATCACGTCGCCGAGGTTTACGCCCATACGGAACGCCATACGCCGGTTTTCGGGGAGCCCGGCGTTCTCGCCGCCCAGCTCGCGCTGCAGCTCGATCGCACACTGCACGGCGTTAACCGCGCTCCCAAACTCGATCAGCAGGCTGTCCCCGGCCGAGCCGACGATGCGTCCGTGGAACCGGGCGATCTTGGGCTCGAATACCTCAGCTCGCAGCCGCCTCAGCCGTCCCAGCGTTCCCGACTCGTCGGCCGCCATCAGCCGCGAGTAACCTGCCACGTCGGCAGCCAAGATCGCCGCAAGCCTGCGTTGCTCTTCTCGCAAGGAACGGACCTCCCGCCAGTTGGAACAATCTTAGCCTAAGAAACGGCGCGAGCGAGCCCTTGTTCGGATGCCTGGAATCCGAAATTGGCGTTAAGGAAGCATATCGGAGCGGAATTCGCCTGCGCGGCAGGTCGCAGAACCATACGGAACAACGCAGGAAGATTTCTGATACAAGCCACGAAATAATCAATTAAATCAATAGCTTTAAGCAGGGTTGGAGGCGCTCGACATCTCATGCCCGGGCCATGGAAGTTGCCAGGTAACCCCGGCGGGTCTCATGAGACGCAACTGGCCGATCCGGATGGCGCCGGCCGGCCGCGTGCAACGATAGGCGCGTGCCGTTTACGGACGAACGCGGATGACCGTCTTCCCCTTGCGCCGCTCGGTCGGGTTGAAGGCGGCGACCGCATCGTCGAGGGTCGCGATGCTGCCGATATTCTTACGCAGTCGTCCGTCCCGCACCCGCTGGACGATCTCACACAGTTGGGTACGGTCGGACTCGACAACGAAGTCGACCGCCAGGCCGTCGTCGGGCCGCGCCTCTGGTGGGCCGACGACCGACACCAGTGTTCCTCCGGCTCGAATCAGGCCTGCAGAGCGCTTCTGGATGTCGCCGCCTATGACATCGAACGCCAGATCGACGCGGCCGACGTCTTCCAGAGGGTCGTTCTCGAGGTCTACAAACTCCTGCGCACCGAAGTCGAGTACCGTCTGACGGTCGGCGGTGCGCCCGGTTCCGATGACGTAGGCGCCGGCCTCGCGCGCGAGTTGCACCACCATCGAACCGACTGCGCCGGCCGCGCCGTGGGCGAGGACGCTCTGCCCCGCCCGAAGACGGCCATGCTGAAACAGCCCCTGCCATGCGGTCAGTCCCGAGATCGGCAGGCTAGCCCCCACCGTGAAGTCGACGTCGCCGGGCAGCGGCGCGAGGTTGTGTGCCTCGATAGCTATATACTCCGCCAGGGTGCCGTCACGATACCAGTCGGCGAGGCCGAACACCCGCTGTCCCAGCGACAGTCCTGCTGTGCCGTAGCCGAGAGCGGTCACCACCCCCGCCAGCTCGTGTCCGGGGATCGACGGCGTCCGGTCACGGTCGAGGCGATCGGTCCAGGTCGAGGGCCACGCTAGCTCCGTCGGGACGAATCCCGACGCATGAACCTGAACGACCACGTCGTTTATCGCCGCCTGCGGCTCCGGCCGCTCCACCAGCCTCATTCCGGCTGTTCCAGAGGCCTGCTCCGTCACAACAATTGCCTTCATTCGTCAATCTGCCTTTGTTGTAGGTCTTCCGAGTTCCTTTGCCGACGAGCGAAAATATCGAAACTGGTGGATCCAACGACCCTTTGGTTATTGAATCGATGCCATGGATGCGACTCCACCAGGCAAATCATGCCTTCAATCTTGAACCGGATTTTGGCTCCACGCTCAAAGGACTTTCCACAGCGGCCGCCCGAGCCGCATTGCCGATTCATGCGGTTCGCCAGCCTCAACGACATCCGACATGATCAGCGGCTCCGCAAAGTCGCCATCGACGGTGGTTGGTGGACTGGCGGATGGTCGGGCACGTCCGGCCGAGTTGTGGCGCCTATCCGCCGGAAAATGAAATCTTCCGCGCCATTTTCATCTGCCACCGGCGTGGCCTCCGCCAACGCGGCGTCGATCAGCATCGCCATGCGAGTGTGGATCGGCGACTTGATGCAGGCTGGATCCGTTGCCGCGGCATCGCCGGCAATCGCCATCGCCTGACATCTGCAGCCGCCCCAGTCGACCTCGCGACGCTCGCAGCTTCGACACGGCTCCTGCATCCACTCGGTGCCGCGGAAGGCATTGAATGCCGGTGAATCGGTCCAGATCGCGGCAAGCGAGCGCTCTCCGAAGCGCTCGAAACGAAGCGAAGGAATGGTCTGCGCGGCGTGGCACGGCAGCACGGTGCCATCGGGCGTCACCATGAAGGCGTCGCGCGCCCAGCCGCCCATGCACGGCTTGGGATAGATGGCGAAATAATCCGGCGGAACGAAATCGATGTTCATAATGCCGGTAAGCCTTTCGCGCGCCGCCGCGACGATGTCCGCCTGCCGGTCGACCGCGGCGCGTTCGGGCATCAGCGCATCGCGATTGGCCAGCGCCCAGCCGGCGTACTGGACGTTGGCGATCTCGAGCCTCTCCGCACCCAACGAAAGGGCAAGATCGATGAACTCCGGCACTTCCTCGATATTGTGACGGTGGATTGGCGCATTGATGGTAAGCGGCAGGCCGACCACCCGCGCGCGGCGTGCCGTCTCAAGCTTCTTTTCGTGGCTGCCCCGATGGTTGCCGATGCGATCGGTAGTTGCCGGCCGGGCGCCTTGAAAGCTCAGTTGCAGGTGGTCGAGCCCGGCTTCGGCAAACGCCTCGATGCGGCCTTCGGCTATGCCGATACCGGCGGTGATGAGGTTGGTGTAGACACCGCGAGCCGAAAGCCCGGCGATCAATTGCTCCAGGTCCCGGCGCAGCGTCGGCTCGCCGCCGGACAGATGCACCTGCAGAACGCCGAGATCGGCGGCCTGCGAGAAGAGATCGAGCCAGGTCTCAGTGTCGAGCTCGCGATTGGCTTTCAGCAATTCGAGCGGGTTGGAGCAATAAGGGCACTGCAGCGGGCAGCGATGCGTCAGTTCCGCCAGCATGCCGATCGGAGGGAGAATGGGCTCGCTCATAGCTTCACCAAAAGCTTGTCCGACCATTCCTGCAGAAAGGCGATGACGTCGGCCGCCACGGCCTCCTGATCGGCGTCATAGTCGGAGGCAAGATCGGCGATGATGTGGCCGACGCTAGACCGCCCATCGCAGCGGCGCAATATGTCGAGGCTGATCTCGTTCGGCCAGAATACCTTTTCCGGCGAAAGCACGGCGAAGGCCTGCCGCACGGGGTCGTACTGTATGCGCACATGCTTGGGCAGCGATGGCACCGATTGCAGCGACACAATGGCCCTTTCGCGCAGCGCCATCATCAGACTGCCTCCGGGCGGAACGCGCCGGGCGGTATGTTTCCCGGCGCGCCATAGGCATGTTGAAGCGCGTCGAGCATGGCCCAGAGTATGTCGCATTTGAACACAAGCGCATCGATCGCCTGTTGCTGGCGCTCCGCCGTATCGGCGTCGCCCAGCACGTAGGCGAGGGCGAAGTCGGCATCGCGCGATGCCTGCTCGGGCCGCCGGCTGAAATAGGCCAGCGTATCCTCGGTGATGTAGTCGTATTTCGCCAGCATCGCCGGCACGCGCTCGCCGATGATGGTCGGCGAGAACATCTCGGTCAGCGACGACGCGACCGCCTCGAGCAGCGTCCGGTTCGTGCAGAAGGAGAGATAGGCGCCGACGGCGAAACGGGTCGCCGGCAGCGCCAGCCTTTCGCTCTTGACGGCTTCAGCATCGAGCCCGAGCGAGGTTGCCAGATGCAGCCAGCGCGCGATGCCGCCGCTCCAGCCGTCCCCGCCGTCGTGGTCCTCGATGCGTTTGCGCCAGGCGGCGCGAAACGCCGGATCCTCGGCATGTGCCAGGATCATGGCGTCCTTGCGCGGAATGACGGCCTGGTAGCAATAGCGGTTCAGCGCCCAGGCCTGCATTTCGGCTTTCGACAGGTCGCCGCTGGTCATTCTGTGATGGAAAGGATGGCGGTTGTGATAGCGTTCTGCACCGACCTGCCGCAGCACGGCCTCAAGCTCGCTCTTGGACAGGCCACCTGCGGCCGCATCGCGGAAATCGCTCAAAATTCCATCTCCATCCCATCGCCGGCGACTTCCCAGCCAGCCGCTTTGACCGCCGCGTGTTCGGCGGAATTCTCGTCGAGAACAGGATTGGTGTTGTTGACATGGACGAAGATACGGCGGCCGATCTTCACATCGGCCAGGCCGGCAATCGAACCCGCTTCTCCGGACATGGCGATGTGCCCCATGCGCGCACCGGTTTTCTGGCCGACGCCGGCAATGATCATCTCGTCGTCCGTGTAGACGGTGCCGTCGAACAGAAGGCAGGCGGCATCGGCCACACGAGTGCGCAGCGAGGCATCGACGCGCGCGCAGCCCGGGATGTAGAAGACAGCGCCGCGACTGCCGGTGCCGGTGATGCGAACCCCGATCGTGTCGCCCGTGTCGGAGCTGAAATCGGCGCTAGGATCGCCTCTTTGCTCGAGATAGAGCGCGATCTTCCCGGGCACGGGAAAAGCGTCGACGACCACACCGGTCTCGTGGCCGTCCGCATCGCGGATCGCCAGGTCCTCCATTGGCGCCAGGAGGCGCCGCGGCACGATCGCCGGATCGAGAACATTGAAAATCGAATTCGCCTCCAGCGTCGCCAGCACCTGTGCCGTTGCATAGATTGCGAAAGGCTGTCGCTCACGCAGGCTAAGCAGACCGGCGATATGGTCCACGTCGGCGTTGGTCAGCACCACCGCGCGGATGGGCGTCGAGCGCAGCGGCGCGTCGGCTGCGGGCTGCAGTTCAGGCGTTTGCGCAATCTGCTGGCGAATGTCGGGGGACGCGTTGAAGAGAACCCAGCCTGCCCCGTCCGCCGACGCGGCAATGCATGATTGGGTTCGCGAATGCACGCCGGACATCCCGGCGCGAGCCGCGCGGCTCAGGCGATAGTTGCAATTCCATTGCGGAAAGCCGCCTCCGGCCGCCGATCCGATGATCTTTACGCGCATGGCAAATGCCTGCTCCGCAGCCCATTTGACTGGCTTCTCGGCGGTAAACGGCTTCGCGTCCGCGTTTCCTGCAGCAAAGCCCTGACATGCAACTGGGTGCATGCCCCTGTTGTCAGGGACATGCACCCTTGCGGCCTACTTCCTGGGAGGAATTTCAGCAGGCAGATACCGCGAAATTTCGAAGCCCGCAGCAACCTGGCACATGGTCGGTTTCTTCCAGCTCTTCTTCTTCATGGCATTCTCCTCTTTTGCCGGCCCGAAGGGGCGGGTCATGTCGTTGGTGCCATTGCGGGCAATGCAATGGCTCGTCCATCACTTCACAAATGGACAAATGAAACACTGGGTTCTCAAACAACTAAAGAAAACTATCTGCCTCGAAGATCGGTTCCTTCCTCCATCGCCTCTCCAAATTTCGCGCCGATCAAGCTCACCCCGGCGTCGCCGTGATCGCGTTGTCATGTTCGTCGATCAGCGGCACGTTGTAGTCGAGCAGGAGCTTGTTGATCTCTGCCTGGTTCTCCCGGATCACTTTGTTGAGCGTACGCTTCCATTCCTGGTCGGATGGACGTACCCCCATGGTGATGCGGTAGGACATGCGCGAGCCGGTCCTTTCCTTGACCAGCGGGACGATCTCAACATTCGCCTTGAGTTGCTTGGCATAGTAGCCTGCCATCGGTCCCCACAGGATCGCTGCGTCGATCTTGCCGGCAAGCATGTCCTTGATCACGACCTCTCCCATCGACGGAGTGACGCGCGTATCGACGGCCAGCGGGTAGATTTTTGCCGTTCGCAAGAGTTTGTTGGCGGCCATGTTGGCAGTCGGCGGCGTGCGTTCGACGACGCCAATCCTCTTGCCGGTGAGTTTCGGATCCTCGATCGTCTCGACACCCTCGAGGTCGTCGCCCTTCGGATGCACAAGCACATAGGAGGAACGATAGTAGGCGTTGGTGTTCTGCACCAGCTCATCACCCTGGGCATAGCCCATGATGACGTCGCATCGGTTGGCGGCAAGCGTGTTGCGCACGAAGCCGATGACGGTTGGAAACCATGTGTAGGCGACCGACTTCCTTCCCGTCTTCCTGGCGACCAGCTCTGCCAGCTTGTTTTCGAAACCTTGGCCGTTCTGGTCGGTGAACGGCATGTTCGAAGGATCGGCGCAGACGCGCAGCGTATCTGGGTCGACCAGTTCGCCCGCTGCTCCGAGGCCTGCGCTTTGCGCCTGGGCGTTCGACGGCGGCATGGCGAGTGCGCCGAGGATCAGCAAGACAATGCGCGGCTTCGATGCAACGCGAGCGGTCACTTCATCCCCCCATGCAGGATTTTTCGGCATCCTTGGCCGCCTGAGCCTTGTCTTCGTGCTTGGGCGGCCTGCCGCGGGGTGCCGCGCCATCGGCGCGGGCGCGCAGATAGACGTAGAGATCGTCCAGGTAGCAATAGACGTTCTTGTTGTCGCCGAAGGCAGGCATGACGTTTTCCTTGCCGCTGCCGGTATTCTTGCGGCCCTGGGCGACGATCGAGAGGAAAGTGGGGTAGTCGATGTTTTTCAGGCTGTTCGCCAGGGCCGGCGCGTAGCTCGAGCCTGTTCCGTCCTGTCCGTGACAGACATGGCAGTCAGAGTGATAGCGGCGATAACCGCTGAACGTATACCAATCCACGGTCCCGTTTTCGATCTTGTAGGTTGGATTTCCATCCGCGTCCAAATACTTGCCGCCCTCTTCCTTCACCACCTTGGCTTTTTCGGCGCTGTCCTCGGCCCGCGCCAGACTTGAGCCGGCCAGAGGCAGAAGAGCCAGGGCGAGAACGGAGATTGCAATGCGAACAGACATTCAGACGCTTCCTTCTTTTGCCAAGGACAAAGGGTGGTGCCGTCGCGCCGCGGCATTGATCGATGTTTGGGGTGCGCGTCAAATCGAGAGCCCGGAAATCTCCGGGCGATCCGGGCTCTCGTATTTTCAGGCCTTCGGTCTCTAAGGCCGTTTCCGGATATCAGTCCGGAAGACCGAAGACGGTCAGCTGGCCGCCCAGCGTCGTGTAGTCGGCAAGTGCTGCGTAGCCACCGACTGCTCCGAGACCGGCGGTTCCAACGACTGCGGCCTGATCGCCTTGAGCGCGGCCCTGGTCGACGGCGCCATGCCAGGCAGCGGCGTTATCGGGTGACAGCAATCCGCCGGCGAGGCCGATGCCGGCCCATCCGCCGACGCCGGACAGAACGGCGATGTACTGCTTGCCGTCATGCTCGAAGGGCGTGACGTTGCCGATGATGCCGGACGGGGTCTTGAACTTGTAGAGTTCCTTGCCCTTCTCATCGACTGCCTTGATGTAGCCTTCGAGCGTTCCGTAGAAGACGACGTCGCCGGCGGTCGCCAGCGCGCCCGACCACACCGAGAACTGCTCGGGCTTCGACCAGACGATCTCGCCCTTGGCAGCATCCCAGGCAATGAAGTTGCCCATGTTGCCGTCACCGCCAGGCGCGGGGTACATCGACACCGTGGCGCCCACATAAGGCTGGCCGGCCGTGTAGCTCACCTTATATGGCTCGTAGTCCATGCAGACATGGTTGGTCGGCACGTAGAACAGCCCGGTCTTCGGCGAATAGGCGGCCGGCTGCTGGTCCTTGGTTCCAAGCGCTGCCGGGCAGACGCCCGTCGAGTTGGTGTCTTCGCCGTTCTGCTGGGTCGAATACTTGGCCACGACCTGCGGACGGCCATACTCCTTGCTCTTGGGGTCCATGTTGACCTCAGTCGCCCAGTTCACCGCCGGATCGTACTTCTTGGCAACGAGAAGCTCGCCGGAGGCGCGATCCATGGTGTAGGCGAAACCGTTGCGGTCGAAATGCACCAGCACGTCATGCTTTTTGCCTTTGACCTCCATGCCGTCGACGAGAATCATCTCGTTGACGCCGTCAAAGTCCCATTCGTCATGCGGGGTCATTTGGTAGACCCATTTGGCCATGCCGGTATCGGCATCGCGGGCGAAGATGGTCATCGACCAGCGATTGTCTCCGGGGCGCTGAACCGGGTTCCATGTCGAGGGATTGCCGGTGCCGTAGTAGACAAGGTTGAGCTTGGGATCATAGGAATACCATCCCCAAGTCGTGCCGCCTCCGGTCTTCCACTGCTCGCCTTCCCAGGTGTTCGTGCCGGAGTCCTTTCCGACCGGCTTGCCAAGCTGCGTGGTCTTCTCGGGATCGATCAGGGTTTCTGCATCCGGACCTTCCGAATAAGCCTTCCAGGCGAGCTTGCCGTCCTTCAGATCGTAGGCGGCCAGCCAGCCGCGGACGCCGAATTCCGCGCCGGAGACACCGACGAGAACCTTGTCCTTGACGACCACGGGCGCCGACGTGCCGGATTCACCTTTTCCGCCGTCGGTGTTTTCGCCATTCTTGACTGTCCAGACAGCCTTGCCGGTCTTGGCGTCGAGCGCCACGACGGTGGTGTCGGCCTGGTTGAGAATGATCAACGCCGGGCGGTCGCCATCTGCAGGCGCATAGGCAACACCGCGATTGACCGTGTCGCAGCACATGATTGGAATGACGTTCGTGTCTTGCTTGGGCTCGTATTTCCAGAGGATCTTTCCGTCTTTGTTGAGATCGAGCGCGTAGACGGTGTTCGGGAACGGCGCGTGAACATACATCACGTCGCCGATGATTAGCGGTCCGCCCTCATGGCCGCGCAGCACGCCGGTCGAGAAGGTCCACTTGACCTGCAGGTTCTTCACGTTCTCCTTGGTGATCTGCTTGAGTGTCGAATAACGGGTGTTGGCGTAATCACCCGTCTGCATCACCCAGTCCTTGGGACTTTTGGCCATTTTCGCGAGTTCTTCGTTGGCTGACGCTGTATAGAGCGCGCCTAACGACAGTAGCGCGGTGGTCGTTGCGATGTAGGTAGCTTGCGTAAGTGCGCGCATTAAAATCCTCCCAGGTTGATAACAAGAAATCGATATTCAAGCTCGCAAGAGCCAGTACATGCGATTCATCGTGGGAAGTATTTCCGGCAGCGTGTCACGACCTAGACCAGTTCAGAAGAGGTACATTTCTGACCTCTACCTACCTAGCCTAGCCCTGCACCCGCCCAGTTGGCCTACGAAAGACTGCCGCCGCTCCCGAATTACAGCGGCGTCCTTGAAGCCGGAAACGAGGTAAGGCTATGTCATTGCAAAATGCCAGGCAAGGAAAAACCCCTCCGAAAATTTTGCACTGCAATATTTATTGTTGCACCGCAATATATAGAAGAAGAATAGAAACTTTTCACGATGCCAGGCCGCAGAATGACGGCGATCGGAAAATAAAAATCGAAGAATCTTACTTCAATGTATTATCTATGTGATAGCAGATGGATTTATTTCGACATATTTTAGCGACCGTGTCAGCGACGGCTCTTATTGGCTATCGGTAGTGAGAGAGTTGTGGAAAAAACCTAGAAAGATGGATGCGGGACGGGTCATGCAGATGCCCCGAAACGCTGTTGACGAGGGGCCGGGCATTCCTCCTTTGGTCCTATATGGAGGCGGTGAGAGGTTGACCGGGCTTTCGGCATGTCGCCAACTGGCGCGGGTGATGCAGTCTCGATGCACCGCGCCCCGGCAACCGGAGGAATTCTCATGATCAGATATGTTGGATTTTCGATCCTGCCGCTCCTCCTTACACCGACACCGGTCCTTGCAAATTCAGCCGGCGTTGCGGGAGACTACCCGACGGCGACGGTTGTAGATTATGTGCTCGGCTGCATGCAGACGAATGGCCAGACGCGTCAGGCGTTGGAGAGTTGTTCCTGTTCGATCGATGTCATCGCCTCGATCCTCTCGTACGACCATTACGAGCGGGCCGAGACCTTCAAGAGCATGTCTCTGACGACGGGCGAAAATGCAGGCCTGTTTCGCGAAAGCGCGCCGGCGAAAGCCGCGCGAACAGAGTTGAAGCGCGCTCAAGCGGAAGCCGACGTGCGTTGCTTCTAGACCGCGATGGCGTTTCGTTGAATCGCCATCACGGTCTAACTCTTTGTTGGAGCATGATCTTGCTCCGAAAACCGGTTCCCACTTTTCGGGATCATGCTCTAATGCCAGGTCGCCCAAAAGTGCGCAGCGGTTTTGGGTGAACGACATAGATCAAAACAAGACTCAAAGTGCGTGGCTTGAATCCGTTTCGTCGCGATGCGCTATTTATGCGTGTCGGCCGTTTTGATGCTCCTCAAGGGCATTCGCCCGTTGCAGGGCGATCAGGTCACACCTGGAAATTGCTGATGGAACGACCGCAAAAGGTCGCTCGTCGCCACTGGGCTGCGCTGTTGCCTGGGCAGCCTTACGTCGAAAATGCCGAGCACATGGGCGGGCCGCGGCGAGAGCACGATGATGCGATCCGACAGCATCAGGGCCTCGGTCAGATTGTGCGTCACCATCAGGGCGGTCGTAGGTCGCGCCGACCAGACGGTCACAAGCATGTGCCGAAGCCGTTCGGCGGTGCGTTCATCGAGCGACACGAAGGGCTCGTCCAGGAAAAGCATCGCCGGCTCGGTCGCGAAGGCCCTCGCAAGCGCTGCCCGACGCGCAAGACCGAGCGAAAGTTCGGCCGGATAGAGCGAGCGCATGCCGGCGAGGCCGAGAGTGTCGAACAGCCCGTCGAGATTTTTCGCTCGCAGGCCTTTTGGCAGTGCCAGCCTGACATTCTGCTCCACCGTCCGCCACGGCAGCAGGGTGGGTTCTTGGAACACGGCGGCTATGCGGTTCGAGCCGCCCTCGGGCAGCTGGAAAGAACCGGAGAACTGCCTGTCGAGCCCAAGCAGAATACGCAGCGTCGTGGTCTTGCCGCAGCCCGACGGTCCGAGCAGGCAAGCGAATTCGCCTTGCCGGACCTCGAACGAAAGGTTCTTGAGCGCCGTGACCGAGACGCCTTGCGCGGACCTGAAGGTCTTTTCGGCGATGTCGACCCTAAGCGGGGCGACGGCGCCAGCGGGTTGCATGTCGTTCAACGGGCTGCACCAGAAGAAGTTCGACGACGAGCATCACCGCCACGAATGCCAGCGTGTAGGCAAGAATGGCGGCGACGTCGAAAAGCTGGAAGTAAAGATAGATCTGGAAGCCCACACCATTGGAGCGGCCGAGCAGCTCGACCACCAGAACGATCTTCCAGATGAGCGCGATGCCGGAACGCGAGGCCGCGGCCAGATAGGGCTGCAGTTGCGGCAGCAGGATATGGCGAACGCGGTCGAGGGGACCGAAGCGGTAGACAGCCGCCATTTCGGCGTAACTCGGGTCCAGCGCCCTGGCGCCCTCGCGCATGGTCACCACGACATTCGGGATCTTGTTGACGGCAACCGCGCCTATCGCAGCCACCTCGTTGAGGCCGAACCAGATGTAGGCAAGCACGATGATCACCAGCGCGGGGATATTGAGGAACAGAATTACCCAGGGATTGAAGAACCGGTCCGCGCCGCGATAGCTGCCGAGGAGAATGCCGATCACCGAGCCGACAATCATCGCGACGACGTATGCCGCGGCAACCCGGCCCAGCGTTGCGCCGAGATGGTAGAAAAGATCGCCGCTCGCCGCCTCTCTCAGCAATACCTGCCAGACCTGTCCCGGCCCCGGAAAGGCACGGCTCGGCCAGGCATTCGCCGCCAGGCTCCACAGCAGGCAAAGCCCGAGCAGGGAGATCGTCACCGTCAGCGCGGGCATCAGCGTCGCTCGAGGGCCGGGACGGCTGGAAATGTCGGCCGTGTTGCCAGGCGTGCGATCGCCGGCGTCCCTTGCGGTCATTTCGGGGGCTCCTGCCAGAACGTGCCGGGCGCCATTTCCGGCGCGCTGCCGACCAGCCTCTCGCCGCCGATCCCGGCCAGCACGCGGTAGAGCTTGCCCGCATCGGCCGCTTCCTCGGCGACCGGCCGCCTGGGGATGCCCTCTCGATAGCGGTCGCGCAGCTTTGCCAGTTCCTTGCCTTCCGCGCGGACAATCGACGCAAGGCGCAGCCACTCTTCGTCGGACTTGGCCAGCAGATCCTTGGCCTGCGTGGAAGCCTTGAGGAAGCCGCGGACGGCTTGCGGATTTTCGTTCGCCCATCTGTCGTGGAATACATAGCCGAGCGCGGATACCGGGCCCGAAGCTCCGAGCGCCTTCTCCGCATCGTCGGCGCCGATCAGCCGACGAAAGCCGTTGGCCTCGAGCCGGGCGCAAAAGTGCCAGAAATTGAGCACCGCATCGAGTTCGCCCTGGATTGCCTTTTCCGAGATCAGCGGCGGCGCGCCAAAGACGACGTCGCTGATCGCCGGCAGGTCGAGGCCGTGATCGCGCCTGGCCAGCGCCTGTATCAGCAGCCAGCTCTTGTCGAGGGCGCCGCCGGCGACGCCGATCTTCTTTCCCTTGAGGTCGGTGATCGAGCGGATCGGCGAAGCGTCCTTCACCATGATCGCCCCGACGGCCGTCGAATAGGGGGCCAATGTGACGTCGCCGCCGTCCGAGCGCTGGCGCGAGACCCAGAGCCAATCGGTCACGATGATGTCGATCGCGCCGGCCAGCATCGCGACATTGGTCGCGTCCTCACCGGCGAAATAGACAACGTCCAGATCGATCCCGTTGGCCGCGTCGAACTTGTGTTCCTTCAGCGTATCAAGCTCCCAGCTCACCGTGCCGAACTTCAGCACGCCAATGCGAACCTTGGATGCGGCGGAGGCAGCAATGGGGTGTGAGCCAAGAATCGCGGTCGTTCCAAGAGCCGCCAAACGGAGCGTTTCCCGCCGCGAAATCATGAAGTTCCCTCCCGGGACTGCAACAAACCAGGGGCTTCGGTCAGATCGCTTGGTCCTTCGTCGGGAAAGCGCATTTCCAGCGCCTGACCTTGAAGGTCGGGTGTTCCTGCGACCATTTCGCGATTTCGCTGGGCGCCAGCATCATGCATTGGAACAGAGAGCCACGGCTCTCGAAATAGAGATGCTCGTCTCGGCAATCGCCAGGATTGGCGCTCAGGCAAACCGTCAATACGAGGTCGACCATATTCATCCGGCACCTCTTGCGTGCAAAAACGCCTGCTCTGGCGAAATCCTGCCCGCCCCACTGCCTGGGTAAATCTCAGCCTGGACAATCAGCCTGCCGGATTCCCGAGGTGCCGCCCATGAGAATCCAGAATGACCTGAAGCTACGCGCTCGCCCTAAGGCCGTCAACAAAGGCGAAAGGACAAGGCGGCCGAAGTGCTCTGGACTTTCGTATGGTTGACTTCATCAAAGCAATGGCATGCAAATCAACCGGGGCATGTTGACGATCAACGAGGGAATGCCATGCGCGCTATCACATTTTTCGCCGCCGTATCCTTGGCGACTTTCATCACGAACCAATCTCATGCGCAGGATGCCGCGGCGGGTGAGAAGGTCTTCACCAAATGCAAGGTCTGCCACGTCGCGGACAAGGACCAGAACAAAGTCGGCCCGTCATTGAACGGCGTTATCGGCCGCACGGCCGGCACGCATCCGGGATTCAGCTATTCCCAGGCCATGGTTGCGGCCGGAAAGTCCGGCGTCAAATGGGACGAACCAACGCTGACGACCTATCTCCACGATCCAAAGGCCATGGTGAAAGGCACAAAGATGGCGTTTGCCGGCCTCAAGGACGACAAGGACGTGGCCAACGTCATCGCCTATCTCAAGCAGTTCTCAAAGTAAGGGCAATTCCCGAAGCAACGGCTTCGCCGGCCGTTCGATTTACGATCGACCGGCGACCGCCGTAAATCGACGCTGGGATCAAGCAGCGGCTTGCAGCCTTTGCATCGTGGAAGGCAGATCGAGCAGGCTGTCGCAGACAAGGTCTGCGCCAAGCTCTTCGACGGGGACCTGGGTGTAGCCGCCGCGCAGCAAAACGACGGGCATGCCGGCGGCGCGCGCGGCGTCGACGTCGCTGCTGCTGTCTCCCACCATCAGCGCATCGGCGGGTTCGACCCCAAGCTGGTCGAGCGCCAGCAGCAGGGCATCGGGCGCCGGTTTCGGGTGTGTCACCGCATCTCCGCCGACGATCGCGCCGAGATAATCCGTCAAGTGGAAATGCAGCAGGATTTCGCGGGTCGCCAATTGCGGCTTGTTGGTGACAACGCCCATGGCCGTTCCGTTCAGGTGGAAGTGCGTGAGCACCTCCCTGACGCCAGGCATCAGCCTCGTCAGGCCGGTCAGATGCCTGCGGTAGATCGGCGCCATGTCGCGGTTGGCCTCCTCGAGCGCGCTGCTCGAAAGCGGTGACCCCGAGGCTGCGAAGGCCCGCTCGACCAATTTCTTGACGCCGCCACCGATCATTGCCTTGACCTGATCCACACGCAGCGGCGCCAGATCGCGGCCGGCCAGCAGCTCGTTGACGGCCGCCGTTATGTCGGGCGCCGAATCGATCAGCGTGCCGTCGAGATCGAAAAGGATCGCCCTCTGCGGCCGAAACGGCCTGCTTGCGCCGACGTTCATGCGGCCTCCTTCCATTTGATCGAGCAGCCGATCGAAGCGATCTGGTCAAGCGGTCCGTCACCGGTTCGGGCAACCTGCTTCATCGCCTCGAACAGATCGCGCCTCAGGCCCGGCGTCCCGGCGTCCCGCCGCGATGCGTCCAGCCGGCCACGATATTGCAAGGTCAACTCGCTGTTCAGCCCGAAGAAATCCGGCGTGCACACGGCTCCATAGGCGCGCGCCGCTGCCTGCGACTCGTCGTGGAGATACGGGAAGGTGAAGGCGTGTGCCTTGGCGAAGAGCTTCATGTTGTCGAAGGAATCGTCCGGATAGGCGTCGGCATCATTGGAGTTGATTGCGACGAAGCCTATCCCTTCGGCCTTGAGGTCGTCGGCATCACGCACGATGCGTGAAATCACCGCCTTCACATAGGGGCAGTGATTGCAGATGAAGGCGACGACCAGCCCGTTGGGTCCGGCTTGGCCGAGGATCGAATGCGATTTCCCGTCGATGCCGGGCAAGAAGGCATCGACAGCTTGCCAGCCGAAATCGCAGACAGGTGGGATTGCCGCCATGTCATCCTCCGACCAAGCAGGTCACGCGGCTCGCCGGATCGCTCCGTCGGCCGCTTGTCTGATCGCGCCGATATTGGCGCGATAGGCAGCCTCGATGCCACCCTTGAAGACGGCGGAGCCTGCGACGAGCACATTCGCGCCGGCCGCGGTGACCAGGGGAGCTGTCTCTGGCGTGACGCCGCCGTCGATCTCGATATCGATCGGACGTTGACCGACAAGCGCCTTGACACGCCTGACCTTGTCGAGGACCGCCGAGATGAAGGCCTGGCCGCCGAAACCCGGATTGACCGTCATCAGAAGCACCAGATCGAGCCGGTCGAGCACATATTCGATGACGCTTTCCGGCGTCGACGGATTGAGCGACACGCCGGCCTTCTTGCCGAGGCTCCTGATCGCCTGCAGCGAACGGTCGAGATGCGGCCCGGCCTCGGCATGCACCGTAATGATGTCGCAGCCGGCATCGGCGAAAGCAGCGAGATAGGGATCGGCCGGCGCGATCATCAGATGACAGTCGAAGACCTTGTCCGTTCGATCGCGGATTGTCTTGATCACTGGCGGACCGAAAGTGATGTTGGGCACGAAATGCCCGTCCATCACGTCGAGATGGATCCAGTCGGCGCCTGCCCGCGCGACCGCTTCGACCTCGTCGCCGAGCCGCGAGAAATCGCACGACAGAACGGAAGGGGCGATGATGGTCTTTGCGGTCATTTGCTTTCTCCTTCCCCGGGATTTAGCGCGAACACACGGCTGGCGGTGATGTCCTCGGCCGAGATCGTGGACAGCGCCTTTGCGTCGAGCGGTCCCTTGCTGCTCTCGAACAGGCGGTTGGCCTGCCTCAGCCGTGCGCGGTCGAGCGCATTGCGGATCGAGCGGGCATTGGCGAAATGTGGCCGCGCGCGGCGGCGTGCGATGTAATCGGCCATTGCGGCGGTTGCCTGAGTGTCGAACAGGTAATTTTGCTGGTCGAGCATTTGTTCCGCGATCCTGAGAAGCTCGTCGTCGGAATAGTCGGGAAAGTCGATGTGGTGGGCAATGCGCGAGCGGAATCCCGGATTGCTTTCGAAGAAGCGGTCCATGCGCTGCGCATAGCCGGCGAGGATGACCACGAGGTCGTCGCGCTGGTTCTCCATCACCTGCAGCAGGATCTCGATCGCCTCCTGGCCGTAATCGCGCTCGTTCTCGGGGCGATAGAGATAGTAGGCCTCGTCGATGAACAGCACGCCGCCCATCGCCTTCTTCAGGATCTCCTTGGTTTTGGGCGCGGTGTGGCCGATATACTGGCCGACCAGGTCGTCGCGCGTCACCGAAACCAGATGGCCCTTGCGGATATAGCCCAGCCGATGCAGCAGGTCGGCCATGCGCAGCGCGACGGTCGTCTTGCCGGTGCCGGGGTTGCCGGTGAAGCTCATATGCAGCGTCGGCGTCTCGTGCGCGAGGCCCATGCGGCGGCGGGCCCGCTCGACCAGCAGGAGCGCCGCCGTCTCGCGGATACGTCTTTTGACCGGGGCGAGCCCGATCAGCTCGCGGTCGAGCTCGGCCAGGACGTCCTTGACGCCGGAAGTTTCGAATTCCTCACGCAGATCGATCGCCGCCGGGATGGCGTTTTGAGGCGCTTCCGTTTCGGCAAAGGCTGGCGCCGACATTGCATTCTCCTCTTGTCCCGATGATCAGCCGTACCTCGTTCCAGCCGGCTTGTCGGCGGCGTAGGGCCTGGTGGTGTAGCGGATCATGCGGCCTGCGGCCTCCTGCCGTTCGAGCCGATAGCCGGGTTCCTCGGCCGGGCGGTTGACGATGAAGGAGAGCTTCACCGATTCCCAGCCATGCGAGGATTCGAAGGCGACGACGCGGATATAGCGGTCGCCATAGAGCTTGCGGCATGCGTTCAGCTCCATCATCAGCGCCGCCGCGTCGGGATTGTCGAACATCGGGTGGTCCCACATCTCCCAATAGACGTTGCGCGGGTGAGGGTCGTCGGTGACCTCAAGGCTGACAGCCCATTTGTTGTCGATGCAATACTGCACCTGCGCGCGGATCTGGTCGTCGGTCAGGTCGGGCAGGAAGGAAAAGGCCCCTTGGGTGATACGCATGACGGTTCTCCTTATTCGGCTGCCGTAGCCACCGGAACGAAGTCCGGCGTGTCGGTCGAGGCATAGTTGAAGGTCACGTCCTTCCAGGTCTCGAGCGCCTGTTTTAGCGGCAGACAGCTTTTGGCCGCGTCCTCCAGGATCTGCGGTCCTTCCCGCACATAGTCACGACCCTCATTGCGAGCGAGGATCATGCATTCGAGGGCAACGCGGTTTGCGGTGGCACCCGCGGCGATGCCCATCGGATGGCCGATGGTGCCGCCGCCGAACTGCAGCACGACGTCTTCGCCGAGCAGGTCGATGAGCTGATGCATCTGGCCGGCATGGATGCCGCCCGATGCCACCGGCATCAGTTTGTTGAGCGATGCCCAGTGCTGGTCGAAGAAGATGCCATTCTCCAGCTTCATCGGGTTATGGTCCTCGCGGCAGATGTCGTAGTAACCCCTTGTCGTCGCCGGGTCGCCCTCCAGCTTGCCGACCACGGTGCCGGCATGGATGTGGTCGACGCCGGCAAGCCGCATCCATTTGGCGATGACGCGGAAGGAGACGCCGTGCGACTTCTGGCGCGTGTAGGTCGAATGGCCGGCGCGATGGAGGTGCAGGATCATGTCGTTCCTGCGCGCCCATTTCGCCATCGACTGGATTGCCGTGTAGCCGATCACAAGGTCGATCATGACGATGTTGGAGCCGAGCTCCTTGGCGAAGTCGGCCCGTTCGTACATGTCCTCCATGGTGGCCGCGGTGACGTTGAGATAGGTGCCCTTGACCTCGCCCGTGTCGGCCTGTGCCTTATTGACCGCCTCCATGCAGTAGAGGAAGCGCTCGCGCCAATGCATGAAAGGCTGCGAGTTGATGTTCTCGTCGTCCTTGGTGAAATCCAGCCCGCCTTTGAGCGCCTCGTAGACGACGCGCCCGTAGTTGCGGCCCGACAGGCCGAGCTTCGGCTTGACGGTGGCGCCGAGCAGCGGGCGGCCGAACTTGTCGAGGCGCTCGCGTTCGACGACGATGCCGGTCGCCGGACCCTGGAAGGTCTTCACATAGGCGACGGGAAAACGCATGTCTTCGAGCCGCAACGCCTTCAACGGCTTGAAACCGAAGACGTTGCCGATGATCGATGCCGAAAGATTGGCGATGGAACCCGGCTCGAACAGGTCGAGGTCGTAGGCGATATAGGCGAAATACTGTCCGGGCGCGTTCGGTACCGGGTCCACCCTATAGGCCTTGGCGCGGTATTTTTCGCTCGCCGTCAGCCGGTCGGTCCAGACCACCGTCCAGGTTGCGGTCGAGGATTCGCCGGCGACGGCTGCCGCGGCCTCAATCGGGTCGACACCGTCCTGCGGCGTGATCCTGAACACCGAGATTATGTCGGTGTCCTTCGGCTCGTAGTCGGGCTCCCAATAGCCCATTTTCTTGTATTCCATGACACCGGACCTGTAGCGGTCCTTGCCGGTCACGGTTTCGGATCTGTTGGGCATGACGCTGGTCCTTTCCTTTTTTGGCGGACCGCTGCTCAGGCGGCTTTGGCGGTTGCGATTTGCGGGTCGAGTTTTCCCTCGGCGTAGCGTTTCGCCATCTCGTCCATGGCGATGACCTTGATCTTCGAGGCGTTGCCGGCGGTGCCGAAGCGTTCGAAACGATCGCGGCAAAGGTCGCGCAAGGCGTCCATGGCGGGCTTCAGGAATTTGCGCGGATCGAATTCGCGCGGATCCTGCGTCGCGACGCGGCGGAACTGCCCGGCCATGGCCATGCGGCAATCGGTGTCGATGTTGACCTTGCGCACGCCGTGGCGGATGCCGCGCTCGATTTCCTCGACCGGAACGCCGAAGGTCTGGGGCATCTCGCCGCCATACTTGTTGATGATGTCCTGCAGTTCCTGCGGCACGGAGGACGAACCGTGCATGACCAGATGCGTGTTCGGCAGCTTCTCGTGGATCGCCTCGATCACCTGCATGGCCAGGATGTCGCCGTCCGGCTTGCGCGTGAACTTGTAGGCGCCGTGTGAGGTTCCGCAGGCAATCGCCAGCGCATCGACCCGCGTGGCGGTCACGAAGTCGACCGCCTGATCGGGATCGGTCAAGAGCTGGTCGTGCGATAGCGCGCCCTCCGCGCCGTGACCGTCCTCGGCCTCGCCCTGGCCGGTTTCCAGCGAGCCGAGCACGCCGAGCTCGCCTTCGACGGAAGCGCCGACCCAATGCGCCATGCGCGCGACGCGTTCGGTGATGGCGACGTTGTAGTCGTAGCTTGCCGGGGTCTTGGCGTCCGCCATCAACGACCCGTCCATCATCACCGAGGTGAAGCCGTGGCGGATCGCCGAAAGGCAGGTGGCTTCGTTGTTGCCGTGATCCTGATGGATGCACAGCGGAATGGCCGGATGGATCTCGGTCAGCGCATCCATCATCCTTGCCAGCATGATGTCGTTGGCATAGGAGCGGGCGCCGCGCGAGGCCTGGATGATCACCGGCGCGTCGCAAGCGCTCGCCGCCTCCATGATGGCGAGGCCCTGTTCCATGTTGTTGATGTTGAATGCCGGCACCCCGTAACCGCGCTCGGCGGCATGGTCGAGAAGCTGGCGAAGGGTGATGCGGGCCATTGTCCGTCCTCCTAGATGATGAGCTTCAGCGCCGCCGCGGCGACGGCTTCGGTCGTGATGTCGAAATGCCGGTAGAGGTCCGGGGCGGGAGCACTGGCACCGAAGCCGGTCATGCCGACATAAGCGCCCGTGTCGCCGATCCAGCGGTCCCAGCCGAGACGGGCGGCGGCCTCAACGGCGACGCGCGGCGCAGAGCCGAGGACGGACTTCCGGTAGTCGGCATCCTGTTCCTCGAACAGTTCCCAGCAAGGCATCGAGACGACCGCGGCGGCGATGCCGTGTTCGGTCTCCAGCCGTTCGGCGGCGGCAACGGCGATCTCGACCTCCGAGCCGGTCGCGATCAGCGTCACAGCGCGATGCGCGGATGGCTCGCGCAAGATGTAAGCGCCCCGGCCGGATCGGTTTTCGTCGCTGTGTGCCTGGCGCAGCATCGGCAGGTTCTGGCGCGAGAGCACCAGCACGCTCGGCCGCTTCTCGCTCTTCAGCGCCAGCTCCCAGCACTCTGCCGTTTCGATGATGTCGGCCGGGCGCAAGACGTTGAGGTTCGGTGTCGCCCGCAGCATCGCCAGGTGCTCGATCGGCTGATGGGTCGGGCCGTCCTCGCCGAGACCGATGGAATCATGCGTCATCACGTAGACGACGCGTTGGCTCATGAGCGCCGAGAGCCGCATCGCGCCGCGAGCATAGTCGGCGAAGCACAGGAAGGTGCCGCCGTAGGGCACGAAGCCGCCATGCAGCGCGATGCCGTTCATGGCCGCGGCCATGCCGTGCTCGCGGATGCCGTAGTGAATGTAGCGGCCTGCATAGTCGCCGGGCGCTATGCGATCCATGCCCTTGGTGATCGTCAGGTTCGAATGCGTGAGGTCGGCGGAGCCGCCGATCGTCAGCTCGGTGGCGCCGTTGATCGCGGCAAGCGCCATTTCGGAGGCCTTGCGCGTTGCAACCTTTGTCGCCTTCTCGACGTGCCCGGCGCGGAAGGCGCCAAGGGCCTCGAACACCGCATCGGGCAAATTGCCGCCGATCGCGCGCTCGAAGGCCTTCCGCTGCGGCGAGGCGGCAAGCCGCTGCTCCCAGGCGCGCCGAGCCGCTCGCCCGCGCTCGGCAATCTCGCGCCATGCGGAAAGGATATCGTCCGGCACCTCGAACGGCGCGTAGGCCCAGCCGATGTTTTGCCGCGTCGCGGCAACCTCCGCATCGCCCAGCGGCGCGCCATGCGTCTTTTCCGAACCGCCGAGATTTGGCGCTCCTTTGCCGATCACCGTGCGGCAGGCGATCAGCGATGGCCGATCCGACCGCCGCGCGGTCTCGATTGCCGCGGCGACTGCCTCCATGTCGTCGCCGTCCACCGACTGGACAAGCCATCCGGCTGCCTTGAACCGGGTTGGCTGATCCATCGATGTCGACAGCGAGGTCGGTCCGTCGATGGAGATGGCGTTGTCGTCCCAAAGCACGATCAGGCGGGAGAGCTTCAGGTGACCTGCGAGGTCGATTGCTTCGTGGCTGATGCCTTCCTGCAGGCAGCCGTCGCCGGCGATCACGTAGGTGTAATGGTCGACGAGATCGGCGCCGTGGCGGACGGCAAGCATGCGCTCCGCCAGCGCCATGCCGACGGCGGTCGAAATGCCTTGTCCGAGCGGACCGGTCGTCGTCTCGATGCCAAGCGCGTGACCATGCTCCGGATGTCCGGCGGTACGGCTGCCCAATTGACGGAACCGCTGCAATTCCTCGATCGGCATGTCTTGGTAGCCGAGCAGATAATGCAGCGCATATTGCAGCATTGAGCCGTGCCCGGCCGAAAGCACGAAGCGGTCGCGATCAGGCCAGTCCGGCGCTGTCGGGTCGATATTGACGAAGCGGCCGAACAATACCGTCACGACATCGGCCATGCCCATCGGCATGCCCGGATGTCCGGAATTGGCCTTCTGCACGCTGTCCATGGCCAGAGCGCGGATAGCGTTCGCCATGTCGCGCTCGGAGACGGCGGCGACGACGGACTTCAATGCTGCCAGGCTGGTCATAGCGTCCTCCTCACGACACACGTTTCTTGCGTTCGATCAATTGCAGGATGAGCGGCGTCAGGATCAGCTGCATGGCAAGGTCGAGCTTGTTGCCCGGCACCACTATGGAATTCGGCCGCGACATGAAGGAGTCGTGGATCATTGAAAGCAGGTAAGGGAAATCGATGCCGCGAGGATTGGCGAAGCGGATGACCAGCATCGATTCGTCAGGGGTCGGAATCCAGCGTGCGATGAACGGGTTTGACGTGTCGACGATCGGCACGCGCTGGAAGTTGATCGCGGTCTGCGAGAATTGCGGAACGATATAGCGGACATAGTCCGGCATGCGGCGCAGGATCACGTCCATCACCGCTTCGGTGGAATAGCCGCGCGTAGCGCGGTCGCGATGGATCTTCTGGATCCATTCGAGATTTATGACCGGCACCACGCCGATCTTGAGGTCCGCATGCCTGGCCAGGTCGATCTTGTCGGTGACGACGCAGCCATGCAGGCCTTCGTAGAAGAGCAGGTCGCTCGGCGCGAATTCGCGCCATTCGGTGAAATTCCCCGGCGGCGTGCCGTAGAGCTTCTCCTCGTCCTCGTCATGGACGTAGGTGCGGGTCCTTCCGCTTCCCCGGCGGCCATATTCCTCGAAAACCCCCTCGAGGATCCCGAGCTCGTTGGCCTCGGCATGGAAATGGGTGAAGTTCGGGTTGCCTGCCTTTTCCTGTTTGGCCACCTCCACCTTCATCGCCGCGCGGTCGTAGCGATGAAAGGCGTCGCCCTCGATGAAGGCGGCCTCGATATTCTCGCGCCGGAAGATCAACTCGAAGATGCGCTTGACCGAGGTTGTGCCCGCGCCCGACGATCCGGTGATGGTGATGATGGGATGCCTTGCCGACATGATGCTGCTCAAGCCCTGAAAAGTCCGCGGCGGCTGAACAGCGGCGCACGCTCGCCGATCGCGCTGGGTTCGGTGTGGTAGCGGGCGATCCGCGCGACTTCCCGGGCGGATCCGAAGACCACGGGGATGCGCTGATGCAGGCTCTCGGGTTCGATTTCGAGGATGCGGGTAATCGTATCGGTCGCTGCGCCGGCCGCCTGTTCGACCAGATAAGCAATTGGATTGGCCTCGTAGACGAGCCGAAGGCGGCCTTGGCGGTAGCCTCTGCGTTGGTCGCCGGGATACAGAAACACGCCGCCGCGCATCAATATGCGATAGCAGTCGGCGGCAAGCGAAGCGATCCAGCGCATGTTGAAGTCCTTCTCCCGTGGGCCTTCGGTGCCTTCCAGACAGTCGTCGACATAGAGGCGCACGGCCTCGTCCCAGTGGCGGTAGTTGGCGGCGTTGATGGCGAACTCCTGGGTACGCTCCGGGATGATCCGGCTTTCGTAGGCCTGGACGAAGGTGCCCAGCCTGGTCGAATGCACGAAGACGTGCGTGCCGCTGCCGAGCGACAGAACGAGAGCCAGCTGCGGCCCGTAGATGAAGAACCCGGCGCCCAGCATGCGCACGCCCGCCTGCAAAAAAGAGGCGGCCGGATTGGCGTCCGGCGCGCCAGTCGCAGGGAGGAGCGAGAAAATCGTTCCGATCGACACGTTGGTGTCGATGTTGGAAGAGCCGTCCAGCGGGTCGATAGCGACGGCGAGGGGGGCTTTCCTGTCGAGCAGGACCGGCTGCTCCAGCTCCTCGGATGCATAGAGCGCGACCGGAGCGTGGCGCATCGCGTCGAGGAAGATCTCGTCGGCGAAGATGTCGAGATCCTTCTGGACATCGCCGTCTGCATTGATGCCGCGGGTCCCTCCAAAAGCGGTGCCGAGCACCCCTTGGTTGATGGCATTGCGGACCTTGGTGGCGGCCTGCGTCAGCTGACGGACGGTGGCCACGACCGCGGAGCGGCGTTCGTCAAGCGGGCCGCCGAGATAGGAGTTCAGAAAAGCGTCGAGCGTTGCCGCTGGCATCGTAACCTCCCGGTCCGGCCGTATCCCTCGAGGCCGGATGGGGAGATGAAACCAAACGATCTGCGCTAAGTAAAATTCAATAACTTTACCTGACCAGTAAAAATAATTTAGTATGTCGCATGAGAAACCTCACGCTTAAGCAATTCAAGACCGTTCAGGCAATCGTCAGCCACGGGAAAATCGTCAGCGCGGCCAAGGTGTTAGGCCTCTCTCCTCCAGCGGTGACGATCCAGTTGCGACAGGTGGAGGAGGAGTTCCAGCTGGCCTTGTTCGACCGGACGTCGGACGGCATGCGTCCCACCGCCGCAGGGCTGGCCTTCGTCGAGGCGGCGCAGGCTATCGAGGAGCGGCTTCGTCTGCTCGACGACGAGATGGACGCCATCAAGGGCGTGCGCACCGGCAGCCTGAGGCTCGGCGTCGTTTCCACCGCCAAATATTTCGCGCCGCGGCTCATGGCCGGCTTCATGAAGGAGCATCCCGACATCGACATGCGGCTTGCCATCGGCAATCGCGCCGAAACGATCGATAGTTTGAAGAACCACGACATCGACATCGCGCTGATGGGCCGTCCGCCCAAGGAAGTCTCGGTGCGCGCTTCGGTCTTCGGCGATCACCCGCTGGTTATCATCGCGCCGCCCGAACACCCGCTGGCGTCGGCGCGCGACATTTCCAAGGAAAGGATCGCCGAGGAGCATTTCATCATTCGCGAGCCGGGCTCGGGCACGCGCATCTCGCTGGAGATATTCCTGAGCGACGTGCCTGGCCGGATCGACGATCTCGGCGTCGAGATGGGCTCGAACGAGACGATCAAGCAGGCGGTGATGGCAGGTCTCGGCATCGCCTTCATCTCCGCCCACACCATTGCCGCGGAAACGGAAGCGGGCCGGCTCGTCATTCTCGACGTGATCGGCATGCCGATCCGCCGGCAATGGTTTTCGGTGATGCGCACCGATCACGTGATCTCGCCGGCGATGGCGACCTTCAACGATTTCCTGATGCGCAAGGGCGCAACATACCTGCCCCTGTTCGGCAAACTGTATCCACACGCCGAAGCGAATGAAGCAGCACCGAGGCAACAAGCGATGGCAACCGGAAAACGACCGGAGTGAAACGCCTCATATATCGGCCACCGCGATCGTGCGAAAAGATCCGAGAAGGGGCGTGGACAATCGTCGCCGCCGATGGTGGTCGGCCGGCCCTCATGTTATGTTGCTGCATAGAAGGGCAGGGGCAGGCGCTTCACACTCGCGGCTAGACGGATGGGCAGCCAACCCTGCATGCAAATCGCTATGCGTCCCGGGCGTGGGGTTCGGGAATTCGAAGGGGAAGGGGCAATGCTTTATACGATCGTGATGATGGTCTGCATGACGGCGGCGCCGCAGACTTGCGAGCAACGCGAGGAAATGGCGGACGGCCTGGCCATGAATCCCGGGGTGGCCTTCATGCAGGCGCAGCCGCTGGTCGCCCATTGGCTGGAGACACATCCTGGCTATGTCGTTCAGCGCTGGCGTGTGCTGCCCGGCCGGGGATCCTGACGGACTATTTCTTCGGGGCAAGCGTTTCCGAGACGGTCTTGGACAGCTGGTAAAGCCGCTGCTCGATTATCGTCGGCACATCGCAGACGTAAGTCAGCGATTGCGCTCGCTCGTTGAAGATTCGCGTGGCGAAATTCAGTTGGTCGGTCCGCCGCTCGACCTCGTCCTGATCCGCGTCGGGTTTCGCACGCAACGCATCGACATCGGACGCTTGCTTGCGCAATTCGGCTGCCATTTCGAGCTGCCTGTGGGCGTAGCGGGAAATGCCGGAAATCACGTGCGAACGCTCGGCGTCCATGTGGTCGAACATGCCCTGCTCGAGCATCGCCATTTTCGGCGCAAGCTGCCCGGCCGGCACCGAGGCCGCAAAATCCCTAATCTTCTTCTGCGCGTCCGCGATCGGCAGCCGGCGAGCCGCCAACTCCTCGACCAAAGCGGAGACCGAAGGGTCCTCCGACCAGTCCTTCGCCGCCGGTGGAAGGTCCGGTCCGTTCCAGACCTGGCCGAGCGAGAGTTGCGGCACCTTGCGCTGCACGCAGGGCCAGTCCGGATCGGTATTCGCGGCCATGGCGCTGGCGTGCGGCACGAGCACGGCAGCCGCAACCAGGCTGCCAACAAGGCTCATCCGTTCCATCAACCGTTTCCTCCCGTGCCCTGTTTGCGAGTCATCAGGCCGCGCGAAGGGTCATAAGCGATGATGGCGCCTCCCAGGAACAGCAGCGTGCAGCCGGCCACGACACCCAGCGACACCCAATCGACCTGCCCGTAGAAGGCGAAGCGGATCAGTTCGACGGCATAGGTGAAGGGGTTGGCGAGGCAGAGCTTGTAAAGAAGCGGGCTCGCTTCCTGGATACGCCACAAAGGGTAGAGCGCCGGAGAAGCGAAATAGCCGGGAAAGATGACGAAGTTCATGATGCCGGCGAAGTTTTCGAGCTGCTTGATCATCGAGGACAAAAGCATGCCGAGCGCACAAAGCATCATGCCCGACAGGAACAGCGCCGGCAGCACGAACAAATAGCCGAGCGGCGGTGCCTTGACGCCCCAGAACCAGGCAACGATCAGGAACGCGTAAACCTGCGCGATCGAGACGGCAACGCCGGCGAGCATCTTCGACAGCAGCAGGAACCAACGCGGAAATGGGCTGACAAGCAGGATGCGCATATTGCCCATCTCGCGGTCGTAAACCATCGACAGCGAAGACTGCATGCCCGAAAACAGAAGGATCATGCCGCACAAGCCTGGCGTGATGTAGACCTCATAGAGCACGTAGGTCTTGTAGGGCGGAATGATCGAGACGCCGAGCACCTGGCGGAATCCGGCGGCAAAAATGAACAGCCAGACGAGCGGTCGAACCAGCGAGGAGATGAAGCGCTCGCGTTGATGCAGGAAGCGCAGGCATTCCCGTACGACGACACCTTTCAGGCAGATGAGATAGTGACGAAGGCCGAACGCGCCGGAGGTCGCCGGCGTGACGGGGGCGACCTTTTCCGGCATTGCCGAAGCGCTCATGGCGAGATCTCCGCAATGCCGGCTGCTTCGCTGCGGCTGAGCCTCGAAAAGGCGTCGCCGATCGAACCCGTGCCGCTTGCCTTGACGACGTCGGCCACCTTGCCCTTGGCGACCAGGTCCCCCTGACGCAGCACGACCACGTGGTCGCCGTCGTCAACCTCGTCGATCAAATGGGTGGCCCAAAGCACGCCGATGCCGTCGGTTTCGACCAGCTTGCGGGTGGTGGCAAGAATGCCCGCGCGCGACTGGATGTCGAGACCGACCGTCGCCTCGTCGAGCAGCAGCAAGGAAGGGCGGTGGAGCAGCGCCCTGGCGATTTCGATGCGCCGCATCTGGCCGCCGGAGAGAGAACGGGCCTTGTCATGCTCGCGACCCTGCATGTCGACCGTTTCAAGCAAAGTGGCGATACGCTGCCGGGCTTCGCGTCCGCTGATGCCGTGCAGCGAGGCGTGATAGGAGAGGTTCTGGTAGACGCTGAGGTCGAGATCGAGCGTACGTGCCTGGAACACGATGCCGACACGCCTGAGCGCCTCGCCGGAAGCATGGCTGACGTCATGGCCGAAGATGCGGATCGATCCCCGGCGCGTGTTGTAGAGATGGCTGATCAACGAGAACAGAGTTGTCTTGCCGGCACCATTGAGGCCGAGCAGGGCAGTGAAAGTCGCCGGTGCGATCGAAAAAGTGACGTCGTTGAGCGCCCGCTTGGGACCATAGGAATGGCTGACGCCGGCGACGTCGAGCGCCGCCACTTCATCTCCCGCTGCCCCCGTCCTGACATGCTGCATGGATGGCTCCTTCAGGCCGTGCCCCTTATCTAGCGCGCTCGATTGCCTTTGGCTTCAGTTGCAGGCCTCAGCTTCCCGACTGCGCTCTAATTGGGCGATATGACCACGCCCCAGGGCTGCTGGCCGACGGTGACCGACTGAACCGGCTCGTCGGTCGCCGTATCGATGAAAGTGATGTCGTTGGAATTGCCATTCGTGGTGATCAGTATTTTCTGATCGGGGGTGAAGTCCAGATGCCAGACGCGTTGGCCGACGAGGATGTACTTTTCCACCTCGTAGCTTTGCGTGTTGATCACCGCGACATGGTTCGCCGGGCCGAGCGCGACATAGGCCTTCTTGCCGTCGGCGCTGATGGCGATGCCTACCGGCTGAATGGTTTCTGCCCTCAATCCCGCAATCGCGAACCTGATCTTCTTCACCACCTGCCGCTTGGCATTGTCGATGACGCTGACGGTGCCGCCGACTTCGGCGCTTACCCAGATCTGCGATCCGTCGGGCTTGAACGCGGCGAAGCGCGGGCGCGTGTCGACCAGCACGTTGTCGGTTACCTCATGGCTCTCGGTGTCGATGAAATGCGCCATGCTGGTGGTCTCTGAGGTGTTGACCATGGTCTTGCCGTCCGGGCTGACGGCCATGCCTTCCGGTTCGACGCCAACCGGAATCTCGGTCTTGACTTCCTTGCTGTCGACGTCGATCGCGGTGACCAGATTGTCGTTTTCATTGGCGACGTAGAGCGTCTTGCCGTCGGGCGAAAGCACGAACAATTCGGGATCGTCGCCGGAGGGCAGCGTGCCAACGACCTGCAGCGTCGCGGTGTCGATGATTTGGATCATATTGTCGTCGCTGGCGCACAGATAGATGAACTTGCCGTCATGCGAAATGGTGATGCCGCGCGGTCTTTGGCCGACGTCGACGGTCTTGACCACCTGCATGGTCGCCGTATCGACGACGGTCATCGTATTGTCCTTCTCGTTGGAGACAAAGGCCGTATAGGCCGACGCCGGACCCGCCATGAAGCCGGTCGCGAGAATGGCGAGTGCACAAGCTCGTCCTTGCACCGAAATTCCTCCCGATTGCTTTCTACTTAAGGGCGCATTTCGTCTCCGGCTGATCGACGCCGAGCGTGTCGAGCTCGGAAACCTGGTGGAGATAGCCCTCTTGCGGCGAGGTCGAGACGACCGACTTGGTGTCGCCAAGCAGGATCGGCTGGCGCAGCTGGAGGTTCCATTTGCGGAAGGTCAGCTTCTGTCCCTTGAAGGCGGCGACCGAGAAATCGTCCGAACGGATGTAATCGCTGATCTTTTTCGGATCGTCGCCATTGGTGCGCGCGGTGGCTTCGCCGACGGCCCGCACGGCCGTCCAGGCCGACATGTCCTTGGACAGCATTCGCCGGCCCGTCGTCCTCAGGAAGCGACTTTGCATCTGGATGCCGCCCCATTGCTCGCTGGCGGGATGCCACGACGATGGCACAAGCCCGGCCGTGCCTGCGACAAGCCGCGGCGTCCAGGTGCGGTAGGGGACGTAAGTCCCGAACACCTCGCTTTCATCGGCCACAAGCAGCACATCGTGCTCCGGCAGGTCTTGTGTGAATACCGAAATCTGCTGCTGTATCTGCGTGGCTCCAGTATCGGTGCGGCGCGCCGTGCCGGTGTCCTTGAATTCCTTCTCGGCGACGATCTGGCCGCCGAAGCGGGTTGCCGCGCGGCGCAACGCGTCGGCATAGAGGTGGTCCTCATCATGCGAACCATAGAGCAGCACCCAGTTCGGCCATTTCTTCACCATGAGATACTGCGCCAGCGCGTCGGCCAGCATGCTGCGCGTCGGCGCGATATGGAAAACGTTTATGCGACAGTCCTCCTCGCGCAGCCTGTCGTCGGTGGCGCCGATGTTGAAGATCAGCACGCCCTTGTCGCGTGCGATATCGGCGATCGACAGCAACTGCTTGGCCGAGAGGTCGGCGACCACATAGCGGTCGCCTTTGGCGAGCAGGTCGCCGAATGCCTGAACCGCGTCGGATTCCGGCTTTATCTCGGTAACGTCCAGGCTGAACTTCTGATTGATGAACTTCCCGGTCGTGTTGTTGTCGCCGATAGCGACATTGGCACCCGCGACGCCTTCGTCACGCGGCGGCACGTCGAGCAGGGAAAGCGTCAGTCGCGAGGCGTAGGCCCGCAGGTAGCCGATCTTGATTTCAGTGATCTTTTTTTCAGCCCCGGCCGTTGCCGTCGGTTGTTTGCCCGCCTCTTCCTGGCCTGCCGCCCCGGAAATGTTGGCGGTCAGGAAAAGAAAGCACAAAAAGGCCGCAAGAGTGCTCGGCACCGCGCTCGTCATCGATAGCCATACCCGTTCTTGCGCAGAAGCCCGATCGTGTCGGACCGGCGCCAAGCCAAGGTGCCCGTGGCGAACTTAGCGGAAGTGCTGGATTTATCAAACCTTGCAGGCTGGCTCGTTGCTTCTGCTTTAGTCCAATTTGCTCGTGCCAGGGAGATCGGCGACCAAACGGGTCACGGCTTCCCGAAACCTGCGCAAAAAGCTCCGAACTGATCCTCAAGATCAGCGCCGCGTCCATAGCGCGGCCGCCTCGACGCGGTTGAGGGCCGGGGTACCTTGGTAGAATAGACTTATGAGGTGGATCGTTCGATTATCGCGACCTCACGACGGCCAGAAAACGGACATTTGTTGCGAGCGGGCGTCAAGCCCGCCGAGCACGGAATTCTTCGACTGCCTTGGGAGGAATGCCTCATGAAAACGCGAGCCGCAGTAGCCGTTGGCGCCGGAAAGCCGCTGGAGATCATGGAGGTGGACCTCGAGGGCCCGCGCGACGGCGAGGTGCTGGTCGAGGTCAAGGCGACCGGCATTTGCCACACCGACGAGTTCACGCTCTCGGGCGCCGATCCGGAAGGCATCTTTCCGGCCATCCTCGGCCATGAGGGGGCCGGCATCGTCGTCGATGTCGGCAAGGGCGTGACCTCGGTCAGGAAGGGCGACCACGTCATCCCGCTCTATACGCCCGAATGCCGGCAGTGCCCGTCGTGCCTGTCGAGGAAGACCAATCTGTGCACCGCCATCCGCGCCACGCAGGGCCAAGGCCTGATGCCCGACGGCACCTCGCGCTTCTCGGTCAATGGCGAAAAGCTGTTTCACTATATGGGCTGCTCGACCTTCTCCAACTTCACCGTGCTGCCGGAGATCGCTGTCGCCAAGGTCAATCCGGACGCCCCCTTCGACAAGATCTGCTACATCGGCTGCGGGGTGACCACCGGCATCGGCGCGGTCATCAACACGGCACGAGTCGAGCAGGGCGCGACGGCTGTCGTCTTCGGCCTCGGCGGCATTGGCTTGAACGTCATCCAGGGTCTTCGCCTTGCCGGCGCCGACATGATCATCGGCGTCGACATCAACAACGACAAGAAGGCCTGGGGCGAGAAGTTCGGCATGACGCATTTCGTCAA